>CAZGHT010000086.1:1527-23399 GCA_964525535.1 uncultured Rhodothermaceae bacterium
ACACAATCCGGAAGGCTTCTTCACCACACCACTCAACTCTCAGCACAAGTTTTCCACAGCACAAGTTTTCCACAGCACAAGTTTTCCACAGCGCTAATTTCCCTCAGCATCAAATTTTTTCCATAACCCATGATTCGCAAACAAAAAGCACCCAAGTCAGGAGGAGTAAAGGTTACGTTTGTTCTACCCGAAGATCACCGACATGCGGGCCATGTGTCTGTCGTAGGGGATTTCAACGACTGGGATCCGGAAGCGTTGGTCCTCAAAAAACGCAGTAACAAAACCTACAGTGCATCGGTGACGCTGCCTCCCGGTGAGCGATATGCATTCCGATACCGTACGGAAGACGCCCACTGGTTTAACGACGAGGCAGCCGACGAATACGAACCAAACAGTACTGGCGGCGAAAATTGCATACTGCTGACTTGATGCCGCCATCCAGGTCAACTGACGATCATGCTCCTGTTTGTCGCAAACAGGAGCATTCTCATTTGCGATAAGACCCATGATCCGACAACACCATATTCCGATCCATCGTACGGGCCGTTTTGCTACGCTGGGCGCTCGACAGGCCGAAATCGACGAAATCTGGTTCGTATTACACGGATATGGTCAGCTCGCCGTCGAATTTATCGAACCCTTCGAGAACATCCTGGATGAAGGGCGTTTTTTTGTCGCTCCCGAGGCTCTTTCCCGCTTCTACGTAAAGCGGAATCCGTCGCGTATCGGGGCCAGCTGGATGACCCGAGAGGACCGGGAGCAGGAAATCAACGACTACCTGGCCTTCCTGAACCAGACTGCGAATTACGTATTCGATTGGGTAGGCAAGCCCGCTCGAACGGTCGTCTTCGGTTTCTCACAGGGCGCCAACACAGCCTCACGATGGGTGACCCTCGGCCGGTTTCCCGCCGATCGACTGATCCTGTGGGGCGGCGACATCGCGCAGGATCTCGATCTGACCACCTATGCTCCCGTGTTCAGCGCCATGAATACAACGCTGGTCGTCGGCGATCAAGATAGCTATATCTCTACGGAGCGGCTCGAGCAGGAGATCGAGCGACTCGAGACGAATCAAATTTCCTTCGAGTTGATAACCTTCGACGGTGGTCACGCGGTCGACCCCTCCGTGCTGCAATCCCTGGTCTGAGGATGCCTCTCGGATATATCGGAGCCTCATTCATCTTCGATGCGCTCATCGAAATCGGACTCATTGACCCAGCCGGCATCAAGAGCCTCTCCAGACATATACTTTTCGTAAAACCCCTGATGTTTTTCGTCCGCGTAATCATACTGATCGAACACTTCGCCATTCCCTGACATGCGCGGGTCTCCCTGTGCGATCAGTTCCGCTTCCATTCGTTCGCGGAGACGGTTCTTGAGGTCCGCATGCTGGTCCATCTCGGCGAGGTTGTTCAGGCAGTAAGGATCTTCAGCGATATTAAAGAGCTCCTCCGCCGGCCGCTTCCCGAGCGAAACGTCCCAGTAGGTTCTGGTCTCCTCGCTGGTTCTCGCGCGGATACAGGCCGTCTTCGTGGGGCTCCCGTCGCAATTCAGATATCCGGTTTCAGGATTGCCCGAAGGCCAGCGATCGGGCTCGTAATTGTGAATATAGAGGTATTCGTCCTGAACGATCCCCCGGATGGGGTAACCGACGTCTTGCGGACGTCCGATATCGTGCCGTTCTTTACCGATCAGCACGTGATCGCGGTGCGGGGGCGTGTCCAATTCGGTCAGGAGCGGCATGATGCTTCGGCCCTGCATCGGCTGCATGCCGGCTGTCGCCGGGTCGATGCCGGCAACGTCAAAAAAAGTGGGTGCGAAGTCGATGAAGCTTACCAGGTCGGCGATCGTTCTGCCCGGGTCGAGGATGCCGGCCGGCCACATGATGGCCAGGGGCATGTGATTCGCCATCTCGTATCCCTGGCCCTTGACGCGGGGGAACGGCATCCCGTTATCTGAGGTCACTACGATCAGGGTATTATCGAGCTCGCCGCGTTCGTCCAGTAGTTCGATCATGCGCATCAAATGTCGATCGAAATGCTCGATTTCGAACGCATAGTCCAGCATATCGATACGTACCGAATCGATATCGGGCCAGAATCCGGGCACTTCATCGATCTCGTCCAACGATTTGCCGCCCTTATCGACGCCGGCTCTGAATTCGTAGGCGCGATGCGGCTCCAGGGATCCGTACCAGAAGAGAAAGGGGTCCTCCGCGGGGCGAGCGTCAAGAAAAGCTCTGAAATTTTCGGCGTAGTCGTTGCTCGAGATATACGCAGCCGGCGGTTCCAGCGTATGCTCGTTGAAGGCCATTCCGGTCATCTCTCTACGCTGGCCTTCCTCGTCGAGTGCGACACCCGGACCCCAGCCTTTCGCCGTATAGCCCGCGAAATATCCGTTCTCTCGCATGGCTTCCACGTAGGTCTTGAACTTCGCCGGAAAATAAGGCCAGTGGTTGGCAGCCTCTTCCAGTTGCCAGGAGTTGCGTCCGGTCAGTATCGCCGATCTCGACGGAGCGCATTTGGCATTGGGTGTATAGGCCCGCGTGAAAAGCAGCCCCTCCCGGGCTACCCGATCGAAAGCCGGCGTAGATACCCAGTCTGTACCGTAGGCCCCCATATGAGGAAACGAGACGTCATCCGCAATAGCAAAGAGAATATTGGGACGATCTGGAGCACGGGCCTCGTCTGCCGCGGGCGGGTCGCAGGCCGGTAGACCGAGCAGACAGGCCATGAGAACAACGTACAGGTAAGGTATTGGCACTCGATAACGCATAATCAAAAGAAAAGAAAAAGAATACATCATAAAACGCGGCGTGCCCGACCGTATACAACACGGCCTTTTTTCGGGGCGTGAAGTTTACACGAGTGGGTATCAAACCGCCCAGAGCACGAGCTCGGGAAACAATATAATCAACAAGAGACCAATTAATTGAATGGCGATGAAGGGGATAGCTCCTTTATATATCTGTGTTGTCGTCAACTCCGGAGGGGCGACCCCGCGCAGGTAGAATAGCGCAAATCCGAAGGGCGGGGTCAGGAAGGACGTCTGCAGGTTCATCCCAATCATGACGCCGAACCAGACGAGGTCGATGCCCAGAATTGAGGCCGCTGGCACGAGAAGAGGCAGGATGATAAAAGCGATCTCAAAGAAATCGATAAAGAAGCCTAAAATAAATATCGTGATGTTGGCAACCACGAGGAGACCGACGACGCCGCCCGGCAGGTTCGTCAGCAAGTCCTCGATCCAGAGGTCGCCATACAATCCTCTGAAGACCAGCGCAAAAGCGGTAGAGCCGATCAGTAAGAAAAGCACCATCGAGGTGAGCCTCGTCGTACCCTCCATCGTTTCCCTGAGGGCCTTCTTCGTCAATCGGCGGTTGACCAGGGCAAGCAGCATCGCCCCCACAGCGCCCAGCGCCCCCGCCTCTGTCGGCGTCGCGATGCCGGCAAAGATGCTCCCCAGTACGACCAGGATGAGAAACAACGGGGGCAGCATGACCAGTAATACTCGCTGGAGCAATTCCTTCCCCGGCATGCTCCACTCTGCTTCGGGCAATGCCGGGGCCGACCGGGGGCTCGCGATCGCTACGCCCGCGGTATACACCCCGTAGAGCGTGGCCAACAGTACGCCCGGCACCAGAGCGCCTTTGAACAGATCACCGACCGAGATGCCCAGCTGGTCTGCTAAAACAACCAGCACCACACTGGGCGGGATAATTTGTCCGAGTGTGCCGGCCGCAGAAATGACCCCGGCAGCCAGCGTCCCCGAATAGCCGTATCGGAGCATGACGGGCAAGGAAATCATCCCCATCGCCACGACAGAAGCGCCCACTACCCCCGTGGCGGCAGCCAGCAAGGCGCCGACGAAAACGACCGCCAGTGCCAACCCGCCGCGCACGGAGCCAAAGAGCTGACCGATCGTCTGCAGTAAATCCTCAGCCAGCCTGGATTTCTCCAGCATGGTGCCCATGAAGATGAAAAACGGCACGGCCAGCAGCACGTAATTGGACATGACACCGAAGACCCGGTCTGGCAGAGCCAGCAATAAATTCCAGTCGAACAGGCCGGCTTCGACCCCGATGAGCGCGAAGACGAGTGCCGTGCCGCCGAGCGAAAAGGCGACCGGGTACCCGATAAAAATGAGGGCGAGGGCGACAAAAAACATGAGGGGAGCCAGCAGGTCAGGACTCATTCGCTGCCTCCCTCCGCTTTCCTTCGTTATCCCCGAATGCAGCGCCGCCCCGCAGCCGGCGTATCTGATGGATCGCCATCGAAATGCCCTGGAGCAAGACGAGAACAAAAGCGACCGGGATCATCGATTTTACCGGATAACGCGGCAGGCCGCCGGGATCGGGAGACATCTCCCATACAGCCCAGGAATTGACCACGGCCGGAAATGCCATCACGAGCATCAGCAGGCAGAAGGGAATGAGAAACAGGAATGTACCCGCCAGGTCGATCCAGGCCTTTCTTTCTCCAGAGGAACGGCCGTAGAACACATCGACGCGAACGTGCCCGTTGTGCTTCAGCGTATAAGCCCCACTCAGAAGAAACAATGCGCTGAACAAATACCACTGCAGCTCGATATAGGTATTCGAGCTCATCCCCCATCCCGTCATCCGGTCCAGGTATCTGGCTATCGCATTGTAGGCACCTACCAGGACCATGAACAAAGAAAGCCAGTATACTTTTCGTCCAATGTATTCATTAAACGCGTCGATACGGGAGGCTATGGTTGACCAAAAATGCATGCACTTATCCAGGCTGGAGCTGAACCTGGTTCAACGGAATATCGGTGTCGTCTCGGATTGCCGGGTTGCGCTAATGTAAACACCGAAACAATGATGTCCAAACTCACGGGAGGGGCGCTCAATACTACTTCAGTACCATTCGAATGCACTCGGAGTACTACACTCGCTCTGAGAAAACGACGTATTATTAAACCACATCAAGCGTCTATTCTAGTGTAAGACATTAATCGAGACGCAGATCTATTGCAAATCTAATAAGGGACGAAGGTCATTTGGAGGGGTAGTACCTTCGTCCCTGCACTTCTTCACCCCAGATTCCGCGTTACCAACCATTCCACGTCTCAACCGTCGGAGATTCCGATCTCGCTTTTCCGTTGCTCGTTCTCTCGCTATTGCATCGTTCGGATAATACCTGCCCACGTGAAAGCCTTGCAATAGACCTGAAGGCCCATTCCTCATCGCTACTTCGACCCCAGCGACATTCAAACCGCGGTAGTATACCCGGCGGTGCAACAAGCCGTATACTATACCCATGATCACGCCTACACAAGGCGAAAGCACATCTCACATGTCAGGGACGGTGGCCATTGGAGGGGTAGAGCCACCGTCCCTTGCACTTCTCTCAACGTCTCTCAGAATCTGATGCGATCCAGAAAGAGCACCTTCTATATGAGGCGGGCTGCGTGGCCATTTTCTCGGCCTGGTGTGTAATCCTACTACGTGCTGCCCATCAAATCGACCACACCAATCATGTATGTAGCACATCTGCCAGAGGACGGAGACCCGCTAGGTGGGCGGGGTCCCCGTCCCGCACTTCTACAGCAATAGAGAAATTCTACGGATTTGGGCCGGCAACCGGTATGAATCGGTTGTATGTAGACCGTTCGAGCAATCACGCTATCCAGTCAAGACAGCGCCCCGAACAGGTTTCTAGTTTTATCGTCGCCGACCGGGGTCATGTTAAGCCCGGTTCACCAAAAAAGGGAAAAGAAGTCCGCCACACCTGCAATTTTTTCCTGTGAGGCACGAAATTGGCTAAAGATGCAGAAGAAGCCAAGCAGGGGTGAAGATCCAGCTTACTGGACAAGTCCACTCATAAGCCGATAGCGAGGAGGTGAATGCGCCAAAGGTGCAGAACCGCAGTGCCTAAGGTAGAAGCTGAAAATACGATGAGCACGGTAAATTAGAACCGTTCGCTAGACAAACTAGCATTGCTTCTTTGAGACATTGATCTTCTGAAATTGCTGCTAATACCGGGGGGCAAGCAGCAATGGTAGAGGACCGGCTGGGACGAACGTCCCAGTCGGCCTTCAACCCTGCAAATGCCTCTGGTATCATAGAAGAGCGGTCATTCAACCCTGGAGTTGAGCTCTTCTACACAGTCAGCAAAGACAATTGCTGCTTAAATCGGGGGGCAAGCAGCAATGGTAGAGGACCGGCTGGGACGAACGTCCCAGTCGGCCTTCATCCTTCTTCAGCGCAATTTCAGCTACAATACCGATTTTTTCGGAATTGCTGCTTTAATCGGGGGGCAAGCAGCAGTGGAAGAGGGCCGACCGGGACATTCCCGGTCGGGCTTCGACCATCAGAGTATTCCGAAGATACGTAAAGATTTTTATTTGTCAAGATTGCTGCTAAAACCGGGGGGCAAGCAGCATACTCAAAGCCGGCTTTCTCATGAAGGCCGGCTTTTTGTTTTCAGGCATGCGGACCGGCTTTCTCTTCACCACCAGCCCGGTACCGGTCCAGCCTTTTGGAAAAGTCGTCCTCAAGATCGCGTTCTCGTTGCCTGTCCAATCGCTGCCCGATCTCTTTCTCGTATCCTATCGTACCCGGCTTGTAAAAATATAAGCCCTGCATGTCGTCGGGCAGATATTGTTGCGGGGTATAATGATCCCTGAAGGCGTGAGGGTATTTGTACCCCTCACCGTGGCCCAATCCCTCCCGATCCCGGTTGGCGTCTTTAATCGGATCAGGGACCTCCGAGGTATGTTCTTTCTCCACATAATGCAGTGCGTCGAAAAAAGCGAGGGTCGAGTTGCTTTTCGGCGCGGTAGCGAGATACAGGCAACACTCGGCCAGCAAGAACCGCCCTTCAGGCATCCCTACATAGTCAAAGCCCTGCGACGCCGCTACCGCCATCTGAAGCGCCCGAGGATCCGCAAGCCCGACATCCTCTGCGGCGAAGATCATCATACGCCGGAGAATAAACCGTGGATCTTCTCCGGCATAAATCATCCGGGCCATCCAGTAGAGAGCCGCGTCCGGATCCGATCCACGGAGGCTTTTGATGAACGCGCTGATCGTATCGAAATGAGCATCCCCTTCTTTGTCGTATAGAACGGCTCGCTTCTGTATGCTGTCCTCGACGACCTGGAGGGTTACTTCGATTGTTCCCTTTCCGCCAGGCGGTGTGGTCTCTACTGCAAGCTCCAGCGCATTCAACAACGACCGCGCATCGCCATTGGCGGTGGACACCAGATGATCTAACGCGTCCTGTGAGATTTCCACTTCACGTTTTCCGTAGCCGCGGTCTCTGTCCCTCAACGCCATTTCAGCTACGGCATACAGATCAGATTCGGTCAACCCCTTGAGTTCGAATATTCTCGACCGGCTCACCAGCGCCTTGATGACCTCAAAGTAGGGATTTTCGGTGGTGGCCCCTATAAAAATGACGGTCCCGTTCTCCACATGAGGGAGGAGGGCGTCCTGCTGGGCCTTATTGAACCGATGCACCTCATCCACGAAGAGGATGGTCTTCTGGTGATGGAGCGTCAACCGCTGCTTCGCCTCTTTGATCGCCTCTCGGATGTCTTTAACGCCGGCCAGCACGGCATTCAGGGACAGAAAATGGGAGGACGTCGTGTTGGCGATGATGCGAGCCAGGGTGGTCTTTCCGGTTCCTGGCGGACCGAAGAAAATCAACGAAGCGATGCGATCTGCTTCGATCGCTCGTCGAAGGAGCTTTCCTTCGCCGAGGATATGCTGCTGACCGATAAACGTGTGGAGGGTTCGCGGCCGCATCCGGTCCGCCAGAGGTGCATTCGAGATGCGAAACCGTTGCGCCGCTTCTTCAAAGAGATCAGACATGAATTCGATGGTTCAGTAGGTTATCCCATGCGGGTATAGTATAGAACGGTATTCCTTCTCACATCGCTGGTCTGAAGGGGGGCGCCGGGGGTCAAAGGCCCCGTTGTGCGATCACATTCCGGACACCCTCCTCGAATTTCAGGGCGCCCCCTTGCGAAGGATGTCTGATGTATACGCACGGCCGGCCAATCCGCCCCAGGGCATACTCGGCTTTGCGCCCGATTGCGAGAATCAGGTCGGGTTCGATGGCCTCGAGCAGCGCCTCCACAATCCCCAGGCACTTCTTCACCTCTGCCGCCCTGGGCGTCCGGATGGACAACCGGTGGTTTCGTTTGTGCGGATGGAGTGGGACGGTATTCCAGATAAAAAACCGCGGAAACCAGGGCATCAACACGCGCCATACGATCCGGGCAGAATACTCGGAATAGGGTTCGCTGCGTAGACTTGTCGCTCTACCGTGAACGGGGAAATCCGGATCGACCAGTTGAGCCTCACTAACCAGTGGAACCCCCGAAAAGCGGCATCCCCAAGGACCGGGCGCCTCGGCCAGAAGAAAAACTCGAGGGTTCCGGTCGAAGTTTTCGAGGTAGACCTTCAAGTTCTCACGGCGAATTCCATCTGCCCCGGGAACGTCGAGGTCATCGTATCGATCCCGGTAGGGATTAAAGAGCTCTTCCGAGGAAGGAAGACTAAATACAAGGTCCCTGACCAGGGTCCATACGGGCTCGAGCACCATAGCGGCCAACTCCTGCTGATACATGAATCGTGCTGATCCTGCCCCGAGCGGAGATTAGGAATTCAGCGGTTACGCACGTATTATTCTGTGACGGATCGTAGGAGAAAACTGCGTACAGTACTCCTGACAGATGTTACGCGCCGGATGCGCACAGGGCCTGCCTGAGCGGCTGTGCACCGTTCGCGTACCACCAGGGCGTGTAGACATCCATCAAAAAAGCGCTGACGCCGCCAAAGGTCCACACGCCCTAAGATACTTATCATTCGCTCTTCAATGCCACCTGAGTATTATGCACCGAGAGTACGTCACATGGTACAGCCCCAGCCTGGGCCGTGAGATGGAGTTGCTGGTTTTTGGGCACAGCGGAACTCCTATGCTCGCTTTTCCTTCGAGCCTCGGCAGATTTCATGAATGGGAAGACTTCGGCATGATCAACGCGATGCATCATCAGCTCGCACACGGTCATAATCGGATTTATTGCATCGATTCGGTGGATGGCGAGAGCCTGTTCAACCGGGGTGTAGATCCCTACACCCGAATAAAACGCCACCAACAGTACGAACATTATGTCTTCACAGAGGTCATTCCGTTCATTCAGCATTCGAGCGGGCAGCGATTCATCATCGCAACAGGGGCCAGTTTTGGCGCCTATCACGCGGCTAACCTGGTATTCAAGCGTCCCTGGGATTTCGGAAAATTGATCGCTCTCAGCGGCGTTTACGACATCAAGTCGCGCCTCGACGGCTTCTACAACGAAGACGTCTATTTCAGCTCACCGGTTGATTATCTCCCCAATCTGGCGGATCATAACGTTCTCGAAGCCATCAGGCGCAATCACATAATTCTGAGCACGGCTGAGTACGACCCGTGCAAAGACGCCAATTTTCACATGAGTTCCCTGCTGAACCAGAAAGGGATTGGCCATACTCTGGATGTAGAAGCAGGCGTCTTCGGGCACGATTGGCCCTGGTGGTCCAACCTGGTACGAAAACATGTTGGCTGAAACGAACTGAACGGGACCCCGTGCGGCGTGTCTGTTTACTAAAACCCACCGTCAAATCTACTATGTCTGCAACCAACGCAAGAAAAATCGGCATCTTGAGGGGGATGGAAACGACCTTTCCAGACGGACTCGTTCACCACATCAACGACATCTACGGCGACCGAGGCATCCACGCAGAGTTCATCCTTTTAGATCACGTACGTATGGACGCGGACTGTGAATATGCCGTCATTCTGGATCGGATCTCCCACGAAATCCCCTTTTACCGGTCCTATCTGAAATGGGCGGCCTTACGAGGCGTTTATATTGTCAACAACCCTTTCTGGTGGAGCGCCGATGACAAATTCATCGACAACGTCATCGCCGAAGCGGCCGGCGTCGCCGTGCCTAAAACGGTCATTCTCCCCCACAAGGAGCAATTGCCCAACACCACGGCCCACTCGTACAGAAACCTCAAACACCCCGTTGACTGGGACGCCGTATTCGGGTACGTCGGCTTCCCCTCTTTTTTGAAGCCGCACGACGGGGGAGGGTGGCGAGGCGTGACCCGGGTTGACACGCCCGATGCGTTCTTCGCCGCTTACGATGAATCGGGCACGGACTGTATGATGCTCCAAGAGGGCATCGAGTTCGAAGACTATTTCCGGTGTTACGGAATAGGTAGAACAGAAGTACGCATCATGCGCTACAACCCGGGAGCGGGCAACGCACGAGCTCGATACGTAGACGTGGACCCTTCCCCCGTTCCGTCTGCCTTAGCTGCACGGCTCGAACGCGACGTGCTCGCCCTGTGCAGGGCCCTCGGCTACGACCTCAACACCGTGGAATTCGCGGTTCGTGACGGCATCCCCTACGCCATCGACTTCATGAACCCGGCGCCAGACGCCGACTATCATACCGTAGGTCTCGAAAGTTACGAATGGGTCATCCGTACCGCAGCAGCCTTTCTCGTAGAACAAACGCGGGCGAGATCGGCACCGTTGCCCTTTACCGCCAACGGATACCTGGAGCCTCCTTCTTCAAGATCCGTTTAATTCAGTGATGGTACGCGCCGGAGGCGCAACATCTGTAATTCACTGACAACCTTGTTGGACCATCGCCGGCGTTTCTTCCAGTTCTGGAGGCGCGTGGAGAACCTACCAGAACAGCTTACCATTATGGGTCATCAACTCGAGCAGGCCATCATCGACTACCATGCACTCATCGAGAGCAACCTTGCCGAAGCGGAGCGTCAGCTCGAACACCTGCAAGGCGAACAGATCGAGCGGAAGGTGACCTTTGGCGCCAGGCCTCTCGCAAAGAGTTTACGACCTACTTTCATTACCGAGGCTAATTACAATGCCATCCAGGATACCGTTTACCTGATCCGTCAGGCCGTTTTACAGATTGCAGCGCGCCATTTCAACAACAGGCACACCCTGAAAGACGACCTGGGCATGGAAGAATGGGAGATCGAGCTGGCGTCTATCCCTACCAATATCATCCGCCTCTCGGCGCTGTCCCGGATGGATGCCTTCCTCACGCGTACTTCGTTTAAGTTCGTCGAGATCAACGGGGAAAACCCGGCCGGCGTCGCCTATTTGCACGAGCTTGGCAAAATCTACCGATCCCTACCCCTGTTCCAGGAATTCGAGAAGAGGCACCCGGTGCGTTTCATTTCTCCGCTGGAGCACACGATGTCTGCCCTGAGATTCATTTACCACGAGCAATTCGATGGCAAGGAAGGACAGCCCACTGTGGCCATTGTGGATAAGTTGGACGTTCCTACCATCCACGAATTCCGCCTCATGCAAAACCACTTTCAGCAACTGGGGTATACCTGCCTGATAGCGGATCCACGCCATCTCGAATGCAGGGACGGATGGATCTATGCCGACAATACGCGGATCGATATTCTGTACAGGCGCTTGCTCCTGAATGAGTTTTACGAACTAAAAGACGAATGCAAGGCATTCCTGGAGGGATACATTGCCCAGAAGACGTGTTACGTGAACACGTTTAGAACCAAGCTGGTCCATAAAAAGGCTATATTCAGTTTCCTTACGGACGAGCGGTATACCCGTAGTCTGTCCCGGGAGCAACAAGAAGCGATCGTTCAGCATATTCCCTGGACGCGTATGCTTCGCGAAGAACAGACGACGTTCAGGGGGCTGCGCATCGACCTTCTGGACTTCGTTCGCAACAACAGAAAGTATTTCGTCATCAAGCCCAACGACGAATACGGCGGCAAAGGAGTGACGCTCGGTTTTTCGGCATCCCAAAACGAATGGGACGACGCCATCGATCAGGCCACGCGCAGCCGGTTCGTAGTCCAAGAAGTCGTCAACATCCACAAGGAACCGTTCTTAATGAAGCAAGGATCTTCCTGGTCGCTGGTTCCAACCGTCATCGACCTGGACCCCTATTTAAATGGCCCTTTGATGGGGGGCTGTCTCACCCGGACGTCCTCCTCGAATCTCGCCAACGTCACGGCCGGCGGGGATTCACTTCCCATGTTTATTCTCAGACATACGTATGAAGACGCCAGCCACCACCCGGCCGATTAAGATCGCACTTCTCGATCTCTACAACGGGGAGCCCAACCAGGGCATTCGCGCCATCACGGAGATCGTGGACGCTTTTAAACGCCGCGTGCATCCCGGTGCAATGGCCTTCGAGCGGTTCGAAACGCGTCTTCGCAATGAAACGCCCGATCTCAGCTACGATATTTTCATCTGTTCGGGCGGCCCCGGAAGCCCCTTTGATGGAGAGGGACTCCCCTGGGAACAGTCGTTCTTTACGCTCATCGATGCCCTCTGGAACCACAACACCCGTTCTACGGCTGACGGCAATACCCCCAAGTTCGTGATGTTCATCTGTCATTCCTTTCAGATGATGTGCCGGCACTTCGGGCTGGGGACCGTCATCGAACGGGAGTCGGAATCGTTCGGCATTTTCAAAACCCATCAGACTACCGATGGCAAGCGGGATCCTTTGTTCGAGCACCTGTCGAATCCCTTCTATGCGGCTGACTTCCGCCACTGGCAGGTGATCAATCCCGACAGGGAACGCCTCGCAGAACTCGGAGCCAGCGTTATTGCGATCGAGAAGCCGAGGGCCGTCGATGCGTATGAACGGGCGCTGATGGGCATCCGGTTGAATCCCGGAATGGTGGGCGTCCAGTTTCATCCCGAAGCCGACCCTCCAGGCATGCTGCTCCATTTCCAGGACGCCAAACGAAAAGAGAACATCGTGGACCAACATGGAGAAGACCGCTATCATCAGATCATCGAACGGCTCCGGCGCCCGGAATACCTGACCCATACGTATCAGACGATCCTGCCCAACTTCCTGTCCAGGGCGCATAACACCCTGCAACCCGCCATACACTGAGACGGACCGGTAAGAACAACATGCCTCAGGCCATCAAGAAATCCATCCTGCAACGGCACAGGCAATCGCTCAGAGGGCGCCTCCGCTCTTACAAGCTATATTCCCGGCATCTACGCTACGTCAAATCGTTTTATGTCTACGAACCAGCCGGCCTTGCCTCCCTGACGCAGGTTCCCGTCCTATATCTTTTTCGCGGCCACGAGCGAGAATGGGTGAACATCCGCGAGGACTCATCTCGCCATTCCAGCACAGCAATCGAGGACATTGACCTTCTCATCGAACGACAGACGCTGCCCCCGCTCATCGTGGTTATGCCTGGCCTGACAAGCAATAACAACCATATCCACTCCCTCGGCATCAACATGCAGGGGAAATGGTCTCCTGCCCAGCTGGGTCTGGGAACGGGCCGGTTCTGGGATTATTTAACCCGGGAGCTCTTTCCCTGGGTCGAGAAGAAGTACCGTGATACACGCTCCGCACTGCGCATTGCCTCGGGGTTCTCGTTGGGTGGATATACGGTGAGTTTGCTCGGCGCCCATTACGCCGGATATTTTTCCCACCTCGGTATCTACGACGGACTTTTCATGTGGCCGCAACACAACGACCCGAGGCAACACCCCCGCAAACCCTTCAACGACCCGATCTGGTGCGAAAACCCCCTGTTCGACGCCGCTTTCGGCCAGCCGCGAATAAAACGAACCCTGCGAGATTGGAACCCTACGGATAAACTCATACAGATCGACCTTGCCACAGACCATCCAGCAGGGGTATGGTGGATCATGAGCGCAGCTGGTGATGGAAACAAAGGGAATAAGGACCGTACGAAACACTTCATCACTCTGTTGAAAGAGAAAGGCCATTCTGTCGGATTCCAGCGCATGATATTCGATCAAAACGCCAGTCATTCCTGGCACTGGACGGACCGCTTTTTGATCTATTTCTTGCAACGGATTCTGACCTGATCCCTGCCCGGACCGTATCGAGAAGATTCCCCCCATTCCCTGTTCAACCGTACAATTATACTCCTTCTTACAGGAAGAAACGCATGACCATTCTTGATCGCATGCTGATTACGCCCGGATCCTGGCTCGCTGCCTGTGCGATGTCCATCCTGATTTGCGGATGCAAAACGACCGAGGAGATTCCGCCCGTATATCTATTGACGGCGAACGAACACGACCAATGCATGACCGTGCTTCGCGAAGGCCTTCGCACCGGAGACGTTCCCACGTCCGTCCACGCCGCCGAGGCGCTTATACAGGCCGGCTACGGATTTGACGCAACCCCGGTCGTCATGAACCGGCTCGAAAACGAGCATGATCCCGTGTATCAAGCCGGCCTGGCCCGAACCCTCGTTCGCGCCGGGCAGCGGAATGCGATCGTCATGCTCCAAGATTTACTCCTGACCGACAATCCGGACGCCCGGCTCGCTGCCGCCAAGAACTTATTCCAGGTCGCGGACATCGGCGATCCCACCCTTCTGGAAGCCACCCTGGAAGACGCACAGCAGGAGCCTCTCCGGTTGTACTCGGCCGGCACGCTGGCTATCGTCCAGGGAAAAGACGTCGTCGATTTAATCCGGCAAGCCCTGCACAGCGAGGACCCGGTTGACCGGATAGCAGCGGCAGACATCATCCCTGTCTTAGGCGCCGCCAAAACCGACACCAGCGCCCTGTTGATCAACTATGCCGAGGCCCCCACCGATCTCGAGAAGCTATACATGCTCCGCGCTCTATCCATCTTCCACCACTCGCCCTCACGCGAAAAGCTCAGGGCGTACCTGACCCATCGAGATCCTACGCTGCGGTCCAGGGCCGCCTTTGCCGCCGCTGAAGCCTGGCTGGTCGACGAAAATACACGCCTGTTGGCCATGGTCGGCCAGGATCCCTCCCTGGCTGTACGGGTCCGCGCCGCACAGGCATTACTCATACTCAATAACCCGATGTCCCCCTATCGTTACCTGGGCGTCCGCCAGTGAACCCGTCATAGAACGGGAAGCGGACTCGAGTCCATGCAGCCATTGCCAGTAAAAAGGCCGGTCGTCCCGCCTGGGAAAGACCGGCCCGAATAACGAAACCAGACGAATGACCGAGGACGTCTAAAGCTCCGGAATGCGAATTTTCTGACCGGGATAGATCAGGTCAGGGTTTTCGATCACTTCCTTGTTGGCCTCGAATAACGCCTCCCACTTCTGGTAGTCCCCGTAAATCTCCTTCGCGATCTTTGAAAGCGAATCGCCTTTCTCTACCGTATAGAACTTGGGTTCGGGCTCAGGATCTTGCACCTGAACCGTTAACTGGTCGTCCACCTTTTCTACCTTTTTGACGTTGCCTGCCAGCAGAACAGCCTTTTGTTTTGTTGCAAAACTATCTGCCTCGCCCGTGAGCGTCACCGTGCCATCGTCGAACACGACATCGAGGGCTTTAATCTTATCGCTGAATGCCGTTTCGATGTGATTTTGAATCTGTTCCGCTTCCTGGCCATCGTCAACATCTTTACCGATGTTCTTAAGAAAATCAAAAAGTCCCATAATGAATGTCTGCACCTCAGGTTGATGAATGAGTCGTGTTACGCAGGATGTGCACAGCAGCACGTTCAGCCGGCTTTGAAATCATGCGTTGCAGTCGATTTTCGTCTGTTTCAGCCTTTTCAAAGCCGTTGTGGCAGAACGATGGCGCACAGATGTGTAACACCAGCGAATTAGTGACGCCCTGAAAGTAATAAGCGAAACGTTACCGGGCAATCGAACGTCCTGCTTTACCCTGTAGGAATTGAAACGATAATCTGAATTCAAGAGAATGAGAGCCTGAGACGTGTGTCCATATAGCATCAGCCAGCGCCTTGCTTTAATTCGCTAAATGTACCATCTTCCATCCGGGTTTGCCTTCCACATCGGTGAGCCGAACCTGTGCCAGGGCGACCTTCCAACCCACCCTTATACCGCCCCGGCCCGCCGATTTACACCTCGTGTTCCGAATGTGACCCACACCCGGGCAGCCCGTGCATGGTTTGGCGATGGTACGTGAATGTGCACAGCAGGCTTATTTACGGATGTTACGCATCTGTGCGTAATCGTTTTGCCCGGACGGCTTTGAAAGCGCGCATATAGGTAAAAACCGGCTGCAAGGCAGTCATTCAAAGCCGGCAAAACAGGGTGCTGTGCACAACCTGCGTACCATCACTTATTTATATCAACCCAGCTATCGAGAGGATACTGAAATGGCTAAATTGACAACGATTGAAGGTATTGGAGACACCTTTGCCGCAAAGTTAAAAGAGGCCGGGATAGGCTCCACCGAATCCTTGCTTAAAAAAGGAGCTACCCCGCAGGGCCGAAAAGAAATGGCCGAGATGAGCGGCGTGGACGATGCCCGGATCCTCAAGTTTGTAAACCATGCAGACCTGATGCGGATTAAAGGCATCGGCGGAGAATACGCCGAATTGCTGGAAGCCGCCGGCGTGGATACGGTTGCCGAACTCGCTACCCGCAACGGTACAAACCTGCACACCAGGATGAAGGAAATTAATGCAGCGAAGAAGCTGGTTCGCCAGGTCGCTGCTCAATCGCAGGTAGATAATTGGATCAGCCAGGCCAAAGCGCTGCCAAGGGCCGTTCACTACTGATCGGCTGTTGATGCGCCCTACTGAAGGGCAGAGAACGGCTGCTCCTAAGGGTCAGGCTCCCGCGCTTACCCGACCTGCGCAGATCTGGGGTGGATCGGCTACCCACCATCTAGAGCCGACCCATCCCGACATTGGATCCCGTCCAGTGATCTGAACCTCTCGCCGTAACTCCAAAAGTTGTCGGTCGAGCAGGCTCAGAACGGGGAAACGGCTGTCCATCTTGCAATCCGAAACCGAATCCCGGCGTCGGTTGTAGTAAAGGATCTCTATAATCCTAGGTCGTTTACTGAATAACCTGTACATACTCCAGTAAATCGGGGTACATGCAATAGTCACGCACTACGTTCATGGATTTTGTTGCGCTGGGGGATACAGAGGCCATTGGCGCCAGTTGTCTCTATCTCAAGATTAATGATACCGGTATATCTCTCGATGCGGGAGCCGATCCCGAAGAAGAAGGGCGCGCTAGCCTACCGCGGTTCGATATTCTGAAGCGCTTTCCGGAAGCCTATATCGATCACGTCGTCGTTACTCACGCTCATCATGACCACATGGGATCTCTTCCCATTCTCATCCGCGAGTTCCCGCACGTGACGGTGCACATGACGCCGGCTACTCGGCAACTCGCCGAGTTGTTGCTCCCGGCTTCGGCCCGATTGCAGCGCAGGAAATTGCGCGAAGGTTCTTCGTTGCATGAACCTCTGTTCACTGAAGAGGAACTCGAGATGTACAGCTATCTGTACCTCACCCACGAACTGGAGGAAGCTTTCCCTTTGAGGGGAATGCGCGACCGGTCAACGATTAAGGGGCAATTCTACAATGCCGGGCACGTCCTCGGAGCGGCCGGCGTCAAGATCGTCTTCGAAGAAGGCAATACGTCCCGCACCCTGTTTTACACCAGTGACACCAATCTGCGCCCACAGCATATCATCCCGGGTGGAACGTATCCGCCCCCCCCGGTCGACATACTTCTCCTCGAAACCACCCTGGGCGCCGACCCCGACGCCGAGCAGACGACGCGCAAGCTCGAGGAGGAACGATTCCTCGATGCTATTCAGCGCATCCTCAAACGGGATGGCACCATACTGATTCCGGTTTTCGCGCTGGGGCGCGCCCAGGAAATCCTGGCAGTCCTGGACCGGTTCAAGCTGAAAGGCAAAATCCCCCAGGACATTCCCGTGTATACCGCCGGCTCGATGCGTGCCGTAGCCGACCTGTACGATAAAACGCGGTATTCGACGCCCCGGCTCGACCCCGAATTCCAGGTGTTCGGCGTCTCGCAAAAACGTTTACCGCGTAGCCAGAAAGCGACGCGCGACGCATTGAGCCGGCCCAGCATCCACGTCATGAGCAGCGGCATGATGTTCGAGCGAACCATCTCGAACAGGCTCGCTCAAGAACTGGTGGAAGACGAAAACAATGGGATTTTGCTGGTTGGTTACGCCAAGGAAGATTCACCCGCCTACCACCTGCTGGAAGCCGCCCAGAAAGGCCGCGGCTCGGAAGTTACCCTCGACCCTCTCACGGGCCCCCAACCTGTTAATTGCGATATCGAGCGCTTTCGATTCAGTGGGCATAGCCACCGCCGCGATTTGCTGCGTATCGTCGAACAACTCAAGCCGAAAACCATTCTTCTGGTCCACGGAGAACAGGAAGCGCGCATCTGGATGGCCGACAACATCAAATATTTTTATCCTGGCACAGAGATCATCCTCCCCAGCGCGGGAGAACCCATCACGTTGTAAGGCCGGTATGGCACGTGGGCGCAAAAAGGGCGCGTACTGACGACGTACGCCGCAGTGAGCCATGAGGCGCGCAATGATGAGATACGGAATGTATCAACGGCCTTCTAGAACTCGAATCCGATATCCACACTGAAATCGAGGATACTGACGGGCCCTGATCCATATTTGCTCATCAGAGATTGGATGGAGCAGTTAACGTACCGGTACCGCCCCTGACTCATCAGAAAGATGTGCCTGGTGACCTGTGTTCGTACACCCAGCGAAACCTCGGCGCCGTACTTGAGGCCGAATCGATCACGATTCGTTCCGTTGGTGAAGAAGGCCATACTGCTCGGCCCAACGAACCCCGGAATCACACTGGCCGTGTTGTTTTCCATGTGGGTCTCTTTGAAGAAATGCGCAGCAATGCCCACACCGATTACGGGCACTACCCTCGTAGAGGTGCTCGGTAACGCATACGTATAACTGAAGGTCACTGGGATAGATCGAAACTTCCAATCCGCCTCCACATCGTAGAGCTTCTCCGTGAGCTTTGGCAATGAAGCGGTCCTGAAATACTCCGCACGGAGCGAAAAACTATGGGGGCCGGAAAGGGGAAAGCTGACGGTGACCGCCTTGGAAGATGTGCTGAAACTTATTCGATAACTTTCCGTCGACTCGGGTAAGGAGCTGTTCTCGGATAATAAAGACGCTTTGTCCTGCGCGCAGACTCGTTTACCCGCAAAAAGGCACGTTCCACAGATCAGGAAGCAAAATATTTGACGGAATACGTGTAAGACAATGCAGCGGTTCATGGTCTAAAGAGGTTGAGCGTACTTTCGGCTTGCCCGGAAAGGGTCTGGTGGGAGCAGCAGACCGTTTACCGTTTACTTCGCACAGTGAGTATCGACAGGCTGGCTTTAGACTTAAAGGAGAAGCCTCACATCCAACTTGTTTTCTTCTATTCTTATCAGCAAAGGCGTTATTGGCAATTTCAAAAACGCCTTTTGTATCGATTATTCTATAATACTTACAATTTTATTGCCGAAGTCAGCTCAAGAAGAGCAGTACACATCAGATCACTCCAAAAACCTACCTGCACGAGTAGACGGGGCGCACTCCCTCCCCGCAACGCGTCTCCGAATCCGGTCTCGCACTCGATGCGGGAGCGCCTTGATCTGCTCAAGATCCATCAAAACAGCGCTGGCTGCCGCTAAATGTGCACACGTACTGTATAAAGGATATTCAAGTGGCTCGTAAGAGTCAAGCCGTATATATTACGATACGGTCATGAATTCGCCTATCAGCGGCGCGCGAGGGCAAATTTTTATTCCTGGTACCCTGGTAATCCTTCTGCTTCATGCCACAACTTCATCGCCTCGCTGATCTCGTTGTCGATCGAGTTGATGATGGGGTGCCAAACGCCCTGACCAAACAGGTTCCGTGCGATCAGTGCCTTGAGCCGTACTTCGATCGTTTCACGTTGAGACTCAACATCTGACCGCGAAAACAGGTTGGCCTCGGGATCGGCCTGAGCCTCGTTCTCGGTAATCTGGATCCCGTGCTCTTCCGCGTACGTCCAGAGCGCCCGCCAGATTTCTTCGTCCACCTCGAACGTGTCGATAAACCGCTGTTTGTCCTCGCCCCACTCGTCGCGGTATTGCTGTTCGTGATCTTCGAACCATTCGCGGACGAACAGTTGATCGAGCATATTGCCGAGGACCACACTGGCCGCCTTCGACGTCAACGTATCGACGGGCACGATATAGTCCGGCAGTATTCCGCCGCCGCCGTAAACGACCCGTTTGTTGGCCGTATAGTATTTGAGTGAGTCCGGTACGCTTTCTATGTATTCGTTGAGGCTGAACGAAGTGGCCTCACTGATCGATTTGTGCTCGTAATACGATTCGATATTCCCTCCGTTGTAGGGCGTCTGAATGAGCCGGCCGGAAGGCGTATAGTACCTCGAAATGGTCATCTGAAGAACACTTTCGTCAGGAAGAGGGAAATGCATCTGGACCAGGCCTTTGCCGAACGTTCGCCGGCCGACGATCAACGCACGGTCATGATCCTGGAGCGCGCCAGCAACGATCTCGCTCGCTGAAGCCGAAAATTCGTTCACCAGTACGATGACCGGATAGTTCTCCAGGGACCCGCCACCCGTTGATCGAACGATCTTGTCGAACTGCGCGTTTCGCCCTTTCGTGTAGACGATCGTCTTATTTCCTTTGATCAGTTCGTCGGCGATTTTCTCCGCAGACTCCATGATCCCACCGCCATTGGAGCGCAGATCGATGATCAGACGCTGCATGCCTTTTTGACGGAGCGCGTCCGTGTGTTCCCTGAACTCCTGATAGGTCGTAAGCGCAAACCGGTCAATGCCGACGTATCCCGTTTTATCGTCCAGCATGTAGGACGCATCGATCGTGTAAATCGGAATCCGGCCCCGCGTGATGGTGAAGTCCAGAGGATTTACGACCCGCGGCCGGTGTATCCGTACATTCACCTTCGTTCCAATTTTTCCTTTCAGCCGCTTCTGAACCTGACGCTCGTTAATGCCGATCGCACTCGAATCTTCGATTTCGATGATGCGATCCCCCGCCATGAGACCCACCTGATCGCTCGGACCTTCGGAGATGGTCGAAACCACCCGGATCGTATCGTTGATGACTTGAAACAACACGCCGATTCCCCCGAACGACCCATTGTAATTCTCTTGTAGATCCTTGATTTCCTCAGCGCTGATGTACTGGGAATGTGGGTCCAACTCATCCAACATCCCCTGGACAGCGCGTTCTACGAGTTCCTTAGGGTCGGCTTCGTCTACGTATTGACGCTGAATGATAATGAAGGCATTCTCAAGCTTTTGTAGCTGCTCGTAGGTATCGTTGCTCGTAGAAAGTACCGCTTCCAGATTCATGCCCAGGACCAGTCCAACGCCCAGGACTAAAACGCTCAGAAACAGATGCGACTTCTTGAAGAAATTCATGTGATTGCGGGTTGACAATTTCGAGGTATATGATGCGTCACGTGAAAACGCATTGACGAGAATGCAAAAAAGTGCATTAATGGCAGCCAGGTAAATGACAGCCAGGTAGACAACCAGGTGGGGATCGGCTGTTCCAGCAGACTACAAGCGCTTTAACTTACGGATGTCACGCGCCGGATGCGCATACGTGCTGCCAGAGCGGCTTTGCACGGTTGCAAAGCCGCGTCAACCAACCTGCTGTGCACAGTTCGCGTAACGTCTGTTAGTGTAATGTAAAAGCCTCAAAGTACATACTGTTTCTACAGCAAATTACCTTCCACTCTGATTAATTCGCCATGAAATCGAATTTTGTTGCAGTCCCCGGGGCGCCCGGGGCCACATTCCATGCTTTTGACATACTTAGTGACACAGTTGCAACGTCTGCTCCTCATCCTTGTCCCGAAAGTATGCACCCAATTGTAGACACACCTCATGATGCCGGGTGTATCAGCCTCTTCCTCAACTTCTTAACGGAATGTTACGCGCTCCTCATGCACTCCACTGTGCCGGCCCTCAATGAGCCGGCTGTAACCTTTTTTTGC
>CAZGHT010000087.1:0-23239 GCA_964525535.1 uncultured Rhodothermaceae bacterium
GTGCTGTGCACAACCTGCGTAACATCACTTAAACACGTCGAACAGGTACGTATATTTAACGGTCACGCTTCTGTTGCTGAGATCGCCGAAGCCGTAGAACAGATGATCGTTGTTCGTCAGATCCAGGTAACTGATCTGATTGAAGACGATAAACAATCCCGTGTTGGCCGATTGCAGCCACCCGAATCGGGCATTCATAGACCAGATGTCGAGCTGATCGTTGTACTGCAACAGGCTTTGGAGAAAAATCCGGGGCGTGAAAGAATAACTGATGCGCGTCCTGAACAGATTGTTGGAAGCATCACCTCCGGGCAGGGTTATGTCGTTTCGCTGCAGGGTGAATTCACTATTGAGTTTATCCCCATACCGGACACGCAGGGTGCCGCTCGACGAGATGCGGTCGCCGCCGAAAAATCCTCCGATGTTGCTGCGCAGGTTGATGCTGATCCACTTGCTTCGATTCGTAAAAAAGACCAGCTGCGCCTCTGCCCAGTCGTACGTGCCTCCGGGCACAGTGACGCCATTCAGATCGAACGCATCGCGAACACCTTCTCTGCGGAAGTTGACGCCTGTATGAATCTCTAGACCGCTGCGCCATTCCCAGTGGTTGTCGATGTGCAAATAGCCGGTCTCCTGAAAGTTATCCGATCGTTCCGTATCCCAGTAGCCGCGGTAGCTGACGTGGGGGCGAAGTTCGAGAAATCCCAGAAAGTCCTCCGGGCGGTACCGGTGGAAGATCAGCCCCGATAGCTTCTGGAAGCTGGAACGCGAAAGAAAGCCGACTTCAGGATTGAAATTGCCCCTCACTTCGCTGTATTGCAGGCTCAACAAGAATGCCTCTGTATTTCGCTGAGCCTGCACGTCGAAGGCATATTCTTTCCCTCCGTCGATATCCTGATCTACAAAAGGAGAAAACGTACGAGCGAAATACGCGTTGATTTCCGAGTTCAAGCCGATGCCGAGCTGACCGTCCACACCCAGGAGCCTGTTATAGCTATTGTCGAACCCGGGCCTGGACAGAGCAGTGAGGTCATTGCTGCCCGAACGATTCACGAAGATGGCCCCGATGGAAGAGCGGTTCTTCAATTTTTGCTCGACGCGGGCGACGGTGAAGTTATTCGACTCGGTGACGCCTTCGACCCCATCGGTCTGCATGTTCAAAAAACCGACGCTGGTATTCTGGCCCAGCGTGCCGGATACCCGAGCGCCCCCGATGATCGGCACGGTTTGCCCTTCGGGCCCGATGCCGATGCGCCGGCTGAAAAACAGTTCGACATCACTGCCGGTCTGGGCGGTGCCGTCGGCGTTGACCGAGAACAGGCCGGCGTTTTCCAGGAAGAACGGCCTTTTCTCAGGGAAGAAGAGCGTAAAACGATCCAGATTGACCTGCTGTTCGTCGACCTCCACCTGGGCAAAGTCGGTATTGTACGTGAGGTCGAGGGCAAGGCTGGGCGTGATGCTGAACTTGGCGTCTGCACCGAACTCGCCGTTTCTGCCGTCAGGGTTTGCGAGAGCAGGATCGCGCTGTGCGTCCCGGTCTACGAGGCGCTGCCCCAGGACATACGGCATGATCTTCAAGTTGCGCGGGTCGGGGACGTTGATCCCCTCCAGGGTGCCGGCGAGCGACACCTTGTACAGGTTGAACTGCCTCGGAAGCGGTGCCCAGTAGACCACTTCGTTGTTATGGCGGATGTTGCGCTGAAAGTTGATGCCCCATTCCTGCACCGGTTTGCTGGGGAAGCGGAGGGTCTTGAACGGGATGGCAAATTCGGCGCTCCACCCGCCGTCGTGAATCCGGGTGCGTACGTCCCAGGAGCCGTCCCAGTTGAGGTTCAGGCCGCCCCCCGAGCTGGACTGGGCGCCCGAGAACCCGAACTGCCCGCCGCCTTCGTTCGAGATTTGCGCGTCGTATTCGATGCCGGCCGGGCTCGTGCCAAAGACAAAACCATTTTGTGTATCCTTGAAGGTGTCGAGCACGAACTGAAAGCTGTCGATATTTTGCAGATCTCCATCCCGCGTCGCTTCGGATACGATGATCTGCCCGGGGTCTTGGTGATGACAGACCACACTGACGTAAAACGATTCCTGGTCATAGAGGACGCGCACCTCGGTATACTCGGTAGCCGGCTCGCCTTCATCGGGTGTGGTTTGCCAGAACCCCTCGATCAGGGATGCATTCTGCCAGACCGGGTCCTCCAGGACGATGCCGTCGATGACGGGGGGTTCGTCTACACGGACCGCATGGACCCGTTTATCTTGATCGTCGTCCTCGTCCGACCGGGATGTGGGGTGCGCTGTTGCAAACGCGTCAGGGATCAAGAGGAACGACCCGAGCAGAAGAAATAGTGCAGCACTTCCAGAGGGAGCTCTGAACATAACACAGTACCGTATGGTGGTAGAAGGGAGTGGGTAGTGCTGAAAATACACAGTACTTGGATAAAAAAATAGCGCCTCGAAAGGACCGGGAGAACGGCTAGCGGGCCTCCAGGTCTGCCTCGATTTCCGGCGGCTCGCAAAACCAGACCAGGGCTTCTTCGATTGTCAGACCGTCCGGAAGCCGGTCCGACTTCGGATGAGTGCGCTGGAAATGGGCGAGCATCAGGCCTTGCAACTGTTCGAGTACGGTGCCGTTTTCAGGCAGCCCGGCCACGTTCCGGTGTTCGTCCGGGTCGGTGGGCATGTGATACAGCCGGTGTGTTACGCCGGGCGGAGGATTTCCTGTTTCGTAGCCTTGTCCGAGATCCCGCTTCCCACTCGTGAATATGTACTTCCATTCCTCGGTCCGTACCATGGCTTTGTTGTCGGCCAGGAACTCGGAAAACACGTACGTCTTGTGCTCTGATACCCTGCCCTCGATAACAGGGACGAGGCTTTCTCCCTGGAGTCCCTCCATAGCCGGCACATCGAGCAGGTCCAGCACGGTCGGCGCGATATCGACGAACTCGGTCATAGCCTCACTGACGGCGCCTCCACCGAGGTCTGCCGCGCCCGCAAGGATAAGCGGCGACCGGACCGCCGGCTCCCACATCATGTGTTTTTCGAACCGCTTGTGGTCGTTGAGCAGGTATCCATGATCGCCCAGATAAACGACGAGGGTTTCATCGATCAAACCTTTCGCTGCGAGGTGATCCACCACGAGGCCAACATTTTTGTCCATGTATTCGACCGACGTGTAATACGAAGCGATGATGCCCCTGCGCTCTTGCTCGGTCAGATCTTTAAATTCCAGGGGAATCCAGCGGTCGTCCTCGGGGCTTCCCGTTGGAAGAGGCATATCTTCGGGCCTGTAGCGGCCGGCGTATTCGACCGGGAAGTTAAACGGGGAATGCGGTTCATGATATCCGACGACGAGAAAAAAGCGCTCGTCGTTATGCGCGTCGATAAACGCGTTTGCCTGGGTCGAATAATAGGTGCCCTGGCTGTGCCGGTCGTAATTCGAAGAGGGCAGCCTATCTGCATTCAGCCACACGCGAGCGTGGTCCCTGAACGGTCTCCAGGGCGGCCGGACCGGCACGTCTTTCGGTATTTCCGAATCTGGCAACGCTTCCACATAGGCCCTGTGATCAGCCCGGGTCACCCGGTAGTCGAAGCCGTGCGACAGGTCATTGTTGAAGTGTGCCTTGCCGATCAACCCCGTTGCGAAGCCCAGCCCCTTCAGATGTTCGGCGATGGTAACCTGTTCTTCCGGGAACGACGTTCGGAGCAAAGTGACGCCGGCCGCGTGCGGAAATTTCCCTGTGATCAAGGACTGCCTGGACGCACTGCACAGAGGCGCATTGGCATACGCCTTCTCGAAGCGAATGCCTCGTTCCGCAAGCCGGTCGATATTCGGGGTTCTTACGATCGGATTCCCGTAACAACCGGCGACGGTCGCTGCATGATCGTCGCTGATGAGGAAAATCACGTTCCGATATGCGTCCGCCTTTTCGGAAGGGGCCCGGCATCCGATCCATGCCGGCACAGCCAGGCCGGCCGCGGCCAGGCTGCCCATATACCGGACGAAAGTCCTGCGAGAGTGCCCGGCTCCCAGGTAGTTGCTGCTGCCGGCTGTCGCAGAGGATCTATGCCGCGCTTCGCCGTAGTGTCGGTTGATATCGTGTACTTTCATCGGTATACTACACGGATGAACTCTATGAACAAATGATGATTACAATATATGAACCGCGATGCAATGCTGAAGCGAGTAGGCGATACTTCGGAGGAGTGGGATATTATCATCATCGGCGGTGGAGCAACCGGGCTTGGCGCGGCCATAGAGGCAGCATCCCGCGGGTATCGCGTCTTACTCCTCGAGCAACACGACTTCGCGAAAGGCACGTCGAGCCGAAGCACCAAGCTGGTGCACGGAGGCGTTCGGTACTTACAACAAGGCAATATTTCTCTCGTCACCGAAGCCCTTCGAGAACGCGGACGACTTCTCCGCAACGCCCCTCATCTGGTTCGCAATTTACCATTCGTCGTACCCAACTACGACTGGTGGGAAGGCCCTTTCTATGGGATCGGTCTCAAAATATACGACATGCTGGCCGGAAAGGAAGGCTTCGGCCCCTCAAAACATCTTTCTTTACAAGAAACACTGGAGCGCATACCCACCATCGAGCCGGAAGGCCTTCGCGGAGGCACTATCTATTACGACGGCCAGTTCGATGACGCGCGCCTCGCGATCGATATGGCCAAGACGGTTGCCGACCTCGGCGGCGCCCTGGTCAACTATGCAAAGGTTGTTGCCCTGACCAAAAACAACCAGATGGTGGATGGGGTCGTGTTCCACGATCTGGAGGGCGACCGGGAAATGACGGCCCGGGCTCGGGTCGTCATCAACGCAACGGGCGTATTTACCGACCGCGTCAGAAAAATGGACAACCCCGGCGTCAAACCCATGATCCAGGCCTCTCAAGGGGTACATATCGTACTGGACCGATCTTTCCTGCCCGGCAACAGCGCGATCATGGTCCCTGAGACCGACGACGGCCGCGTGTTGTTCGCCATTCCCTGGCGCAACCGCACGCTCGTCGGTACAACCGACACGCCCATCAAGGACATTTCCCTCGAGCCTGTCGCCCTCGAAGAAGAACTGGACTTCCTGCTCGTCCATTCCCAACGCTATCTCACCAAAGATCCCCTGGAATCGGACGTCCTGAGCTGTTTTAGCGGCTTGAGACCTCTGGTGCGCTCAGAGTCGGCCGAGAATACCGCCGCCATTTCGAGAGATCACACGATCCAGATCTCGGATTCGGGACTGATCACCATCACCGGCGGCAAATGGACGACGTATCGGAAGATGGGAGAGGACGTCATCGACCAGGCGATGACCATTGCCGGCCTCAACGAACGCCCCTCGGTGACGAAAATGCTACACCTCCATGGCTGGCATGCCGATGCAGACCGTTTTGGCGATTTATCGATGTATGGAGCCGATGCTCCTACCGTACAGGCCATAATGAACGAAGAGACGGACTGGCAGGACCGGCTGCACCCCAATCTGCCTTACTTCAGGGGGGAAGTCGTCTGGGCGACCCGCCGAGAGATGGCGCGTACCGTCGAAGACGTGCTCGCCCGGCGCACGCGAGCGCTCCTGCTGGATGCACGCGCCAGCATGGAGGTGGCCGGGGATGTTGCTGCTCTCATGGCCGGCGTCCTGGGCAAGGACGACGACTGGCAGCTCCAACAGGTACATGCCTATCAAAAAGTGGCGAGCGACTACGTGATCGGAACACCCAGGGTCGCCGCCGATTCGTGAGGCGTTCCAGGGCTGCCCCGGTATCGGCTGTCCGCGTATGGCTAACAGGCCTTTCTTACCCTATACTGGCTACGACATCCAGAGGATCGTCGCCGTTTAATTCTTTCAACGCGGCCACCGTCTTTTTCACCGCAGCGTGCCAGAGAAGATCGCGGAGACGCTGGAGCGTAAACGGTTTCGGTAAATAGGCGTCGTACTGTCCTCGTTTCAAGACGGCCTTTCCTGTAGGAAGCGCGTACCCGGTAATGGCAATGAACCGCACGTGGCGATCCTTCAATAGCTGCCGCAGACGCGTGAGTAACCGTACGGCTTCCATTTCTTGCTCGTATTCGATGTCGTGTATGACGAGGTCCACTTCATACACGCCGAGCAACTGATAGGCTTCTTCCGGGGAAGCGACAACCATAAGTTCGAATTCCTGTCCGACAAACTTCTCGAAATGCTCGCGCATCTCGTCATTTTCTTCGATGACGAGAATTCGCGGGCGTACATCGATCTTGCGGGGTGCATTCCAGGAGCCGGGCAAGTCCAGATCATCTAAAAACGCTCGGGACTTGCCGGAAAGAGCGTGGTCTTCTGAGAGGTCTTGGTGCGATATCATGGGATCATACAGTTCTGTGCGGTGCCTCCCTCGTGGTGAACAGCGCAGGAAGAAAGATAAGGATCAAAGGATATGACGAGAAAGGCAATTTGAAAGGGCTTGAGATGAGTCGAAAAATAATTAAACAACAAATGTCTCGAGCAAGACATTGCATCCAGACAACAGATTGTCAGACACACCCTGAATGAATATATTAAGTGATGTTACGCGAACTGTGCACAGCAGACTGGTTTACGGGGCTTTGCACGTATGCGCATCCGGCGCGTAACATCTGTTATTAAGTGATGTTACGCGAACTGTGCACAGCAGACTGGTTTACGGGGCTTTGCACGTATGCGCATCCGGCGCGTAACATCTGTTATTAAAAAAGGCGGCGCCTAAAAAAATCAGCACTGAAAGCAATACCATAAAAAGCAATACTGGCGAACATAGAACAACGATCTGCTACGACGTGCTACCCCATCACGGGCAACAGCAGAACACAAAGAATTGTGAATAAAGTTTAAATACTCGTATGCAAACTGCGAGGTTCCGGAGTAGCCCCCCAACGCTGCATCAGAGCTGCTGTTGCCTTTCGCGAATCTCTTCCGAGCATAGGGCGTTACCGGGGGGGTTTCTCGAAGATGAGGAAATGCTGCTGCGGCAAAATATCCTTCGTCTCTTTCCAATGCAGCCCGACAACGCGCATTTCCTTTATGGCCTGAGCCTCGGTCATTTTTCTGAGCGGATGAATTGGAACGGTGGGATCCTCCGCTCGATATTCGACCAAAACGACACAACCTCCCGGCTTGACCGCTGCCACAATATGCTCCAGCATCTCGCGCGGGTGAGAGAACTCGTGATAAGCCAGAATAATAATCGCCACGTCAACGCTTTCGTCGGGTAGATTCGGGTCCAGAAACGTACCGAGAATGGGTTCGACGTTGGTCACGCCCTCCGCGTCGATGCGTTGCTGAATCCGATCGATCATATCTTGTTGGATATCGACCGCGAACACCTTTCCGTCCGGCACGTGGGGGCTGATGCGAAAAGAAAAGTATCCCGTGCCGGCCCCGATATCGGCAATCACATCCGAAGATTGCAAGTCGAGCGCCTGGATGACGCGGTCGGGGAGTTCCTCCGTAGCTCTGCCGGGCCGCTCCAGCCACCCCGGCACCTCGGGGGAGTCCAGGACGCTCGCAATCTCTCGACCGAGATAGTGCTTCCCGCTGCCTTCGGGCGAGGTCGAAGTCTGGAACGTGTAGTACGAATCCGACGCCGGCGCCACTTCCTGAGACTGCGGAGTCTCACACCCTGCCAGGATCACCCAGGCAACGGCACACACAACAACACCCGCAGAAAAAGGCCGCCTCGAGACCACAACGTCTGGAAGTACCGTGTACGCAGGGGTATGGATGTCAAGACTCGCGTCGGGCATGGCGTCATAGGAGATAGGGGCCTGAATGTAAGCTTTCATTGAGACAGCCTGCATAAAGTTCCAGCGTGTTGTGCCACCCCACCATGTTAAACAACCATAAACATCGGGGTTCTTAATCCTGGCTTAAACTAAAAAGAAGTTGTAGCGCTTATTTTCGTCGCTTGTTGAGCATCCCGTCGCGTGCCTTCCATCAAGGCGCCTTCGCTGCCTGCGCCGAGCCGGCGAACAGGTACCCGGATTCCTACCCCATTACCTCCTACCATACTCCGATATCCCTTTCATGCGGCCCTTCGTATTATTGCTGGTTCTCGCCGTAAGTCACCTGTTACATTTCCCCGTTGTATCTACTCAAGTTGTATCTGCCCAGGACGCGTTGTTCGAAGATGCCGTCATTGACATTGGCAATCTCGGGCTGACGGTGACCAATGCCGGCTTTATCGGGCGCGCGACGGTCCGGAACAGCCCTACCGGCCCCCCTTCGTTTGAATACCCCATCGACTCTGGAGTAGAGCATCTCTTCGAAGCCGGCCTCTGGGTCGGCGCCGTTCGCAGCGATGGGGTCATCTCGGTACGAACCGGTGCAGTGACGACACCCAATGGGTATAGCCCCGGAAGGACGGGGTACGAATTTGCACAGGCCAGCTCATTCACTACGCAGTCGACCCTGCCCACTTCCGATTTTTTCACCAACCGGGGTGTGAGCCATCAAGATTTCATCGCGACCTACGTCGATACGGCCAGGGTCCTTCCTGTAACGTCCATCCCTATGCCCGACCCCCAGGGGAGACTGGGACTGGCCGTCGTGCAATCCTCCTACGCCTGGAATTTTCCCTTTACGGAGTACTTCGCGATCCTCAACTTCGACATCGTCAACATCAGCGCCGAGCCGCTCGATAGCGTCTACGTCGGCCTCTATCACGACCTGGTGGTGCGCAATATCAACACGACCACGGAAGGAGGAGGGGCGTTCTTCAGCAAAGGAGGACTCGGGTACATCGAAGACCTGACGACCTCCTATGCATTTAACGCCGGTGGCGAAGAAGAGACCATCAACACGTACGGCGCCATCACCTTTCTGGGCGCTGAATGGAAAGATCCCCGCACCAGTCAGCGCCGTTTTTTTCATCCGAATCTGCGTGACGAATACATCGCGGATGGCTACTCACCTCCCACACAGAATCCACGCTGGTGGCTCTTCAGCGGCGGCACCGACCAGTTTGCTCGACCCAGTACGGATGACCTCAAGTACGAGCGGATGGCCACCCCGTACCCGAATCCCGCAAACTTCATGACGACCGGGGAATTCGAGCAGGCCAGGGAGGACTGGTTCGAGCGTCTTCGCACCGATGGACAACGATCGGCAGGCAACTGGATCGGCCTTACCCCCATTGGCCCATTCGCCACCGTGCTTCCGGGAGATACCTTGCAGGTCACCTTTGCCGTCCTCGGTGCGCTCAAACCCGAAGAATTCCAGGGCCAATCCGGCAAACCCGTTGATACGGATGAGTCCCGGGCCATTCTCGAAAACAATATCTTTTGGGCCCGCCGGACCTATTCGGGAGAAGACAACAACTTCAATGGCCGGCTCGACCCGGAAGAAGATATCAACGCCAATGGACAGCTCGACCGGTATCTGATCCCAGAACCTCCCTCCTCCCCCCAATTACGTGTCGAATTCGAATCGACCACGTCTTCCGACGAAACTGGACAAGAAAACAAAGTCGTCATCTATTGGGATCGCACGGCCGAGGTCTCCATCGATCCCGTAACGGGCCTTCAAGACTTCGAAGGATACAAGATCTACCGCAGCAATCCGGGGGATGATCAATCCGGCAACATCCTGGACGAAGCCACACTCATCGCTCAATACGACCGGGCCGGCAATCGGACCGGTTTCAATAATGGCTTTGACGAGATTCTCCTTTCCGAACCTGTTGTCTTCGACGACGACCCGACCGAATACTGGTACCGTTTTGAAGCCGAACAACTACTGAACGGCTGGCAGTACTTGTTTACCGTCACGGCCTTTGACGAGGGCGACATCACTGCCGGCTTGCCTTCCTTTGAGTCATCTCGCGTTTCAAACGCTACGCGCATTTTTCCCGGAACACCCGCGGCCAACGCTGAAGATCGAACGGTGGGCGTTTACCCGAATCCCTATCGGGTGAATGCGGCCTGGGACGGCAATACGTCGAGGACTCGTCGACTGAATTTCTACAACATTCCGGCTCGTGCTGAAATCAGGGTGTACACACTCGCCGGTGAAATCGTCGCTGAAATGGAGCATGACGCATCGACCTATCTCGGCGACACACGCTGGTACAACGACTTCAGCGCCCCGAATAGAAAATTACCCGGTGGTGAACACTCGTGGGATTTGTTGTCTGAAAATGGGCTCAGCTTAGCTGGAGGCCTGTACCTCTACACGGTCAAAGATCTCGATAATGGAGACGTGCAGCATGGCAAATTTGTGATCATCAAGTGATCACACTTTCGAGGATACTCGTCGCAGTTTCCTCGTAGCCCGGCGTCAAGCGTTGCGTCTTCCAGAACCACCCTGCCCAACCAGGCAGCAGGGTCACCAACCAGGCTTATTGTCGAGCCGCACCACCATTTTATGCCAACCAAACCAATCAAGTAACATGCAAAAAACAGCTATCAAGCTCAGTCTTTTGATCATGTTGGTCTTTGCGGCTGTGCCTACTATGGCCCAGGAGATCACTTCGATCAGGGCCATCAACGATATCCCGGCCGATCAAGTAGCTACGCTACAGGCTGGAGGCGCTTCGCTGACAGCAGACGTGATCGAGACCAACATCTTTAACGAACTCAATGGAACGGAGGTCACGATCGTTGCTGTGATCCTGACGGACCCGCGCAACTCGGGGCTGTCCAACCTGGACAACGACGGGCGCGTCAACCGCGTTCACATGTTCGTCAGAGACACCTCCGCGGTCACCCAGGGCAACGACGGCATGGCCATCCAGGTCGTCGACGGCGCCTACGACACCAACAACCTGCTCAACCTCAACATCGGCGACGTGATCAAGATCACCGGCGCCGTCTCCCCGTTCAACACGGCCATGCAGGTCTCCCCCACTACGGTCGAACTGCTCGGCTCCTACGTCGACCTCGGCCTGCCCGACTCGATCCTCGACCCGGTGGTGATTACGACCGATTTCGCCAACCAGGCCGTCGGTGCCGGCGATGGCGTGCAGGTCAACTGGGAAAACCTGGCCGCGCTGCGCAACCAGTTCGTTCGCATCGAAGGCGTGCGGGTGCTCACCCGAAACTTCAACACCCCCAGCCGCCCGGACTTCTACGTCACCAGCGACGACGGCTCGACCGTGTTGAACTTCTACGACACCAGCATCCGGTTCCGCAACGACCGCAGCGACTATCCCGACGAGTTCAACAAGCGCACCCCCGAGGAGGGCGACTTTGCCCCGCCGCCTCCCGGGTCGATCATCGACCTGCAGGGCGTGCTCGTCTTCCAGTCCGGGGCCGACCAGATCGGCCGGGGTGTTCCTTCGAGCGGCCTGCTGAGCATCGTGCCCTTCGAAGATCGTGGCTGTGACGACGAAAACGCCAACCTGCGATGCGACCTCGTCGTCCTGGAATCCCCGCCGATCGTCTCTGACGTGATCGGCCCGGATTTCGTCCCCGACGGCAGCGAAGCTGTTGTAATCGACTTCCAGGCACAAGCCGGTCCTTCGCGTTCGCTGACCGACACCTTCTGCGAGTACTTCACGTCCGAAGACGCCACGGTGCAGACGGTGGCGGCCACCCAGAGCGGCGACAACCTGGCCTGCTCGATCCCGCCTCAGAATGACGGCGTGTTCGTCACCTACCAGACCGGCGCGACCGACGACGCCGGCGACACGGTCCTCTCCGAGCCGGCCTCGTACCGCACGCTCGCCGATGGGATCAACGAGATCGAAGACATCCAGCTGACGATCGACGGAGGCCCGGGCAACAGCCCCTTCACTGGATTAACGACAGCGATGGACATCACGGCCATCGTGGCCAGCGACCCGGCCACCTCTGGTCTGATCACCCTGCAGGACGACGCCGGCCTCGCCGGATGGACGGGCATTTTCCTCTCCGAGAATGAAAGCCAGCTCCAGCAGGGCGATGAAATCCAGATCACCACGGCGGAGATCTTCGAATCGTTCGGCGTCACCACGCTCGGCAGCGCGCAGTACACGGTGCTCTCCAGCGGCAACACGGTCGACTACAAAACGGTGCCTACCACTGCCCTCGCTGACGCATCGGTCGCTGAAGCCCACGAAGGGATGTTGATCCGTTTTGACGACGTAACCACGGGCCCCAACCCGGACGCCCCCCGCGACTTCGGGGAATGGTCGTTTGCCACGACCGGCACGTCTGATTTCCTTCGCGCTGACGACGCTTCCGCAGCGATTCCTTCAGATTTCAACGCACTCCTCGCGGAAGGCAATCGCCTTGGATTCATTCGCGGCATCTGGTGGTTCTCGTTCGGAAACTACAAGCTCGTACCGGAAAATCCTGATACGGACGTCTCCGAATTCAACGTAACCATTCGTACGATCAATTCGATTCCGTCAGGTCAAATCGCAGCCCTCAATGCCGGGGGAGATGCGTTGACACAGGATGTCATCGACGCCAATATTTTCAACAATAACGTCGTTGGCAAAGAAGTTACCTTCGTGGCCGTGGTCCTGACGGATCCGCGCAACTCGGGGCTGTCCAACCTGGACAACGACGGGCGCGTCAACCGCGTTCACATGTTCGTCAGAGACACCTCCGCGGTCACCCAGGGCAACGACGGCATGGCCATCCAGGTCGTCGACGGCGCCTACGACACCAACAACCTGCTCAACCTCAACATCGGCGACGTGATCAAGATCACCGGCGCCGTCTCCCCGTTCAACACGGCCATGCAGGTCTCCCCCACTACGGTCGAACTGCTCGGCTCCTACGTCGACCTCGGCCTGCCCGACTCGATCCTCGACCCGGTGGTGATTACGACCGATTTCGCCAACCAGGCCGTCGGTGCCGGCGATGGCGTGCAGGTCAACTGGGAAAACCTGGCCGCGCTGCGCAACCAGTTCGTTCGCATCGAAGGCGTGCGGGTGCTCACCCGAAACTTCAACACCCCCAGCCGCCCGGACTTCTACGTCACCAGCGACGACGGCTCGACCGTGTTGAACTTCTACGACACCAGCATCCGGTTCCGCAACGACCGCAGCGACTATCCCGACGAGTTCAACAAGCGCACCCCCGAGGAGGGCGACTTTGCCCCGCCGCCTCCCGGGTCGATCATCGACCTGCAGGGCGTGCTCGTCTTCCAGTCCGGGGCCGACCAGATCGGCCGGGGTGTTCCTTCGAGCGGCCTGCTGAGCATCGTGCCCTTCGAAGATCGTGGCTGTGACGACGAAAACGCCAACCTGCGATGCGACCTCGTCGTCCTGGAATCCCCGCCGATCGTCTCTGACGTGATCGGCCCGGATTTCGTCCCCGACGGCAGCGAAGCTGTTGTAATCGACTTCCAGGCACAAGCCGGTCCTTCGCGTTCGCTGACCGACACCTTCTGCGAGTACTTCACGTCCGAAGACGCCACGGTGCAGACGGTGGCGGCCACCCAGAGCGGCGACAACCTGGCCTGCTCGATCCCGCCTCAGAATGACGGCGTGTTCGTCACCTACCAGACCGGCGCGACCGACGACGCCGGCGACACGGTCCTCTCCGAGCCGGCCTCGTACCGCACGCTCGCCGATGGGATCAACGAGATCGAAGACATCCAGCTGACGATCGACGGAGGCCCGGGCAACAGCCCCTTCACTGGATTAACGACAGCGATGGACATCACGGCCATCGTGGCCAGCGACCCGGCCACCTCTGGTCTGATCACCCTGCAGGACGACGCCGGCCTCGCCGGATGGACGGGCATTTTCCTCTCCGAGAATGAAAGCCAGCTCCAGCAGGGCGATGAAATCCAGATCACCACGGCGGAGATCTTCGAATCGTTCGGCGTCACCACGCTCGGCAGCGCGCAGTACACGGTGCTCTCCAGCGGCAACACGGTCGACTACAAGGTAGTCACGACGACCGTCTTGACGGACGCGTCGGTCGCTGAAGCCCATGAAGGGATGCTCGTCGGCTTCGAGAACGTCGTAACCGGGGCTAACCCCGACGCCCCCCGCGACTTCGGGGAATGGTCGTTTGCCACTCAGGGGACGGAAGACTTCCTTCGCGCTGACGACGCTTCGGATGCCATCGAATCGACCTTCAACGCGACTCTGGGTGAGGGCACAACGATCGACCGCATCCAGGGCGTCTGGTGGTTCTCGTTCGGGAATTATAAGCTCGTGCCCGAGTCTACAGCAGACGTCATCGGCTTCGTCGGCACCGCTACGGAAGACGACGCTGTACCGAATGACTTCGCGCTGAATCAAAACTACCCGAATCCCTTTAATCCCACGACCACCATCAGCTACCAGCTTCCGGCCAGCGGCGATGTTCGCCTCGAAGTATTCGACATGCTGGGCCGCTCGGTGAGCCTGCTGGTCGATGGCGTCGTAAATGCAGGAACCCATACGGTCGAATTCAATGCGGCCAACCTGCCCAGTGGTGTATACCTCTATCGCTTGCATGCCGGCGAGAAAGTGAGCACCAAAAAAATGATGCTTCTGAAGTAAGTGATGTTACGCAGGTTGTGCACAGCACCCTGTCTTGCCGGCTTTGAATGACTGCCTTGCAGCCGTTTTTTAGCTACCTGAGCGCATTCAAAGCCGTACGGGCAAAACGATTACGCACAGATGCGTAACATCCGTGAAGTAAGTGATGTTACGCAGGTTGTGCACAGCAACTCGTTGAGCCGGCTTTGCAACCGTGTAAAGCCGCTCTGGCAGCACGTATGCGCATCCGGCGCGGAACATCTGTGAAGTAAGCTAAGCTGCCCGGAAGGCCCTTACGGGTCTGATGTAACGCCGGGCTCGTGGATGCTTAAAGGGGGCTCCTGTGGGAGTCCCCTTTAACGCTCCCTGTATATACCTACCACGAACGATCTGTCACCCGCTTTGAAACGCGTTTTACTCCTGCCGGCTACGGCCTTGCTTTTATCCACCCTGTCATTTCTCGGATGCGACTCCGACATTTCGGGCGATCCGTTCGCGAACCAGCCGCCTGAAACCCAGCTGAGCGTGCGGGATACGTCCCTGACGGACAACCTGGACGAAGCCGATCGACTCGTGAGCACCGTGCTGGTCTCCTGGGTAGGCGACGACCCGGACGGATTCGTCGATGTCTTCGAATTCCGTTTTCATGACGAACGGTTCAACCCTGCACCAGAGGAAAACTGGACCCCCACTGTTCGGAACGACACACTGATCTTGTTGCCGATCGAAAGCGGCTCGAAAACGGCAAATGTGGTCTTCGAAGTACGCGCGATTGACAATGAAGGATTAACAGATCCCTCGCCGGCCCGTACCGTCTTCCCCATCCAAAACAGCCCGCCCTTTATCCAGCTCAGATCCTTCGACCTTCCACCCGATACCACGTTTCCCATCTTTTCTTTTGCCTGGCGCGCAGATGACCCCGACGGATTTCAAAACCTCAACCGCATCGAAGTAAGCCTCAATGACTCGGTGAACTACACGAGCCTCCCCCCCAATGTGGAGTTCATCACTCTTCAGGCCGAAAACTTCGGCCGCGGTGCGCCTGCGGAAACCGTCGATACCGATGTTTTCGTAGGGCGTGGCTACATCCCCGGTGATCTTACCGTGCCAGGGTTGCGCCTGGATGCAATGAATACCTTCTTCATACGGTCCGTCGACGCTACCGACACTACCAGCTTCGTCGAACGATTCGAGTGGTACGTCAAAGGGTCCAACAGCCGCATCCTGTATGTCAACGACTTCAGAAAGTCGACCAACCTGGCGATTCTGGGGTTGCATCGGGACATTCTGGACTCGTACCTCCCTGAGGAGGTCGACTTCGATATCTGGAACATCACCGAACCCTTCGTGACCGGCAACACCGGAACGGCGCCCCGGTCTGAAGCGCTCCCACCTAATGCGGTGCCGACTCTCGAGCGGTTTCTTGCCAACTACGACTACCTGTACTGGGTGAGCAGTGCAACCACAAATCGGGTCCAGGGCAACAACTTCCCGCTGGCTGCCGGTGTTATGGACTTATTTTTCAGCCAGGGCGGAAAATTGATGCTCCACTCGCCCATCACGGCTCCTCTCGACCCGGAAATTACCAACACGAACCCGGCCATTGCCGTTCTGCCCCTCGATGAACTTGTGCTCGTTCCTGACACACTACGCCGGCTGAGTCTTTCGTTGAACGCAGCCGTCACTCCCGTTGGCGCTCTGCCGGGGATCAATCAACCGCTCCCCGAAATGGTAGTGCAGCAGTTCATCATCGGCGCTCTGCCGTTTATCGCTACTAACATCAGTACCATTCCGCTGTACGAGGCCAGTTACAATTACCTGACGTTGAGGAATGAAACCGGGCGTTGGCCTGGCTCATCGCTGGTCGTTTCAATCAGCGCCGACCGGCGCGTCGGTCTATTTACGCTGCCCCTGATCAATGAGCAGACAGCCGCCCCCATCCTGACGGGGGTCGACGGAGACGATGAAACGCCGCGAGAGGTAGTTCGATTGATGCTGGAAAGTTTAGGATTCCCCAAACGATAAAACACGATGAAGTTTCTGACCCATTCATTGTTTAGACGCATAACCGTCCTGATCGGATGCCTGCCGCTCGCCGCCCCTTTATTCGGTCAGGGATCGATCCAGGGTACCGTGACGGATGCCTCGATTAACGATCCGCTCATCGGGGTTAATGTGATCGTTGTGGGCACCGTCAATGGGGGCGCCACCGATGTGAACGGGAGATACACCATCTCGAACCTGAGCCCCGGAGAATATTCGCTCAAAGTGTCGTACATCGGGTACGAAACAAAACTTTTCACGGGTATCGTAGTCAGGGACGACCAGGCTACGCCGCTCGACATCGAACTGGAGCAGGCTGTCCTGTCTACGGACGAAGAGATCGTTGTCGTCGGCGAAAAGCCGCTGCTCGACGTTGAGGGCGCGGCCAGCTCGTACACCATTTCCAGTGAGCAGATCGAGGCAGCCCCGGTACGAGATGTCCAGTCGGTCATTGCCTCGCAAGTGGGGGTCATCAGAGATCCGAGCGGGTTGTACATCCGAGGGGGGCGAGCCAATGAAACCGGCTTTATCGTGGATGGCGTCTCGGCCAAGGATCCGCTGGCAGGTACCGGCTTCGGCCTGGACATCGGGTCGAATGCATTCAGTGAGGTCGAAGTCACCACAGGAGGCATTGGCGCTGAAGTGGGAGACGTGACGTCCGGCGTGGTTTCTGTCCAAACCCGGGATGGCGACGACACGTTCGCCGGATATTTTTCTCACAAGCGAGATAATTTCGGCTTCAACGACGATATTGACGCCAACTTCATGGAAGAGATCTACGAAGTAAATCTCAGCGGCCCCATCGTCAGGCAGAAATTGCGGTTCTTCGTATCCGGTCAGGTGCAATTGTCCGATGGGTTCACTCGACAAACGGCAACACCGGATTCGGTGCGATCCTCCTTGATCACCGACTCGTTTTTCATGCCCCGGGCTGGCAATCGCTGGAACGGCATTTCCAAATTGACCTACGACGTGAGCCAGGGCATGAAAATACAGGCGTCTTATCAGCGATCGCTGACCATCAACCAGAACTCGCGCATGCTCCAGGTTACAGGCAACGACGCTGTGGTAACCCCGGGATTTCAATACGCCTTTGTCAGAGATCCAGAAAACGCTACGACGTATTCCCATGACAACATCATCGCGTATCTCAAATGGTCGCACGTCTTAAACGACCGCTCCTTTTATGACGTACAGGTAAGTCGGCTGTTTACACGCCTGCGGGCGGATGCGAATGGACGCAAATGGCGCCCGGAGAACGTAGTGTCCGAGTTAGATCCCGAGAGCATCGTGACCTATCCGGCCCAGCTTTTCCTGGATCAATCGGGCCAACCCCTCGATCCGGACGCCCTGTTCGTATTGCCCGGCCCAGGCCTCGTCAATAACGGCGGCATTGCCACTCGATTCCACGATCACTTTGCAGAGGAAGTTACGGTTCGGGGCACCTATACCTTGTTCTCCGAAAACAAGGACAATCGCTCCAACGTCGGGTTTGAGTTCAAGTTCAACGATTACCAGTGGATCGATATCATCCGCCCCTGGGTTGGGGCGCCTATCGGTACCGAGGGCCAGGGCACCACAACGTCGAACCGGCTCGGGGAGAGCTCTGACATCTGGCGGGTCAAACCTCAACGCGGCGCCTTTTTCGGGACCCAGCAACTCCGCTATCGCGGCCTGATCGCCAACCTGGGCTTGCGCCTGGAATACTGGGCGCCCGGCCAGTATGTGGATGACCTCATCGAGGACCCCATCGCCCCCGTGCTCGACGGCGTTCGCGAAAGCTACAAGGACAATACGATCTCGTTGTTCGGACTCCGCTACAAAGTGCGCCTGTTGCCCAAGCTGCGTATTTCCTTCCCGATACAGGACAATCGTGTTTTATTCTTCAACTACGGGCATTCCACCAAAGTCCCTCATCCTACCTTCGTCTATACGGGCCTCGACCCGTTTTTTCAGGACCGTTCCTTCTTCGCCGACCTGGGAAATCCCGACCTCGACCCCGAAGTCGACATTTCGTACGAACTGGGGTTGCGGAATCAGTTCTCGAGCAATGATGTGCTCAACGTCACCGCGTTCTGGCGCGACAAATTCGACTTCATTACGGTTTCGAATGTGATCGTGCCGGATCCTACAGGGCGAGACGTCACACGAGCGTTCCGTATCAATGGCGATTTTGCCCGCATCAGGGGCATTGAAGCGAGCTACATCAAGCGTATCGGCGCCTGGTTCCTGGGCCAGGTATCGGGCTCGTTCTCGAAAGCGACCGGGCTCAGCTCGACGAACAACGATGCCCTCGTCCAGTTTTTAGCCAACGGTGATATTGACAACACCTTCGAGACGCCTCTGGCCTGGGATCGACCGCTTGACCTCAAAGCCAGCGTCACGGTTTCACATGACAAAAATACGCCCCTGCTCGGCGTCCCCGGCCTGAACCGATTCAAGGTGTACCTGGCCACGACCTTCCGGAGCGGCCAGCGATATACGCCCGCCCTGTTCCGAGGAAACGAGGTCAATCCTTTCACGGGCGAGCAGGATTGGCGGCCCATCTTCGAGGAAGATCCGGATCCCTCCGAACGTTTTTCCGAAGTCGGAGAGCCCTGGTGGTGGTTCGACCTGAATATTCAGCGATCCATACGGATGGGGCCTTCCGACCTGCTCCTGACGCTGGAGGTCACGAACCTCTTCAACCAGGAAAACAGTGTCATCGTTAATCCCGTGACCGGCAAAGCATACCCCAGCGTAGACGCTACCTCCACGGACTTCATCGCATTGCGAGGCAATGAGGATTTTGACGTTACGACAGGCACACGCGATCTCAGGTATGAGGATCCGAATTCGAGCGGCACTCCTCCGTTTAACCCGGCTCGCTTCCTCCCTCAACGGCATATTATCCTGGGACTTTCTTATCGATTTTAATTGAATCAACGATCCACCATGATCTATCGATCTTTGATCCTTTGCATCCTGTGTTTGGCGCCTGTGTCCGTTCATGCCCAGTTATTGCCAAACCTGGGTAGAGATCGGGCGGGGACGTCCGGCTTTCAGTTCCTCAAAATTCCCGTTGATGCGCGATCTGCGGCGCTCGGGGAGACGGTCGTAGCCAATACCCGGGATGTGAGCGCGCTGTTCTGGAATCCTGCGATGGCCGCGGAACTGCAAGACGTAAGCGTCGGCGTCAGTTATGTGTCCTATTTCGCGGATGTGACCATGAATTTCGCCGGTGCGACCTATCACCTGGCCGGCCCGGCGATCACCTTCGGACTGAGTGTTCAAACGTTGAGTTCGGGTTCGATGGACGTCACGACGGAATTCGAACCCTTTGGCACAGGGGAAACATTCAGCCTCTTTGATATTGCCGTAGGCGCCACGATAGCACAAAGCTTGACCGATCTTTTCAGTTATGGGGTGACGTCTAAATTTGTTCGCGAGAGTGTAGCGGGGGTCGATCAAACAACCGTGGTCTTCGACCTGGGCATCTATTACCGCGTGGGAAATACCGGCGCGCAGATGGCTGTTTCCGTTCGCAACTTCGGCCTCGATAGTATTACCGATGGCGAAATCTCGCGTGAAATCATCAGTGATGCCTCTGTCCTGACCGAACGGGATTTTGAGTCTGTGACTCCGCCGACGACCTTTCTGCTGGGATTGACCTACCACATGTTTCGCGCCGATGCGCAGAGCGATCTTTTCGTTTCCGCCCAGTTGAACAACCCAAACGATAACGCGGAAAACTGGAATTTTGGAGCCGAATACATCTGGAATGAACTGCTCATCCTGAGAGCCGGCTACCGGTTCGGCATCGAAGAATATACCGTACCCAGCGCAGGCATCGGTTTGATGCTCCCGTATATAGGCCCGGAACTCCGCTTCGATTATGGGTACAGCCAACTGGAACGGCTGGGCGCTTTGCACCGCGTCAGCCTCATGATGAACCTGTAAAATGTTGCCCACTCAACACACGATCGTACTCAGCACACATATGCGATACTGGTTACTCCGTGCTCTGCCTATCCTCGCCATGAGCTCCATGGCTCTGGGTTGCGACGATTTGTTCGGCGCCAAAGACGACGACACCACCGACGAGATCTTCGAAGCCGGCCGGATCGAACCCGGCCTCGTTAATGAATCGGAGTACGTCCCTCTCTTTCCGTTCTTCACGACCGCGGGAGATTTCAACCAGCTCCAGGCGCCCAGAGATATTTATGTCGGATATGACGAGTTCATCTATGTGGTTGACGCCCGTGGCTTACACGTTTTCGACCGCGCCGGCCGGCCGGCTGTGTTTCTGGACATCCCCGGGGGCGGTGGAAACGCCGTCATTCAAGACCGGCTTCTGCGCGTCTACGTCGCTGCACGAAGAGATACGATGCTGAACGGGAGAACCTGGAATCTGCCCGTGATTCTGAAATACGAAAACATTACAACCGGCACCCCGACGCTCGCGCAGACCATCTGGCATCCTTTTGATGACGATTCCCGAATGTTCAACCGCCCCGATCCGATTTCGACCGATGAAGACGTGGAATTTACCGGTATTGCCGTTTTGTATGACAACTCCTTCTATGTTTCCCGGCGGGGTCCGGTGAACGACCGGACATCCGTCATCCTGCCCCATAATACCGTCCTGAAGTTCGGTTTTGACGAAACGAAAAATACCCATATCAACCTTGGAGCGATTACTGCCCTGAACCCCAATCGGGCCAGCCTCCGCAGTGCAATCAACCCGACCGATGTATTGACCGTTGTTCATCCGCCACAACGCACCTTCTACCCGGAAGAGGAACATTTTATTGTGTCCCAATCTCCGGTCTTGCAGGAGGAGGCGATCGAATCCGGCACCTCCCCACTCGCCTTCTCGGTACTCTCTGTTTTAGCTGTATTGACCAGCGCCGGAATCGACTACCGTCCCGATTCTCAGCTTCTTCAGATCGCTGCAAACCCAAACCGGGGCGACGGATTCTTGTACGAAGAATTTAAATTCACCAATCCATCCGATATGGCGTTCGCCGCGGATGAAACGAATTATCTGTTTGTACTCGATTCCTTCAAAGACAGCCTGTTCGTCTTCACGGCTTCGGGGGTTGAAGGCGTCGCCCCCCCACCCGGATCGACGAGTTCGACTCCGGTCGTCGTCTCCTTCGGGGGCGAGGGAACCGGGGCGCTGCAATTCCGGAATCCACAGGGGGTCGCTTACTTCGACCGCGTCGTGTACGTCGCAGACACGGGCAACAACAGGATTTCCAGGTTTAAATTGAACACCGATTTCGAATAGTCGCTCCCTGTTCTTCCGGCTTCTACCAGGGTATGTACGGCGATGATCAGACGTCTATATAGACGTTAATGCATCCGATCGCCTGTACATGCACCCACAAAGAACTCTCCGTATGATTCGCCCGTCCGTTTCCCTAAGCGCATCCTTCATTCCGGCGCTCCGCCATTCCCAAATCGTCGTCGCCCTGCTCCTGATGCACGTTCATTCCACCCAGGGCCAGCCGGCATCTCCGATCGGGACCCCCGAACATCTGGATGTGGCTACCTGGAACATCGAATGGTTTGGCGACGGCATGCGCGCCCCGAATGACGACGCCTTGCAGTTCGAAAACGTCAGGCGTATTCTGGAAAGCGCGCAGATCGATGTCTGGGCGGTCCAGGAAATTGCCAGCTCGCGTACCTTCGAGAGATTGCTCGATTCCCTCGGCGCCCCCTACGAAGGACGACTGGCTACCCAATCCGGCTCCCAGCGCATCGGGTACATCTACAACTCGGACGTCATACGGGTGCGCCAGGTGCGCCATATCTTGACCGATGCCGCCTTTGAATTCGCTTCCCGACCTCCCCTCCGGATGGATGTCGATGTGCTCCTCCCAGACACTACAGTGACGGTCTCCTTCATCACCCTGCACATGAAAGCCTTCGGTGATGCGTCCAGCTATAACCGCCGTGTCGACGCCTCCAGAAAGCTCAAAACGCATATCGACTTCACGTCCCTTTCCTCAAAAAACGTGATCGTATTAGGCGATTTCAACGATGGCCTCGTGCGGTCTACCTTTGCGGGCCGACCTTCTCCCTACGACAATTTCATCCAGGATCCAGACAGATACGCGTTTTTGACGATGCCTCTCGAGCAGGGCGGACAGGGGTCGTTCTGCACGAATGCCTCCTGTTCGTTTACGGGATCGCTGTTCGATCACATTCTGATCTCCAACGAACTGATCGCCGCCAGCGGGATGGACCGCCCTGCCCTCGTGCTGGACCAGCTGGCTGACGCCGTGACGCTGTTCGGGCAAACCACTTCCGATCATCTGCCCGTTTTTGCCCGGTTTACATTTACGCCCAGCCCTGTGGCTGTCGAAGCGGCTCCGGAAATCTCAGCGACGGACGTAGCCCTACTTTATCCGAACCCGGCCATTTCTCATACCACCGTCGCCTATCATCTGCACCAACCGGATCACGTGCGTGTGGCCCTGTATGACTCCAACGGCCGCCAGCTCGAGGTTTTCGTAGACGCCGTTCAGGGCGCCGGCCATCACGAAACGCAGATCGACCTGCAGGCGCTGGCCTCCGGAGGGTATTTTGTTACTGTTGCGCTCGATCACTACATGCGCACCCTCCCCGTCTTCGTGATCCGCTAACTACAAACACATACATATTGACGAGTGCGCCGGGTCAGATCCCTCGACTACGCTCGGGATACGTGCATGTAGCGAACCGCTTACCCGACAAAATAAGTGATGTTACGCGAACTGTGCACAGCAGCCTGGTTTACGCGGCTTTGCAAC
>CAZGHT010000088.1:0-23131 GCA_964525535.1 uncultured Rhodothermaceae bacterium
GCCGTCAAAACGGGCTGCTGTGCACAACCTGCGTATCATCACGTAATGATGGATGGTACGCATCTGTGCGGTATCGTTTTGCCCGGTCGGCTTTGAATGCGATCAGATAGCTGAAAAACGACTGCAAGGCAGTCTTTCAAAGCCGTCAAAACGGGCTGCTGTGCACAACCTGCGTATCATCACGTAATGATGGATGTTACGGTGGTTATGCACAGCAGGCGAGTTTGCGTGGCTTTGTACACCTGCAAATCCGCTCTGGCAGGTCATCTGCGCATCGGTGCGTAACATCGGTTAATTATTTATGATAAGGAAGAAACAACTGGTATGCCATTCGCTCTACCAGGCTTTTTCCTTTCTCAAGGGCCGCCCCTTCTCAAATTGAACACTATTTCGTTCTCGCCTAATATCGAAATGATACAGCTACACCGGTAAGCATTTCCCGGCTCAAAAAAAATTCGCCCTCTGAGCACTCTCAGCGTCTATCCTGATTTTTTTAGGCGTCTGCGGCATGCTTGTTGCCTTTGCCTGAAGCAACCTCTCTACAACCTGTTTAGTCAGTTAGTATGTCCCCCCTGCCGACCGATATCCCCCCGGATTGCTGTATAACCAAAGGCGGGCACCGTGACTTCTACCCAACGTTCTTCTTCCCCATCGGCTTCTTCAAGGCGTATCAGTGTTCTAGTGATTGACAAGCATCCTGTGATTGGAGATGCCTTCTCGGCTGTACTGAATCGAACCCCGGACATGATCTATTGTGGGCAGGCTCATTCAGCCTCGGATGCGTACGATAAAGTGGCTTCGTCCAAGCCGGACGTCGTCGTGATGGCGTTGTCCCTGCCCGACGCGTACGGTCTCGATCTGACAGTACAGCTGGTTTCTCAGTACCCCTCCATTCGCATTCTTGCCTTTTCCCAGTACGATGAACTGATTTTTGCAGAACGCGCGATAGAATCGGGAGCGATGGGTTACATCATGAAGCGGGCTTCGACGGAAACGTTGCTGGAGGGTATACGCAGCGTGATGCGGAACGAGACGTATCTGAGCAACGCTATGACGGCGCGGCTGCTGAACAAGATCACCAAGGGCGCCTCGGCCGTTCATTCCCACATTCTGGATCTGCTGAGCCACCGTGAGCTGGCTGTACTGCTGATGATGAGCGAAGGATCCAGCCCGCAGGAGATGGCAGATCGCCTGAGCCTGGATCGCAAGACGGTGGAAACGCATCGCCGGCGGGTCAAAGAAAAACTGGGGTTCGACAGCGTATCCTCTTTGCTCCACTACGCCACGCAGTGGCGACATACCCAGGGCATGCTCTCACCCGTAGAATTTCTGGGCGACATCGTCCCGGAACAGGAACTCCACCTCAACTGAGCGTCTATCTCCTTCAGAGGACGAACCGGTCGGGCGCGTACCGGGCAAAGGTTCTGGATTCAGCGTCTCGGCCGCTGGCCGCCTGATGAGTGTCCCAGCATGAAGCATAAAGCCCGGGCATTTCGATCAACGCTTCGTGGGTCCCCGATTGCACGATCTTCCCTTCTTTCATTACGTAGATCAAATCGGCCCGCCTGGCGGTTGTGAACCGATGGGTCACGACGACGGCCGTCCGTTCGGCTACCAGTTCGAAAAAGCGATCGAGCCACCGGTTCTCTTCCCACGGATCCATATAGCTGGTCGGTTCGTCGAGCAACACGATTGGGGCTTCACGGTAGAACGCGCGAGAAAGGGCAATGCGTTGCCACTGCCCGCCGCTCAAATCGACCCCGCCCGCGAACCGTTTGTCGAGCGGCGTGTCGTATCCGTTCGGCAGGTGGTGCACAAACTCGTGCACGCCGCCGGCTTTACTCGCCCGCATCATACGGCCGCTGTCCATCCCCCCGCTCAAGTCGCCTAGCTGCACCGTTTCGGCGACGGTGCCGGCGTAATTAACCCAGTGTTGTAGCAGCACCGTAACCTGCTCCATCAGCTCGGGCGGTGCAATGTCCCTCAAATCGACTCCGTTGATCAGCACGCGCCCTTTCTCCGGATCGTAGAACCGGCAGAGCAATTTGATGAGCGTACTTTTGCCCGCGCCGTTGGGTCCTACGATGGCCACGGTCTTGTTGGCGGGTATGGCGAGACTGAAATCCTGCAGGGCCAGTTGCCCGCTCCCTGGATACCTGAAATCGACGCCGTCGATCTCAAAGGCATAAGGAGGCTCGGGCAGTCCCTTATCCCGGCCGCTCACTCTCACCTTCGGCGTGAAATCGAGAAAATTGAATAGATGCTCCAGAAAATACACATTGGTATACAGCTGACCGATATGCCCGAGCAGCGATCGCATCAGCGCCTGCCCCTGATGAAACGCCTGATAGAGCAGAACCATATCACCGAGCGTGGCCAACCCGCGCAAGGCCCTGCCGACCATCCAGAACATTACCCCGCCAGTCATCAGGAGGGCCAGCAACCCGGCCAGCAACTGGGCGATGCTCTGTTTTTTCAGGAGATGCAGGCGGTCCTCGCGCATTCGCTTTTTTAAGGCGGCGTATTTCCGGGTATAGTGGTCGCTCAAATTGAAGATGCGCACTTCCGGCGCCGGGAATCGGCTGGTCAGTATCCAGTCGTAATACTGGGCGCGCCGTCGATCTTCCGTAACCGACTTCCACCAGTTGTGGTAATCGACATTGTGGCGCAGGACAACCCAGAGGCCGGGCATCGCACTGAGGAGCATGACCGTAGGTAACCAGATGCTGTGGGCAATGACAATCGCAGCGATCGCAACCAGGGTGGCGCTGTTCTGGACGATACCTCCGACGTTCTCGAGCAGCGACAGCGAATGTTTTTCAGCCTGGTTGTTGGCCCGTTCCATCTCGTCGTAGAAGGCCGGCGTTTCGTAGAACTCCAGGTCGACGTACGCAGCCTGGCGGTGAATGGCCGTCTTGATATAATCCTGGATGTACTCCGCCTGGGCCGTACGTACCCATCGGAGGGCGCCTTGCAGCGTTTGCTGCAGGACGAACACGAGCCCGAACCCCAGTGCGGGCACCGCGACCGGCTCCAGGTTCTCGGCCGAAAAACCGGCGCCGATGACAGCCGAGAGCCGGTCGACCAACACTTTGCTCAGGTACACCAGGGCAGCCGGCATCATTCCCTGAACGAGCAACAGTGCAAGCCAGGCAACCATCCAGGTGCGCGCGGCGCTCCAGATCAGCCCGAAAGCCCGCACGAAAAGCCGGCCTTTCCCGGCCAGTTCACGAACCAGGTGTAGCGGTTTTTTAAAGGTCATGAGATTCTATGCATTCAACGAGCTGCACGAGGTGATCCAGCGAGCGGGGACGACGCAGGCGAAATACCGGCGCCCGCAGCAGAAGAGCCCGGGTTTGCTTGAGATGTGCGACATTCCTTCCGTTGTTGCCCAGAAATCGAAGGGCATAGGAATGACAGATGAGTTGCATGCAGCCCTGTTGCCCGCCGAGCCGTTCGATGACGGGGTTTCCTTCGGGCTCCGAACTGTACTCCAGCACATAGACACACTTCAAGGGTAAGGGGGACAGCACGAACCCCTCCTCGATGCGGCGCAATCGCTTTTCTTCGCGCTCGAATATGCGAGGCAGCGAGCCGGGCTGTTCCTGAAGAGACGCCTGGACGGAGTCGGGCCATAACTTAAAACTCGGAATGCCGGAAATGGCATACGCCCGGGGATCGTTTTCGGGAAGCTGGATAGCGAGCAGGTCGTCTGTGATGAGCGAATGACCTCGTTTGAATAGGGCCGAGGCCGTAGTCGACTTGCCGGCTCCTTTTTGCCCGATGAACGCGACCGCCTCGCCATGGATTGCGACGGCGCTTGCGTGGAGTACGTATTCGTGACGCTGCTGCAGTATGAGGCCGAGACCGATCCCCTGAATTACTTGTTTGACGAACGGGGCGGAGCGCTCCCCGTCGGTATCGACTACGATTTCCCGCCCCTCACGAACACGAATGACGCCCCGCTGGTCGTCCGCATCCCATACGATGTACGCGTCGTCGTCATACATGCGAACGTACCTCGGATCCCGGTCCTCTTCCTCGGACCACGGCTTCTCGACCCGCCCGTACACGACGCGAACGTCGGCCGGCGACGAGGCGCCGCAGGGGTTGTCGAGGGGGACTTCAGAATCGATGATCAATCCATAAGCCTTGTACATGGCGTTGCTTTATCCTTGGCCTCATGGCCTTCATACATGGGAACGAAATGAACGCCTGTCTCCGTTTGCCGACCCCTTCACGACGAACGATGGGGGGCTTAACGCTTTCGATGCCGGGCTCGAAGAGGAAACAGGACTTTTCCCGGAGAGGCCCGGACGCTTACCGTCCGCGCCTCTTTCCGGGTACCAGGGTTACGATCGGGGGGCTTCAGATCAGGAGACAGGGGGGAGCTCCTGCCTCCTCAAATGAAACACGTCAGCCGTCGCTGCAGAATGGAGATTGGCAAGCCGTGTTGTCACCTTGTCCATCGCTGTTTGCTGAACCGGCTTGACGTGTCAGTTCAGCAACGTCGCCATAGTCAACGACCATGGGTACGTTGTATTCTTTTTTTTCTGTGTTTTCCATAGTTTTTCTCATAGTTTATCGGTTTTGAAAAGAACCCGTGCCTCCTTCACGGGGTGATTGTAGGGTTAACGGTTTACATACCACTGTAATTCAGCCATAAGGCCAAGGATAAAGCACGCCAATGGTATTGGGTATGGTTATTCTTGACGCCATCGTCGAAAGACGGCATCGTGCGGGCCAGGCAATCCATGTCGACGAATCGGCTTATCCCTCCCAGGTCTTCGCGTATCATCTTCTGCAAGAATTCCGGCGCCCTCACGAGCAGGCCGTGCTCGAATCCGGGCGCTAGATTGCCCTTTGTAGCACGCCACTGAATGAGTGGAGGCAGTATGCCTTCCATCGCCCGCCTCATGGCCAGGCGAGTCCACCCATCTTTTATTTTTTGTTCCGGCGGCATCGCCAGGCAGTACTCCATGAGCCTGCGGTCGCAGAACGGAAGCCTCAGTTCGAGGCCGAATGCGGCTGCCGCAGCTTCCCAGGTTTCGATGATGCGCTGCATCAAAGGCCGCTGGAGCAAGCGATAATGCTGCTCCCGCTCGGTAGCGGGGAACGGTTGCCGGGGCCGGGTCTCGTCCGCAGCGAGCGCTTGCAATTTTGTATTGAGGACACGGGTCCAGTGTAAAGCGCCAGCCGCCCGGGGATCGCCAGAGCCACTCCTCCCGGCCCACCGGTTACGGGTTTGCTGGATGTGCTGCAACGTCGCGCTCTGGGCGAGAAGCGGGGCGACCCCATACACCTTCACCCACTTCCACATGAGTTTCTTCCAGGGCAACCCCCACCTCATCTGCGACTGCTTCACTTCCCGGTAGAGGGCAAACCACCGGCCCTGCCGGGCTAACTCGTGCAGATACCCCGTGCCGTGTGAGAGTGTCGTGTCCCCGTCAAAGCCGTCCATAACGACCCGGACGCCTTCGCTGCGGGCCGTCCCGAACAGGTCCCAGAAGAAATACATATTGCCGGCCTGCAGCGCACAGTCCTGGTGCCAGAGCATCCGGTCGTAATCACGAAAGGGACTGACGTCATCCGCGTTTGTGATATGCGGGATCAAAGAGGCAGGATGTGCATCGAGGACGGCATCGATATAAGGGCGCTCATCGCTCCGTGTATTGGTATCGAAGACGGCAGAGAAGGTATGCAGCGGTTTGTGTTGAGAGGCCAGTTCACGGGCAGCCACGCAGACGATCGAAGAAGAATCCAGACCGCCGCTGAGCATAGAGCCTACCGGATGCGCGCTTCGAAGCCTGCACCGCACCGCCTCCGTAAACCGGTCGCGCAATCCTTCGGCATAGGCTTCATCCGTAGTCAGCGGTTCCGTCTTCGCAGGATCGAGGGCCCAGTAGACCTCCTGTTGGGCCCCACGTTCGTCGACGACGAGGTAGTGCCCGGGCGCGAGGCGATGGATGTCGTTGTAAAAGGTGAACGTAACGTCGTTTTGTACGGGCACGAGAAGATGGTCGAGGACGGCAACGTCGTTCAAGGATCGCGGCACCGCACCATGCTGGAGGACTGCCTTTTGCTCGGTTCCGAATACGAAGAGCCGGTCTTTCAGCCATGCGTAATAAAACGGCTTCAACCCGTAGTGATCGCGGGCGCAGTACAGGCTGCGCCGCGAGGGATCCCAGATTACGAAGGCGAAGGCGCCGATGAGCCGGCTGGCGCATTCCCTGCCCCACGTATGGTACGCAGCCAGGATGATATCCGCGTCGGTTACCGGCCGGCCGGCTTCCGGGCGAAGCGAGAGGCGCCGGATCAACTCCTCCCGGTTGTCGATGCGGGCGTCGGCAGTCAGCACGTAGTTCGGCGAGTCGCCGTCGTCTGGCCGGTAGACGAGAGGAAACGTCTCATAGGCCGACTCCGGCGTAACCGCCAGCATTTGATGACCGAGACCGATATTCTCTTCCCGCCAGATCCCCCGCCCATCGACGCCGCGATGCGCCAGGACGTCCACTACGTCCCGAAGTGTATCAGGACGCACGGGCTGCTGATCCAGGTTATAGATTCCAGCTATTCCACTCATCGGATTTGTCGTTTAGTCGTTCTCCAGGCGTCGGTATTGGAAAGGCGATTTCCGGCCGCCTATGATGACTCTTCCGTCTTGCTCCACCCATGCGTGAGCGGCAAATGCGCCGGTAGCGTCTTTTTTCACGCCGATAAGAACCTGCGCCTCTTCTCCCCGGCGGCGCAACAACCACATTAAAGCCAAGGCCTGTATCAGGCAGGGTCGGTCGCCCAACAGGCGGCGGCCCATCGCGGAAACGATGCGGATGATACGTTTTCTCTGCGGCTCCCCCAGGGACGACGGGCGACCGCCGGAGGTAGAGGTCCGCTCAATCAGATCATGCAGACTCCGGTACGACATCAGACGCAGCCCGAAGCCGATGACCGTGAACAGCCCGGCCACCTTGATCACCATATTTCTTTCGGCCCAGATGCGCCCCATAGTGCTATATCTCACGATACTACTCACGATTTTATACGTCGGCATGCGTAACGACATGAACCAGCCCCCGCTGCTCGAGGCTGTTCAAAAAGTTCAGTACGTCCTGCTCCAACTGGGCAGGAGGGACTTCGTACTCGCTGGACAACACACTCACCATGTCCTTCACGGAACGAGATTCGTTTGCCAAAGCCCAGACGCGCGTACCTACTGCATTGAGGCCGAAATACCGGCCCGACTGAGTATCCAGCAAGACCGTCTCGCCGTCGAGGTCGGCTGCCATAAGATGCCGGGCAGCTTCGATAACATCGAGTAATTGAATCATAGGGTTCTACTTGCGATGAGCTGCAACGCTCGTGGACCTTCGTTCCAGGCGCCGCCGGATCCTCGATCGACGGGGGGCTATCTGCCGCAGGACCGAGCGTGCGTCGAGAATGCGTGTTCAAATAGAACACGGGCCAAAACGAAGAGCACCTCACCTGATTGGGTGATGAAAACAGCGAATGGGCGTCCAGATTATGCGCTTCGCGCCCGTTTGAAAAGAATGTTGTTCATTGCCGCGAAAAAATACCTGACGTCCGTGCGGAAGGGATGCTTCTCGTAGGCCTGCAGGTATCGTTCTTCGGACTCGAGGATTTCTTCGAAGTTTTGCGGCATATCGGCGTAGAAGGGGGGGATGAGGCCGGGCTTATGGCGCAGCCGGCGTTCGATCAGCTCAGCCGGGTAGAGCCCCAGATAATGCGCGCTCAAAGGCCTCACCCCCACAAGCTTGATGTCTCCCCGGAGCACATTGTACACCATGGGGATCTCGTCAATCCACAATCGCCTCAACAGCCGCCCCCAGGTGGTGATGCGAAAGTCGTTGTTGAATTTCCCGTTCTTCTGTAGCTGGTTCTTTTCGCATATATACTCTTGTAAATATTGCGCGTACGGATGCATCGTCCTGAATTTGTAGACGTGTGCCATCCGGCCCTCTCTCACGACGCGTTTCATGCTGAAGATAGGGCCCATCGAAGGCGGTTTGTCGAACGAAGGGGGTTCGATCTTCATGGCGAAGAAATAAGAGAGACCGTTGATTTCTCGATATTCGATGATGTCGTATCCGGTGTATACGAGCCGGCCCAGCACTTCCGTTTTTGAGATGACGTTATGGCGCCCTTTGCTCAGAAAGCCGTACAGCGCCCTCGTCCATTTCAGTTTGGGCAAGACGCGTCGGTACAGGAATACCCACAGATACAGTATCGAAGCGACGAGGAGGGCATACTGCCGGTATAGACGAGCTTTTAATTGTTTCTGGCTTTCGAAACAGCCCACAAAAACCCCGTTTCGAGGCAACTTGTTGTTGATGGCTTTAAAAAAGCCGTTCAAGTCGGGGACGTCGTTGATCGGCTTCAGATTTACGACGTTCCCGACCAGCCAATCGGGAAGATTTTCGACCTCCTGCCCATTATCGGTGGACAGGTAATAGGTCAGCCTACCATCATATCCCGGAGGTGCAGATGCACCTACGAGCCCCGAACCGCTTTCGAAGAGGACGTCCTCGAGCGACTTCGTGCTCTGCCGAGCCATTTCGCGTATTTCAGTTGACATGATACTACTAGATGTGCAAGTGGAAGAAGGGATCGACCCCGTAGAATGAGCCGGCGCGAACGAAGTGCGAGCGCCGGATCAGGCCGATGAAATGTAGATAGGAAGGGGGGCGGTATTGGACGCTACGTTGGACGCCTGTTAGACATTAAGAGGCAGCGAGTTGTACATCCGAGTGCATCTTGAATTGCTCGATACTTTCGGACATAAATTGTGCCACGTCGACTTTCGACTGCAACAGATGGCTTCGCCTCCGCTGCCACTCTTCTCGCAAGTCCGGGCGTCGCATCAAGAGATTGACCTTCTGGAAGAGCCTGTCCGGCATCGTGGTTCTGATGCCGTAGGTCAGGCCGTATCGGTGTTCAAGTTCTTCTAAATAGCTGATTTCTCCTACGAAATCGTTAAAACGGATCGATGGCGTCCCTAATACGGCCGCTTCAGCCGCCATCGTCTGGCTATCGCCCAGGTACAGATCGGCGAAATAGAGGGCGCTGTGCATCGCACCGGGCTCTGTCGGAAGCCGATACGCCGACAGTTCGTCTTCCAGACTGCGCTCCGCAGAGATGTACACGCGGCCGTGCGGGTTCAGACATTCTATGACATGTTTTGCCACTTCGAAGGAAATACCTTTCCGCCCTGCATCGTGGTGTGCATTGAGCCGGGCAAAGCGTAACAGAAAATATCGTTCTCCTCCGGGTGCGAGTCGATCGCGGACTTCAGGGTCCGGCTCGAAGTGATTGGGGTGCAGATACGCCAGTTCGTGGTAGCCTTCGTACGTGATGGTTTTCTTTTCCCATCTCCCGACCCTGCACACCGACGGCGCCAGGATAGCCGTGGCAAAGGGGTACGCCAGATGGGCAAACCAGGGCACGACGTCGATGTCGTCCTCATTCACGACGATCGACGGGATCCTCAGCACCGATCCAACGTGGGCAATCTCCGCCGAGGTGCCGAGCATCAGGTGAGGTCTGAAGCTACGCGCAATCCGGAACACGTCCAGGTCGCGCGCGAGGAGATTTCTCGCGAAATCGAGCTTGTTCTTCTTGGGGCCCCGCTCGAAGACTTCGCGGTACGACCAGCCGGCTTCATCGAGCAACGCGTTCAACACATCTTTCGCTTTGATGACGATCTCGACCTGATGATCGCGTGCTTCGAGCTCCTTGACGACGTTCTTGAATAGATGAAAATGGGCCGGGTGGCCCAGATAGAAGAGAATTCTCATAGGTGCACGTTTCTTATCGTCATGAGTTGAGACAACGCGACCATCATCCAGGCTTGAGCCCATCGCATATAGGAGATCTTATTCACCCACATCCTTCCTTTCCGGTAATAGAAATAACCCCGCCTGTCCTGCATGTTGGCAACCGTCCAACGGGCAATCCGAGCTGCGAAAGGCCCGTAGGAGGGGTCGAGGTGATTCAGCTTGCTGAACGTGATGATCCCTTGCGCCTGGTGATGTATATCGACGGGCCATTTTCGAGGAAGGCGCCACAGCGAACGTCCATTTTCTTTGAACTGTCTGGCTTTATAGAAAGCGACGCCGCGGGCCAGGGCTCGTTCGACCCGCGGTGCATTGAGCCCGCCATACCGGATGACATCCCTGAGGGAATCGAGAACGAATCCCTGATGAAAATCGACCTGGTCGCGCTCGCTACCGGTCTTTACATCGAGGCTGTATTTCCAGTGCCCGTCGGTATGTTGACGTTCGATCACAAAATCGGAGGCTTTTACGGCCCACTCGAGCAACTCGTCGTTGTTCGTCAAGGCATACGCCCGGGCCAATACCTCGGCGCCGAGCAGGCTGGCGTTGTAACAACAGTCTCGCATCGCTGGCGTGTAGCTGAAACAGATGCCTTCTCTGGTTTCTGTCCGCGGCAGATCCTCCAGGATGAAGTCGCACGCGCTCAAGAGGAGGGTGCGCGCGCCCTCGTCCTGCGTAGCCATGTAATATTTGAACAGACCCTTGCACACGAACGCGGTGACCACGACCGATGGCGTGTATGCGGGCAGGTATTTGACCGGGCTGGCCCAGTCGAAGTTGTATCCCCAGCAAGCGCCGCTATACCCTTTAGAGATGTGCTCCGTCAGTTGCTCGAATATCGCGTGCGCCTGCTCCCGATACGCGCTCGCGAGGCATTCATCGGACTTTTCCAGTTCGTATAGCTGAGTATAGGCATACAGCAAAAGGCCCAGCGCTTTCGGGTTGATCCCTTTTTCTATGCCCAGCTGTGGTCGAATGTTGATTGGATTTCTCTTCTGGACCTGGATGACCAGGATTGGGGCCCATCGACCGAACCGTGAAAAATCGAAAGATCCGTTCAGCGCATCGTAAGGATCGTACCCCCGGAACCGTTCGGTTTCCACGTAGGCGCGGAGCTTCTTCAGCGCGTCTCGTATTTCTTCCATAAGGCCGTGACGTACTTGTGAGAGGAGATCTCAATGAAAAAAGAGGGGCCTGAACACGACGTACAGCCTGTCAGATTGCGGGCTGGCTGGGATACATCGACGCTTCGATCGCAAAGGTCGTGTTCATGGTCCGGCAGATATCGTTGAATGAAATCGGAGCATCACTACCCGTGCGAATGGCATGTAGAAATCGGGCGATTTGCTCCTGATGCCCTTTGTCTTGTCTTCGAAGTCGATCTTTCGAAAAGTGTTTGCCGTACAACGCAAGCCGTTTGAAGTCGTCGATGATGGCGACCTCCCCGGCGGCAAAAACCTCCAATCGCTCTTTTCCCAACCGTTTGTTTCCGTTCGAGAAATATGCGATCGAGGCGGTGCTTCCGTTCGAGAACCCGATATTTATCGTGACCGTGTCATGTGTTGCATCCGGGTCCGCCATGGCATGGGCCGCCAACGTATCTGCGTCGGCGCCGGTCAGGTAATGCACCAGATCGATGAAATGACATACTTCGCCTACGATGCGTCCGCCGCCTACCTCAGGGTCATGGACCCAGTGATCGGGGGGCAAGGTACCGGCGTTAATCCTGTAGTTGATCGCTGCCGGCACGTTCTCGGAAAGGATCGACTTGATCTTCTGGACGTGAGGGGCAAACCGGCGGTTGAAACCGGCCATGAGATGTACAGGCGCGCCATCAACGGTTTTTGCATCGACAGACTTGCCAGCATACGCGGCTCGGATATGTTCGAGCTCGCTGGCTGTCAGGCAGAGCGGCTTTTCAACGAAGACGTGTTTGCCGTACTGCAAGGCTTTTAACACCAGAGGAGCGTGCAGGTCGTGTCGAGTTGTTATAAAAACTGTGTTTATTCTGTCGTCGGACAACACCTCTTCGGCCTCACCGGTGCAGTAGTCGAATCCGTATTTCTCTGCAGCGTACCGGGCATTATTGGGGCTGGCCGAGGCGATGCCGATCAGCGCCCCTTGCCCTTTGAGCGCCGGCAACAACACATTGTGGGCGAACGACCCGGCCCCGATCAGGCCGATACGGGCACGGTCGTCCGCCCGGTACCGAAACTTCAGGGCCACGCGCCGGGCCAGGGTTTTCGACGTCTCGTATTGGAGGACGATGCCGGTAAACGGCTCGGACTTGTCCAGGATCATCTGATAGGCGTCGGCGGCTCGTTCCAGCGGAACGGTATGAGAGATCAGCGCTTCGACGTTGACTGTCTCGCGCGAAAGCAAATCGACGAATGCCAGCATATTCCTGTTTTCGGTCCAGCGTACGTATCCGATCGGATAATCGAGCCCTTTTTCTTCGTATCTCTTGTCGTATCGCCCCGGTCCGTACGAGCAGGACATCAGCAGGTCGAGTTCTTTTTTGTAATAGTGAGCCCGGTTAAATCCCGTAGGTACGCTTCCCACGATGACCACGCGCCCTTTTTTGCGGCACAGAACCCCGGCCAGATCCACGGGGTCGTGCGATGCAGTGCCGGCGGTGATCAAGACCGCATCCGTACCCTGCCCTCTCGTCATTCGCCGGACCCGATCTTCGAGCATCGGATCGCTGCGATGAAGGATCGTACCAGCACCGATCTCTGCGGCAAGCTGCAGTCGATCGGCGTCTATGTCTATACCGATGACCTGTACGCCCGAAGCTTCCAGCAGTTGGACCGTCAGCAGGCCTACCAGACCCAGTCCCACGACAACGGCGTTGCCACCCAATCCAGGCTCGGCACGACGAACGCCCTGCATCGCAATGGCTCCGATGGTCGCAAAAGCGGCCTGCCGCAAGGGCACCTCCTCCGGCACTTTCACGCACAGATTGGCCGGCACAGCGACCACCTCGGCGTGAACGGCCGAACGGCCGGCGCAGGCCACCCGATCGCCTTTCGAAAATGCCGAAACGCCGGGGCCGGCAGCGATCACTTCACCGGCGCAACTGTAGCCCAGGGCAGAAGGGGCCTCCAGGCGGTTCATCACCCGTTGATAGGTGGTGCTGAACCCGTTCACTTTCACGGATTCTACCACCTGGGCCAGCTCCCGCTTCCGGGCTCGCGCTTTGCCGATGTACCCCAGCCGTGCATCCCTGACCGTCTTGCCTTCCGTGCCTGCGCTCACCACCGAAAAATGATTTCTGACGAGCACATGGCCGGGGCTCAGCGCCGGAAAGGGCACTTCGAGCACCTTCATCTCACCATCTTTTAGCGATTGCACCAGTTGTTGCATCAATAGATCTCCTCATTTGCGAAAGCATAGTGCGGTTCCTCCAGGCGTAAGGCGCTCCGAAAGACGCCACTCAATCGCTCTACCATGCGATCCTCCGTGAAGTGTTGCCGGTACCTGCGATAGCTGGCCGCGCCGAACGACCGCATCAGGTCGGGTTGTGCGAGCAACCGCGCCATCTTCTCGGCAATCTGATCGGGTCTCGTATCTTCGACGATGAATCCGTTTTCTCCATCGATGACCGACTCGACGATCGCCCCTTTGTCCGTCGCAATGATCGGGAGCCCGGAGGCCATGGCTTCTACGATGACCCAGGGGTGCCCCTCGGGAGCGCGAGGCGTGAATACGAACACATCGGCCTGCGCCATAAAGAGGAACTTCTCCTCGTCGTAGGCCGGCCCATGGAACGTGACGGGAAGTGCGTTGTCTGCCACGAGCTGCCTGCAGCTCGCTTCCGTGTCCGGATCTCTCCAGGCGCCGACGACGTCCAGGTGAAAGGATTGGATGCCTTTGTTTTTGAGGAGCAACGCCCCCCGGACGACGTCCAGGATGCCTTTCGAGGCCTGAAGATTGGCGAGATACAGAAATCGGGTGGCGGTACCGGAGGTGTCTATGTCCACGTCGGGAATTTCGTAGTCGGCTCCGTTCGGCACCACGTAGATCCGATCTGCGGGGAAGAAATCATCGAACAGGTGTTTCAGGTTTTCCCCGAGCACGATAACTCCTTCGGTCATACGCAGGATGTGCCTGACGTAGTACTGCACCGGCGCAGGGCTGCGGCGCAGCCAGTTTTTGAAATCACTCCCTCTCAGCTGCAGGATGACCTTTCGGCCCAGCAACCGGCTCAACACGATGAACAGGGAGTCTTTGAGGAAACCGACCGTAGATTGACTGATCGGCACGAGCACCAGATCGGGCCATTCAGTACGAATGATTTTGATCAGCCGGCGATAAATGGCCAGGTTCTGACCGACCTTCTTCCAGTTGAAGGTACCGATCGTATTCAAGGCCTTGTGAACGTTGGTGTTGACGTGTAGCAGCTTGTAAGCTTCGTTCAGGCGCGACCGGAGCAGGATGTTCGTGGCGATGGCCGGTCCCATGTAGGGAGGAGGCAGCTTGCCTAACAGCAGTATTTTAGGTCTATGCATATACGGACCAGGATGTGGTGTGATTGTAGGGTGTACGAGGGGGTTTTTGCGGCCGGCGTACTCTGTGGGCACCCCGATGAACGGGCACCGGAAGGGCCGCGTACGCAAACACCGCATAAACGAGATTGAGCATGGGCATATACATGGTCGGTGTCGTCGTCATGGAATACATCAGCATCATCAGGGCGCAGCCCTGAATGAGGAATTGCTCGTCCGTTGGCTTTCGAAGTGACGCCGCACCGAGCCAGAAGAACGAGGCCATATACAGCGAGAAGCCGATCAAGCCGCTCACGCAAACGATGCGCATGTAATCGTTATGGATGCCCGACCCCAGCATGGCCTTTTCGATGCGGAGCGATGACACCGAGAGTCCCACCACCTTGTCGAGCAGGGGTATGTCCTGCCAGCGTCCGATCAGGCGCTTCCATCGCCAGACGCGGCCATGAAAGGCGCGGTCGATATCTTTTTCTCCTTCCAGGACCGCGAGGTCGGTTTCGAGCGCCGACCCGAGCCGTTCGCTGATGGCATCGCCAAAGCCGATGTATCCGATCGCGGCAAAGACGAGGACGAAGCCAATGGTGCTCAATTGCCCTTTTTTGACGCTGTAAAAACAAAGGAGCGCGATCACCATGCCGGCGACCATCCAGCTGGCTGTGTGGTGCATATTGATCAACCCCATCAGGGCAAGCACGCCTACGATCCCCAACCGGAGCGATCGTCGATTAAACGACTCCCCGCCGCCTTCTTTGAAGAAAAAATACCCCGCAATGAGCAGCGCCCCGATGACGTATATGCCATAACTCATGACGTCGGCAAACAGGCCTTCGAACCGCTCGTGCCCCCGGGTCTGCACCGTGGGGCCGACGGGAGAGATGAATTGCTCGTAGAGCATCATGCCCATTGGAAACATCGCCGAATACAGAAAGGTCGTGAGCAGGCCGTCGAGGTCTTTCTTCGATCGGATGAGCCTGCGCATATACAGAATGAGCAGGACCGGCATGAGAGCCTTGAGCGCAATCTCTGCGGAGACAAACGAAACCTCGATCGTCATGATCAACAGGCTGTTGATCGCGAGCAACACCCCCCATCCCACGATGAAGAAGTCGAACGGGGTGCTTTCTCGCCGGGGCAATGCGGGCGAAATAAAGCTGACGACGATCAGTAACGGCGTGAGCACACCCACCAGATTCAGCGGCGAGAGGAGCGGTGATATGTCCTTGAGAAAGTAGAAGACATCGATGAACGGCCGCAAAAGCACCAGGAGGACGAACCATTTGATCGACCACGGCAGACGAATAAGCCACGTCTTCCACGCTTTGAATTGCATATTATCGAGCAACTTTAGAGGTGTACGCCGGGTCGGCATAACGGATTGCCCGGATGAATCCGGATGCACTCGCATCCAGCGACGCATGCCGGGTAATGAATTGCTGCGCGCGAGCGCCCATACGACGCGCCTCGCCGGGATTCTCGAGCAACCACCGGATTCGATCCAGCAAGAGGCCGCGACAGTTGAAATCGACCCGAAACCCAGTGACACCCTCCTCGACCAGGTCGTGGGAAGCCCCGGCGTGTTCGGAGGCGATGCAGGGCACGCCCGCCGCCATGGCTTCGTTTAAAACCAGCCCCCAGATATCGAAACCGGTCTGAAACAGAAAACCGTGGCTCTGGGCCAGAAATTCAGGCAGGGTATCCTTTTGCTGGTATCCGTGGAACCGTACGTGCCGGGACAGGCGGTTCTGGCGGACAAATGACTCGAGGGATTCCAGATCCTCTCCGTCTCCAACGACATCCAGAAGAAAATCGTCTCGCTCTCTGGCCAGATCTACTAAGGCCTCCAGCAGAACCTGCACCTGTTTTCTCGGGCTCAGATAACCGATGTACGTCAGATGCCGTGTCGAACGTTCTGGCAGGCTCGAACGAATTTCCGCCGTCCTGGCAGCGAAAAAAGCCGTGTCGACCGTATTGATCGCCGTGAATATCTTTTGCTCGGGCACTCCAAGCTGAGCGGCATACTGCTTCGCTGCGGTGCCGTAAACGACTACGGCAGAGGCCATGGCAGCAAGCGCCTTCCTCTGTACACGCCGCCATGGGGAATCGAATCGGCCTCTTTTATACACGCTGCCGGACCAGATGACAAAGGGAAACCCTTTCAACAAAGACCATGCTGCAATTTTCATCGTAGCCGCCGAATATCCCGGCGCAATGACAACCCGGGGCGCCAGGGTCGATAGAAGCCTGACCAGCCCGGTGTACGAAAAAGCGACCCGTTCCGGATTTCCCCCGTTCTGCTTCGATTCAGACATCAGCACGTAGTATTCGAATTCACATTCCTCCATGCCTACGATCCACTTCCTTCTGTCGTAGGATTGCGCTCCGAAGACAACGACGAGAAAAGTCCCCTGGCTTTTTAACAACCGATCCAGCGTGTTGAAAAGCGGAATCCTGTACGGTGTCGGGATATTGGTGACCAAAACGACCGGCTTCGACATAACTTACTCGGCTTCCCCCCTGACGACTCAATGCCTGTTGAACACTTCACTGAGGATACATTCCGCATAGTTCATGGTGGGCCGCAGGGCGTCGTCCCGGCTCGAAAGATGGTTGAACTTGATCGCGTTGTACCGCTTGATCGTCGTTCTGCTGAGTGGCTCCCGCTTGTTAACCCCTCGCTGGAAGCCCTGCAACCAGGCCCCGGGCCACCTCTGAATCCAGGTATCGAATACGCCATACTTCAAGGCTTGATAGGGATGCTTGAACAACGTTTTGGCCCCGTAGATGAGAGCGAGCTCCCCGGGCCACAACGACATCCGGTTGGCCAGGGAGTTGACCTGCCGGCGCACGAGTTCCTCGGTCCGGTCCCTTGCGGTATCGGCCTTTGCGTGCCAGAGCACCACCGCCGGGTTGGTTACCACGAAGTACCCTTTCTCGATCATGCGCAGCCCCAGGTTCCATTCTTCCGAGCCATACATGTAATCGTCCGGATACACACCTACGTCGCCGTACATCGATTTCCGATGCAGAGAAACCCCTCCGTGGAAACTCACGGCGTAGTGCACGTCGGATGGATCCGGCAAAGAACAATCGACGTCCACCTCCTTCGGGTCGGAGAAGAACTTCACCTGTCCGTTTACGACACCGATGCGTTCGTCTTTTTTCATAGTTTCGTAGGCGATCTCCACGGCTCTCCTGTGCAAAAAAGCATCGTTGTCCATAAAGAAAATGTAGTCGCCCCTCGCATGAGCAATACCCCGGTTACGCCCTCCCGGACAACCGTAATTTCGGTCTAGTTGGACTAGGCGAAGGTCGGAATAGGCGGCAATCACAGCTTCGGCCGACCCGTCCGTCGACCCGTTGTCGACGATCAGGATTTCCAGAGGCTGATAACTCTGGTTTTTCGCACTCCCTATGGCGTTCAACAGGTCATCCTTTCGGTTCCAGTTCAGGATGAAAAGCGTAATGAGAGGGTGTTCAGGCATTTCCGTTATGTATAACCTCGTGCATAATTCCACGCGCGGTTCAGGCAGTACTGGCCGATGTATGCGTTAATTCATATTGGCCCCCCTTGCCGGTCGACGTTACGCGAGACCGCTCTAGGGGTGAACAGCCCCTTATTCTAATGGCGTTGACATTCGCTGCTCCGATCGTGAACCGTTCGTATCGAGCCTTCCATCGCCCTTACGATAGTATGTCGGAGCGTCTGGCGCGTAGCCGTTGTGAGGCACAGAGACTCCCTGTGCGGACGACGGATCAAACCCATCCCGGCTCAAGCTGACGACATGAAAGATCACCATGTCCCCTTGCCGGTCGATTGTCCTGAACGCGAGAGCGGACTCTGCTGCCCGCTCAAGAAAACGATCTTCGTCCTGCAATACCGACCGATCCACCAACAGGCAGTTGATGTTATGCTCCTCTACGAGATCGAGAGTCAAACTGTCGTCCAGACACGGCCACTTCACAGGAAATAGATTGTGAAACGCATAAGGCCCCGTGTAATAGCCGAACAGATGTCGAAACGTGAGGGGTTCAAAGCATATGTTGATAGGGCTCGGATGCAGAATCATCCAATCTCGGTCGCATAAACATCTCAAATAATTTTCGTTATTGGAGAACAGGCGCACTTCGCCGTCAATATGCTCGATGCGTTCAATAGCCGCACTGATCTTCTCGACGTCGTCCCGGCCGGAGCTTTTCTTTCCCGTCGACGCCAGGCGTTGCTGGATAACCGGAAAGACGAGTTGAGCGAGCGTAGCCGCAACCGAATACACGAGCAGTACGACCAGCACAGTGGTGTGGTGGTGTAGTACCGAGACGGCCACAACCGAAAGCATCGGCACGGCAAATTCGATATAACGCTCAGGCTGTCCTAAAAATCGGGTTTTTCGAAAGGAAGTGGCCAGAACGAGCCCCATGGCAACGAAGATGAGATTGCAGAGGAACCCGGTGATGGGGGGCAGCTCGACGAAGGAACCAGCGATCATCAAAACGGCCGCAGTTCCCCACGCAAACGGAACGCCCCAGACCAGGGTGATCAAGGAATTCGAATAGATATACTTCAACCCTTTCTTCGGATTTCGGGCCAGCCTCACCCAGAAATCGTAGAAAAAATCTCTGTATATGCTGTGTCGCTTCGCAAGGATCGTTTTTTCAGCAAAAAACCGGGCGTAGTAGATTTTGTGGCGCAGCTGTACGAGCAAATGGGTTCTGGCCACCTTGCCGCAAAGGGCATAGTATATAGGATAAGCCAGGAACGGAATCGGGAGGAGGGCAAAATCGCCCGTGATCACCCCCAGAATCGGAGAGGCAAACAACAAGAACTGGAAGGCAAAGGTGCTCGCCATGATCACCACCACGGCCAACACGAGAAGCACCGGCCACATCCAGGTCACATCGTGATAAGAAAACGCAACGATCGCATAGAGATACAAATGGCCCAGCAGCAACCCGAAACTACGCCCGCTCAAGCCGACGTTCTTTGCATTCCACACTACATAGTTGAATGGAGTGAATAGATAAACCAGGCCTACAAGGAGTACGAAGGCGTCCTGCGAGATGCCGGGCTGCAGTTCCGGGTACATCCAACGAGCAAAGCCCAGACACGCCGCCACGGAGGCCATATTGATCGAGGCCATTACCTTCTTGTAATGCGTTTCCAGAAAAGCGTCGGAAAAGAAGGAAAGCATCCAGTTGAAACACTGAGGGTGCAACACAGGCGACCTCAGCATGTCGTACGGGCTGCAAGCAACGAATCGATGCTTATTCCGGCGGATGTCTCTGATCAGCCGCATGTGAACTCGATGGTCAGAGGCCGTCTTGAAGTACTTTCCCTGCACGAGTGCCAGGGCATATGTCACACCGAGCAAACCGGCAAATAGCATAATGTCCATTCCCCCAGACCAGGATGTATTGAATGTCCTTACGAACCGACCGGGCTCGTTGCCCGCCGGCTATTCCGTTCATGTATCGCCAGGCCTTCAGGTCCAGCCCCGACCGTCATCCGTTCGAATTCTCGGCTGGATTGAAGGAGCTCCTCGTAGGAGCCGCAGTCGTTGATCCGGCCCTTCTCGAGGTAATACAGGCGGTCACACTGCTTCACCGTTGAGAGGCGGTGCGCGATCATGATGACGGTGTGATTGGCGCTCAGCGCTTCGATGGCCAGCATGACCTCTTTTTCCGTTCTGTTGTCCAGGGCGGCGGTGGCCTCATCCATGACGAGCACCTCGGGATTGGTGTACAGCGCACGCGCAATGCCTATACGCTGTCGCTGTCCGCCAGAGAGTCGCACACCGTGTTCACCCACCGTCGTTTCGAGCCGATCGGGAAGGCCAGCGACATGGTCTCTCAACTGCGCTGCTTCGATGGCTGTCCAGACCTTCTCGTCATCGATGTCCTCATCGGGGATTCCAAAAGCGACGTTACGCCGAATCGTATCATCGGACAGATAGATGTCTTGAGGGATGTACCCGATGTTCCTCTGCCATTCACGGACCTGTTCCAGCATGTTCGTACCATCCACCTTCATACACCCACGGGTCGGGGTCAACAATCCGAGGATCAGATCGACCAGCGTCGTTTTTCCCGACCCGGACGGCCCCACAAAAGCAACCCGCTCTCCCTTCCTGATCTCGAGGGAAACGTTTTTCACGGCGGCCTCATCAGCCCCTTCGTACACGTAATCGACGTCCTCCAGGGTGATCCTATCGTTAAACAACCAGGGGGCAGCGGGCGTTGTAACTACCCCATCTTCCCCGTCAACGGCCTCGAGCCGGTCGATATCGCTATATATCGCATCCAGGGCATACCGATAATACTTCACTTTGCTGTAGGACGAGATGATCGTCTTCAACGAAGGCATGAGCCGGACGGCAGCCGTACCGAACAGAGCGAGGGTCGGCACAATCTGCCCAACGTCCTTTCCCCGGACGAGAAAAAGGAGCGCGACAGCCAGCATCCCCAACACCACGAGTGTCTCGATCAAGGGTTTCGGTATCTGAAGCGTGATCCGGTTGTAACGTGCTGCATCGCGGATGCGGGAAGCGCTGCTCGAGAACGCCTCGTAGAAGTAGTTTTGCCGCTGCAGCACTATGGTAGACTTCAATCCTCCAAATCCCTGGTTGACCACCTGAATCAGGCTTTTGCGCTCCGCCTGCTCCTGTCTACCGTAGACGCTGTTTTTTTTCTTGATTGCTGTCAGAAACACGGCGCTGGTGACCCCGAATATCCCGAAAGCGATCAGCGTCACGAACGGGTGCACCACGAGCAACAATGTAAAAATGAACGTGAAGCTGATGACTTCCATCCCCAACGTAACGAGCGGGATCAGCAGGTGCGCCGAGATGATGTCGACGTTGTCTCGCACGTTTCGGAGCAGCTCTGAGGTATTGCGCCGTAGGTGAAAGGGATAGGGGCTATACAGATAGAGGCGGAATAATCGCCGGCTGATCGAGTAGCTCCTCCCGTAGATGAAGTGTGCGTTGAAGACATAGAGCAGCACCAGATACAGGTTCTTCACGACGTACACGAGGAGCAGCCCTCCGGACGCCCAGAGGAGCAGCGATCGCATCGAAGAGATATCCAACGCCGCGTACACGCTCTGCACGAACTCGTATTCGAGCAAGCGTTCCGGCTGCCCGAGCAGGCCGATAAAAGCCGGTATGGCAGCCACGCCGAGCACTTCCAGCGCAGAGCCGAGCATCATCATACAGAGCAGCAGCCCCGTACCGAATCGCTCGTTTTGGCTCATCAGCTTGAACAGCTTCCTTACGACCTCGATCATAGATCTTCCTACTAAACGGTTATGCGAGATGCTCTGCGTCGCTCAAGCGATGACGACCTCTCTCCTGGTCGCTCGTTTCGAAGATGTTTTTGCCACGCTATCCAGCGTCAATTGTAATCCTTTGTCGAAGCTGATGCGCGGCTCATAAAGCAATTCGGAACGCGCTCTGGTGATGTCGGCCATCGAGTGCCTGATATCTCCGGGCCTGGCTTCCTGATAGATGGGCTCGAGATTCTGGTGAGAGAGCGCGCCGATCCGGTCGACGAGCTCGTTGAGACTCTTGCGTTCGCCGCATGCACAGTTCAGCACAACTCCCCCCTCGCATTCCATCGTGGCTGCGCGGAGATTGGCTTCGATGACGTTGGCTACGTACGTGAAGTCACGGCTCTGGTCTCCGTCTCCGTAGATGATCGGCCGCTTTTTGCTGAGCGCCGCCTCGATGAACCGGGGAATGACCGCTGAATATTGAGAGTTGGGGTCTTGCCGGGGCCCGAATACGTTGAAATACCGCAGGGCTACGGTTTTCAAGCCGTAGATTTTGGAATACACCCGGCAATAGTGTTCGCCGGCCAGCTTCGAGACCGCATAGGGGGATAATGGATTAGGGATGTGATGCTCTCGTTTGGGCAGCTCCGGATTGTCTCCGTAAATCGAGGACGAGGAGGCAAAAACGACCTTGGCTACACCCGAAATGCGCGAGGCCTCCAGCACGTTGAGGGTTCCCGTCGTATTCACTTCATTCGAGGTGATTGCATCTCGAATCGAGCGTGGCACGGAAGGCAACGCCGCTTGATGAAACACGACGTCGATGTTAGACACCGCCTGCTGTACGATATGAAAGCTGCGCACGTCTCCTTCGATCAACTCGATATCCTCCCGAAAGCCTGTCAGGTTCTCGCGCTTCCCCGTCGAGAAGTTGTCCAGCACTCGCACGGAAGCTCGCCGGCGCAGCAACTCCTCCACCAGATTCGAACCAATGAAACCGGCGCCGCCAGTTACCAGTACCCGCATATCGCTCAGTTCTGCGCGTAATTCCATACTGTTGATCATGATTAAGTGATGTTACGCAGGTTGTGCACAGCACCCTGTCTTGCCGGCTTTGAATGACTGCCTTGCAGCCGTTTTTTAGCTACCTGAGCGCATTCAAAGCCGTACGGGCAAAACGATTACGCACAGATGCGTAACATCCGTGATTAAGTGAGCGATGTCACGCGAACTGTGCAAAGCCGCTCTGGATGGACCTATGCGCATCCGGCGCGTAACATCTGTAAGTGAGAGAAAGGCTCTTTGATTTGACCGTTTGCCTGATGGACGAGCCATCGATTGGATACGGCTCCGCCACGTCAGTCACAGGGAAAGGACCGATCGGATCAATGCTGGACGCACAAGGCAAACCGTTCTTCCTTGAAATGCACTCTTCTCCATGGCACCCTCAAAAGGCGCCCTCTTTCATGGTACTACCTTGAAAAGCACCGTAGAAAAGCACCGTAGAA
>CAZGHT010000089.1:0-11869 GCA_964525535.1 uncultured Rhodothermaceae bacterium
GCGCGTAACATCTGCTACTAAAAGTAAGCCGGGATTGATTCATCAGAACCCCGTATCCCATTTTGCGTAGTGTTATTAACTAAAATTTTGTATTCCCCCTTTTATTTCCTGTTGTGTATTACACGCAAGTTCGCTCCATAACACGCTGTGTCTCCTATATGAACCATTCTCTTTTCGTTGCACTGATTCTGTTGCTCCTCTCCGCTTGTGCCTCTCCCAAATCCGCAACGCAGGCCGAAGGGCCCGATGTATCCATGGTCGCCGTGGTTGAAGAGCCGCTGGTCCCCCCCGTCGTCGACCCCGTGCAGGGGGATACCCTGATTCCGCTCGATCCGAAGGTCCGGGTCGATACGCTGGGCAACGGATTGCGGTACTATATTCGTGCCAATGACGAGCCGAGCAACCGGGCCGAGTTGTGGCTGGCCGTGAACGCCGGCTCGTTGCAGGAAGACGACGATCAGCTCGGGATTGCCCATTTCGTCGAACATATGCTCTTTAATGGCACGGAACGATTCGAAAAGTCTGAACTGGTCGACTATCTGGAGCGCACCGGCATGCGATTCGGCGCCGACGTCAACGCCTACACCTCGTTCGATGAAACCGTGTACACGCTGACGGTCCCGACGGATAGTGCCGAAATCTTCGAAACAGCATTCGATATACTGGAAGAATGGGCGGCTAACGCGCTCCTCGAGCACGACGAGATCGACAAGGAGCGGGGCGTCGTCGTCGAAGAATGGAGGCGGAGCACCCAGAATGCTAGTGGGCGCATCCGCAAACAAACCCTTCCGGTTTTGTTGCACGAATCCCGATACGAAAACCGCATCCCGATCGGAGACACGACAATTCTCAAGAACGCACCCTATGAGGCATTCGAGCGCTATTACGAAGACTGGTATCGGCCCGATCTGATGGCGGTGATCGCAGTGGGCGACTTCGACGTCGATGAAGTCGAGTCGAAGATCAGGGCGCATTTTGCGGACCTCGAGAACCCGGACGACGGGCCGGAACGCCGCACGTACGAAGTACCTGGCCATGAAGAAACGCTCTACGCCATCGTGACTGACCCGGAATACCCGTTCACGACGGTACAAACGTATTATAAGAGGCAGCCGGAAACCTTCGAGACAGTAGACCAATACCGGGAGCTCATCGTCGGCCGGTTTTTTACGAGCATGATGAACGGCCGGCTTGCCGAGATCGCCCGCCGGCCGGATCCGCCCTTCGTCGGAGCGAGCGTGTCTAAAGGCAGCCTGGTCCGGGCATCCACGTATCACAGTATAGGGGCTCAGGTACAGGATGAAGGCGTGCTGGACGGCCTGGAATCCCTGCTCACCGAAGCCAAACGCGTGCGCGATCACGGATTTACCGAAACCGAACTGGACCGCCAGAAACGGCGGACGCTCCGCGCGTATTTGCGGGCCTTTAACGAGCGCGAAAATACGTCGTCGTCCAGCCATGCCGGCGAATACCTGAATCACTTCCTGGAGGCGGAGCCTGTGCCTGGCATCGAATACGAGTACGAACTCATCCAGGACATCCTGCCTGACCTTACGGTCGAAGAGATCAACGAGCTGGCCGCCGAGTTCGTCGCCGCGCGTAACCGCGTGATCATGGTCACGATGCCCGAGAAGGAAGATCTTTTTCCCCCTACGGAAATCGAGTTGTCGTCGGTGTTCGACAAAGTCGAAGCCATGCCGGTGGAGCCGTGGGTGGATGAAATTCGAGACGAACCTCTGCTGTCCGACCTGCCGAATCCCGGCGCCATTGCGGAAAAGAGGTCGGTCGACGAACTGGAGCTGACCGAGCTTACCCTGGACAATGGCGTGCGCCTCGTGATGAAGCCTACCGACTTCAAGGAAGACGAGGTACGTTTCCTGGCCTCGAGCCCAGGGGGGACGTCGCTCGTCTCCGACGAGAACTACTTTGCCGCGTCGAATGCCAGCATGCTGGTCGGCCGCAGCGGTGTCGGCGCCTTCGACCGGAACGAGCTCCAGAAGCGCCTCGCCGATAAGGTGGCGAGCGCCTCGCCCTACATCGGTGAATTCTCGGAAGGCTTTCGAGGAGGCGCTTCGCCCGAAGACCTCGAGACGATGTTCCAGCTCTTGTACCTGTACGTGACCCAGTCCCGGGTCGACAGCTCGGCCCTGACGACCTTCCAGAATCAACTCCGTGCCTACCTGCCCAATCGCGCTTCGACGCCTCAGGGTGTGTTCAGCGATTCGCTGATCGCCTTCCTCTACGGCGACCATCCCCGGATGCAGTTCCCGACGCTCGACATGGTAGAATCCCTCGACATCGAAACGGCCCATGCCTTCTATCGAGATCGCTTTACCGACCTCAGCGACTTCACGTTTACCTTCGTCGGCAACTTCGACGTCGAAACCCTGACCGAGCTGGCCCAGACGTATCTCGGCAGCCTGCCGGCCCTCGGCCGCAACGAAACCTGGCGCGACGTCCGGCCGGACCTTCCGGAAGGCGATCTGACGCTCGTCGTGCGCAAAGGCCTCGCCGATCAGGCGCAGGTGTCGCTCATGTTCCACGGGCCGATGGAGTACGACAGGGTCAGCCGGCATCGCCTGCGCTCGCTGGTCGACGTGCTCAGTATCAAACTCCGAGAACAGCTCCGAGAAGAACTCGGCGGGGTCTATAGCGTGAATGCCCAGCCTTCGATCAGCGAACGGCCCGAACCGACTTACCAGATCAACGTCAGCTTCGGGTGCGACCCGGAACGGGTGAACGAACTGATAGACGCCGTCTGGGAACAGATCCGAATCCTCAGAGAGGAAGGGGCGACCGACGATGAGTTGAGTAAGATCAAAGAGCAGCAGCGTCGCACGCGCGAGACGCAAAAAGAAACCAACGCCTTCTGGGTTTCCGTGCTCGACTTCTATTACACGCATCCGGACGAAGACCTGCTCGACGTGCTGACCTACGAAGAACTCATCGATTCGATTACTGCCGAAGACATCCAGCGAACCGCCGTCGAGGCCTTCAACGAGGAACGCGTCATCAAGGCGGTGCTCCTTCCCGAGAACTTCGAGGGCGCGGTGGAGGGGGAGTCTTGAGTACTTCGTACCGGGTACTTAGTATTCAAAACGTAAACGTCACGCCTATCTGGGGAGTGATGAGATCGGTGCGGGAGCGGGTGACGTCGAATACGACTTCGCCGTCTTGCCGGGTGATCGAGCCGCGCTCCAGGTATTCGGCGCTGGAGCCGAGGAGGTAGCGCGTCCCCAGGTGGATGTAGAGGACGCGGAGGCGCTTGCCGGTCTCCTCCTTGGCGTACACCCGGATGTCCAGGCCGCCGCCGAGGCCGTAGCTCGAGGCGAAGTCGTCGAAATTGGTCGACGAGGCGATCGACTCGTTGGTGGCCAGGTTTTCGATCGACGTGCGAGTGAACAGGTACTTGAAGCCGAAGAGGCCTTCGAGGTACGGCTGGAAGGTCCCCGTTTGGGGCTGCACGCGGAGGAAGAGGTGCCCCATGAAAATGTTATTGGTCGTCTCGACGTCGACCCGTACGTCGGGGATCGTAGTGCTGAACGGTTCGGAGCGCCGTTCGAAGCCGTAGATCAGGTAGCCGAGCTCGGCGCCGATCATGATGGGGGCGGGCGAGAGGCCGACGCCGCCGGCGAGGTCCAGCCCGAAGCCGAGATTGTCGACGTTGTCGGAAAATTCACCCGTGGGGATGCCCATCATGAAATCGATCGACAGTCGGGGCGTGACCTGCCCGAACGAGGCCGGGCCGGCGGCCATCAGGCCGCAGAATGCGAACACAAAAGAAGTCAACGTTTTCATGGACGGGTGCTTCAACTAGAGGAATGCAAGCGACGGATGCTGAACAGATCGTGGTAGGCCGGGTCACAACCGGCCGTAGTATACAAACGAGCGACGAGTTGACCAAAACGAAATCCGTATCCCATGCCGTGCCCGTTGAAGCCGGCCGCCCAGTAGCTCGTACGATCGGGGCCGCAGGGAGCGAGCAAGGGTAGTCCGTCGTCGGTGAAAGCCATGGTTCCGCTCCATCGCAGGTCGGGCTTGAGCGCCGGCCGGCCCGGAAAGTGGTGCTCGAAATAACGTCCCAGCGCCTCCTGCACGCCCGTCGTCGTGCGATCTTCGTACCCGGTTTCCTCCTCTTCGAAGAGATGGCGCGCTCCGCCCAGCAGAAGGGCGCCGTCGGGCGCCTGTCGTATATAATAATACCCTTCGTGCGAATACATCGGATAAGGCAGCCAGTGGGGTTGCGGCGGCGCAGCCAACATCTGCGCGCGAACGGGGCGGATCCAGGCGCTTGCTTCAGGAAAGAGATGGGAGACGCCGGCATTGAGGGCGACGAAGATACGCTCGGCGCGTATGCGGCGAAGAGGAGTCGACAGGATGGCCTTTCCCCCTCGAAACGACACGGAAGCCACCGGATGATGTTCCAGCACCCTGGCGCCGCTGCATCCGGCGATCTCGCGTACCATGTCGAGAGGGTGGATGCTTGCCCCCGAAGCGATGTAAAGCGCGCCTTGAAAGCCGTGGCTCCCCAGTTCGTATGCGACGCGCTCCGGCGGCCAGTATTCAGCGCCGTACCCTGTGCCGTCCTTTATCCTATGCAATTGTTCTTCAGAAAGGCGGAGTTGTTCGTCTTCCGCCTCCGTGCCGGCCGCGATCAGGCATCCTGAAGGGTTTAGTTCGAATCGAGAGGCATCGAGTTCGGCTTCAATGAGGGTGCGGTTTTCGAGCGTGAACGCCCACAACAACCGGGCGCGTTCAGCCCCGAAACGGGCGACGTCCATCGCGTAATTCGCTGCAGCGCCCTGCAGCAGGAACCCGGCGTTTCTGCCGGTAGCTCCCGATCCGACGGTATGCGCTTCCAGGAGCACGACGTCCAGGTGCGGCGCTGCCCTTTTGAGCCAGTAGGCGGTCGACGCGCCGATGATTCCACCGCCGATCACGGCGACGTCGCACTCGATCTCAGCGCCGAGGTAGGTGTGTTGCCAGTGAGATACCGTCAGGTTCATGCGGTTTCGGCGTTCGCGTTGAGATCAACGACGGTGCGCCCCAGGTGCCGGCCGGCCAGCACGGTTTTGCTCCGCGAAGGCACGTCCGAAAGAGGAATCACCGTGGTGATGTCCTGCAGCAGCCTGTCGTCCACCACGTCGTGCAGGCGGCTCCATGCGGTCAACCGGCGCTCGACCGGGCACGTGTTCGAATCGATCCCGAGCAACTGCACCCCGCGCAGGATGAACGGGTAGACCGTCGTTTCCAGGGAAGCACCTCCAGCGAGGCCGCAGGCGGCGATAGCGCCGTGGGTGCGCGTCTGGCTGATCAGGGTGGCCAGCGTGGCCCCTCCGACCGAGTCGATGGCGCCTGTCCATTGGCCGGTGTCGAGCGGGCTTTCCGGTCCGCGGCTGAACTCGTTGCGTTCGACGATGCGCGTCGCTCCCAGCCTGTTCAAATAGTCCTCGGCGTCCGTTTTGCCGGTGGCCGCCACCACGGTATACCCCATGGAACTCAGGAGCAGGATGGACAGGCTGCCGACGCCGCCGGTGGCGCCGGTGACGACGACGTCGCCGCTGTCGGGGGAGATCTGGTGGGACTCCAGCGCGATGACGGCCAGCATGGCCGTCAGGCCGGCCGTGCCCAGCGACATGGCTCTCAGCGCAGACATCCCTTCCGGCAGGGGGACGAGCCAGTCTGCCTGGAGGCGCATCCGCTGCGCGTAGCCGCCCCAGTGGGTTTCTCCCAGCCCCCACCCCGTGCCGATGACGCGATCGCCGGCCTCGAAATGAGGCGACGTGGTCTCGATGATGGCGCCGGCCAGGTCGATCCCCGGCACAAAAGGGTACTCGCCACGGATCACGCGCCCTTCCCCGGTGACCGCCAGCGCATCCTTGTAGTTGAGACTCGAATACTCGACGCGCACCACAGTGTCTCCCTTCGGAAGCCGATCGTCCGCGAGCGATTCGACCGCAGCCTTGACGCGCGCGTTGTGTTTCGTTAATACTAATGCATCGTACATCGCTCTTGCCGTTTACTGGATATCATCATCATTTACCGCACGGGAACCCCGAACTCCAAACCCAACACACCGGCAACTAAATGATTTTTTGGTCGTCTTGAGTATATGGGATTATTAATTTATTGTTAGTTACGATTTCGTACTCCCTGAACGAACCCTGAGCCGGGCTCTGATTCTTCTTCCGGTCGATGCTCGATGCTCCGTGGCCTGTGAGCGTCACTGAGTTGTTCCTGAGCGGTAGGACGTATCTATGACGAATCCAAGCAATGATAAGGCAAACATTTTGTCGCGTGTGTTCCGTGAAGGGCGGAGGCCCGTGGACAATACACTCCTCGGCGCGGCGCGAACCCGATGGCTCCTCAGCGTTCTCCTCGCTCTCGGCGTGATAACTACGGCATTTAATCTGCCCTGGTATCCTGTGCCCGGGGCTATGAGCTGGAAGTCCCTGTATCGAAGCGATGAGATTGTCTTGCTTCCCCCCCAGAAAGAGGAGATCATTGAGGAAGACGAGATCGACGGCGGGATCATCACGTTCTTCGATGAAACGCTGCCCGAAGACGAAGAGAAGGAGGAAGAGGAAGACGAGGCCGAAGACGACTCCGATGCCGAGGACGAACCCGAACCTGTGCCGGAAGCCGAGCGGCTGGAACGTCTCGAGGTCAGTCCGGTGCTGGAGTTCGCACAGCAAAACCCCTCCATCATTGGCGGGCTGGGATCGCTGTATTTGAATATCGATTATCCTTTATCGGCGCGCAACAAAGGGATACAGGGATTGAGCGTTCTCGAGTTTATCGTCAACGAGGACGGGTCGACGAGCGATTTCGAGGTGATCAAGCCGCTGCACCCTGCCTGTGACTCGGCAGCCGTAGCGGCGGTTAAACAGACTCGTTTTAAACCGGGCGTGCACAACGGCGAGGTGGTTCGGGTCAAGATGAGGTTGCCCATACGGTTCAAGCTGGTCAAACGATACGAGCGGTATCTGCGCGAAGACACGCTCAAAACGCCCCCGCCTTCTTCCTGAGGGACGCTCCCGTACCAGTCTGAAGTACTCCTACGTACTGAGTACGTCGCACCGGGCACCTGGCATCAATCTCTCGGGCGAAAAGATCGGTCCTTCGTGATGACGATCCGGTCCAGGTAGAGGCCGTCCTCCCGCATCCAGATATTCAAGGTATGCGTACCCGCACGCCGCACTCTGAAGCGGGCGCGACCTCGATCGCCCGATCGCATCCACGTCCATTTCCGGTACTCCCCCGTGTCGATTTCCACGATATCGCGCTCATTCATGCCCGCATACAGGGAATTGCTGTTTCCATCGCGGGCCCACACCCTGAACCAGGCATAGTAGGTATCGTCGTCCGGGAGCACGATTTCGTAGGCCAGGCCCGGGCTGTACCGATTAACATTATTGCGAACTCGTATGCCTTTGTCGGGGAGGGCTGCCATAGCCCCCTGTCCTTCGAAGCCGTCGGGCTCTTGCCTGATCGTCCAGCTCTGTTCGCTCCTCGACCGCGTCTGCTGGTAGGCTTCGGCTTCGATGATGAGCACATCGTCACGCATCACGTGGGAGAACCGGGGCGAAGGATTGTTTCGGGGAGCGGCCGAGCGGTCGTAATGGTCGAGCGGCTCCAGGTCGATCGAGCGCTTCTCCGTAGCCTGCTCCCAGAGGCGACGGGTTTGCCGGTTCGCATCGACCAGCGTAAATGAGGATTTGAGGTCTTTTTCTCTGATCTCCAGGACACCGTTCATCTGATACCGGCGTCGATTGAAAAGCCGGCCGCTCCACTCCAGCTCCAGCTCTACGGTGTAGATGCGCGTGAACGCGTTGTAGCGCCACCGATCGATGAACACCACATTGCGCCGCTCCTCGAGGTACGGGTTGAGGCGATCTACCAGCTGCTCGGCCGCCAGGCGGGCCAGGCGGGCCACCTCGCCCTGATGCTCCTCGTCCGTCTTGGGGAGGATGTCTTTCCTGATCGACCCTACCGTGTCGTAGATGCCCGGAACGTTTACGTACACATCGAACTGGACCGCCGCCTTGTTTTCATCCAGCAGCGACGAGTCCAGATAATATTTGAAATCTTTGTAGTTGCTGTAGTGCGTGAGGTTGAATCCCCCCTGCGGTTTTGTGAAGGGCACGCGTATAGGAGATTCGGTCCGACCCTCTACATGGGCCTGAATGAATCCCTCGATGGATTTGGTGCGCTCGATGGGTTCCCATCGTTCTTCCTCGATACCGAAGGGCCGGCGTTCGACCACGAATGGCAGGCGGTACGAACCCTGGTAATACCGATCTCTCCACGGGTAGGCGATGTCGGGAGTCAACCGGATACGCTTCGGGGAGGCCGATGTCGCCGTTTGTTCGCAGACGCTGACCTTCTTGATGATGCCGCACACCTCGATGAGGATGCGTTCACTGCTGCCGAGGTTGCCGTCGGCGATGTTCAACCGGGTGTTGCTGCCCGCGTAAAGCGTATCGTAGGAAGCGCTGTAGGCCACGATGTGCACGCTGTCCGCCTCGACGGGGCGATCGCGCCCGAGGACGACCTGACGCGCAAAGGAAACGTAAACCCGGAGAGAATCCCACTGAGTCTGGTCGATCTGCACTTCCGAGATGACGATCTCCTCCCGGGCGCCGCACCCCAGGAGGCCGGCCAGGCAAAAAGCGAATATGAAGATGGTAATACTATGCGTCATATTTCGTTGATAGTACCAGGTACGAAATACCAGGTACATAGTACGAAGTACCAGGTGTAGAATCGAAAGTACCGCATACCCTGCACTCCGAACTCGCTACAGGGAAATAATCCCTTCGAGGTGGGCGAACATCAAAGCAGTAAGATGTATGCCGTGAACGATCGATCGATCCCGGATCAGGGCCGAAACGTCCGTTTTTCGGATGATTCGGGTCGCTAATAGTTCCTCGTCGTCGTAATCGGGGTCCTGTATACGCACCGCATCGGTGCAGACGAACAAGTGCGCATAGTTCGAATGATTGCTGGGGTCGGTCGAACAGGCGCCCAGGGAGGACCAGTGGTCCGACACGTATCCGGTTTCTTCGAGGAGTTCGCGCCGGGCCGCTTCCAGGGGCGACTCGTTCGGTTCGATGACGCCGGCCGGCAGCTCTAGACTAGAACGCTCGATCCCGTGGCGGTATTGTTCGACGAATACGAGATCTTCGTTCTGGTTCAGGCATACGGTGGCCGCCCAGTCGGGATACTCCACGACGTGAAATTCCTCCATCTCGGCCCCGTGGGGCAGGACGACGTGATCTTCGCGCAGCGTGATCCAGGGCCGCTTTAACAGATATTGACGACGTTTTACGGTCCAGGGTTGCAATGACGTGCGGGGTCCCGGGTCCGGAGTCCCGGGGCCTTGCGTCACATGTCGTAAGTCTGAGGGATCAAGTTTTGTGTCTTTGTTGCGAGGGGCAGACCTTTCAGAATAATCATCACGCATTGCATGGAAGGGATTCGAGAAGTTCAGCATTTCAGGTCCGCAGTCGGACAGGGTCCTGGTCCCCGGACCCCGGACTCAAAAGATCAACCCCACGTTAAACCGGAACACGTTGTTCGTGACGTCGACGTTGAGGCCGAAGACCTCGTCGAACAGGCTCGTGAGGCCGAATTCGTAGCTGGCGTCGACGCTGAGGAAATCGAGGATATCGGCGCCGACTCCGATGGGCAGGCCTACGAGAAGCGTGTTGTAGTCGACCAGGTCATCGAATTCCCCGTCCTGTACGTCGACGATGGCCGTGCCAGCCAGGCCGCCATTCACCCGGATGGTCAGCGGTACGGTATCGAACAGGTTGTAGCCGATTAACAGCGTGCCCAGAATCGCGTCGATATCTACATCTTCGTTCAGGAGTTCTTCGACGGTGGGGCGCTCTCCCCGGAGCTCCGTGCCGGAGCGTTGCCAGAAAAGACCGGGTTGAACGTGGACGTTGTCCCCGAAGCGAAGGCTGGCGCCGATCTGGTACCCGAAGCGAGCGGACGACCGGAGGTCGCCGGGGTCGGTGGAGAGCGCTGAGGCGCTGAAGCCGACCTGAGGATTAAACACAACCTGACCCAGCACCCGGGCGTGCGGTACAAAAGAACACAAAAATATAACGACGGCGGAAGCTATGAAGCGATAGAACATGATGGTCTGTTCAGGTAAAGTGATACAAGGAATGTGAAAGATACGGTTGCGGGTCGGCTGCAACTTAATGAAAAAAAGAATAGATCCGAGCGGGCCTGCTTTTTTTAAATGTAAAAAGAATATAAAGGTCTCCGGTCCCACCGCCTTGACAAAGAAAAACCGCCCATCTATCTTTGGCCCAGCCACCTGTTCCATCCACTAACCACCGTTTGGATACACTTTGCCACTGTTCAGAGTCCATTTACCACAGCCCCGATGATTTCTGCAATGGCAAAGTTCTGGAATATTGATTTTTCGTTCAGTCAAGTTTAGAAGTTCACTAATTAATTAAGGCGACGGCCACTCATCGGAAGACACGGTACGGGTTTGATGACCTGCGCGACCCGTTTCGAGCTTAATCATTTAGGCTCCGGGTTTGAATCAACCCCATCTCCTTCGCGGCAAACCCCTTTATAGCCCGGAGCACGATACCGCGTCTCTTCTCGGCCTCGTCGAAGTGAATCAGGAATTTGGGACATTGAGCCTGTCTCCAGCAGTGCATGCGGCAAACAGCTATCGCCGCATGCGCTCTGCATGTTCAGTATACGCTCAGTGCCCCATGCAAGTACGCAATACCTATATCTCACTTACAACTGGAGGTCAAATATGATACGTAAATGGGGCCCGCTCCTGCTTATCCTGTTGGCAATGCCCATGATGGTTTTTGCTCAAGGTACAGGTAAGCTCTCCGGGCGCGTCATTGACGAGTCCACTGGCGAAGGATTGCCAGGGGCCAACGTAATACTGGAAGGCACGAGCCTGGGGGCAACCACCGACATCAATGGAGATTACTTCATCATTGGTGTGCCGGTCGGTTCTTATTCGATCCAGGCTTCGTTCGTCGGTTTTGCCACTGAAACCGTTCAGGGCGTAGAAATCAACGCCGGCTACACGCGCGAGCTCAACTTCGAGCTGCTCCCCGGGGTCGAACTCGATGAGGTCGTCGTCGAATACGAACGTCCCCTCATCCAGAAAGACGCCGTCGGGGTGCCGAAAATCGTGACCGCCGAAGAGATCGTCAACCTGCCCGTTCGCGGTGCAGCGGATGTCGCCAAAATCCAGGCCGGCGTCGTTTCGCTGGAAGGGTCGGACGACCTGTTCATCCGTGGCGGACGCGAAACGGAGGTTACCTACTTCATCGACGGGGTGAAAGTAACCGGCACGACCACCCTGAACATCCCGCAATCGGCTATCGAACAGCAAGACCTGCTGACCAACATCAACGCCCGCTACGGCGACGTGATGTCCGGCGTGATCAACATCACGACGAAGTCGGGCGCCCAGGAACTGTTCGGTTCCGTCGAAGCGCTGACGTCGGAAGAACTCGACCCCTACGGATACAACCTGGTATCGGGTACCGTCGGAGGACCGATCATTCCGAACAAGCTGAATTTCTTCCTCGCCGGCGAATATACCGATCAGTTCGACAGTGCGCCGCGCTCTGTTGGGGAATTTACCGTTAACGATGATGTGCTCGACAACCTGCGCGCGTTCCCGACCGGGCTCCGCGCCACGGATGCGAGCGGCAACTCGGTTATTCTACCCATCCCTGTGAGCCTGTCGAACGGCGCTACGCTGCCGGTCGACGACAACGGGCTCCCGGTAGTCAGCAACGGCATGCTCACCTTCTCGGATGGCACTACCGTGAATGCGGAAGGCATCGACCCGGCGAACATCAACCTG
>CAZGHT010000089.1:11969-19154 GCA_964525535.1 uncultured Rhodothermaceae bacterium
GGAACGAGCGACCAGGATTTCTTAGAATACGGCAACATCGACAACCCGGTGTTCAATACGCTCCGTGGATATAAGGACCTCTCTTTTACTACGGAAACGCGCATCGACGACCACGGTACGCCGGACGATCCCTCTGACGATACCGAGTTCACCGTAAACGTGCCCGTGTATACCAATACGTATGCAGATGGATCGGGTCCGGCTTCCGGCGACGAGGTCGTTGAGGGTCTGGTTCAGATCCCGGGCGGCCGATTTAATCGTTTCGAGCAGACGCACAACCAGCAGTGGCGTTTTACCGGCAACATGACGACGCAGGTCGGCATCCACCAGATCGAATTCGGCGGGGAATACGAGAAACGGACCCGCCGCTTCTGGCAGTTGAATGCCGCGCAGCTCGCCCGGTACGTGGCTGACGGAGACCCCGAGCAGATCGATCCGAACAACCCGAATACGAATCCGGAAGGATACTCGAACTTCAACGATATCCCGCTCAATATCCTCGAAAGCGTGGTGGGTAACTACTACGGGTACGACTTGCGCGGCCAGAACGAGGTCGACAGCGAAGACTTCAACGCATTCGTGAGCCAGGACATCAACAAACCGCTGGCCGCTTACAACGTGAAGCCGTACGAGCCCATCTTCTACGGCGGGTACGTCCAGGACAAGATCGAATTTAACGACATCGTCTTGAATATCGGTCTCCGCGTAGACGTCTTCGACAACAATACGCGCGTGCTGAGAGACCGCTTCTCTCGTCGTCCGATCTGTCAGGCTGCCGATGTAGGAACAGTAACTTCGACCGGCGTCGATTGTGGGGTTGGTCTGACGTCTCCTGAAACGATCGGGGATAACTACTCTGTATTCTACAGCGGGGATTCTATTGTGGGTTACCGCGATGAGAATGGGAATTTCTTCGATTCAAACGGTCAGTCGAGTGATCCTGGGACGATCCTGTTGACGGGCAACGTGCGTCAGACGAACGGCCTGATCACGGAAGAGATGTTCACGGATTACGATCCTCAGGTGACCGTGATGCCTCGCCTCGGCCTCAGCTTCCCGGTTACCGACCGCGCCGTGTTCTTCGCGAGTTACGGCATCGTGTCACAGCGTCCGTCTACGCGTACGCTGGTCACGCTGGAGGCATTCGATGGAACCGGCGGCATCAACAACTCAAACCTGAAGCCGGAAAAAACGACGAAGTACGAGTTGGGCTTCCGCCAGCGCCTTGGCGAACGCGCAGCCATGACGATCTCCGGCTTTTACAGCCAGATCGAAAACCTGATTCAGCTGCGCGAAGTGCGCGGCGCTTCCCCGAGCGTGTATAGCAGCTACGAAAACGTCGACTTCGGGACGGTCAAAGGGATCGAATTTGCCTTCGACCTCCGTCGTACGAACGGATTTCTGGCCAGCCTGGACTATACGCTCTCGTTTGCGGAAGGCACCGGGTCTGGCGACCGTACGACCAGCACGATCGTCTGGGTCGACGAAACCCCGCCGAACTTCATCAGCCCCCTCGATTTCGATCAGCGTCACGTGCTGAACCTGTCGCTCGACTATCGCCTGGGAACGGGTGAGGGACCGGAGATCTTCGGCGTCACTGCGCTCGAAAACTTCGGCGTCAACGTGCTGGCCGTTGCGGGCAGCGGGTTGCCCTACACGCCGGTGATTGAACCGTTCAACCTGGCCGGCGCGGCGCGCGCGACCAGTCCGGTCGGCGCCATCAACAGCGCCCGGATGCCCTGGTCCAGCCGCATCGACCTGCGCGTCGATCGCCGCTTCCCCATCGGCACGGGCAATGCGTCTGTGACCGCCTTCCTGTGGGTGCAGAACCTGTTCGACACGACCAAAATCCAAGACGTATGGCGGTTTACCGGCCTGAGCGACAACGACGGCTTCCTGGCTTCTCCTGCCGGCGCCGGCTTCCTGGCCGACCGCTCTGACGTTGCTGATGACCTGTATCGCCACCGCAACCGAATCCAGACCTGGGTCGGTATCCCGCGCCTCACACGCCTGGGTATCCGTGTGGACTTCTAGGCAGTTGTGCTGAATCGGTCCCCGGCGCTCAGCGAAAAGCGCCGGGGAACCCATAGCCATTCACCGGTCAACAGCCATTCATTGGATAGACTCTAAACACTTTACCACTATGCGATTAATACAACGATCAATATTATTGCCTCTGCTGCTCGCAGTGGGGCTCGTTGGCGGGGCGCACGCCCAGTCGGTGAGCAATTGCAGCCGGGCGCTCGGAGAGCAATTCCTGGACATCAACAACGTCCGGGCGCGTATCCTGAATACGGGGGGCCTCTTCTATCGCGGCGAGCCTCACGTGTACGAAGTACCGAAAGGGAGCGGATCCAACGCGATCTTTGCGTCCGGGATCTGGCTCGCCGGCCAGGTCGGCGGCCAGCTCCGCGCAGCGGCCACGCGCTACGGCGAGTGGGAATTCTGGGCCGGCCCGCTCGACGATAATGGCAACCCGCCCGACGACTGCTCGATCTACGACCGCGTGTATAAGGTCAGCGATTCCGACGTCGAAACCTACGAGGTGAGCGGTTCTGCGACTCCGGACCTCCGCGAGTGGCCCACCGGTCTCGGCGCGCCTACCCTCGCCCCTCCCGACAACGGGATCGACGACGACAATGACGGCGAGGTGGACGAAGAAGGCGAACAGCTCGTCTTCGACATCTCCGTGCCGCTCGCCAGCCGCGTCGACCGCGTGGTCGACCTCGCTGCCGGCGAACGCCCTGCCATCCTGGGCGACCAGACCATCTGGTGGGTCATGAACGACCGCGGCAACATCCACGAATCCACGGATGCCCCTCCCATCGGTCTCGAAGTGCACGGTACCGCCTTCGCCTTTAACACAGCGGGCGACATCGGCAACACGACGTTCTACAAGTTTAACGTGTTCTACAAAGGGAATGTCCCCCTCGAAAACGCGTACTTGGGGATCTTTTCGGATCCTGACCTCGGCGCATTCGACGACGACTACGTAGGGTCGGACACGCTCCTCGGTATGGGATACGTCTACAACTCGGACAACGAAGACACCGGCAGCGGCGAAGCGTACGGCTCGCCCCCTCCCGCCGCTGGCTACGACTTCTTCCAGGGCCCGATTGTCCCCTCGCCGGGCGATACGGCCTTCGTGAGCGGGCGGCCTGTGCCCGACTTCACCAACCTGGAAATGACCTCGTTCATGTTCTACAACAACGACGGTTCCGTGACGGGTGACCCCGTGACGGGTGCCGATTACTACAACTACATGCGCGGCCGCTACCGCGACGGCAGTCGCCCTCGTTTCGGAGGGGATGGATTTGCCGGCGCAATAACCGATGAAGAGATCAGCTTCTTCTTCCCCGGCGATCCCGAAACCGGTGAAGGATGGACGGAAATCAACCCGGACCCGATTGGCAACACCCTCCCGCCGATCTCTCCCGGCGACCGCCGCTTCGTGATGTCGACCGGTCCGTTCACGATCAACCCGGGCGACCAGCAGGAAATCGTGTTCGGTGTCGTGTTTTCGCTGGGTAGCGATAACCTCAATTCGGTAACGACCCTGAAACAGGCGGATGCCCTGGCCCAGGCGGCGTTCGATGTCAACTTCGAGCTGCCCTCGCCTCCCGCTGCGCCTCAGGTCTCCGTCACCGAACTCGACGGTCAGGTCGTGCTCGAGTGGTCAAATACACCCCGCTCGAACAACTACCTCGAGTCCTACACCGTGCGCGATCCGTTCGCGCCGGATGAAAATCCTAACTACGACTTCGAAGGGTACAGAGTCATCCAGTACTCCGACGTGGCCGACCAGATTGGACGTGTGATCGCGACTTACGACGTGAACAACGGCGTGACCCGGGTCATCGACGGCCCTCCCGGCGAGCCGACTGAAGTAACGGCGAGCGGTACGGATAGCGGCATACAAACCTTCCATGTGGTCGACAACCTGACCAACTACGACACCTACTACTTCGGGGTACAGGCCTATGCGTACAATGAGCCGTCGTTCCCGAAAGTCTATGCCAGCCCGGTAACCCGTGTGCAGGCCGTACCCAGCCAGCCGAAGGTGGACGTCGCCACGCCTGCCGTGGAAGCAGCCGCCAGTTCGGCCGAACCGGATATTCTCGGGGTGAACATGGGCGCCGGTGAAGGACAGGTCTGGGTGGACATCGTAAACCCCGGTCGTGTTACGGGCGAAAACTACACGGTCGAGTTCTACGAAATCGAGGTAGCCGAGAAGACGGGGGGCGTTGCGGAGCGTGCTGAGAAAAGCGAACCCGAAATCGACGAACTCCTGCCGACGGTGGATAACGCATTCAAGCTGGCTACGGCAACGACGTACAACATCCTCCGCAACGGAACGGTGATCTTCGACGGTTCCGCGACCGGCGAACCGGCGCCGCAGCGGGAGAACGTGATTGTACTCGATGGCCTCCAGTGGAGCATTACCGGTCCTGAGCCCGGCATCAAAGGCATCGCGGCCGTGGCGAACGCTGCAGGGCCGATCGATCCGCCCGACATGGCGGCGTATGCATTCAACAGCTCCGGCTTCCCAATGTTGGAGGAGACAGGCATCACGCCCGCTGGATCTTACCCGGATCCGGACCGCCCGACGCGCGACGTTCAGCAGTCGATGAGCAGCGCCGTGTGGGGTATTCATGCAGGGGGCGGTGCAGAGAGGCCGTTCAGCGGCGCCGACAGTTATCTGGATCGGTCGTTCCTCCAGCGCGGCCGTACACTGGCTGAATCCGTTGGTTCGGACAACTTCGAAATGCGCTTTACGCAGGCTTGCGTAGACGATCCGTCGAGCTGCCAGGGATGGCGCCGTTTCGAAGACGACCTGCCGATGAACGTTCCGTTCGAAATCTGGAACACGGGCACGAGTGCCGGTCCTGAAGACGACTTCCGGATGCTTCCGGCGATCCTGGGCAACGGCCCGGAGCTCGAGGTGTTCGACATCGGTGGCGATCACGGCATCTCAGGAGGCGACGACGATCCGTACACGGACTGGATCTACTGGTTCGACCCGGCCGATACCTCGCCTGGGCAGGCCGGCTACGACAAGTTCTTCGCTGCACCGGGCAACGGTTCGGCTGAGCTTGGCGGAGAGAAAATTGCCCGTCAGGTGCTCGTTCAGTGGAACGGGGGCGTCGATCCCGGACCCTACACGGCGGATCTCCCCGAGACGGGGACGGTGTTCCGCTACATCACGTTCAAACCGAGCCAGCCCGGCGACGTCTTTACGGTCAGCACAGACGGCTTCGGAACGAGCGAGAAGAGCATCGACGACCGGCAGGCCGATCTCGATCTGATCGGTGTAGTGCCCAACCCCTACAAAGGGGCCTCGGCCTACGAGCGGAGCCAGCTCATCGATCAGGTGCGCTTCACGAACATGCCGGACCGCGCTACGATCCGCGTCTTTACGCTCAGCGGATCGCTGGTGACCACGATCGAGAAAAACAGCCCCGAGCGGTTTATCACGTGGAACCTGACTACGGCGAATCAACTTCCGATCGCGAGTGGCATGTACCTGATCCACGTCGACGTACCCGGTGTGGGTAGCCGAGTGATCAAGTTTGGCGTTGCGAGAAAACGGACCATCCTGAACACCTTCTAGATGAACCCGGCGCAATGCCTTTGCACTTGATTCCCTCTTATCCAGACCAATTATTAGGATTTTAGATATGAAAAACTACAATCACATGACTACTCCGCTCGGGTACTGCCTGCTCTTTATCGGCTTGCTGAGCCTGGGCGCCCTGGAGGCACGGGCCCAGGACGTTGGGTCAGGCAGTGGATCGCTGGGCGAATCCGGCAGCCGTATCGGTACGGCTGGCGCCGAAGAACTCCTCGTGCCGCTTACCGCGCGGTATACCGCATTAGGTTCTGCCGTGTCCGGGGGACTCCCGGACATGAGCGGGCTCGAGGCGCTGTATTCCAACCCGGCCGGCCTTTCCGTCAACGACGGTACGGCAGCCCTCTTCAGCCGCGTCGAATACGTGGCCGACATCGGCGTCAACTACTTCGGTGTGGCGCAGAACTTCGGTTACAACAACATCGCGCTCACGATCTCGGCGTGGGACTTCGGCGACATCTCCGAAACGACGGAGGCCACTCCCGAAATCACCGACGTCACGTTCGACGTGAACTACCTGACCGCGGGTTTAACCTACTCGCGTCAGCTCACCGACCGCATCGCTGCCGGCTTCACGGCCAAAGTGATCAGCGAGACCATCGACGACGTCAGCGCGAGCGCTGTTGCCTTTGATGCGGGCATGACGTATGACATCACGGGCACCGGGATTCGTCTCGGGGTGGCTCTGAAGAACATCGGTAGCGAGATTCAGTTCTCCGGTACCGGCCTCGTTCGGAGCGCTCCCGTGCCCGGGCAAGAGCCCAGCGCCAGCCCGAACGCGCTGTTCTTCGAGTCGGAGCCCGTTGAACTGCCTACGCTGCTCAACTTCGGCCTCACTTACACGCGTGACCTCGGCGCCGACGCTTCCGTTACCGTACTGGGCAACTTCCGGTCGAACTCGTTCGATCAGGACCAGTTCGCCGGCGGCCTCGAGTTCGGCCTGATGGATATCGTGTACGTGCGCGGCGGCTACCAGGCGGTAGAAGACATGGACGACACGTTCTTCACGGGCGCGGCCTTCGGCGGCGGCCTGAAGCTGGACCTCGGCGGTACGCTGGTCAACGTCGACTACGCCTACCAGCCTACGGACTTCTTCTCTGACGTCCAGTACATCACAGCGTCTGTCAAACTCTAAGGAGTACGGCAAGGTATCCTACTACATAGTACCTCCATCAAGAAGGGCATGCTGCTTCGGCGGCGTGCCCTTCTTTACGTACATAGTATGGGGATACTGATTCATCCCTTCTTTTGCAGTTGATTTTGCAAGCCTGTGACCAAAGCCATGATTTCCCTGGTCTGTGTATTGAGGCCATCGAATTGCCGGGCCTCAATGTATTGCAACGGCAACGCCTTATTTCAAAGCCGGCTCAACGAGCGGCTGTGCACAACCTGCGTAACATCTGTCAATAAGTGATGTTACGCGAACTGTGCACAGCAGGCTGGTTTACGGCGGCTTTGCACACGTGCAAAGCTGCTCTGGCAGGACGAATGCGCATCCGGCGCGTAACATCTGTCAATAAGTGATGTTACGCGAACTGTGCACAGCAGGCTGGTTT
>CAZGHT010000089.1:19254-22579 GCA_964525535.1 uncultured Rhodothermaceae bacterium
GCAAAGCTGCTCTGGCAGGACGAATGCGCATCCGGCGCGTAACATCTGTCAATAAAAGAGCTCTTCCAGAATCGCGCGTTCCTCTTCGGACAGGGGGGCGCCTCGAGCATGGCGGTGGCGTAATCCACTCACGTACACGGTCCCGTATAATCCCAGCAGATAGTCGCTGCGGCGTTCGTGCTCGTCCAGAAGCGCGGTGACGGTGCTGTCGCGCAGGACATCGTCGACCAAGAGCCCGCGCGGGCCGAACGGGCCGGGAGGGGCCGGGGCCGGAAAGCTCGCTTCGGGTTGAAACCGCTTGCGCCCGAAGTGGCAGCCGACGCATCGGGTGGGGACGACCAGCGGCTCCCGGCCGGTCTGCGTGGCGTCGGCGAGCCGGCCGGCTTCGTCGTACACGATGAAGTCCCAGAATCCGTCTCCTCGCTTTTTCATAACTGTGGTTTCGACGTGGCGATCCCCCTCGTAATGTTCCCCAATGACCGCCGTGCCTGTAGGGTACAGTATGGACCGGCCGTGTTCTTCGTATGAAGCGAGTGCGTCCTTCAGCGCGGCTGTATTCATGAACAGGCGCCGGCGTGCGGTGGTCATGGCGCCGCCGTCCACCACGAGCTCCATCCAGGTGCTGTCTGAGCGGTCGAAGGAAAGGGTAGATTGGAGTTCGGGCAGCGATGCTGGGAAAGAGCGTACCTCGTAATAGGTGGCATTCAGAAAAGGAGCCATTTCGTCCCACTCGATCGCCCCGCTTCCGTTCGAGTCTTCGAGCAGCACGCTGAGGTTCAGCCGGTTCAGCCTATCCAGATCGACCCGGATCTCGTCCCCGTCACGGCTGAGCAAGCCGGCTTCGAAGGGGTCGCCCGCCTCCGGAGTAACGTAGCTGCCGAGATAAAAAGCGAGCAAGCGCTCCGGGTTCGACTTGTCGAGGTCGATGGGTATCGAGGACGAGGGGCCGGAGCAGCCGGTGAGGATCCCGAGCAGGATGCACAGATAGAATGAGGAGAGGGAAGGGGCCTGCATGAGGGAGGATAGAGTGATGAAATGGCAAGGCATAACAAAACAGAGTTAACGCCAGGATTCGAGCAGAGCGCGGGCCCGGTCGTTGTTCGGCTGGATAGCCAGTATGCGTTGCAGGAGCGAGCGCGCCTCGACGGCCTGCCCCTGTTGCCAGTATATCTGAGCGAGGTTGCCGAGCGCGGGGATGTACAACTCGTCGGCAGCCAGGGCCTGCTCGAACATGTACGCCGCCCGGTCCAGATCCTCGTTGTAAAGGAGGATCGAGCCGGCATTGGTCCAGGCTGCGGCGAGATCGGGGTTCAGCAGGGTCGCCTTCTCGAACTGGACCAGCGCCTCGTCGAACCGGTTTTCGTTGAGGTAGAGAAACCCCAGGTTGTTCCAGGCCTCCGGGTGATTCAGAGAGTCTCTGCGAATCAGTTCGAGATACTCCGATTCGGCGTCCAGCGGGCGATTGAGGGCCGCCCAGGTATCGGCCAGTTTCAGGCGCGCCTCGTTAAAGGCCGGGGCAAGGTCTACCGCCCGCCGATATGAAGCCAGTGCGTCGTCGTATGCCTCCATGGAGGATTGTATGGAACCAAGCCAGTAATGCAGTCGGGCGTGTTCGGGGAACCGCGCGGTGGCGTCCAGAAGTACGTCTCGGGCTGCACCGAGGGAGTCCATTTCCATGAGCGCCCGGGCCAGGCTTAGACGGCCTTCCGGGTGTTCCGCGCCGGCTGCCAGGGCGCGCCGCGCCGCGTGCGTGATGCGTGGCAGGTATTCGGGCAACGCATGCTGGGTGTCGTAAAACTGAAAATATGCGATGGCCTCCTCGAGTTGCGCCTGCGGATCTTCGTGTTCCGGGTTCTCGGACTCGACCCGGACGAGCGTGAAGGGCTCCGGGCGAACCAGCTCGCGTTCGATGTCTTCCGGCTTTTTCGCTGGCGGCAGGGTCGGTCTGATCCAGTGATCGGTGAATGTGACGTGGGGGATATCGCTCGTCCCGCTTTTCTGCAGGTGGCAGGACACACAATTGCCGGCCATCAGCGCTTCGTCGGAAGCCGGCCCTTCCCGGCTGCACACCGGTTCGTCGACGGGTGCATCCGCATTGTGGCAGGAACGGCACGTCTGGTTGAAGTAATCGTCTTCCAGTTCGCTCACCGGCTGGTGCGGGTTGTGGCAGGTGATGCACGTCATGTCGCTTTGCTCGTAACAGGCGCTTCGGGCCAGGCGTGCTGCGTGCGACGCGATGCCGAACCGGTCCGGGTCCGTCAGCTGTTCCTCGATCACGAATACGCTGCGATTGCTCGACAACGGCAACCCCGGATGATACGAGGCGACCTCTTCGCCGGGTTTAAACACCGTAATGCCAGTGAGGTGGCATTGCTGGCAGATCGATAGCTGCAATTCGCGGTCGAGGTGGGCGGGATTAACGATAGAGGGGTCTGTCTCCCCTTCGGGGGGATCGAGGCCGGCCAGGCGTACGTCGGCGTGCTCGCTGCCCGGGCCGTGGCACCGCTCACAGGTGATGCCGTCCGGGACGTTCGTGTAGTGGTTGCCGGTAAACGGAGTGAACTCAGGGAGTCCGTTATGGCAGGTCATGCACTGGTCTCCGATGGCGCGCCCGAATCGATGGTTCTTTTGTTCGTAGCCCGGGCTCAGGTCCCACTGGCGCGTGTGCGCGTACCAGGTCAGGGGCATCTGGGTAATATAGCCGTTAACGTTCGTGAAATAAGAACGCGTCGCGTTGCCCGAGCCGACGACCCAGTCGGCCCGGTGAACCCGTTCGTACACGACGTCCCCCGACGGCCCTTTGCGGTACTCCCTTTGGAAGAGCGTATCGCTCCGGATGAAGGGCTGGTAATAATACCCCGAACGGTCGTGGAATATCTCTTCCCTACCATCGATCTGTTCAGGGGCTGTTTCGGGGTCGAATGCGGAAACCGATCGCCCCATCCCCGTTCGGTGGTACGAAAGATAAATATCCTCGTGGCAGTTGGCGCACGCTTCGTCGCCCACGTAGGACGCCGTTCGAGCAGAACGGTCCGGGGTAGACGAAGAGGGCGTATTCTCTGACCTATCCGCACAACCTGCGCCCAGAGCGAGTAAAACGATCGAAAGCAAACTCGACCGGACGAGGTTCGATACATGGGAAAGGAGACGTGGGTTAGCCTGGTCTGACACCTGTTTTCGTGGAGTGGTGAGAAATAATGCGCCTGGCAACAGGATATCAAACGTAAGCCTGAATGCGTTGTCCGTTCCTGCGATGGCGGATTTCTTAGAAAGTGATGTTACGCAGGTTGTGCACAGCACCCTGTTTTGCCGGCTTTGAATGACT
>CAZGHT010000090.1:0-22209 GCA_964525535.1 uncultured Rhodothermaceae bacterium
CCGTGCAAAGCCGCTCTGGCAGGACGAATGCGCATCCGGCGCGTAACATCTGTTATCTAAGATTTGTCCTGGGGCGTTGGTTGGTTTCCAATCGACGTCATCGCATTCGCTGCTGCCGGCCGCGTGAGGATCGTCAAAAATCCACCATGGATTGTTCCCACGGCCAGGCCCACTACAAAACAGATCAGATATACAACGGGCGCCTTGACCCACAGGGCGCCCTCCCACGGCACCAGGTCCATGCCGGCAAAAATCATGGGCATACCGACGGCCCAGGCCAGCGCATTGGCCCACAACCAGCGCACCGAATGGGCGATGTGTTTACGGAGTACCGCCCATTGCGCCACCCCGAGGATAGGCCCCGTAACGAGCCCGAGCCCTGCTGCGAGCACGTACTGGATCCCCGGCGGTGGCTCCGTCATCGATGCCTCCGCCCCACCGGGCGTCATGAGCCCCATCGCCGTGCTAGGAATCATCCCGATCAACCAGGCCAGCCCGGCTCCGAGCGCCGTCGCTATAGTCCACCTGCGGATTGGGATGTGAGGGACTCGATGATGCAATACGCGCCCCTGCGCTATCCCCACAAGAACGCCTTCCAGAAAAATGCCGAGTACGACGGCCATAAACGCAGTCGTCAATACATTGAAGACGCCGGACATGTTTTCCAGGGCAGGGGCGACCAGGAAACCGAGTATAAAGGTGGTCCCCAGGCCGAGCGACTCTGACCATGCATTGGCAAATGCCCAACGAAAGAGAAAGGAGTTCTCCGTCATGATTCAGGAAGAATGGGCCGTTCGGAAAGCGCCGGGCGGTACACCCGTTCTCTGCTTGAATACACGGGTAAAATGAGCTTGCGAACAGAACCCTAATTCGTCGGCGATCTGCTCGAGAGAGCGATCCGGATCGGCCAACAGCTCGCGTGCGCGCTGGACGCGGAGCCGCAGCAGGTATTGCCCGGGGGAATAGCCGGTGTATTGTTTGAACTGTTTGCGAAACCAGCTGTAGCTCATGTGCATCCGGTCCGCGACATCTCGAAGCGTTTGTTGGTCTCCGATCGATTGAAGAAGCAGCACTTTAGCGCGGTCCATGCTCTGTTCGATATCCGCTCCGGGTAACATCGCGCATTTCTGGCGCGCGTGAATATGCCCCAGCAGGAGCGTGATCATGCTGCCGGCGACCTGCTGATACCCGGGCTGTTCCTGTTTCGTTACGGCCAGCACATCGAGAAAAAGGGATACCAGCCGATCCATGAAGCCGATGTCCATCAACGGACGTGACGGCGTAAAAAAACCCTGCTGGACGAGGTAGTCGGCATAACTGCCGCGAAAGCCGATCCAGTAGGTCGTCCATCCTGTTTCTTCGGCAGGCCGGTAGCGATGCCATACCCCGGGAAACAGCAGAAAGCAGTGGCCGGCGTGCAGCGTCTGGAGCGAGGTGTGCTGGCTCTCGAAGAATCCTTCTCCCTCGACCAGATAAACCAACTGGTATTCGTGCAGGATACGCCCCTCTTCCCAGGTAAAGAGGTAGGGACTCGGGTGGTTGTCGAGAGGAAATGTCGCGTTTGGTGGAACCCGATTCATCCCGGCGTCGACTACACACATCCCCCACTGAATATCGCCGGGCGTTGCCGCCATATATTTGTGGTAGTTCTGCATACAGGGTAATGCATAGTGGCAGGCCGACAGATTGAATTATGCCATAATGTACAAAAAATCCGCCACATTCTCTATTGACCGGCCGGCTTGCCGCCTGTAGTATGACATGGACCCGCGGCCCCTCTCGTACTTGCCTCGTACACAAACCATGGATATCAAAGACGAAACACCGCTCGGACCCGGGCGCCTCTCGATCACACGCCGGCAGTTTCTGATTCAGGGATCGGCAACCGTGTCGGGGTTGCTTCTCGTGGGAGGCTCGGGCTGTGTGACGAACGGGAGCCGGCCTGAACCGGTGCGACCCCCCTTATTCGCAGGCTTTACCGACCCGCCGCCCCGCGCACGCCCGGGCGCGTACTGGGTCTGGGCCGATGGATACTTCGACCTGGATCAGATCACGCGCGAGCTGGAGGACCTCAAACAGAAAGGCCTCAGCGGGCTCGAGATCTTCGATATCGCAGCACGAGACGACGACAACGTGGTGCCGGACGGCCCGGCCTTCATGGGCCCGGAGGCAGTGCAGGGATACGCCCATGCCATCCGTGAAGCCACACGCCTCGGCCTCGAGATGGGGTTCATCACGTCCAGCAGCTGGAATGCCGGCGGCCCCTGGGTGACTCCAGAAACAGCCAGCAAAGCCCTGTACGCTTCGGAAACGAGCGTTACAGGACCGGCAGATGCAACGGTCCACCTCCCGTTCCCTGAAGTGCCGGATCCGGCGTTTCAGGGACGGGAAGGAGGGCTCCAGCCCTGGTCCGACGATGAAGTCTATTCGGAAGACGTCGCCGTGCTCGCGGTGCCTGCCCGGGATGACCGGGTCATCGCCGAGATTTCAGCGGTCATCGACCTCACGGATCGGGTGCAGGATGACGGCCAGCTCAGCTGGAGCGCCCCCGCCGGCGACTGGGTTATTCTCCGTATCGTTTGCACGAACAACCGGGAACGACTGCGCCTGCCCAGCCCTCGTTCGGACGGATACATGATCGATCACCTGAGCGCGCAGGCGACCGAGACGCACTTCCGGCACATCATTGATGGATTGCGCGCAGAGCTGGGTTCGTTCGACGGGACGGCGTTGAAATACCTGTACCTCCCCAGCTACGAAGTCCGCGGCCTGACGGAATGGACCCCCACTTTCGAAGAAGAGTTTGCCCGCCGGCGTGGATACGCCATTCGCCCGTTCCTGCCGGTCTTGTTCGGGTGGACGATCGGAAACCCGGGTGTGTCCGAACGATTCGATCACGACCGGCGCGTCACCGTCAGTGACCTGCTCATCGAAAATCACTACGCCAGGGCGGCAGAAGTATGCCACGAATTCGGCCTCGAATTGCACGCCGAGGCAGGAGGGCCGGGGCCTCCCCTCCACGACTTCCCCGCCGAAGCGCTCCGGGCGCTGAGCGTGCTCGACGTTCCCCGCGGCGAATTCTGGGTGCGGAATGGGCCCGACGAGGACGATAGGGCGAACGTGATCAAGGCCGTCGCCTCGACCGCTCATATCTATGGCGGCCAGATTGCCGAGATGGAATCGTTCACCGGATGGAATCACTGGGAACGCGTCCCGTTCGAACTCAAGCCGTATGCCGACCGGGTCCTGTGCGAAGGCGTCAACCGGTTCGTGTTCCATACCTATCCGCACAACCCCCCTGAAGCCGGCGACCCGGGGTGGGCCTATTTCGCCGGCACGCATGTCGGTGTGAGCCGCGCCTGGTGGCCGATGGCCGAACCCTTCATCGCCTACCTGGCGCGGACCAGCTATCTGCTCCAGGAAGGGCTCTTCGTTGCCGACGTATGTTTCTATTACGGGGAGGACGCCCCCCTGCTCGTTCCCAACAAAGGCTTCGATGAACACGCCGGGCCGCTCGGTTCGGGATACGACTACGACTACATCAACACGGACGTCCTGCTCCATCGAACCGCTGTAGACGACGGCCGCATTGTCTTGCCCGACGGCATGAGTTATGCCGTGCTGGTCCTACCGCAACGCGAGGATATGCCCCTCGAGGTGCTCCAAAAAATCGCCCTCCTGGTCGAGCAGGGAGCCACCGTTATTGGACCGCGGCCCGCCCGCACGCCGGGGTTGTATGAGGCCGGTGAAGACCGCTACCGGGCGCAGGATGCGGAGCTGCAACAGCTCGCTGCCCGGCTCTGGGGAGACATCGACGGCGAAGCAATCACCACCCATACATACGGAGACGGCCGTGTCATCCAGGGCTTACCGGTTCGAGACGTCCTCCAGGACCTCGGTCTCTCGCCTGACTTCTCCTATACGAGTTCGGATTCCCAGACCCGGCTGGATTATATTCACCGGCGCATCGAGGACGACGACGTGTACTTCGTTTCCAATACCCGGGATCGATGGGAAACCGTCGATGCGCTATTTCGCGTGACCGATAAGACCCCGGAGCTGTGGATCCCGGAAACGGGCGGGCGGCAACCCATGCGGATTTTTGATACCGTTGAGGGCGGAACGCGCGTGCGCATTCATTTATCGCCCCATGGGTCGGCGTGTATCGTGTTCAACCCTGGTGTTCGTCAACCCCGCGTGGTCTCGATGGAACGCAACGGCGAGCCGGTGTATCCCCTGGGACAGTCGATGGCAGGTCGTCCACCGGTCGAGTTCAAAGAGGACGCGGAAGCACCCGTCGCCATGGTTGTCCGAGAGCCAGGGGTCTATCGATTGCACACTTCGGAGGGAGAGCTCGTCCAGGTCGAAGGACCCGAATCCGGAACGGCGTTGACCCTGGAAGGCCCCTGGGAGGTTCGTTTTCCGGAAGGATGGGGTGCGCCTGAAGAAATGGTTTTCCCGTCGCTCATTTCGTGGACCGAACACCCGGAAGAAGGGGTGCGCTATTTCTCGGGTATTGCCGAGTACAGGAACGATTTCGATCTCTCGGCCGGGTGGCTGTCCTCCGAATTCGAGCTCGAACTCGACCTGGGCGACGTGCGCGGGGTGGCCGAGGTGTATGTGAACGATCAACCGTGCGGTATCGTCTGGAAACCCCCGTTTGCCGTGGACATCACGCAAGCCCTGGCATCCGGTGCAAACACCCTGGTCGTCAAAGTTGCCAACGTCTGGGCAAACCGGATGCTGGGCGATCGCAACGCAGAAGCGGCCGCGCGGTACACCGCTACGAATATCCCGCAGGATGTGCAGCACGACGCGTTGATTCCATCCGGACTGCTCGGTCCCGTACGTATTCGTGCAGGGGTAAGGCAGGCATTCCAGGTATAGGGGAACGAGCATGCTCTCACTCAGCGTTGTCGACTGGATTGTCTTCTCGGTATACCTCTTCATCGTGGGTCTCATCGGGCTTTTTTATGCGAAGAGACAGCGAACGACCGACGACTACTTCGTCGGCGATCGACATATGAAGGGATGGGTGATCGGCGTTTCGATCTTTGCGACCTCCTTCAGCTCGGTTTCATTTCTGGCGTTGCCTCGTGAAGGAGCTTTTGAGGACTACCACTTTTTTGTGGCCATCCTGTTTATTCCCCTGGTTATCACGCCTCTTCTCTGGTATTACTTCGTGCCTTTCTTCGTGCGCATGAACGTAACGAGCATGTACACCTATCTGAAAACGCGATTCGATCACCGGATTCAGAAGGCGGGCGCCTTGCTGTTCGGGTTATACGCTATCGGGTGGATGGGCACCATGCTCTACGCCATCGGCATCATCCTTCAAGCCGTGCTCGGCTTTTCGGATGCCGTCTTTACGTGGTTTGTGATCGGCATTGGCCTGTTTGCGACGCTGTATACCCTGGTGGGCGGTTTTCAAGCCGTCGTCTGGACCGACGTCCTGCAGGCGGTCACACTCGGTACCAGCATGATCATCGTGCTGGTACTCGCCGTGCAGCACATTGACGGGGGGCTCTCCACCGTGTTTTCCATCGGCCAGGCCAATAACAAATTCGATTTTTACAACCTCACGCTCGACCTCTCGGAGCGGCAGTCCCTGATTACCGGAGTCGCATACGGCCTGTTCATGTACCTGCCCGGCTACACGGCCTCCCAGGTGATGGTGCAGCGTTACCTCTCGATGGAGAACCTGGCCGAAGCACGGCGCTCGCTCGCCATCAATGCGTTTATAAACCCCATAGTGGCGTTCGTCTTTTTCTTCACGGGAACCACGTTGTTCGCGTTTTACCACCAGGCCGGCGCAGCCGGATTCCCGGACTTGCAGTCGCCCGATCAGATCCTGCCGTACTTCATGTCGACCGAGCTGGTCGTGCCGGGGCTGACGGGGCTCGTCGTCGCCGGGTTATTCGGGGCTGCGATGAGTTCGATCGACAGCGGCATCAACAGCCTGGCCGCGGTCGTTGTACACGATGGGTTTCCCGATCGAAAGGGCGACGTGCGGTTCAGCCGGCTGTTGAGCGGCGGCTTCGGCGGCGTCGTCACACTCGCGGCCCTGTTCATGCCGTACCTGGGCGCCTATATCATCGAGATCCTGACGAAGGTGGCCGGCAGCTTCCTCGGACTGCTCCTGGCGCTCTTTCTGCTGGGTATGCTGGTGCCCCGGGCCACAGCGCGCAGCGCCCTCATCGGGCTGGCCGTGGGAGCCTGCACCCTGTTGCTGGTATGGAACCAGGAGTCGATCGCACACTGGTGGTATGGCGGCATCGCGCTGGTCGCCACGGGGGGGATCGGTTATGCAGCCAGTCTTTTGATCCCTGCCGTCGACGGCGATGCCGCCGGATCTCGATAGTCCGTGAGGCGGTGTGTTTCAATAACCGTCATTTTTGTTGCACCCTTTGTCCTGTTTGCAGATGGACCGTTCCTCCAATATTTTTGCCGAAGCCTCCGTGCGCGTCGCGCGTAGAAAGCCGCGTACGGCGCATATCGGCGTGTTCGGCGTGGGGCATCGCCCCTACTGGTCCCAATTCGATGGCCTTCTGGAAGAGATGCACCGGAAGCTGTCCACCCTCGTAACCCGGATCGAAGAGATGGGCGTCCAGGTCACCAACTTCGGGATGGTCGATACCGCTCAGGCTGCGTATGCCGTATTACCCCGGCTCAAGAGCGCCAATCTGGATCTATTGTTCGTCGATATGGTGACGTATGCCACGTCTTCCACATTTGGCATCCTGATCCGGGAGCTCGGCATCCCCATGGTGCTCGTAGCTCTCCAGCCGCGAAAAGCCCTGGACTACGAGCGGGCGTCTACGTTCATGCAACTCGCCAACGATGACTTTTGCTCGGTGCCGGAATTCACCGGTGTAGCCATTCGGATGGGAAAGAATCCCCCGCCCGTCGTCCTGGGCGCCTTGTATGACGACCCACAGGCCGACGCAGAGATCGGCCGCTGGTGCGACATCGCCCGCGTTCTGCACGATGTGAAGGGCGCCCGCCTCGGCCATTTCGGCCACGTCCTCGAATCCATGCTCGACATGCACGTCGACCCAACGGCGCTGACTGCGGCGTTCGGGTGCCATGTCGTGCAAACCGAGCCGGACGACCTGCTCCGCTTGAAGCATACGGTTACCGAGCCGGAGATCGCGGCCATGGAAAAGAACATCCTGGAGATGTTCGACACGCCGGATCCCGTGTCCGACCCCATCACGAAAAAACTTACCGATCAGGATCTGAAGATCGCCGCACACGTGGCGGTTGCACTCGAAAAATTCGTCGAGGAGAAGCACCTCGACGGGCTGGCCTATTATTACGAAGGCAGCCCGGGCAGCGAGATGCGCGAGCTGGTGACCAATCTCATCGTCGGGAATTCGATGCTGACGGCCGCCGGCTTCCCGATGTGCGGCGAATCGGACCTGAAAACCCTCATTGCCATGCTGATCATGGATCGGCTGGACATCGGGGGCAGCTTTGCCGAGTTCCATCCGATCGATTTTAACGAAGGCTTCGTCCTCGTCGGGCACGACGGCCCGCACCACATCAACATCGCCTCCGAACGGCCGGTCCTCCGCAGCCTGACGACCTACCACGGAAAACCCGGAAAAGGAGCGAGTGTCGAGTTCAAAATCAAAGAAGGTCCGATCACCCTGCTGAGCATCGGGCAGACGGCCGAAGGTACATTCAAATTTGTCATCGGCGAGGGGGAATCGGTACGCGGCCCCATCCCTCCGACAGGCAACACGAATACGCGCGGTTTCTTCCAACCCGACGTGCGCACGTTCCTGCTGAACTGGGTGGCCGAAGGCCCGACCCATCACTTTGCGCTCGGCGTCGGGCACCACGCGCGCACCCTGAAAGACATCGCCGATGTGCTCGGTATCGAGGCCGTAGTGGTCGTGTATGGATCCTGACGCGCCTGCAGGCTGAAATGATTTCATCGAAACGGGTCTAAAGGGGCATTAGAATATTTTATATATTGTACCTGTCGATTTGCGTAAACCTGCCCTTTGAACCGAATCTTTGATCGTGACTGATCCCGCATCCAAACACGAACTCGTCACCAAAGCCGTCGAAAAAGAACTGCGCCGTATTGCCGGCGACGTATTCGACGCCCCCCTCCTCGAAGGCTGCATTCAGATGTGGTACGACTTCGCGGAGCAGACCGACCTCCGTCGTACCCGAAAGCCCGAGGCCTGGGCCGCCGGCGCCTTCTACGCGTTCGATCGCATGTCTTGCGGAGAGGGCTCCCAGGAGTCGGCGGCCGATTTGTTCAAGGTGAACAAAAATTCTGTCGCAACGAAATACCGCCAGCTCGCCCAGACGTTGGACCTGAAACTGCTCGACGAGCGGTACATTCCCGAGAAGTCGAGATACAGCATACTGGATAGCCTCGCTCACATCCCCATCGATATCCCGCTGCTCAATGCCCCCACTACTTTCTGGCCGTTTCCACTTCTGTTTGGGGAGGCCGGAGATTTCGATTCGATGCAGGACCAGGTGTACGATGGCTGGAACAGTATGGCCAGTGATCCCCAGGTGGCCCGGTTTCATTTCGAGCAAGCACTTAAGCTCGATCCAGCACTGGCAGACGCCCACAATGGGCTTGGAGATCTGTCCCTCCTCGAGAATGACCTGGCATCAGCCGAAATGCACTTCCAGAAGGCGTACGAGCTCGCGAAGCAGGAGCTTGGATCGGAATCTCCCGATGCCTACTACTGGTGGGGCGAACTGGAAACCCGGCCCTACATGCGTGCCCGTCAGGGGCTCGCGTCGGCGTACTGGGAGATGGGCCGGTTTAAGGACGCCATTAGCGAATACGAGGCCCTCCTTCGTTTAAACCCGAACGACAATCAAGGGGTGCGTTTTGTGCTGGCTCCCCTTTACCACCTGTCGGGCGACCTGGAAGGCGCCCTGGAGGCGTTTAATCGATATCAGGATGAGTATCCCGACGACTTCGATGATCCCTGGTATTCGTTTTCGTACGGCCTCGCGTTGTTTGCATCCGGGCAAAAAGAACAGGCCGTCCAGGCCTGGTACAGCGCGGTCTTCGTCAATATCTATCTGGCGCCCCTCCTGCTCGAGGAACCTCTCCCCGACACGGAGTTCTGGCACGGTACGAACCTGCAAGAGCCTGGCTACGCCGGAGAATACGTCGAACTGTTCGGCGATCTGTGGAAAAGGACGCCCGGGGCGCTCGATGTCGTGCGGCGCTTATGGTGCGATGAGGCCCTTCAATCAGGCGTGACCCAATACGTTCACCTGTCGAAGAAGTTGGATCCGAGAGGCGAAACGATCGACTTCGAGGACGAGAAGGTGACGGATGAGCGGATGAAAGTCGTCGAAAAGCTATTTGCTCTCGGTGCTAGCCCGTTTCCAGAAGAGTCGGCTCGCCGTATACTCGAAGGGTAACGGAGATCATCAGGCCCCTTCCCCTCGACCGTTTTCGATACCTGCACCCACCTGGGTCTGTGCAGCCTTCCCGTCCCCTGTTTACCGTTAGGTAATCCTTTTTTAATCTTGATGTCAGCAGATGTGATCGTCTGGTTATGTAACTAACAGGTCAAGCCACCATTGTTTTTTGCATAATCAAACCTTTACATACCATGGAATTGGAAAGGAATACCAGTAGTGTACAGCCGGATCCCACCGCATATCCGGCTCAAGACCCGTTTGTGCTGGTTCCGCCAGGGGACGAACGCAGCGGAGATGTAAGATCGATCAACCGGTGTTGGGCCGGTCGTATACTTCGGATGGGGCTGGCTTTGATCATAGCCGCCTGTTTTACCTCTGGCGCGCTCGCCCAGGGGATCATCGAAGGGTACGTCTTTGAAGAAAGCACCGGAGACCCCCTTCCCGGCGCTAACGTCGTGATCGAAGGGACCACACAGGGCGCGGCAACAGGCCCCAATGGATACTACCGCATCGACGATGTGGCCGCAGGTACGCAGCAGTTGATTGTTACCTCACTGGGTTATGCCCGGCAAAATGGCGAAGTCTCGGTGTCCTCCGGACAAACCTCTCGGCAGGACTTCTATCTCCCCATTACGGCGCTTGAACTCGAAGGCGTCGTCGTCACCGGGCTCCGGAGGGGACAGGTGCTGTCCGTCAACGAAAAGCGCCAGGCCTTGAGCGTCGTCGACGTCGTTTCGGCCGACGAGATCGGGAAGCTGCCCGACATCAACGTGGCCGAGTCGGCCCAGCGGATCCCGGGTGTAACCATCCGGACGGACCGGGGCGAAGGCCGCTTCGTCTCGATTCGAGGCACCCCGCCGAACCGAAACAACGTCACCTTTAACGGCCAGGCCATGGCTTCTTCCGCCGGCACCCGGGCCACCGCGCTCGACCTCGTGCCGGCCGAGATGGTATCTACCATCGAGGTGAACAAGGCCGTCACGCCGGACATGGACGCCAACGCACTCGGGGGATCGGTCAACATCAATACGCTGACTGCTTTCGACCGCCCCGGCCAGTTCGTGTCTGCCTCCTTCAGCGGCCTGGAGCACCAGCTCACGACCAACTTCGGCGGCGAACGGTTTCCCTTCCGAAGCAGCCTGACTGCCGGCTCGCGCTTCGGGGCGAACAACGAGTGGGGCATCGTCGTCTCCGGAACGGCGTCCCGCCGGGATTTCAACACGGCCATCGCGTCGCCCTCGGAATGGGACGACATCGACGGCATCATTGCCCCCGATGAATACGAACGGGAGGTCGAGGACAACAACAGAGTCCGCTACGGCGTGAATACCAACCTGGACTTCCGCCCGACGCAAGAAACGGCCCTGTTCGGACGCTTCCACTACTCGCTCAGGGACGAGGAATTCATCAATACGGAAGTGCAGTACGACGGAGGCGATGCCATTCCCACCTCTGAAACTACGGGACGCTACGAAGGCTTCGACGTCGAACTGGATATCCCGACGACGGAAATCGACGAAGCGCTCTATGCGATGACGCTGGGTATCAATCAGAAGCTCGGGGACGACCTCGCCCTGGAGGTCGAAGGGACCTATACACGCGGAGAACGGGATCGCCTGACCTTCCAGCCCGAATGGGGATTCGATCAGGACTTTTCGCTCACCTACGACCTGTCGGGAGAATTCGAAGAGCTCGTCTTCGACGATCCTGCCGCTGTGTCCAACCCGGCGAACTACCTGTTCGACGAGATGGACATCGAATTCGAAGACCTGATCGAAAACACCTACCAGTTTAACGCGGACTTGAAATGGGACTTCCGCCTGGAAGAAGGCGCCGGGTTCTTCAAGACGGGTGTCAAGGCGTTGATCCGGGACAAAGACATCGACCGCAACGAAGACCCCTGGGCCGCCGGAGACACTCCGCTGCCTCTGACCCAGTTCGTCATGGACTCTCCCGACAATCTCCAGGGTGATGCCGTCGTGCCCATCACGGGGAGTGTCGATGCTTTTGTTGACTTCTGGAGAGCGAACCAGGACGCGTCCGACCTGTTCGAGCTCGATCCGGTCGAGTCCGCCGAAGAGGAAGTCGAAGTGGATGCGTTCGTTACGGAAGACGTGTATGCCGGCTACCTGATGGGGAACGTGGAGCTGGGCGCTTTTACGGCTACAGGTGGAGTGCGCATCGAAGCGACCGAGACGACCTCCGATCGGTATCGCTTCATCAATGACGACTCCTTCGACGATGCCGCCATCGACCGCTTCAAGCGGGACAACAGCTATGTGAACGTGCTGCCATCGCTCCACCTGGTCTACCGCCTGAGCAATCAATTGCAGCTTCGCGGCGCCTTCTCGACTACGATCGGCCGGCCGGACTACGAAGAACTGGCCGCGTTCCAGGATTATGAATTCGAGGAGATCGAAGAAGACATCTGGGAAGGCGGCCTGGAAGAGGGCAACCCGGACCTGGAACCGCTGCGCGCGACGAATATCGACCTGTCGCTCGAGTTTTACAACAGGCCGGGAGGGCTCATCTCCATCGGTGGATTCTATAAGCGCATCGTCGATCCCATCTACCAGTTCGAAACCACGCAGGAAGGCATTCTGGGTAGCGAGTTGTTGGTTGAGATCGATAACATTCCCGATTTCGACCAGCGATTCTTCGAAGAGGTAAACTACCAGCAGCTCCGTAACGCCGACGATGGCTACATCCTCGGACTGGAGTTGTCGTTCGTACAGCTCTTCGATTTCTTGCCCGGTCCTCTGGGAGGATTCGGCCTGGCGTCCAACCTGGCGGTCATGGATTCGGATGTTACGGTGCCCGACCGCGATGACGACCTGCCCTTCTTCGACCAGTCGGATCTCGTGATCAACGTGGTCCCCTACTACCAGATTGGGCCCGTCGAGGTGCGTTATGCGTTGAACTACCAGAGTGAGTTTCTGGACGAAGTCGGTTCCGAAGCGTTCGAAGACTTTTATGGCGACGAGCGCCTTACGATGGACCTGTCCGGCCGGTACGAGTTCGCGAACGGTCGCGTGCAACTGAACGCCTATGTGCGCAACCTGACCAACGAGGCGGTGATCGAGTACCAGGGGCGGAGCAACCGCCGCAGCTACCACGAGCTGACCGGCCGTACCTTCGAACTCGGACTTTCCGTACAACTTCCATAAGACCGAATCCCGCAATGCACTATTGCACGATGAACTATCTCACGATGCAATATCTCACGATGTAATGACGTGTAATCGGTCAATACCTGTTTCGCCGAAAGCAGCAATGTCTCAGGGATCAGCACGAACGTGTACGCTTTGCAGTGTGCTGTCTACGTTTTTCCTGATCGCCTGGGGCATTGCGCTCCTCGGCTCGGGCTGCACTCCCCCTGCCGAACGCCAGACAGCGTTCCGCATCCGTGCCGACCGCTCGGCCGGCTTGAATGACGACGCCGGATGGGCCGGCGCCCTCAATGAGAACGTGACGGTCTATGCAGATCAACCGTTTCGGCTCCGGTTCGAGATCGAGTCGTCCGGCGATTCGTTGTACCGCCTCCAGTATCGCCGCAACGAAGGCGCATGGAGCGATATAGAAGCGGCCGATTTCCCTTATCCGGAATCGGCGTCGCCCCGAGTCAGTATCGTATCGACGACTGGATACGAACACGGCGCGGCCACGAGTGACCTCCTGGACGGCTCGAGCACTCCTTTTAACCCCGGCGCCGGCGTCAGCCTTTCAGCAACGACGCCTCCCGTGATCAGCTCCGGAGGCCAGAGCGAATGGGAGTGGCCGCTCGTGATCCGCCGCTTTGCCGACGGCGCCGTCACCAACAACGAGGGCGACGTCTTTGCATTCAGGATGGTTGGGGCAGGCGGTATGCCGCTCAATGTGTCTGCTATGCCCGAACTTTCCTTTACGGCGCCGCCCGGTCATCTGGGAGGCACGTTCGTAGAAACGCCCGGCCGCATCGGGCCCTGGCAGGCCGGTAACGGAGACCTGTACTTCATCATGGAGCCGACGGAAACGGACAACGTGTTGATGATGGTCAGGTCGGCGGACGGCGGAGCGACGTGGGTCGAGGTGGACGGGACGAACCGGCCGGCAGCGGACGACCTGGAGGGTGTAGCCTCGGCGTACGCGGAGGGCGTCATCCACATCCTGCACCAGACCTCCGATCAGGTCTGGTACCACGCATTTCACACCTCGGACGACCCGGCCCAACCGGATGCCTGGGGTATCACGGACGAACGGGTCGCAGCGCCGGAAGAGCCGCCGACCCAGGTGGCCTCGATCGCGGTGCGGTCCGACGGCAGCCTCGTGGGCGTCTACGGCGGACCGCAAAAGATCCATTTCAAGATGCGCACCCCGGAAGGCGCATGGGGCGAAGAGACGGTGGTAGATGCCGGCATCGCTCCCGGCTTATCCGGTCCGCAGGTCGCGGCCGGCGCAGACGATGCGGTGCATCTGGCCTATACAGGCAACGACGGCACGGCCTGGTATCGCAGGATTCAGCCCGACGGCACGCTCACCGAGCGGGTGCAGTTGACGACCGGTATCGATACGACCGAATACGACGTGGGCTCAGTCCTACCCCTGGTCTACCTCCCCGACACGAATACGGCCGTCGTCATCTACCGGCTGGCAACGGGTATGCTCTGGGAGCGGCGCATCAGCGGCGATGGAACCGTCAGCGATCCGGTACAGCTTTCCGACCGGGCCGTCGTCCAGAATGCCGTCGATTCCGATCAAGCCGGCGCCGACGCCGTCGCTGACGGCACGACGGTTCACGTCCTGTTTATCGAACAGGATACCGGCCATATCTTTCACACGTACAGCAGCGAAACGGGCGCCTGGAGCCCCTCGACGCTGCAGGTGGGCGGCGTCACGGCCCAGTGGATACGCGGCATGCGCTACGCCCGGGGGGACGGAGCCCGGGTGTATGGCTACGTATACGATGCCGGCTCAGATGGAGGTTCGGGGATGAACACGTACGCCGAGGTGGTCCTGGACGATCTGTAGCTGAGTTACAGATGTTACGCATCGGATGCGCTTGTGTCCTGCCAGAGCGGCTTTGCACGCGTGCAAAGCCGGCGTAAACCAGCCCGCAGTGCAGTTTCGTGGGATATCGCTCAGGGTGCAGAACAGGCATCCTCATCTCATTGCGACGATTCCTTGATCCTCACGCTGCGAGGGGGAGCGTTCTTGACGTGTAGATCGAGCCATCGATTCATCTCCCACAACATGTGCATGACAGATTCGCGAGCGCGATAGCCGTGGCTTTCGTGAGGCAGCATGACCAGGCGCGCCGTTTTTCCGAGCCCCTTGAGCGCGTTGTAGTAGCGCTCGCTCTGCATGGGAAAGGTGCCCGAATTGTTGTCGACCTGCCCGTGGATGAGCAGGATCGGTTCATTGATTTTGTCGACGTGCATGAAGGGCGACATCGCGAAATAGATTTCTGGAGCTTCCCAGAATAACCGTTCTTCAGCCTGGAAGCCGAAAGGGGTGAGCGTCCTGTTGTAGGCGCCGCTGCGAGCGATGCCTGCCGCGAACAGATCGGAATGCGCCAGCAAATTGGCCGTCATGAATGCGCCGTAGGAATGCCCGCCGATCGCAACGCGTTCGGGATCGACGACACCGCGACGCACGCCTTCATCGATAGCGGCCCGGGCATTCGAGACGAGTTGTTCGCGAAAGGTATCGTTCGGTTCTTCGTCGCCCTCCCCGATCACCGGCATAGAGGCATTGTCGATCACGGCATAGCCCTGGGTGACGTAAGGCACAGCGCCCCAGTAACTGACTCGCTTGAACCGGTGAGGCGAGTCCGATACCTGGCCGGCAGCGTCTGCACTCTTGAATTCCCGGGGATACGCCCATACGAACGCCGGCAGTGGCCCGTCGCTTGCGGCGTCATAGTTCGGCGGTAAGTAAAGCGTAGCGTTCAGGGAGATGCCGTCTTCCCGGTCGTACTGGATAAATTCCTTCTGGATACGAGCCAGTTCGGGGTAGGGGTGGGGGAATTCCGTCAATCGCGTTATCGTACTTGTCTCCAGGTTGCGGAGGAAGTAATTGGGCGGCTCAGAGATCGACTCTTGCCGGGTCATCAACAGGCTTTCTTCCGGGTCGATCAGCGCGACGGGATACTCGTAGTGAGGAGCCTCAGAGCGGAACAATTCTTCCGTATCGCCGCTCTGGAGGTCCAACTTCCGGAGGAAGGGTCTGTTGCCTTCTGGAGAAGCGCCCTGGCCTGTCAGAAAGAGGGCAGATCCGCCATCAGCGGTAAGCAGCACCTGTGTTCCCCACTCAGTCGGGCGAGTGATCGGGCTTCCAGGGTTGTTATAGCGGTCTTCGAGTGAGATGTCGAATAGCGTTGTTTTCTGTCCGGGGTCTTCCGGATCGATCGAGTATATACGGGACTGCCGAGTCGGCCACCAGTATTCGTAGAGGATCGCGAGGCGGTCCGTGCCCCAGTCGATACCTCGATAACGCAGGGGCAGGGTAGCCAGCGGTTGAGGCTCGGTATCGAACGGAGGTTCCAGCAGAAAGAGGCGGTCGCGCTCTTCGGCTTCCCGGCGGGCGTCTCCGCCGTCGAGGGCTTCCACCCAGTAGAGTGAGGCAGGCGAATCCGAACGCCAACCAATGGATCGAATACCCGTTGGAACCGAACCGAAGGCTGTGGGCACGCTTTCCTGCAAGGGCAGGTCCGCGATCTCTCGAATCAGGTTTCCGTCCAGGTCCCATACAGCGATCCGGTTGGGAAAACGGTAGGCCGGAACGAGGTAGGAAAACGGGGTGTGGACCGCTTCGACCAGCAGATAGGCGCCATCGGGAGAGGGCGCTGCGTTGCTAAACAATGCGGGTTCTCCGAGGAGTGCCGTCTCTCCATCGAGCCCTACCCTGACGAGTTGAGAGGTGGCGTAATAGGTAAAGAGCGCTTCGTCATAGGGATCTTTCAGCAAGTCCTGATACGTCCGGGCCGGTGCTTCCTCTCCTGTGTTTTCCTGAACGATCGGGCCGGCGGGCGCTGTGGGGGCAGGAGGAGGAGCGCCTCGATCTTCCGGGATCGTTCTAACGATCAGGGTTTGACTGTCGGAGACCCATTCGAACGGATCGCCATAGAATGCATCGTTGAGCGGGGCATCTAAGAGTTTGCGAGCCTCCAGGGTAGACACTTCAGCTACGAAGAGCTCAATTCGGTCTGCGTGGTCTACCGTGAAAGCGATGAGCCGGCTGTCAGGCGACCATTCGACGTTTCTAATACGGGCATTTTCTGGAAGCCCGGAGACGAATCGGTCGTGGCCCCTCAAGAGCCGTACTGAGAGCGAGGTGAAGCTTCGGGTTCGACTCGGGCCATTGTTTCTCGGGTTGATGCGAATGCCGGCCAGGCGGAGTTCCGGTTCAGCCATCTCGGCGATTGAAGGGAGGCTGGGCTGTTCCATCAGCACCATATGGGACCGGTCGGGGCTCAGTAGAACCGCTGGCGTAGTCGGTGCGTCGACGAGGCTGGCCAGCTCGGACGGCGGTGTCTGATACTGCGCGGGATCGTCGGTACTCTGCGCCTGAAGCAGTGTGGTGATTGAAAACAGAAGACCGATGATTCCCGGCCATTTGATGTTCGTCCGGCATGAAGTAAGGAAACGATTCATGGATCCGAGGATGGGGTTAGGATGTGGCGAGCTGGTATTTCAAAGTACATCCCGGGAGCGGGGAATTCAAGGAGGCGAGTCTATAATAGGTTGGAGGCCGTAATGGTCTGCCCCGAGGCGACCCAGTCCGGATCCAGCCGGAAACCGAGCCCGGGACCGGTGGGTACCGGAATGCTCCCGGATACCGCGTGAAGGCGACCGCCCGGAATGTCGTACGGAATGTCCCGGTCGGGCGATTTGTACTCCTGATGCGGGCCGGCATTGGGCACCAGCGAGGCGAAATGCGCGATGTAGAGCATGTTCATATCTCCGCCCGACACGTGGGCGGTGCACTCGAGCCCCGCGGCTTCGGCCATGCGTGCGACCCGAATCGACCGGATCAGCCCCCCGTAGTAAAACAAGTCCGGCTGCAGCACCTGAGCGCCGTCGTTGGCCACCATCCATCGGAATCGGCGCACCGAGCTTTCTTGTTCGCCGGCTGCAATCGGGATATCGAGGGCATCGGCGACGGCCTTGGTCTCCCAGAGCTCGTAGAACGGGCAGGGTTCTTCAAAGAAGCCGACGTCGATCTCCTCGAGCACACGACCGATTCGGACCGCCTCTTCCACCGTATATCCTCCGTTGGCGTCGGCATAGATGACGACGTCGTCACCGAGGGCTTCCCGGAGCATCGGGAGCATCCGTTCGCTGCGGCCCGGCGGTTCCTCGGGCGCGCCCATGCGGCCGGCGATCTTCACCTTTACGGCCGGCGGCTTTTCCCTCTCGTATCGCTCGACGATTTGCCGAACCGAATCTTCCGCGCTCTGCCCGCGGAAATTGTTCGCCCAGTACACGTCGATGCTGGGACGCACCTTCTTGCCGAGCAGGTCATGGATGGGGCGGCCGGCGCTGTGCCCGAGAAGGTCCAGTATAGCGAACTCGGCCGAAGCGATCGGCGTCCAGATCGCCATGCTCTGCATCTTGTAGTGGCTGTCATCGATGAAACAGGCTTCGATGAGGTCGTCGAGGTCGCGAGCGTCCTTGCCGGTAAAGAAGGGGGCGACGTGATTCACGAAGATAGGCCAGAAGTTAGACATCCCCCAGTTCGTGACCGCATACCCTTCCGCGCCGTCGGCGGCGCGCGCGCGCACCACAAACGTATCTCCGATCTTTATCAGGTCGACCGACTCGATCATGATCGGAGCCGGCAACAGGTCGCGATTGAGGACGGGCTCAGCGAGGATTGCCTTGAGCCGTTCATCGTCGACGTCATTAAAGGTGGGGCCGTTTCGCGGGATCAGCGAGTCGGGCCTGTGGGGCCAGGGTGCGGCCAATGCGCCGGCCATAAGCGAGCCAGCAGCCAGTGATTCTTTGAAAAAGCGGCGGCGTGTTTTCATGTCGTGGGCGATGATGTATGGTCGTGGAAAAGAACGAGGAGAAGATCCCGGGTGGCGTGAGCATGAATGATCAGGCGGTACATAAGGCGGTCAGGGCATCGACCAGCTTGTCCAGCTCTTCGAGGCGGGTATACAGGTGCGGGGTAATACGCACCCCGTCTACGCCCGGTTTATGCCGCGCCACGGTGAAAATTCGAAACCGGTCGAACAACTGTTCGACCAGCTCGTCCGCGGTGTATCCTTCAATAGAGATCAAAGCGAGGGCCGAAGAGCGCTCGAGGTCCCAGGGCGTGTAAAACGTCAGGCCCGGCAACGCTTTGACTTTTTCTGACCAGTACGACTTGAGGTACTTGAGCCGGGCCTCTTTCCTTTTCGCCCCGATCATATTGTGAAAGCGTATGGCGTTGGCAATCGTCAGGTTGGTGGATACGGGATGGATGCCGATATGGCCGAACTTTCGAATGTCGTCCTCCGGGAAGTTCGTGTCGCCAAACAATGGCCAGACCCTGCTGATCTTTTCTTTTTTGACGTACAGAATGCCGGCGCCCATCGGGCAGCAGAGCCACTTGTGAAGGCTGGCTCCGAAATAATCGCAATGCAGGTCGGGGATTTTGAAGTCGATATGGGCGAAGGAATGAGCGCCGTCGCAGATCACCTCGACGCCGTGCCGGTGGGCCATATCGCAGATCTTTCGGACCGGCAAAATCTGGCCAGTGATATTGTTGAGGTGGGTGACCAGGATGATTCTGGTGGCTGGCGTGATGGCGTTCTCGTACAGGGTTACGATTTCGTCGTCGGACTGTGGATGAAACGGGAGGTCGACGAATGTATTGACGAGGCCCAGCCGTCTTGATTGCTGCTCGAAGGCCTGCAACATGCTGCTGTAGTCGAGCGGGGACATGATGGCCTCGTCTCCCTTCTGGAAATCGATGCCGGCGATGACGGTGTCGAGCGCTTCGGTGGTATTCCGGGTAACGATGATCTCTTCGGTCGAGCAGCCGGCCAGGTCGGCCACTTGTCGATTAACCCCCTTCACTTCGTCCCAGGCCTGACGCCGCATGTAAAAAGAAGTCCTTTCATTGATCATCTGGATGTTCGTCAGCTGGGCTTGCATGACTTCCACCGGCTGGGGACTCATGTAGCCGTTTTCCAGATTGATGAAATGGGGGGATGGATGGAAGGCCTTTTGGATATGGTACCAGTATTCCTCGACCCGGGCGGCTTCTTCCGGGGAGAGCCCCTCAAAAGGCGAGAGCGAATTACCCAATTGGGTGAACCACTCCGGGTGGAACAGGGGAAGTGCACCGATGCCGGCAGTCATGCGACCCATCGTGTGGAGGAAACGACGCCTGTTGGTTGCTTGCATGGAGGATGTATATGCGGTGGAAGTTTCAGAACTTATTTTACAGATGTTACGTGCCGGATGCGCATAGGTCCTGCCAGAGCAGCATTGCATGTATGCAATGCCGCGTAATCCAGCCTGCTGTGCACAGTTCGCGTAACATCCATTAATTTAGTGATGTTACGCAGGTTGTGCACAGCACCCCGTTTTGCCGGCTTTGAAAGACTGCCTTGCAGCCGTTTTTTAGCTATCTGAGCGCATTCAAAGCCGTCGAGGTGCAACGATAGCGCACAGATGCGTAACATCCATTAATTTACTGTAATGTCTTCGCCCATCTCCTGGAGCGCCCACTCCAATGCCCAGCTCGTGAAGGCTGCGTAGTTGAAGTCCATGTATTTGCGATGCGATCCCGTGCCGTCGTTCAGGTTCTTGTCCAACACATCGTAAATCACGGGGATGAGAGGGCGCGCGTGTTCGCCAATCAGCTGGATGCTTCGTGCGGCCTGCAGGGCTACCCAGGGCCGGTCGTCTCGAACGAGTTCGCCCAGGGTCTCGATAGCGGCCTCGGACTCTCCTCGGCGGCCCAGCATCTCGGCAGCCGCGATCCGTACCGACGCAGAGGAATCGGTAAGCAGCGCCTCGGCCGCCTGCCGGTCCTGCAAGGTTGCCGTTTCGCTGTTCTGCAAGGCGATGACGGACCAGTATCGCACGCCGCTATCGGGGTGCTGGAGGCCGGCGCGTATGGCTTCAGTATCTTCGGTACCGACTCGTTCTGCGGCGTCGAGAATCTCTCGAACGCGATACGTATCGCTGGAGCGCGCATAATCGTACGGCGTGGATCCCTCCGAGCGAATCATGTACTCCGCTTCGGGCAACAGCCCCAGATCTCTGATTTCCACCATCCAGGCCTGGAGTGTATCGTGCATCGTACGTTGCACGCCGGCATGTTCCGGCTGGCCGGCCAGATTCGTAAGCTCTTCCGGGTCGTCCTGTAAATCGTACAGCTCGAAAACGGGTTTGGGATTCCACAACTTCATCTGTTCGTCATCGGCCGTCCCCTCACGGTAACTGTCCCGGAGCGCTTTGTATGCGAGTTTGCCGTCGGAGTTGATGAACCCCGGTTGGATGTAGGGCAAATGGGGCATATAGTTGCGGACGAAGATATACCGCCCATCCGTCACGGCCCGGGACATCTCGAACATGTCATCGGCACGATCACGCGCTCCATACACATACTCCCGGGATGGGGCCCGGTCCGGACCCAGGAAGGGTTGTCCCTCCATCGAGGCGGGGATCTCCACCCCGGCAAGACGGAGCGTCGTAGGCGCGAAGTCGACGAAACTCACCAGTTCTTGATTCACCGAACCTGCGTTGCCCGGATTGAGGTGCTGGTACTTCTCGGGAATATACACGATGAGGGGCACGCGCAACCCGGTGTCGTATAACCATCGTTTGTATCGCGGCATACCGAATCCGTGGTCGCCGAAATACATGACAACGGTATCCTCCATCAGGCCGTCGGCCTCCAGGGAGTCGAGCACCTCGCCGACGTCCCGGTCCATGACGCGAATCAAATCGTAATAACGAGCCCAGACCTCGCGGGCTTCCGGCGTGTCCGGGTAGTACGGCGGAACCTGAATGACATCGGGGTCCATCCGTTCTTCATCGTTCAGTACACGAGTGCGTTCTTCGTACCGTTCTCCCCTGTTGGCCTGTCCTTCGTGTGTAGTACCGATGTTGATCACGCTGAAAAAGGGTTGGTTTCCTTCTCGATGCCGCCAGGCCGCGATTTCACCGGAGCGCCGATCCCAGAGGCCGGTGGGATCGAAGTTGTAGTCGGTCTTGTTCTGGTTGGTCGTGAAATACCCATGCCCTGTCAGGTATTCCGGCAGGGTTTCGAGCTGCGTGGAAAACGGAGTTTCGCTGCGCAGGTGTTGGGTACCCATCGACGTTGCATAAACCCCGGTGACCAACGTAGAGCGCGCCGGTGCGCAGATCGGGGCCGTCGCAAACGCCTTTTCGTACACGATGCCCCGTTCGGCGAGGGCATCGAGGCGCGGCGTATGCGCCAGCGTATCCCCATATGCTCCGAGCGCCGGGCTCAAATCTTCGGCAATGATCCACACGATATTGGGAGGAGCCTCCGGAGGCGGCGGGGCGCAGTGGATCCGCGCAATCGTGAGTAGCAACAGGAGGAAACCGGCATATCGATGGGTACGCATGGGGTGGATGCTGTATGGGAATCGGCGAAGGGGTCAGACAATATACACATCCCATGCGTAAAGATGACACCCCCGGGGCGTCGGGTTCCGTCGAAGGATTCAGGGCGCCCTTTCAGGGCTTCCTGTGCGGGTGAACCGTGTTGTTCGAGGCGTCGCCTCGAACTGGGATAGCGGGCCCCTTCGGGGCAACCTAATCCATTAGGGGCGCCGCCCCGAAACGC
>CAZGHT010000091.1:0-22085 GCA_964525535.1 uncultured Rhodothermaceae bacterium
TCATCCTGCTGTCCGGCGACCCACTCAGCATCTACACCCGGGTATTGGAAACCAGGGTCGATGGGGAAATGGTGTTCGATCGTAGCGACCCCCGGGATCTACTGTATGCAACAGGGGGGTATGGCGCCAGTCATGACCAGCGGTCCATGGAGTACTTTTTGAAAATGGAAGGGGGATTTTAATATGACGGCGCGCGAAAACCTGACACTGGATCGAATATTTCCATTGCTGGCGCTTCTCATTGCCGTGAGTTGCCCGGCCTTTGCCAGCGCACAAATTGCCGTCAGAGGAGATACGGTATACACCATGGCCGGCCCTCCGATTGCGGATGGCGTGGTACTGGTTCAGGATGGCGTCATAGAGCGGGTCGGGCCGGCCAGTCAGGTCGATATCCCCGATGCCTACGAAGTGATGGAAGCCGCTATCGTGACCCCTGGACTCATCGATGCGCATACGGTAGTGGGTATTGCCGGATACCTGAATCAACCCCACGATCAGGATCAGGTGGAACGATCGAATCCGATTCAGCCCGAGCTGCGAGCGATCGACGCGTATAATCCTCGCGAACGGCTGGTCGAATGGGTGCGCTCTTTCGGCATAACGACGGTCCATACCGGCCATGGCCCGGGCATACTGATGTCCGGACAAACCATGATCGTCAAGACGTACGGGGAGACCGTGGAGGAGGCGCTTGTCGATCCCGAGACCATGGTGGCCGTCACCCTGGGGAATGCAGCCCGGGAATCGCAAAACAAGTCGCCCGGCACCCGGTCGAAGATGATCGCCATGTTGCGGACCGAGCTCCTGAAGGCACAGTCGTACGTGGAGACGTTGGAGAGCGCTGAAGAAGATCAGAAACCATCGAGAGATTTGAAGATGGAGGCTCTCGCGAGCGTACTCAGAGGGGATCTGAAGCTGCTGGTATCCGTCGACCGGGCGCACGATATATTGACAACGATACGGCTCGCCGAAGAATTTGGCCTGCCCCTTATCCTCGATAGCGCTGCGGAGGCGTATCTGGTACTCGAAGAAATCAAAGAGGCCGGTATACCGATCATCATCCATCCGACGATGTACAGAGCCGGCGGAGACCGGGAGAACCTGAGCATGACCACGGCGGCGAAGCTGAAAGAGGCAGATATCCCGTTCGCCTTGCAGAGCGGATTCGAAGCCTACGTGCCGAAGACTCGTGTGGTGCTCTTCGAGGCCGGGCTGGCTGCCGCACACGGCCTCTCCTTCGAAGACGCGTTAGCGTCCATCACGATCGACGCGGCGTCGATTCTCGGGATTGATGACCGGGTAGGGTCCCTCGAGGCGGGTAAGGACGCCGATATGGCCCTGTACGACGGCGACCCCTTCGAATACACCACGCATTGTACTGGCGTCATCATCAACGGAGAGGTAGTGAGCCAGGAGGTGCGTTAAAAGAGCTACGACGTATGAATGTCTCGAAAGCGGTACTTGTTTTGGTGGCCTGCATCCTGGGGATCGCGCCGGCTGCGTCGGGGCAACTCCGAGAGCTGGCCCGGGTGCCGGTGGATGCATACCGGGTAATCGGCCCCATTTATTACGTCGGCTCGGCTGCCATTTCGGCCCATATCATCGATACGTCAGAGGGGCTGATTCTCATCGATACCGGTACGAAGGAGATGCTGCCTGGCATCCAGAACAACATCGAGAAGCTCGGCCATTCGATGGAGGATATACAGATTATCCTCTCCAGCCACGCCCACTGGGATCACGTGGAGGGTCATGCTGCGATGAAGGCGCTCACGGGGGCTCAAATCATGGCGGTCGGCGAGGATGCCCGGGCTATTGCAAACGGCGCCGACTATTCCGCGCTCGGGGGGGACGGCTGGCCTCCCGTCGAAGTAGATCGTATCCTGTCGGACGGAGATACGGTGACGCTGGGCGACATTACGCTGACCGCTCACCTGACACCCGGCCATACAAAAGGCTGCACGACGTGGACTACCACCCTGGAAGAGGAAGGGCAATCGTACGACGTCGTGTTTATCGGAGGGACGAGCATCAATCCGGGGGTGAACCTCGTCGGCAATGCCCGTCATCCGAGCATCGCGGAAGATTACGCGCGTACCTTCGACGTCCTGAAAAATCTGGACGCGGACGTGTTCCTGGCTCAACACCCGATGATCTACGGGATGGCCGAGAAACTCCAGCGGCTACAGTCGGAGAAAGAGGCCAATCCGTTCATCGATCCAGAGGGGTATCGGCGTTTCGTGCAGGATCAGGAAACCCTGTATGTAAAACAACTCGCAGCAGAACGTGACCAGTGATGGGGCTGTGCACAACCTGCGTATCATCACTGAATTAAGGAGGATATACCTTTGAAAGTACTTATCAGATGTTGTCGTCAATAATGCAGGCATTGGAGTCATCGGTTTGCAAGAAGGCTTTACTCCCGAAGATTGGCAACGCCTCTTCGACATTAACGTGTTCGGTGTACAGCGCGTCAAACGCATCGAAATGGGCACGTGAAGCCATGGCTGAGAACTATCGCTTCGAACTCTCCGGCATGGAGCATTTGCCGATGCGCCTATCCAGTCGGCTCAGAGTTTCGGAGAGGCCCTGGCTAATAACCCGGAGCAAACACCGCAAATTGTGGCCGATGCCATCGCCGAGTTAATCGCAATGCCCGTAGGAGAACGTCCATTTCGTACCGTTGTGGACAAAATGGGCATGGGTGATCCTATTGAGGCGTATAATGTATCTGCCGAGCGAGTCACTCATAACTTATATTCGGCGTTCGGTATTTTCTGTGCGCCCTTTGTCCCGGGCTGTGTCGTACTAACTCGCCAGACCACCAGTATGACTGTGTAAGCGTGCCTTATCTTGGAGCTGTGGCACTACTCATAATGAGCGATCTCAATATAAAAAAAACAGACTCGAGAGCTCTCGAACCTCTGGTAGAGCCAGGCTGGCTTGAAGCACATCTCGACGACCCCGACTTGCGTATAATAGACGCGACCGTGCAGGTCAAGCTCTGGCCTTTTCCTCGTATCAGGAGCGGCCATCGCGGGTACAAACGAAGCCATATTCCTGGTGCAGCGTTTGCAGATCTACGGAAAATCTCGGATCCCAATGCACGTTCCTACACCTTCACGCTTCCAAGTGCTGAATGGTTCGCCGAGCACATGGGTCGCCTTGGTATTGGGGATGGTACCCGTGTCGTGCTCTACGATGCACGAGAGAATATGTGGGCTGCGCGCTTGTGGTGGATGCTCCGCACATTTGGATTCGACGACGCCGCAATACTTAACGGCGGTTGGTCAGCGTGGCGGCTCGAAGGCCGGCCGGTATCCTCGAAACCGTGTGTTTACCCGCAGACTACCTTCACGCCGCGGCCTCGTCCAGGACTCATCGTCGGCAAGGACGAGGTGCTCGCCTCTATCGAGGACTCGGCGACTTGCATCGTGAGTGCACTGGGACGTCGGCAGCATCGCGGAGAGCGCAACGAGTATGGCCGGCGCGGACACATCCCGGGCGCAAAAAACGTAAGCGCCTGGCAAATCCTTGACCGGAAGACCATGCGGTATCGTCCGATCGATGATCTACGAAGCATGTTTCGACCGATGCTGGACAAAGATCGGGTCATTACGTATTGCGGTGGAGGTGTTGCGGCATCGAGTGATGCGTTTATTCTGCACGTGCTCGGGCATAGGAACATTGCCGTTTACGATGGAGGGTTGATCGAATGGTGTGCAGACAAACATTTACCGCTTGAACTCGGGCCATGACACTACATCGTTGTACTTCAGCCAGGCACTACCACAAAGTGGTGATTCGCAGTTACGTCCATTGCGGGTGTTATGCGTAATGGCAGGAGCAGGGCATTCTAGGTCGCCCGTTTCGAGGAGGCGAGCGCCCCTACGGGGCTCGTGCGGAGTGCAGGCTGTCCACCCGGGACGATGCCCCGGGTTGAGGTAGAGCGCCCCTTCGGGGCGTATCGTGGCTGGATGGGCATCTTCGGAGAAGGGTCCTCGCGTAGAGCGAAACAGGTTCTGCTGGACAACCGGGCCACAACCGTTCGTTCCTTCCCCGCCGTTCCGATCTCAAGTAGCCGCCAGCATCAAGAACCCGTCTGGCGTCTACGGGGAAGGAACCGGTGAAGAATATTTGCTTTCCAACATTATTCTCAGGATATAGCTCGTGGGTGTGCTTCGGCATCAGCCCGTTATTTAACCTAATACGAGGCCATAATGCTCAAAACCCTTCGATGCGACCCCAGGCTCTTCAACAAAGATCTGACGAGTCGTATTTACATCGTCACCGGTGCGAACTCGGGGGCGGGCCTGGCTACCACCGGGCAGCTTGTACGCCAGGGGGCCCACGTCGTTGCTGCCTGTCGCCGCGTAAAGGCCGGTGAAGAGGCCGTCGGGCCCCTGGAGTCGGCGAGCGGTTCCGCAGAGGTCATGGAGCTCGACCTCGGTAGCCTTGCTACTGTTCGCCGGTTTGTGACGGCGTTCAAAGGCAAGCACGATCGTCTCGACGGCCTGGTCAACAACGCGGGCGTTATGCAGACCCCCGAGGGCAAGACCGAGGACGGCGTGGAGACGCAGTTCGGCATCAACCACCTGGGACACTTCTTGTTGACCGAGCTGTTGCTCGATGTACTGAAAGCGAGTGCGCCCAGCCGTATCGTATGCGTCTCGAGTGTCGCCCACGCCGGCATGATGGGGCAGCCGGCCGAGCTCCGTCTCGACGATTTAGACTTCGCCGAGCGCGGGTACAACCCAACGCTCGCCTATAATCAGTCGAAGCTGGCCGTTGTGCTGTATGCCCGCCACCTCGCCATGCGTCTCGAAGGAACTGGAGTTTCGGCGTTCTCGGTGCACCCTGGCTGGATCCGTTCCAACCTCGTCCAACACTCGATGCCTCCATTCGTGCAAAACGTACTGATGCGACCGTTCGGCGGTTTTTTCGGGATGATGTCGAAAGAGGACGGCGCGCAGACCCAGCTCCATTGTTTGCTCGACGATGAAGTGCCTGCCGACAGCGGCTCCTACTTCAGCCAGAACAGCATACTGTATGCGGATAAGAAGGACAAAGCGGGCGGGTGGCCTATGCGCTCTCCCAATCCACTCGTCTACGACGACGAGCTCGCTGACGCCCTTTACGCAAAGAGTGCAGAGCTATGTGGATTGCCTGCTCCGGAGGCGAAGCAATAGTGCTATTTCAGGATAGTTGGAGAAGGGGGTAAAGGGCTAGGGGGTATCCGCTTACGTTGAAACAAGTACTGATAGAGGGCGAAGAATACAGAATCACGTTCCTGGATCCCGCATCAAGTGCGGGATGACTCACAATGTCATGTATCGCTGAATTCGCCAACAGCTGCAAGATGAGCGGAATCCTCTCTTCAGTTACCGTACTTCTCGAAGAAGTCGATCAGCAGCGTAGAGATCTCCTCGGCATGGTCGAGCATGAGCCAGTGGGAAGCATCCTCGATCAGGTGGTATTCCCAGGGACCGTCGATCATTGCGTCTGAATTTTTTACGTGTTCCTCCAGGAGGAATGCGTCGTTTTCAGCCGCGATGCCCAGCGCCGGGACCTTGATGCGAGGGGGATTGGAAGTCCGAATTAACGCTGAGGGAGGAAAGTTGGCGCGATACCAGTTCAACCCGGCCGTTAGCGCTCCCGGTTTGCTCAGCTCTGCGATCTGTCGGTCGATATCGCCGGCTTCTCTCGACCACTCACGGAGCCCCTGCCAGTTGTCCCGGCTCAACCACTCTTCGGCAACGCCCTCGTTCTGGAAGAAAAAGATGTACCAGAACTTCTCGAGCTGAGGCAATGCCCGCCGGCCGGGTGCTCCCGGGGCGCCTACGGTCATTCCCGTCACCGTGATCGATCGATCGGGGTGGTTGCCGGCGAGCAACCACGCTACCGTCCCGCCCCAGTCGTGACCCACAATATGCGCCCGATCGATGTCCAGCACGTCGAGCAGCCCGATGAGGTCCTGGAGTACGAGGGGTAAGGCATAGTCTTCGACGCGTTCGGGCTTTGGTGCGTCTCCGTATCCCCTCAGGTCGGGGGCGATTACCCGGAAGCCGGAGTCGGCGATCGGGGCGATCTGATGACGCCAGAGATACTTCGAGTCCGGAAAACCATGGATGAGCAATACGGCGGGGCCTTCTCCGTAATCGTAATAGGGAAACTGTAAGCCGTTGACGGCTGCTGTGTTGGTGATTTCGTCGAGATCGATCGGTTGACTCATGAGGGGTAGGACAGGTACGGCAAGGAGAAAAAGTAACGCGAGGACGACTGTTGAAGTCCGAACAGGCATGTTGACCATCAGATTCAAAGGAGTATTGTGCGACGCATGATACAACCGTCGTGTTAACAGAAGTTAAACGCTTCGTGGATGGCGCCAGGGCAGATAACTGTACAGCGCCTTCCTGTGCAATGACAGGAAGGCGCTGTACGAACGGCGTGTCCGTCAACGTTTATCCCCCGTTCATCGAGGCGATCTGACGCTCGAGCCCTTTGGGATCCTGTAAGAAGAAACCGCCTATTTCCTTCGCCATCGGATCCGGAAATACCTCTTCCCGGCCTTCCTCGATGCCATCGAGGATCTCTTCGGCGACCGTAGCCGGCGATACCTTCTCGAAAGGCACCTTCTCTGCCATATCGGTGTCCACCGGACCCGGATACACGCCGATTACAAGCGTGTTGGCGTGCGCAATGCGAATCGCCTGGGTAATGGAATGGACCGCCGCCTTCGACACGCTGTAACTCTGGAACAGGGGGAAGTTTACAAGGCTGGCCACGGAACCGAGATTGACGACGACACCGCCTCCGTTGGCCTGCAGGATGGGCGCAAACGCCTGCGTGACCTGGATCAGGCCAAAGACGTTCACTTCGATTTCCGTGCGTGCAAAGCCGTTGACAGTGGCGTCGGTGATGGGTTGACCCACATTACCGGCTACGCCTGCATTGTTGACCAGGATGCCGACATCGGTGGCCGCGTTTTTGGCATGGGCGATGTGATCCGGATTGGTGACGTCGAGCTCGAGGGCAACGACCCGGTTGGGGTGGGCCGCCACTAAATCTGCGACCGTCGAGGGCTTTCTCGCCCCCGCGTAGACTTTTGCGGCGCCGCGTTCGAGCAGGGCTTCTGCGATCGCGCGGCCGATGCCGCGATTGCTTCCCGTGACGAGTGCTATTGATCCTTCAATGGATTTACCAGCCATTAAGACCTCGTGGTTTTATTGTTGAATGATTGGTCAAAAAAGGGATAAAAAAACTCAGCGTTTCAGCTGTTCGATCAGGAACGATGTGCTCTGGCGCATCGACGCGTTGGAAGCGCCGGAACGGGCCATAACACTCAGGCCGTTGACCTGCGTGGCAAGCAGGTGAGCTGCTGCTGCGAGGTCGAGAGACGCCGGCAGGGCGCCGTCTTCTACTGCCTCCGCGAGGGCCCGCTTAAACAGGTCGATACGCTCTTGCTCGCTGGACAAACATCGATGGGCCACTTCTGTGTCGACCGTGCCGTGGTCCATGAGGCACCGCGTCATGAAGCACCCCCGGCGTTCGTCCGACGCGGTCAAGAAAGAAATCGTACTCTCGAAATACGCCGAGATGGCATCGAGACCTCGCCGGCTCCCATCGAATACGTCACGGAGCAGACTCCGGCCTCGTTCCGTGTAGAGCTCGAGGGCACGGAGAAACAGCGTCCGTTTGTCGCCAAAGGCGTTGTACAGGCTCTGCCGCCCCATACCGAGCGCTTCTTCCAGATCGCCGATGGACGTATCGGCGAACCCCTTTGCCCAGAAGACATCAACCGCTCGTTCGATGACCTCTGTTTCGTCAAATGCGCGAGGCCTGGCCATGGTCGTTTCGTAGCTCTTCTCTGAATCGATGAATTTTCATTATGTACTGATCGGTCAAAAACGAGTTCCCGGTCCCTCAGCGTCAATAAATCGCCGGATCGGGTGTACCCTGTCCGTCTGTGTGCAGGATTTCGAAATCGCATCCTTCGTGGGCCTGCGTGATCTGGTGGCTGAAGAACTTCCCGTATCCTCTGGAATATCGTTGTGCCGGGGGGCGCCAGGCCAGGCGTCGTTGTTGCAGCTCTTCCTCATCGACGAGGAGCTGCAGGCGGCGGCGTTCGACGTCCAGCTCGATGAGGTCCCCTGTTTTGACCAGCGCCAGGGGACCACCCACGTGGGATTCCGGAGAAACGTGGAGCACACACGTTCCGTAGCTGGTTCCGCTCATCCGGGCGTCCGAGATGCGGACCATATCGCGGACGCCCTGTTTCAGCAATTTCCGGGGGAGGGGCAGCATACCCCATTCGGGCATACCCGGAGCCCCTTGAGGGCCGGCAGACTGCAGGACGAGCACGGAGTGCGGCGTGACGTCCAGCTCCGGGTCGTCGATGCGTTCCTTGAGGTCGGCGTAGTTTTCGAACACAACGGCAGGGCCGGTGTGTTTGAGGAGCCGGGGCTCAGCGGCCACCGGCTTGATCACGCAGCCATCGGGGGCGAGGTTGCCATTCAGGACGTAGGTGCCGCCTGAGGGGGACAGGGGCCGATCCAGGGGGCGGATGACTTCGTCCGCGAGCACGTCCGCCTTTCGGACGTTCGCGAGGAGGCTGGAGCCGGTCACGGTGAGCGCTTCGGTATGCAGCATAGGCGCCAGCCGGTTGATCAACGCCTGTGATCCCCCGGCATCGTGGAAGTCTTCCATCAGGAAGGCGCCGGCGGGGCGGACGTTGGCGACGAAGGGGGTCGAGCGGGACAGCGTATCGAACCGCTGGAGATCCAGGGGTACGCCGGCGCGGCGCGCCAGGGCGATGAGGTGAATGATGGCGTTGGTCGATCCCCCGATGGCCATATCGGTAATGATCGCATTGTCGAACGAGTGCTCTGTCAGCAGCGTTGAGGGTTTGAGGTCTTCCCAGACCATGTCCACGATGCGGCGCCCGCAGCGAGTGGCCATGCGCTGATGGTCGGCCAGAACGGCCGGGATCGAAGCGGCGCCGGGGAGGGTCATGCCCAGGGCTTCCGTGATCAGAGCCATCGTCGACGCAGTGCCCATGGTCATGCAGTGGCCCGGCGAGCGGGCGATGCCGTCTTCGAGTTCGAACCAGTCGGCGTCGCAGAGCGTCCCGGCGCGTCGTTCGGCCCAGAACTTCCAGACATCCGATCCGCTGCCCAGCGTTGTCGTTTTCCATCGACCTTTGAGCATCGGACCCGCCGGCATGAAGATCGCCGGGAGGTCCATACTGATGGCCCCCATGAGCAGAGCGGGCGTGGTTTTGTCGCAGCCTCCCATCAATACAGCGCCGTCAATCGGATGACATCGCAGTACTTCTTCCGCCTCCATCGCGAGCAAGTTTCGGTAGAGCATCGTAGTCGGCTTCATGAAACTCTCGCTGAGCGAAAGAACCGGGATCTCTACGGGAAACCCGCCGGCCTGCCAGACCCCGCGTTTGATCTCTTCGGCTCGCTGCCTGAAATGCGTATGGCAGGTATTGAGATCGCTCCAGGTGTTCAGGATTCCGATGACCGGCTTTCCTGCGAAGTCGTCCGAGGCAAACCCCATTTGTTTGGCTCTGGATCGGTGGCCGAACGAGCGCAGGTCATCGGGGCCGAGCCATTGGTAGCTCCTCAGCGTTTCAGGCGTCTTCATGGGGGTTCGTTGTTCGGGGTTCAGGGTTCGTTGTTCTGAAACTATAAAAATTATTATACTTCTTCATTAGGCCTGTATCGGTACTCATCAGAAGGTAACGTCGAAAGATCGTCCTGCTCGGCTAATCAATGATCGCTGACCACCGGATCAAGGTAAGAAGACAGAGTCTATCGCTTCGTACATTGTATCTTGCATGTTGCACTCCGAACCCCGAACCCTGAACAACGAACCCCGAACTCAACCGTGTCTGCGCTTCTGATCCTTCTCATCGGTACGGTCGTCGTACTCGCAGGTATCCTGATCCTGCGGCTGCATGCGTTTATCACGTTGCTGCTCGCATCCATCGTTGTCGCTCTCCTGACCCCGGATGCGAGCCGTTATGCCGTAGAACTCCAGCAGTATGAGATCGAGGTGCGGTCCGTGAACCCGACGGCAGGAGAAGTCATACTGGACGTTGGGGAAGAGGGAGGGCTCGTCGAAGGAAACACGCTGATATGGGTACGAAGCGACCCGGAAACCGGGCCGTATCTCGAGCAGCGCGAAGTGCGCGTTCGATCGGTCTCCGATGAGGGAGCGGTCGTTTTCATCGATGAGGACGACGAGGCGTTCTTCGAGGCCGGAGACGTCATCTTAACGATGGCTTCTGAGGAGGCTGCACGAAGCGCAGCCGGCCAATCGATCGGGCAGCACATCGCATCGGGCTTCGGCAGGACAGCCGGGGGCATCGGGATCCTGATCGCCATGGCCGCCATCATCGGAAAGTGCCTGCTCGACAGCGGCGCGGCCAAACGCATCGTGAATGCAGTGAGTACGACGTTGGGATTGCGCCGCACCCCATTCGCGTTCCTGTTCAGCGGCTTTTTCCTGGGCATTCCGGTCTTTTTCGACACGGTCTTTTATTTGATGATTCCCCTGGCCAAGGCGATGTTCTTGCGGACGAAAGAGAAGTACCTCCTGTACGTGCTGGCCATTGTTGCTGGAGGGACAATGGCCCATTCTCTGGTGCCTCCTACGCCGGGGCCCCTGTTCGTCGCCAGCGAGCTCGGCATCGATCTCGGACTGATGATCCTTGGCGGAATGTGTGTGGGGAGTATCGCCGCAGGCAGCGGCTTTGTGTATGCCCGTTGGGCCGATGCAACGTGGCCGATCACGTTGCGCCCCTCCACCGACGGATACGACGATACGGATGACCTCATCCACCGAACAACGAGGCAGATGGAGCCCCCGCTGTTCTGGGCCACGCTTCCCGTATTGCTCCCGGTTGTCCTGATTGCGGGCAACTCCGTGTTCGGCCTGTTGTACGACCCGGGCGCCTTGACCGGGCTCTATCGGCATGCGGCGGTCCTGGTTGGATTTCTGGGCGACAAGAACATCGCACTCATCCTGTCTGCAATCATTGCCCTGGGTCTGTTGTTCAGGTACCAGACGGATCGGAGCCGGTTCGGTTCATCGGTTCAAGAGGCTTTGCAGAGCGGCGCTGTCATTGTGTTGATCACTTCGGCCGGGGGGGCATTCGGGTACGTGCTGCGTCAGACGAACATTGCGGCAGAGATTCAACACACCCTGCCTGGGGCTGAAGGAGCGCTGCTCTGGATCGCCTTTGGCATGACGATGCTGGTCCGCATTGCGCAGGGCTCAGCCACGGTAGCCATGATTACGGCCGTAGGCATCGTAGCGCCCATCGCGGCTGTCGCTGAACTGGGTTATCACCCCCTGTACCTCGCCCTCGCCATCGGTTGCGGCTCGAAGCCGGTGTCCTGGATGAACGACAGCGGTTTCTGGATCATCGGGAAAATGAGCGGACTTACCGAACAGGAGACGTTAAAAACGGCGAGTGTGTTGATCGCTCTCATGGGATTCGTGGGGTTCGCTGCTACCTTACTGGGGGCGTGGCTCTTTCCCCTCGTTTAAATCTTGAACAGCATAAGCCTTGTAGAGGACACTTTGCGCCCGGGCATTCAACTTTTTCAGGGATAAGACGTTTATGATCATACAATACCAGCGATTATACACGTTATATACCCCTGTGCACAGTGCGTGTAGTATTTTACCTGTTCAGTAAACCCGATACGCTCATCCATCAGTTCTCGAGGTACGTCACAACGGGATGAGAAGAATGATTAAACTACCATGCAAAACAGCGATTGGTATGGACTGTTAGGCAGTTGCGTATTACACGCGCTCCTTTTTGTCGCCTTTATCTACATCGAATCCGAGCCGGAAGCGACCGAGCAGATCGGCTATATTCAGGTAGATTTTGGTGATTTTGCCGAAGGACGGCCTGTCCAGCGCGCTCCCGTTACGCGGCCGGAACCCGTACCGCCCGACCTCGAGCCGGATGTCGAGGACGAGCCCGAGCCGGCCGAGCCCGAAGAGTCCAAGCCGGTCGATCTCCCTGACGCCGATCCTCTCGTTTCCGACCCAACCGTTGAGACGCCGGAGACCGACGTCGAAGCCATTCAACCGCCCGAGCCGCAGGAAGACGAGCTGGTCGAAGACGACGAAACCGAAGAGCCCAGAACGATTCAGCCGCTCGGTAGCGGAAGCACAGAAGGCAAATCGGGCGCTGAAGAGGGCGACCTCGGGGAAGGCACTGACGAACAGGAAGCCGCTCCCTTCCAGATCGAAGGGCTCAACCGGACGCCCGTACGAACGCCGACGCCGGTCTATGCCTCTCAAGTCAACGCCGACATCAGCGTGAAAATATGGGTAGCCCCGAACGGCCGGATTTCGCGACAGCTCGTTCTTCGCAAGGGCGACCCTCGCCTGGAAGATGCCGTAAACAGAGCGCTGAAGCAATGGCAGTTCAACCCGCTGCCCGCCAACGTACCCCAGGATCTCCAGGAAGGAACCGTAACGTTTCGTTTCAGGCTCGAATAGCGGGATCAACGACCCGGCCGGGCAGCCTTCGGGGTTCACCCATCGATTGCATCCATCTCCCCCTCACCCATTGATCCTGGGGCAGCCATCGCGTATACTGTAGCACGAATATTTCTCTTCATGTTACGCAACGTCCATGTTTCTTTTCGAGAACGACCGTCCCTGGTTTACTGCACCTTCGCCTTCAGCAGCCGCCCCTCCGGCTATCGTCAACCTGTCCCGGCGTTCATTCATTAAGCACACGTCCCTTACGGCGGGCGCCGTGTTCGCCCTGGGCGTATTTTCGGGATGCGGCGAAGAGCAAGAACCGCTCATGTTGGCCAAAGCCCCGCCTTCAGGGACGATGGACGATGCCGCGTTTCAACCGAACGTGTTCATCGGCCTCAACGAGGAAGGCGATGTCTTCATCGTGTGCTCTCGCTCCGAGATGGGGCAGGGCATACGGACCGGGATGCCGCCCGTGATTGCCGACGAAATGGAAGCGGACTGGGACCGCGTGCACGTCGTTCAGGCTGACGGAGACCCGGTGTACGGCAATCAGAATACAGACGGGTCGCGTAGCGTTAGAAACCACTTTGACGAATGGCGCCTCGCCGGGGCAACCGCGCGCGCCATGCTGGCGGAGGCGGCGGCCCAGACGTGGGGGGTGTCGCCCTCGGAATGTGTTGCCTCCAACCACGTAGTCCGTCACGAAGCGAGCGGTCGTGAGCTTACGTACGGACAGCTCGCTGCAACGGCGGCAAACATCGCGGTCCCCGAGAATCCCGTGCTCAAAGACCGCAGCGCCTGGCGGTATATCGGGAAGCCGCTGCACGGCGTGGACAACCACGACATGGCGACGGGTAAGGCCGTCTTCGGCCTCGACGTGACCGTGCCCGACATGGTCTACGCCTCGGTCGAGCGATGCCCGGTCATAGGAGGCCGCATCGCCTCCTACGACGACACCGATGCACTCGCTGTCCCCGGCGTGATGCAGGTTGTCGAGCTCGCTCCCACATCCCTGCCTCCGGCCTTCAACGCCCTGGGAGGGCTGGCCGTGGTCGCTCGCGACACGTGGTCGGCCATCAAAGGGCGGCGCGCGCTGAAGGTCGAATGGGAGTACGGCCCGAATGAATCGTATAACTCCGACGTATACCGCCGCCAGCTCGAGGCGAGTGCTACCTCGCCCGGCCGGCTGATCCGGAACCAGGGGGACGTCGAGCCGGCCCTGGCCGGCGCCGAAACAACGCTCGACGCGACGTACTACGTACCCATGCTGGCCCATGCGCCGATGGAACCCCCGAACGCGGTCGCCTGGGTCAAGCCGGACGGAACCTGCGAAGCGTGGGCGCCCACACAGGCTCCCCAGGGCGCGCGCGGCGCCGTCGCAGGCGCTCTGGGCATCCAGCCCGAACAGGTCACCATGCACGTTACCCTTCTGGGCGGAGGGTTCGGACGGAAATCCAAGCCGGATTTTATCGTAGAGGCCGCCCTGATCTCACAATCTGTAGGAGCGCCCGTCAAGGTGACCTGGACGCGCGAAGACGAGATCCAATTCGGCTATTTCCACGCCCCTTCTGTCCAGCACCTACGAGCCGGCCTGGACGAAAGCGGGAATCCCGTCGCCTGGGTGCATCGTACGACCTTTCCCAGCATCAGCAGTACGTTCGCTCCTGACGTGGTGCACGCGAGCGACGGCGAGTTAGGCCTCGGTTTTACTTCCGTTCCCTACGACATACCGAACATGTTGTGCGAAAATGGCCCTGCCGAAGCGCACGTTCGCATCGGCTGGCTCCGGTCTGTGTGCAACATACACCACGCCTTTGCGGTCAATGCGTTTGCCGGCGAGATGGCCGCCGCCGCCGGGCGGGACCAGAAGGATTATCTGCTCGAACTCATCGGGCCGCCCCGCAACTTGAGCCACCTGATCGGTGACGAAACCGGGCCGTACGGCGAGTTGCTCGAACGCCAGCCCTACGAGACGGGCCGCTTGCGACATGTCGTTGAGCTCGTCGCGGAGAAAGCGGGTTGGGATGCGCCTCGGCCGGAGGGCCGCGCGCTCGGCATCGCCGCCCATTACAGCTTTGTGTCCTACGTCGCGCATGCTGCAGAGGTCTCCGTAGAAGGTGATGTGCTCCGGGTTCACGCTATTCATTGCGCGATCGATTGCGGGACCTATGTCAATCCGGACCGGGTCAAGGCTCAGATGGAAGGCGGCGCCGTATTCGGGCTAACGCTGGCTTTATACGGCAATATAACGGCGCGCGACGGAGCCATCGAACAGAGCAATTTCCATGACTATCCCATGGTCAGGCTGGCCGAGACCCCCGAGATCTACGTCCATCTCGTCGACAACGACAGGCCCGCCGGCGGCGTCGGAGAACCGGGCGTGCCGTCAGTGGCGCCGGCCGTAACGAATGCCATCTTGAATTTGACAGGAAATCCTGTTCGCGACCTGCCCATTAAACTGGCGTGAGCAGGCTGCCGAAACTCTGCCGGGCCGTCGTCGTATTGAACTATCGTCAAACCGTACACCAAAACGTCTTTCTTCACTTTTCCAAATCGGGATCGCACCTCGTCACAATCGCTATTGCAACGTTGTTACTGCTGCCACTTATCGAAATAATTATCAAAGTTCGGATGTCTTAGTATGGCACCGAATTGGCAGCGTGTATCATTGATTAGGTACCATCATCCATCATTTTTCCTGTGACCCGAAAGGCGGAACTCATCGCATTGCTGGCAACCGACGCCCTGGCCGTCAGTCTGGCGTCGTATCTTTATTATCTGGCTCGTTTTGAATGGGCCTGGTTCGAACAGCCGGCTATATACCCGGAGCTTCATCTCGTGATGATCGGGTTGGGCTCGTACTGGTTGATCGTATTCTTTTTCTCCGGGCTCTACCGGGAGCGGTATGCAGCGAGTCGCTTCGATGAATTGGTAACGGTGCTGAAGGTTACTGCCGGCGGCATCCTTATGCTCATCTTTGCGATATACATCGATACGCTGGATACGGGAACGACCCGCTCTGAGATCTTCTTTTACGGCGGCGTTGTGTTTGCCGCGACCGCTGTCGGCCGGCTCGTCGTACGTTCCGTACAAAAGAGCCTGATTCTAAAAGGTGTCGGCACCCATAAGGCGTTGATTGTGGGGTGGGGCGACCGGGTCGACAGGCTTCATCACGATATAGCGCGGTACCCCGCCGCCGGCCTCGATGTAGTGGGAACGATTCGTATACGCCAGCTGCAGCCGGCAAAGGAGCCCGCCGTCGTCGGTGGATTTACGCCGGCCCGAATCGGGGGAGACGGGGCTGACGCCGTCGCTGACCTCACGATAAATGAGGGGACGACCGACATCAACGAACTGCCCGACTTGATCGATCGGCTCCAGGTCCAGGATGTCCTCCTGGCCCTCGGGCCGGATCAACACAACGAGCTGATGGATATCCTGAGGCTGTGTGACGGCAAATCCGTCTCTCTCAAACTCGTTCCCGACTTTTATTCGGTGATCGGGGGCATGGCGCGTACCGAACACCTCTACGGGCTACCCCTGATTGAAGTGTTGCCGGAACCGATGCCGGCCTGGGAAGAAAGCACAAAGCGGCTGTTCGATTTTTTGGCCGCCCTGCTCATCTTGATCCTGGGCCTCCCGCTCTGGTTGTTGATCGGAGCGTTGATTCGTGTAACCTCGAAAGGCCCTGCCATCTACAAACAGCAACGCGTGGGCCACAAGGGAAAAATATTTACCATGCTCAAGTTCCGGACGATGGTCGACAATGCCGAGGCACACACCGGACCCGTCTGGGCGCAGGAAAACGATCCCCGCTACACCCCCATAGGTTGTTGGTTGCGCAAGTCCCGCCTGGACGAAATACCCCAGCTGTGGAATGTGCTCAAAGGGGAGATGAGCCTGGTCGGCCCGCGCCCCGAACGCCCCTACTTCGTGGAGAAGCTTGCCAAGGAGATCCCCCTCTATTCGCGCCGCTACCGCGTTAAGCCGGGTATAACGGGATGGGCTCAGGTGACCTGGCATTACGATTCCAGCCTGGACGACGTGCGCCAGAAAGTGAAATATGACCTCTTCTACATCGCTAATCTGAGCTTGAGTATGGATCTGAAGATTCTTTTCCTGACGGTCCGCACTGCACTGCTCGGAAAAGGTCGATGACGACTGCATGACCCTCCAAATTGATAGACGCACGCAACGCGATGGCGAAGGTATCGACGGATGAAGCTCTGGACATTGACCTCAACGCGTTGTACAGGGCTCTCGTTACCCCCCGGGTGATCGAAGAGAAGATGCTTCGCCTGATCAGGCAGGGGAGGCTGGCAAAGTGGTTCAGCGGGTATGGCCAGGAAGCCATCTCTGTGGGGTGCGTATGGGGCCTCGAAAAAGAGGACTACGTGCTGCCGATGCACCGCAACGTCGGGGTCTGGACCACCCGCGGTGTGCCGCTGAAGCGCTTGTTCTGCCAGCTCATGGGGCGCCAGGGAGGGTATACCCAGGGGCGCGACCGCACATTTCATTTCGGGCTCCCTAGGCGACGCCTCGTTGGTATGATCTCTCACCTGGGGGCCATGTCGCCCGTTGCCTGCGGGCTGGGGTTGAGCGCGCAACGGGACGGCACGGGCCAGGTTGCTCTCAGCATGATCGGTGAAGGCGCCACGCGGGAAGGCGATTTCCACGAGGCGCTCAACCTGGCCGCTGTCTGGAAGCTGCCCGTCATCTTCGTGATCGAGAACAATCAGTACGGCCTTTCTACTCCAGTGGAGGACGTTTTCGTGGGGCGCAACTTTGCTTCGGCTGCCACCGGATACGGCATGAAAGGCAAAGTGGTCGACGGCAACGACATCCTGAAGGTGATCGACGCCGTGCGAAGTGCAGCTCATCGAGCCCGGCAGGGGGGAGGGCCCACCCTCATCGAAATGAAAACCTTTCGGATGAGAGGCCACGAAGAAGCTTCCGGGACCAGGTACGTGCCCGACGAACTCTTCGAGAAATGGGCGAAGAAAGATCCTGTGATGAAATTCGAGCGGCGCCTCAAGAAGCAGGGAGGGGTGTCGGAGGAAGAGATGCAGACCCTCCGAACGGCGATCGAAGCAGACGTTGACAGGGCCGCTGAGTATGCGTTAGCGCAGCCCCTGGTGCAAAGCACGAGAAAAAAAGAGCTTGCTGAGGTCTTTGCGCCGGCTGTGCCGGTCCCTGATTTTCCCGGTGGCCAGCGTCAGGGGAATAATCACAACCGGGAACTTCGGTTCATCGACGCGGTCAGTCTGGCGCTGCGCCAGGCGATGGAGTCCGATGACCGTGTGTTGATCCTGGGGCAGGACATTGCCGAATACGGAGGCGTGTTCAAGGTGACGGAAGGTTTCGTGGAGCGGTTCGGCAAGGAGCGTGTGCGCAACACGCCGATCATAGAGAGCGGCGCCATCGGTGCGGCCCTTGGGCTAGCGCTCGGGGGCCATCGGCCGGTGGTCGAGATGCAGTACGCCGATTTCATTTCCTGCGGGTTTAATCAGATCGTAAACAACCTGGCGACCACGCACTATCGCTGGGGGGCTCCCGTACCCGTGACCATACGGGCGCCCTTCGGCGGGCATATTGGAGCCGGCCCTTTTCACTCCCAGTCCATGGAAGCGTGGTTCTGCCACGTGCCCGGCCTGAAGGTGGTTGTGCCTTCGTCCCCCTACGACGCCAAGGGGTTGTTGATGGCATCCATCCAGGATCCCAATCCGGTCCTGTTTTTCGAGCATAAGGCCCTGTATCGGTCGTTGAAAGGGGCTGTACCAGAAGAGGCTTATCACGTAGCGCTGGGTACGGCCCGGGTCGTCCGTGAGGGAACGGCGATGACACTCCTGACCTACGGTCTCGGCGTGTCCTGGGCGCTGGAGGAAGCGGCCTGGCAGGCCGATCGAGGCGTGGAGATAGAGATCGTGGACCTGCGGACGCTGGCGCCCTGGGATCGCGAAACGGTGTTTAATTCGGTGAAAAAGACGAATCGGGTTCTGGTTCTGCACGAAGCCGCGCTTACCGGCGGATTCGGCGGCGAGCTCTGCGCCAGCATTTCCGAGCACTGTTTTACCCACCTGGACGCCCCCCCTGTGCGGGTGGCCGCTGAGGATCTACCCGTCCCGTTCTCTTCATCGCTCGAAAAAGAGATTTATTCGCCTTTACCCCGTCTCCGAGCCGCCATTGAGGAATTGCTTGTTTTTTAGAGTTTACCTGGATGAAGTATTCGGCCAGTCTTCTCGTACTCTGACAGGCTTCTACGGTCGCGTTCTGGGCGCCCTTTTCGTCCCGGGCGGTGTTGTGCTACCTGGCCAGACCTGCACTTCGTCGTACAGGCTTTTTCCGATAATTTCTTTCATAATTTCTGTCGTCCCCCCATAGATGGTCTCCACGCGGCCTTCTACGTACATCCTGGCTACCGGGTTATTCTGCAGATAGCCGCGTCCCCCGAAGAGCTGGACGCACTGGTCGAGGACACGGCGCTGGAGCTCGCTCACCCACCACTTGGCCATGGCGGCGGTCTGAGGATCGAGCGAGCCGGCCCGGTACTCCTGGAGGCAGCGATCCACGAACACGCGTCCGATCTGGATCTCCGTTTTCATCTCAGCCAGTTTCATGCGGATGTGCTGGTGCCGCAGGAGCGGTTTGCCGAAGGTAGTACGGGTTCTCGTCCAGAGGAGCGTTTCGTCGAGGGCCAGCTCGGCCATGACGATGTTATTGACGGCCATGCCGAGCCGTTCTCTGGGGAGCTGGCGCATCATCATCTGAAATCCTTCTCCTTCCTCACCGAGCCGGCACGACGCCGGGAGGCGCATGTCGTGAAAGGCCAGGCGAGCGACGTCGCGCGCGTGATACCCTGTTTTCTGCAGGAGCTCTTTTCGTTCGAAGCCTTCGGTCTGGGTGTCGACCAGGAACAGGCTGATGCCGCGGTGCCTCGAATCGGGGTCGGTTTTGCAGGCGAGCACCAGCAGGTGGCACAGGAAACCGTTCGTGATCCACATCTTTTCTCCGTTGATGACGTACTGATCGCCGTCACGTTCGGCTGTAGTCTGCATGCCGGCGAGGTCGCTGCCTCCGCCCGGTTCGCTCATGCCGATGGCGGTAATGACGTCGCCGGCGGCAATGCGGGGGAGCCAGGCGCGTTGTTGTTGTTCGCTGCCGTACTTGATCAGGTACGGCACCGTGACGTCGGTGCCCGTCTCGAACGTAACACCCGGAACGTGCGCCGCCCGCAGCTCTTCGATCATCACGACGTTGTAGCGAAAATCGTCGATGCCCTGGCCGCCGTATTTCTCGGGAATGTCGAGATAGAGCAATCCTGCTTCGCAGGCTTGCTTCCAGAGGATAGGATCGAGCATGCCCTTTTTTTCCCAATCGGCGTAGTACGGCTTTACGTGCGCAGCCAGGAATGCCTTGACTCGCTGCCGATAGGCTTCCTGTTCGGCGTCGAAGAGGCTTCTGGGCAGGTACGTGGTCTGGTGGAGAGAGCTTTCGGGCATGGCATATCGAGCGTAGTCAATCGTTTCACGAATATAACCAAAACGCCTCGGCGCTATCGGTATTTTTATCCAGCCTGTTGTGCCCGAGGTTGACAGGGCGAATGTAACTACCGATTTAGAGAATCAAATCTTCTGTACTCGGGTTTTGAGCACTACATTCTATTCGAGATCCGGGCCGAAATGGCTGGCGTTTCGATGTGCAGAGTAGGGGAGAAGTGCCTATATTCTGTTGCTATATTTCGTCCTAACGACATTTCGTCCTAACGACATTTCTCCATATGGCCGAGCAGGCAGGGTTTAAGCGCAACGTCGGACTCTTCATGGCCGTGATGATCGGAATCGGCGCCATGATGGGGCCGGGCATCTTCGCGCTGCCCAGCGAGGTGGCCCAGTCGGCCGGGCCGCTCGGTATCCTGGCCTATCTGTTCATGGGTGGGCTCACGCTGTTCACTGCGCTCAGCTACAGTGAGCTCGGCGCCGCCATCCCCCTCGCCGGGGGCGGCTACACGTTCGTGAACCGGGTGCTGCCCGCTCCGGTGGCGTTCCTGACGGGCTGGTTCTTCTGGATCGGCAACACGCTGGCCTGCTCGCTCTACGCCGTCATCTTCGCCCTGACGATCAAGAATTATTTCTTTCCCGAACTCAGCGTCGTGCTCGTCGTGCTGGCTACGACGGTGCTCTTCACGGCCTCGAACTATCGCGGGCAGGCCGAGGCGCTCAAGGCGATCACAGTGATGAACATCGTGGAGCTCGTCGTGCTCGTGGGCGTGGGCCTGCTCGGGGCCTTTCATGTGGAGCCGGCCAACCTGGAACCCTTTGCTCCGATGGGGCTCGGCCCGCTCCTTCCCACGATGGGCTTCATCTACATCTCCTACGTGGGCTTCGATCTGATCACCGTCGCCGCAGAGGAGATCATCGAGCCGGCGAAGAACATTCCGCGCGCCATCCTCATCACCCTCGGGACGGGTGCAGCCATCTACGTGCTGCTCCTGTGGGTGATGATGGGGGTGGTCAACTATACCGACCTGGCCGAGACGAGCACGCCGTTCATCTTCGTGGCAGACCACCTGTTCGGTGCGTGGGGGCGCTGGGCCGGGGTGCTGGCGACGATCATGGCGAGTCTCTCGGCCTTCAGCGTGACGCTGGGAGCCAGCGCGCGCGTGCTCTTCGCGCTAGGACGCGACGGCTACGTGCCCGGCGTCCTCGCTCGGCTGCATCCGAAGCACAACACGCCCCACATCGCGCTCTTCATCTGCGCCGGGCTGGTCACACTCCTCGGCGCTTCGGGCATCGTCCGCCTGCTCGCTGCGGCCAGCAGCTTCGGCTACCTGGTCGCCATCGGCGTCGTAAACTATGCCGTGATCGCGCTCCACCAGAACATGCCGGCCCTGCGGCGCCCGTTCAAGATCATGCTGTACCCCGCCGTGCCCATCCTGGGCATCATCGCGTGCTGGTTCTTCGTGCCCCTGCTAGAGCCGCAGAGTCTGTTGCTCGGGAGCGGGCTCATCGCCGTCGGCGCCGTCCTCTACCTCATTCAGCCGGAGAACCGCGCCGGCCTCGGTGCGCTCCCTACTGCGTATCATCGACTCAAACTTCGAATCAAAACCTACTGGAGGCCACAAATGCAAGTATTGATCGTAGGCGGAGGCAATCTGGGCCGCAACATCGCTGACCGGTTGCTCAAACAAGATGAGATTCGGATGATTTTCCGCACGTCACAGTATCAAATCACGTTCATCGAAAAGGATGAGGCGCGCTGCGAGATGCTGGAGCGCCGCTACAACGTGCCCATCTTTCAGGGCGACGGTACCAAGCAGGAAATCCTGGAGCAGGTCGAGCCGCACAAGATGGACGTGGCCATCGCGGCGACCAACAACGACGAACGCAATGCCATCCTCGCGTTGCAGGCCAAGCGGTTCGGGATCAAGCGTGTCATTGCCATAGCGCGGGATCCCGACTACATCGCGCTCTTGGAGGACAGCGGCATCGTGTGCATCAGCGCCCCCTACGCCACGGCGTCCATGGTCGAAAACTACCTCGACCGGCCTGGCGTGGCGGAACTCTTCG
>CAZGHT010000092.1:0-20760 GCA_964525535.1 uncultured Rhodothermaceae bacterium
CGGAGAGGAGCGCGCCGTTGACGTGTCGGATTTGCCGCTTCCTCACATCCTCGAAGGGGCCTGGGACGTACATTTTCCTCACGGCTGGGGGGCGCCGTCGCGAACGACCTTCCCCGAGTTGACGTCCTGGTCCGAATCGATCGACGAAGGGATCCGTTATTTTTCGGGTATAGCGACGTATCACAAGTCGTTCGATATACCAGAGGAAGCACTCGGAGAACATCGCCGCGTAGTGCTGGATCTCGGTACGGTGCACGAGGTGGCGGAGGTCTGGTTGAACGGGCAACAGCTGGGCATCGCGTGGCATGCGCCCTATGCACTCGACGTGACCGGGGCCATCCGAGCGGGCACGAATCACCTGGTCATCGAAGTGGCAAACGTGTTGAACAATCGGCTGGTCGGCGATGCCCGTCTCCCCGAACGGTATCGGCGGACGAAGTCAAACGTCAAGAGGCTTCCTACCGCCTGGAGAACGCCTATGGCTGAGGCTTCGCTGCTGCCTTCGGGGCTGCTGGGTCCGGTACAGCTCCGGTTCGGCGAACACATAGGCCTGAACCCTTCGAACTGAGGTCATTGCGTACTTACGGGCGGGTCGACGTTAATCGTTCCTCCGTCATCGGGGGGTAGGCTCGGGGTGGGGGCGGCGCGGGCGTTTCGCTCCACAACCGATCCCAGGCGCGCATTTCGTCCCATTCCGGCGTAGGCGCGAACAACTCTTCACCTTCGACCAGATACTGTTCGACGACCTCTTCGTTCAACTCGACCCCGATGCCGGGCTTTTCGGGCACCTTGACGTATCCGTTCTCGACGATGGGGCCGTCGATGCCGGTAACCAGATTTTCGAAGTCCGGGCTGTCGACGGCGTGATGTTCGAGCCACAGGAAGTTTTCGGTGGCCGCCGCGCTGTGTACACACCCCAGGAAGGAGACCGGCCCCGCCGCGTGGTGATGCATGAAGGCGACCCCGTTCGAAGAGGCGTAGTCCCCGATTCGTTTCGTTTCCAGGATGCCGCCGGCCGTATTGGGGTCGGGATGAACGATGTTGACCGCTCGTTTGTCGATCAGCTCTTTAAACCCTTCGAGGGTGTAGATGTCTTCCCCCGTAACCGTGGGCGTCGTGGAGGACATCGTGATTTCGCGCCACTGGTCGACCCAGTGCCAGGGGATCAGGTCTTCCGAGTACGAGAGGCTGTACGGTTCGGCCGCGCGCTGGATCTTGATGGCTTCCTCGACCCCGATGTGCCCCCAGTGGTCGACGCCCAGTGGAATTTCGTAGCCGATCTTGGATCGCATCACATCCAGGTATTCCATCAGCCGCTCGATGCCTTTTTGTGTAATCTGGACGCCCGTGAACGGGTGCTCCGTCATGCCGTAGTTGCGGTATTCGTAATTCCAGGGATTGCCTTCCTTAAACGGCGAATTGATGAGCGTACCGGGGACGTCTCTCAACAGCCCGATCCCGACGTCCATTTTGAGCGCCGTGTATCCCTGGTCGACGCGCTGCTGCATGCGCTCGGCGAACTCGTGGGGATCCTGCGAAGTGCGTGTGTCGGCGTAGAGGCGGACTCGATCCCGGTACTTCCCGCCGAGGAGCATGTATACGGGAACGCCGTATGCTTTGCCGGCGAGGTCCCAGAGCGCCATTTCCACGCCGGACACGCCGCCGCCCTGCCGGCCGTGGTAGCCGAATTGACGGATCTTTTTGAAGAGCCGTTCGACATTGCAGGGATTCTCCCCGAGCAGCCGGCTCTTGAGCATCAACGCATATTCTTTCGCCGCTCCGTCCCGCACATCGCCGTGCCCCACGAGACCCTCGTTCGTGTAGATCCGAACGATGGGCGTACGAAATACGACATCGGTGATTTCGGCGATGCGCATGTCGGTGATCTTGAGATCGGTAGGGCCGGAGTACCGATTGACATTCCGGGTGGACTCAGCCAGCACGTCTTCGATGGAAGCGCTCATTAAACCGGCGAGGCTTACGCCGCCGAGCGCCATCGTCTTCATGAATGAGCGTCGATCCCGATGGCTGTGAGATTCCCCGCGGGATATATCCATTGAAGTGGGCGTGAGTCTGTTTTTATTCTTCGTCATCTGTGATTGGATTAAGTGGCCAGCCTGAATGCACGGGTTCGAGACGCACGATTCAGCGAGGACGCTGAGCCATAGGCCTCGACTGATAAACCTCCGAATAAAATGCCTCGATTGCAAATCGCTCGAACGGGATTTTTACCTTCCGGCATCGAAAAACACAGCACTAATATGGGTACACTCGGCATCGAAAAACACAGCACCGAAAAACGGTGAAGTATATTCCTGCGTTGGGGGATCAGGCCGTGTTGATGCGTCTATTAAAGCGTACCTTCACTCCAAACGAGGCCTTCAACAATGCATCCCTTTCCCACCCGAAGAGACTTCCTGAAGATTGCCGGCGCGGCGCCCTTTCTTCCCGCTGTACATTTCGCAACGCAAGACGGGGAGTGCGATCCCGGCGAACCCGGCCTGCCCAGGCTTTGCCTGGGCATAGGTAGAAACGCCGACGAGAAGCGGATGCGCGATTACAGGCAGATCGGCATCGACCACGTATTGACCGGCGCCGGCGCGATCCCCTGGACCGAGGACGCGCTGCGCGAAATCATGGCCCGCTTTCAGGCCGGAGGGCTGACCGTGGTCAACATGATGATCGGCGGCTTCCCCAATACGATCTACGGCCGGGAAGGACGCGACGAGGAGATCGAACAGGTACAGGCGTCGATCCGTGCTGCCGGGAAAGCCGGCCTTCCCGTGATCGAATACAACTTCTACGCGCACCGGTTGATGGAAGGGTACTACGAGCAAGAAGGACGTGCCGGAGCCGGGCTCACGGCGTTTACGTACGAGCCGGTCAAAGATTTACCCCCGGAATCCGAAACGGGCGTTCATTCAGCGGAGTCCCTGTGGCAAAACCTGGCCTATTTTCTCGAAGCGGTGGTGCCGGTCGCCGAGGCATCGGGTGTACGCCTGGCGCTGCATCCTAACGACCCCCCCGTGCCGATCAGCCGGGGATCGGCCCAGATCATGGCAACGTTTGACGACTGGAAGCGACTGCTCGACATCGTGCCCAGCCCATCGAACGGCATGACGTTCGATTGCGGCGTGACCCGCGAAATCGGGGAGGATCCCGTCGAAGTGGCCCGGTATCTCGGTGAACGGGACCGGATCAACCACGTTCATTTCAGAAACGTGATCGTTCGAACCCCATCGCTCGATTATACGGAGGTGTTTCCGGACGAAGGAGAGGTGGATATGTTTGCCGTCATGAAGGAGCTGGTGCGGCAGGGGTACGACCGGGCGATTTATCCCGAGCATCCAAGGGCGCTCGACGTCGATCGGGAACGCCCCGATTTCTGGTCGTATTACCCGGGCGGGGGCGGCTTTACGGGACTGGTCTACAACGTAGCTCATGCCCGGGCTACGCTGCAGGCGGCGGTGTCTGAACTGAGGTAATACTCGAAACATCCTTTTGACGAAATTAATACCCCGATATCATGCCAACACAAACGCGCAGGACGTTCTTAAAAGCAGCAGCCATGAGTGCAGCCGGCGCCGGCTTGCCCGCTTCTGCGATGAGTTATCGCCGCATCCTGGGAGCCAACGACCGCATTCGGCTGGGTATTATCGGAATGGGCCGGAGAGGAATGAGACTCCTGGATCAGTCGATGAAGGAGCCCGATACGGAAATTGCAGCTTTGAGCGACGTGTACGCGCCCAACCTCGAACGAGCGCAGTCCGCCGCCCCACAGGCTGCGGCGTACAAGGATTTCCGCAGGATCGTGGACAATACCGAGATCGATGCTGTCGTTATCGCCACCCCTGATCACTGGCACGCGCTGCCCACAGTGATGGCCTGTCAAGCCGGCAAAGACGTGTATGTAGAAAAGCCCACGGCGGTGACGATCAAAGAAAGCCGGGCGATGGTCGAGGCCGGCCGGCGCCACGGCCGCATCGTCCAGGTGGGCGTTCAGCAACGTTCGGACCTCCACTTCCAGAAAGCGCGCGACATCGTCCGGAGCGGCCAGCTGGGAGAGATCACCTACGTACGCACCTGGATCTATTCCAGAACGAACCCCGAAGGCATCGGAAACCCCGGGCACGGAACCCCTCCGGCCGGACTCGATTGGGACCTCTGGCTGGGGCCTGCTCCCGAAGTGCCGTACAACGTGAACCGCTTCGGCATCATCCTCGACGAAGAAAATCGATACACCCGCTGGGCGACCTGGCGCTACTTCTGGGATTACGGTGGGGGTCTCATGACCGACTGGGGCGTCCACTTGCTCGACATCGTCCTCTGGGCCCTGGAGGCCGGTTATCCCGAATCCGTAAGCGCCGCAGGGGGCAAGTTTGTGTTGAAGGACAACCGGGAAACCCCGGACACCCTGCACGTGACGTATCGGTATCCGGAGTTCGTTTGTGTTTTTGAAAACCGTATGATGAACAACGAAGGTGGGCACCACGGCATCGCCTTCTACGGTACGGAGGCATCCCTGGTCGTCAGTCGCGGCGGGTATACGCTCACACCTCAGGAGGGAAGCGATGTCGAGCCGGAACGTATGGAGCCGGTAGACGGGTCTCGATCCCACGTAGCCGACTTCCTCGACGCCATGCGAACGCGAGAGCGGCCCATAGCCGGCATCGAGGACGGCCACCTATCCAGTGCTGTGGCGATGCTTGGCAATGTGGCGTACCGGACCGGCCGGCAGCTCCGCTGGGACGCGAATAACGAACAGGCCGTCCACGATACAGAAGCCAATACCATGCTCGACATCCATTACCGCCGTCCCTGGATCCTGTAATCCGCCGGCCTTCGGAAACCGCGATCGTGCCGGAGATTCACATTCCGAAAGCCTGAACAATTGGTTACAGTGATTACGAGCACTGCAAAGAGATACGGTCGTTACCGGTCGGAAACATGGAGAGTCCTGGAACTCGTATAGGTGTGTATCACGGCTTCGTCGATGTGGTTCGTCAGGTGTAGAAAGCGTGAGGATTGAGACAGGTAGCCCGTGCCGTGATAAAATTCCTGCTTTCGGGTCCGGCCATTGGCCAGCTTGAGCAGGGTGTAGCGATCGGCCGGGGAGACCGTGATGAACCGGCTGCCTGATCCAGGGTGGTTCGAGAACGCGCGGAGGCGGTCGTCGTTTTGAGCGGCAACTACGAGCCTGTGTCGCTCGTCGACGACGAGCTGGACCAGGGCTCTCGCGTCGTGCTCGACGAAAAACCCCGTTTCCGTATAACTGGCGAAGCGAAAATGTCCCTCTCCGTCACCCACAAGCAGCCCGCCATAGGAAGCGTCGTACTGGTCGGTTTGCAGTACAGCCCCGTATAAATTGCCGGTGAACAGGACGTCGAGCCGGCCGTCCCCGTTAAAATCACCGGCTTGCATGCCGAAGATCGGGGCAAACTGGGCTTCTACAGGAAGGGCCGTGACGGCGAAGGTCCCATCCCCGTTGTTCTCGATATAGCTCGATGCCAGGCGAACGGCCTCGCGAACGATCGCCTCTGACCGTTCATCCTTCGAAAGGACCTGATCCAGCGAGGCTTCCGCGTAGGCGTTGTAGGTCGGGAATCGATTTTTCATGCCCGGTATTTGCCGGATGAGCGCATCGCGAGAGGCAATGGTATATTCGTTGTCGCCGGTCGATTCCGTGAGTAGCGGATCGAAGGTCCCGCTGACATCGAAGTCAGCTGCGATAACGCGCAGGGGCGCTTCTTCGGAAGCCTTAAAACGCGTGTTTAATCCCCAGTTGCCGGCTATGTAGTCGACATCGCCGTCGTCGTCGAAATCGCCTCCCGTAATGCTGTTCCACCACCCCGAGGTATTCGCCAGCCCGGTGTCGTCCGTTCTATCGACGAGCCGGCCGGCTTCGTTCCGATATACCGTAATCGGCATCCATTCGCCCACGACGAGAAGATCGGGCAGGCCGTCGCCGTCATAGTCAGTCCACAACGCACTGGAAACCAGGCCGGCTTCAGAAAGCCCGGGAGCGGCACGGGCCGTCACGTCCGTGAACCGGATAGAATCCGGCGCCGTGGAGTCGTTCCTCAGCAGGTAACTCCGGGGGGAAGCCGGGTAACGATCCGGGATGATCCGTCCGCCGACGAACAGGTCGAGATCGCCGTCTGCGTCGTAATCCCCGGCCGCTACGGTCGACCCACTGCTTTCGATATCGGGGAGCGCATTCCGCGCCCGCTTGAAAAGGCCGCTGTCATTGTTGTTATTGCCGACATTGACGTACATCCGGTCGTGATAAAGCGACGTACGAAGGCTATCGCCGGTAGAACGGCTCTGATGAAGCCTGCCGAGCACGTCGTGTTCGAGGGTCTGAAGCCCGGGAGCCGACCGGTGGCCTCCGCTCTCCACGTAGAGGTCGAGGTCCCCGTCTCGATCGGCATCGAACAGGAGGGCGCCTCGATCTTCGTACGCTGTTTGTTCCTCAACGACATGATCTGTGAAGCGGCCGGAGGGCGCCTGGAGCAGGTATCGACTGGAGAAGCCGGCATCGGCGCCGACGAATAGATCGTCTCGTCCATCGCCATCGATATCTCCGGCGGCGAGGCCGGGGCCGAGTATAGAGTACCGGTAAGGAAGGAGCGGGGTGCGGTCGAAGTCGATGACGTCGGCCTCTCGGTGCCTCACCCCCAATAGAAAGCGGTGAGGGGCGTCTGTAAAAAGGGCAGGCCTGGCACCTGTTATTGCCGAGTTGATGTGGACAGTGTCCCCGGGGAGAGAAGGATAGTCGACCCGGACGGACTGATTGGGCGCCAGATCCGTCAGCAACTGGGTTGTGCCGTCCGGCCATGTAACCGTCAAGGTGTCGACCCTTGCTGCGTTCTTCAACCCAAAATGCGCCGAGGGTTCGACACTCGACATGTAGCCGCGATGCGGGAACAGCTCGATATGCTGGGTGACCCCGTCATGTACCGCAGAAATACGCGCTCCCAGGCCGCTGCGATTATCGGAAGGGCCGTTCAGGACGACGCGGAGATAGTTGCGGTCCGTCGTTTCTCGGGTACGGTTCCGAATGACATCAGCTTCCTCGTTCATGTTATTGATAACGAGGTCGAGGTCGCCGTCGTTGTCGAGATCGCCATAGGCGGCTCCATAGGAAAAACCGGGCCTGCTGAATCCCCATCGCGAAGTGTGGTCTTCGAACGTCAAATCGCCAGTATTTCGGAATACGCGGTTGGGCAGTGTTACTTCGGGGCGGTCTTCCAGGCGGGCGAAGAAACGGCGGCGGACGGTCTCAGGCTCATACGACAGGGTCATCATTCTCATCTGGGTCAGAAAATCCAGGTCGTTGATATCGTGGGGAAACCCGTTTGTAACGAGCAGGTCTTTGAGCCCGTCGTTATCCAGATCCACGAATAACGAGGCCCAGCTCCAGCCGGTAGCGGCCACACCGGCCAAACGGGCGATGTCGCTGAATCGCGGCTGCCCGTCCGGCGCGATGCCCCGGTGGAGTTGGAGCACGTTCTGCGTGTACTGGGGCTGATACCCCTGTTCAGCCAGGGTGCGGGATCGGAGGAAGTTGCCCGCCGGCACCGTCGACCTTTGCCGGGGGCGATCCGCCGGCAACATGTCCGCGACGAACAGGTCGGGCCAGCCATCGTTGTTGAAATCGGCGATGTCCATGCCCATACTGCTGTAGGACTGGTGCTTGAGGTATCGCCGGGAGACCTCCGAGAAGGTGCCGTCCCCGTTGTTTCTCCAGATGACGTCGTTGGGGAGGTAATCGTTGGCGACGTATACGTCGGGCCACCCATCCAGGTCGAGGTCGGAAATGCCGAGCCCGAGACCGTTGCCGGCAGCGAGGATGCCGGCTTCCTCAGATACGTTGACGAAGTGCCCGTTCCCTTCGTTGCGGTAAAGGCGATCGGCAGCACTAACCCCTGCATCACTGACAACCGACCGCCGCAGACCGGGCGCAAATTCGAGCGGGTTGGTCATGACGTAGACATCCTGGTCGCCGTCCCGGTCGAAGTCGAAAAAGGCCGCGTGGGTCGAGTGGCTGGTGTCGTCGAGGCCGTATTGTTGAGCTGCCTCGTCGAAGAGGGGGATGCCTTCGGCGTTGACGCCCTGGTTCACGTATAAGAGGTTGGCGCGCTGTGCCTCGTCTCGGCCCCCGGCCACACACAGGTAGAGGTCCAGCCAGCCGTCTGCGTTGATGTCGACCAGCGACACCCCCGTGACCCAGGCCTTTGTTGCCAGGCGCGAAGCGGTGGTGACGTCCTTGAAACGGAAGGCGTCCTGGTTCAGGAAGAGCCGGCTGGATACCATGTTGCCGCCCAGGAATACGTCCGGCAGGCCGTCCTGGTTGAAGTCCCCGATGCCTACGCCGGCGCCGTTGTACACGTAATCGAACTCGATCGGGTTGTACAACGAGTCGTCCTCGACTACGGTATTGGTGAACGTGATGCCCGTTCGAGAGGAAGGGAGGAATTCGAAGAGGGCCGTTTTCTCGCACCCGGTCGAAATGGTTAACAGGACGCCAGCCAGCAGGAATGGAAGCGACTTCTTGAGCGGGCAACAGGGCATGGACGGTGGCGACGGTAGGATCGTAGATGACATCACCACAAATATAATACATTCCGATCAGGCGCTCACGGGTGAGCTTCAAACCGGTCGCATACTCAGTCCAGGCCGCGTTTTGTATTGATGAGAATAACCCCGTTGGCCCCGCGAGAACCGTAGATCGCAGCAGCTCCCCCTTTGAGGACTTCGATCGTGTCGATGTCGAATGGACTCAAGCCGGCGATGACGCCGCCTCGGGAGGGAAACGTAGGAACGCCGTCGATCACGTACAGGGGTTCGTTGTTGCCGGAAGGCGACGTAACCCCACGGATGCGGATCGACAGTCCGCCGGACGTTTCATTCACGTAGACGCCGGAGACGCGCCCTTTCAGCATGTCGGACAGGTTGCGGGGCTTTGTGCGTCGGGCGGTCTCTGTATCCACAGAGCTCACCGACGACGCCACGTCGTCGCTATCTTGCTGCCCGTAGCCTATCTCGATTTCGTCGCGACGGTCCGGCTCGGATTGCGCCTCGTCGACAGGACGAGAATGGGTACACGCTGAAACGTTCAGCAGGAGAAAGGCACACAGCATCATCAAAGAAAAGGGGCGCGAAGAAGAGATCGAATGTGCCATGGAGATCCTCATATACGATACGATCAATGAGATCCAGCCTGTGAGGAAAACAGCGCTGGTGTAGCCAAAGGACTTCCGGGAGAATTCATTGTTCCTTCAAACGAGCCACGAAAGCCCTGTTTTCCAGGTCTATTACAATTCCCGGGTTTATCGATCTCGGATCTCAGATATGCGCCGGCGCCGGCCGGCCTCGTCAAAAAGGTCCACATAGAGAATGTGGGGAGTGAACAAGATATACCGGGACGATTGAGAGAGATAGCCGGATCCGTGGTAGAATTCCTGCCGCCGTATTCGACCGTCGCGCATGGTAAGGAGGGCGTAACGATCCGAGGGCGCAGCCTCCACAAAGCGGGAATCGGCTCCGAGCGCACGAGAGAATACACGAAGGCTGTCGTCGTTTTGCGCAACGAGGATCAGGGACCGGCGTTCGTCCAACAGGAGCTCGGCCATGGCTCTGGCGTCGCCGTCGACGAAGAAACCGGTCTCTGCGTAGTCGACGAAGCGAAAGGCCCCGTTTCCATCGCCCTTCAAGAGGCCCCCGACAGAGGCATCGTATCTTCCGGTCTGTACGTCGGCGCCATAGAAATTTCCGGCGAACAAGACGTCCAGGTTACCGTCTCCGTCGAAATCGCCGGTTTGCATGCCGTAGATCGGCGCAAACTGGGCCCTGACAGGTAGGGCATGGACCGCAAAGGTGCCGTCACCCCGGTTCTCCAGATAACTCGACGCAAACCGGACACTTTCGGCCACGTAAGCCTGCTGGAGTTCGGCACTCGAAAACGCAGCCTCGAAGGAGGCGGCGGCATATCGGGTGTACGAGGGAAATCGTCGCTCCATAGCGCGAATCTGTTGAATGAGCTGCGCCCTGGGGTGGATCAGGTACTGTTCGTCTCCATAAAACTGCGTGATGACGGGATCGAAGTGGCCGTTGTTGTCGAAATCGGCGGCATAAACGCGTACCGGCTTCGGAAGGGAAGCCTGAAAGGGGGCATTCAGCCCCAGGTTGCCGGCAACGTAGTCGATGTCATTGTCGGCGTCGAAGTCGCCGGCCGCCAGGCTGTTCCACCAGCCCGAGGTGTTCTCCAATCCGGCTTCGGCCGTGACGTTCGTGAACCGGCCTCCGTCGTTGCGAAAAATCGTGATCGGCATCCATTCTCCCGCCAGGATCAGGTCAAAATCGTGGTCCGCATCGTAGTCAGACCACAGTACACTGGTTATGAGGCCGATCTCCGACAGGCCTGCTGCCAGGTCGGCGGTGACGTCGTCAAAACGGATGGCGCCTTCCGGCGAGGTATCGTTGCGTAAGAGATAACTCCGGGGGGGGCGGGGGTAGCGTTCCGGAGAGATGCGCCCTCCTACAAAAAGATCGAAGTCGCCGTCCTCATCGAAATCGGAAGCTGCTACGGCCGCTCCGCTGCTCGCACTAGCAGGTAGAGCATCTTCCAGCCGGCGAAAGGACCCCGTCCCATCATTCACGTAGAGGCGATCCTGATACGGTTCCGAGAGTGTTTTGCCTGGTGTGGAGGCATTGGCGTCGAACGTCGATCGTCGGGTATTTTCGGCAGCCACAGGGGCAGCCTGGTTCCCCCCGCTAACCACGTACAGGTCGAGGTCCCGGTCTCGGTCGAAGTCGATGAACAATGCGCCCATATCTTCGAACTCCGCGTCTTCCCGGATGGGCGATTCTACGTACTGGCCCGATGTGTCTTGTATCAGGATTCGACTCGCGCGATGAAGGTCTCCTCCGAAAAAGACATCGGCGAGCCCGTCGGTATTGACGTCCCCGACGGCCAGGCCCGGGCCGTACTGGGAGTGTTTGTGGGGAAGGGTGGCTGTGATGCGGAAGTCCAGGGTTTCGGTGTCTTCGTGCCTGGCCTGCAGATTGTACTGGGCCGCGGTTTCCCGGACCAGCTGCGGCATTTGTTTCGGCTCCCAGGGTCGACGACGCGGCGAGGCATCTATCCGGGCCCGGCCGTAGTCAAGAACAACGGTCCGATCAGCGGGGATGCCGGCGCGTCGCTCGATGCGCCCATCCGGCCAGCGCACGACCAGCGTATCTACGAGGGTAGAAGGTCCCAGCCCGAAATGCACGCCGGGCTCCACGGAAGACTGGTATCCGCGATACGGGGATACTTCTCGGTACTGCAAGGTATCGCCGTGGAGTACCGTGATCCGGGCGCCGTATCCCGCCGGATTCGAGGAAGGCCCGGATAGGGTCAGGCGCAGGTAATGCGATCCGGGACGCTGATCCGAGCGGTTTTCGAACAGGAAGGCTTCTTCGTTGAGGTTGTTGATCACGATATCCAGATCTCCGTCGCGGTCGAGATCGCCATACGCTGCGCCATAGGAGAAGCCGGCGGCATCGAGTCCCCAGGGCACAGTGACGTCTTCGAAAGTCAGATCTCCCCGGTTTCGGAACAGGTAGTTGGGCAGCCTGATTTCAGGAAGGGTATCCAGCTGGGCAAACAGCTTCTGGCGTACGACGGCCGGCGTACCGACTATGCCCATCGCGAACATGGACGTAATGAAATCCAGGTGGCGGATGTCACGCGGGAATCCGTTGGTGACCAGCAGGTCGTTGTAACTGTCATTGTCGAAGTCAGCAAACAGCGAAGCCCAGCTCCAGTCGGTAGCGTGTACGCCGGCCAGGAGTCCGATCTCGCTGAATCGGGGGTATCCGCCGGGGCCGGGGCCATTATTCAGCTGGAGCGTATTCCGGTTGTATTGCGGTTCGTACCCCAGGGCCAGCAGCGACTGTATATGCTCGTAGTTGCTGGCCGGGATCATGGTTTTTTGCCTGACGTTGTCGGGAGGGAGCATATCGGCTACGAAGATGTCGGGCCGCGCATCGTTGTTGACGTCGGCTACGTCGGCTCCCATGCCGCTGAACGACTGATGTTTCAGGTATTGGCCGGCGACGTTGGTAAAGGTGCCGTCCCCGTTGTTCCGCCAGAGCAAGTCGTTCGGGAGGTAATCGTTCGCGACATAAACGTCAGGCCAGCCGTCCTGGTCGATATCGGTGACGACGACGCCGAGGCCGTACCCGCTGAAGACGATGCCCGCCTCCTCGGACACCTCGATGAAGGCGCCGTCCCCCTGGTTCTGGTACAACCGGTCAGTGTTTTGCGCGGAGGGCTCCTCTATGATGGGCCTCATGGCGTTGGGACTGTCCTCCAGCGCATTGGTGAGCAGGTACATGTCGAGGTCGCCGTCGAGGTCGTAATCGAAGAACGCGGCCTGTATGCTGTATCCGGGGTCGGCGAGACCGAAAATCTCTGCCTGCTCCAGAAAGGTTGGCTGTCCGGTGTCATCGAGGCCCTGATTGATGTAGAGTTTGTTCCTGCGTTTGACGGGCGATGCGCTCCCGCCCACACAGACGTATATATCCAGCAGACCGTCGGCATTGATGTCTACCATAGCCACCCCCGTCGACCATCCCTCACTGTGCAGGCCTGCAGCCTTAGTGACGTCTTCGAAACGCAGGTTGCCCCGGTTCAGGTACAGCCGGTTCGACACCCTGTTGCCGGCAAAGAAGACGTCGGGCAGGGTGTCGTTATTCACATCGCCGACACCGACCCCGGCGCCGTTGTAGATATAGTCGAACAGCAACGGGTTATACAGGGAGTCGTCCTCGACGACGACGTTAGAGAAAGTGATGCCGGTCTGGCTGGAGGGGAGCTGCACAAAGAGAGGGGCGTCGACCGTCCGGTTACACGCCGTGAAGAAGCTGAGGACGAGAACGGCCAGCCCGTATGCAGGCAGTGGATGCTTCATGGGAAGGGGGAAAAGGGGGGGCGTCGAATTTTAACAACGTACAAGATACTCGTTCGCACGTCTTCGATCAAAAGCGCTCCTGGGGTTTTCGGATAAACTGTTGACTGGCTTTTATCCATGTGCAGAACAGGACGTCGATAACCTCTGCGGCGGATCGGTAGCGGGATCTGTATCGCTCTGTGCAAGGACCTTTCGTCGAAGATGCCCCACCCGCCAGCCTAGCCCCAATAGAGCTCAACTCGACCTGATGAGCACCAACACAAAAGGGCCGGCTTGTTGCAAGCCGGCCCTTTGAACCGTCAGGTCATTGGCTGAGTGTTTACTTCAGCAACATCATTTGTTTGACAAACGACGTTTCTGGCGTAACGAGGCTGTAGAAGTACATGCCGCTCGGCAGGTTGTTTGCCTGGAAGCGTACTTCGTGATGGCCGGCGTTCAGTCCTCCATCGACCAGCGTGGCCACGTGGCGGCCCAGCAGGTCGTAAACGACGAGCTGGACGTTGGCCGCCTCGGGCAGGCTGAATTTAATCGTAGTTTCAGGATTGAACGGGTTCGGATAGTTGCCTTCGAGTGCGAACTCGGTCGGCAGTCCACCCTGCAAGCCGGCGACCGGCTCGACCGTGTACCCTCTCGCCAGCGAAGAGGCCTTGGAGGCTGCGGATCCGGTGATTGAAAAGCTCACCGTCAACGCAACGCCCTGCGAGCCGCCTTTCATGACTTCTGAATAGGGCGTAGCCGTGATCATGTGGTTCCCAGCCGGAAGTGTGCCCGGCAGGAAGTCGCCGCTCTGGTCGCCGAAGAGCGCGAACGGAGGTACATTCTCCAGGCGCTCGAGGAACCCGTCGTTGACGCTCAACAACACGCTCTTCACGTCATCGCCCGTCCTGGCGACTACGTTCACGCTGGCCGGCAGCTCACTCGCGTTGATCGAGGCGCCTTCGTTCAGCTCGAAGAGCTCGGTATCCGAATCGGCGTCGACGACGACGAAGCCTGTTACGGCAAGCTCAGAGTCGTTCACGACCGAGAAGCGAACCATTTCCGATTCACCGGCCTCTCCGCCGGTAAACGGCGTGGCCTTCAATACATGGTCCCCGATAGGCAGCGTGCCTGCGTTGAAGTCGCCGCTCTGGTCGCCGAAGAGCGCAAAGGGCGGGAGGAATTCTTTCCTCACCATAACGCCGTTCAGCGCGAACTCAGCCATTTCCACGTCCGCTCCGAACTGGGCGACGATGTTCAGGTTGTCGGGCAGTGTGCTGAGGTCTAGCACAGCGCCGTCGCTGATCGGATCGAATCCGGCCACAGGCATGTCCGTGTCGGCATTAACGAGCGTGAAGATGGACGTTGGCATCGACGACGTGCCCGTCATGATGCGACCTTCTCCACCTTCCGGGTACTGATCGGCCGTGACCAGGCCGCCCAGCGCGTCGGTGATGTAGTTGGCCAGCGTCTGCTGGTAGGTCACGCCCAGCGCGGTGAACGGAGCACCGCGGAACGGATACTGGTCGCCTCCTCGGGCGAGGAAGTCTACCGTCACAACGGAAATATCCTGCGCGCCCGGTACGACTTGCCCGTTCTCCACGATGACGGTACCGTCGCTCAGCATGGCCGAGACGATGCGATTGCCCGGCGTAACGACTTCCTCGTCATCACCCAGCTCCTGCGCCGTGCCATCCGGGTTGTAGACGAATTTGATGCCGCCCACTTGAGCGAAACGACCCGTGCCGCTGCCGCTGCCGATCGCTGAAACGGCATTTTCCAGGATTTCCTTGAACTGCTCGGCCGGGATATCCGGAGTCACCGTCAGGAAGTTCGGGAAGGGCAGAATGTCGAAGGTCGTCAGCTCGGTGATGTCGCCGGCCGGGATGACGTTGTCGTTGCGGATGCCGCCTCCGTTCGCCAGCGCTACATCGGGAGCGCTCAGGCCGAATGCGTCAGCCAGCTGTCGGGCCTGCCACAAATAGGCGTCTGCGATCAGGTTGCCGAGGTTGGTTTCCTCGCTGCGGATGTTGCCCCGAACGCCGTCCAGAGCGACTTCGCTCGTACCGATCACGTTGGAAGCCAGGCTCTCCAGGGCTTCGGCCACCTGGGAGGTCACCTCATCCACCACGTCCTGATCTTCTTCTACGGCATCCGGCTCGGAGCCGCCGGCCACGCGTACCGGGCCGCTTTCGTCGCTGATCGCGGTGAGCTTGCCTTCCGCGTCGAACTCAGCGATCAGCCGGCCTACGTATTTGTAGTTGCCGGCCGTGGTAACAACGGGAACGGTGTTTCCTGCCATGTCCGTTGCTTCCAGGGGGTATTCCCCGAAGACTTCCGTTTCGTCGCCAGGGACGAGCAGGTCGCCTTCGTTGGCGAGGAGCTCGTCACCGCCGCCGGCAATCGCGATGTCGACGCCTTTCAGCATGGTGAGCAGCTCACGGTCTTCATCGACGCCCTGGAGGTGACTGATGAGGATGATCTTGTTGACGCCATCCGCTTCGAAGGCGTCGATCTCTGCCTGAACGGCTTCCGCCACGTTCTCCATCACAACCACGTCGCGTGGGCTTGCGATGAAGGGCAGGTTGGGCGTCGTCGCTCCGATCACGCCGTACAGCTGACCGTCTTTTTCGACCAGGGTGCTCTTCGCGATGCGCCCTTTCTCGACCAGGTCGTTCAGCCCCGGCTCCTGGGACATGTCCAGGTTGGCGCTCAGGTACGGCGCACCGGATTCCATATCGCGGATCAGACGTTCGAGCACGTCGGGGCCGAAATCGAACTCGTGGTTGCCGATGGCGAGCGCGTCGTACCCGATGAAGTCGAGCGCTCTCGATTCGAAGAGCGGCGTGCCCGCGGGCAGGTTGAGGCTCACCTGGAATTCAGGGCCGGCGAGGAAGTTGTCGCCGGAGGAGAGCATCACGACCGCGCCGGTCTCGTCGGCCGATTCACGAATGTTGTCGACGAGCGTCACAAAGCGTGCGATGCCGCCGAAGTCTTCCTGTCCGGGTGCATTGAGCAGCTGCGATTCGCCGTCGTTGTTGTGAAGTACAGTCAGCGTCACGGGTGCGTTCTCGACCTGCACGATGCGTCCTTCACCGCCTTCCGGATACTGTTCGGCCGTGATTGCACCGCCCAGACCATCGACGATATAGTTGGCCAGTGTTTGCTGGTACGTGACACCGAGAGAAGTAAACGGTGCATCACGGTAGGGATACTGGTCGCCCCCTCTGGCGAGGAAGTCGATCGTCGCGATGTTGATGTTGTCCGCTCCGTACACGGCCTGGCCGTTCTTGATGACCTCCGTGCCGTCGCTGAGTGTAGCGCTGATGATGCGTTCACCGGGCGTTTCGACGGAGCCATCGTCACCCAGCACCTGAGCCTGGCGATTCACGTCATACACGATGTTGACGCCGCTCAACTGGGCAAAACGTCCCGTGCCGCTTCCGCCGCCGAGGGCCGATACCGCATTTTCCAGAATTTCCTTGAACTGTTCGGCGGGGATGTCGGGAATCACCGTCAGGAAGTTCGAGAAGGGCAGGATGTCGAACGTGGTCAGCTCGCTGATGTCGCCGGCCGGGATCACGTTGTCGTTGCGGATGCCGCCGCCGTTCTGGATGGCTACATCCGGCGCCGGCACACCAAACTGGCCGGCCAGTTCGGTCGCCTGCCACATGAAGGCATCGGTGATCAGGTTGCCGAGGTTGGTTTCCACGCTGCGGATGTTGCCGCGCACCCCGTCGAGATCCACTTCGCTGGTCGCCAGGATGTTGTTGGCGAGTCCTTCGAGCGCGTCGGCCACATTCGCCGTGATCGCAGCCACGTCCGGGTCTTCTTCGACCGCATCCGCTTCGATGCCGGATACGCGGACCGGGCCGCTTTCCTCGTTCACCCCGGTCAGGTTGCCGTTTTCGTCGAAGTTGACGATGAGCCGTCCGACGTACTTATAGTTGCCCGTCGTCGTCACAACGGGGACTTCAGTGCCGTTCATGTCGGTGGCAGTCAACGGATAAGGGCCAAAGACCTCCGTTTCGTCACCGGGCACGAGCAGGTCCCCTTCGTTGGCGAGCAGTTCGTCGCCGCCGCCGGCAATAGCCACATCAACGCCTTTGAGCATGCCGATCAATTCCTGATCTTCCTCGATACCCTGCAGGTGGCTGATCAGGATGATTTTGTTGACGCCCTGCGCCTCGAGTGCATCGATTTCGGCCTGCACCAGCTCCGCGATGTTTTCCATCACGACCACGTTGCGCGGGCTCGCGATGAATGGCAGGTTGGGCGTGGTCGCACCTACGACACCGATCTGCTCACCGTCTTTTTCAATGACGATGCTTTTCGGGAGCAATCCGTCTTGCTCGAGCGCGCTGAGGCCCGGCTCATTGCTGTAATCCAGGTTGGCGCTGACGAAAGGGACGGGATTTTCAATGCCCCGGATAAAGCGCTCGAGTACGTCGGGGCCGAAGTCAAATTCGTGGTTACCGATAGCAAAGGCATCGTAGCCAAAGGTGTTGACCACACGCGAATCGTAAAAGGATTCGCCTTCGGGCAGGTTGAGGCTGGCGTTAAATTCGGGGCCAGCGAGGAAGTTGTCTCCCGAGGATAGGAGCGTTACGCCGCCCACAGCAGCTCCTTCAGCCGTGAGCTGGTCGACCAGCGTTTTGAAGCGGGCTGCTCCGCCGAAATCCGGTTGACCGGGTGCGTTGAGCAGCTGCGATTCGCCGTCGTTGTTGTGCAGGATCGTCAGCGTGAATGGCTCGCTGAGCGCGGGTTCGCCGAACTCAAAAACGCTAACAGTGCCGCTGACTTCGTTGGCAACGACAACGAGGTCTCGGCCATTGGGGCTGTCTGCGGCAGCGATAAACTCGATGGATTCCGGGCCGAGGTCGCCGACCATGGCGAGCTGATCCGGGGTAATGGTATCCGGGTCGAACTGTATGCCGAAGTCGCGCGCATTGGTGTAATTGACGAATACGGGCGCACTCGGGTCGGTCACGTCGAAGACCATGACGCCGCCGACGCGCTCCAGGCCGATGAAAGCGTACATCTGGCCGTTTACCATGCCGATCGTAACCGCCTCGGGTTCAGGTCCCTTGTCGTCGCTACGCGCGTCGAAGGAGTCATTTTCGTCGTTATTGGAGTTGAAATCGGCCGGAAGCAGCTCCGCAATTTTTTCCTCGAGGAAGGCGCCGCTATCGTAGACGACGTTGCCGCTGGCATCCCAGATGGTGAAGGAGCGGGCGCCGTAGGCATAAATTTCTTCCCAGAGACCGTCGCCGTCCGTATCTCCGTTTGCCGTGGTGCTGTTGAGGCGGCCCAGGTTTGCATTGTCCTGGAGAGTGGCCGCATCCGGAAACACAGCCGGGTCGAGCGGCAGGTCAGCCACGCGTTCTTCTTCCGAGAAGGTGTCGTAATCTCTCGCGTCGCCTTCGTTCGCTGTGATGAGATACGTCTGGCCGCCAACTTCGTACGAGGCGATCGCGTCCGGCTGGTACATGCCGAAGACGGGCCAGTTCGTGATGTTGATGGCGTCGTCGCGGTTGCTCGCGTCCAGTTCGTTGCCCGGGAGCGAGTGGTCTTTAACGCCGAGCGCAACCAGGGCGGATACCGTTCCGCTGGCAATGTCTACGACGGCGAGCGCATTGTTCTCCTGGAGAACGACGTACGCCGTAGCGCCGTCCGGGGTAACCGTGACATATTCGGGTTCTAAATCCTCGGCTACCGTGGCGTCGGGGCCGAAGATACGGACGCCGTCCGGCACTTCGGATTCCCGAGCCCCGCCCGCGTTGAAGTCGCTAAAGCCGACAGTAACCACGCTGAAGTCGCTCGCGTTGACGATGCTCACGCTGCCTTCAGGATCGTACGAATAATCGTCGCTGGGTTGCCCTTCGTTGGCCGTGAGGACTTTGGAACCGTCCGGAGTGAAGGTCAGCATGTCGGGCAATGAGCCCACCTGGGCCTGGCCCTGAAAAACACCCTCGGTGTCGAAAAATACCACCGAGCCGGGGTCTTGTTCAGGGTCGGCCGGGACCGCAACTGCAACCAACCCGTCGTATACGTCTACGCTCGTCGGGCCGGCTCCGTACGGGGTCACGTCGATGGAGAAGAGGAAGGAACAGTCGGTTGGATCAGAAAGATCGAGGACATCGATCGAAGCGCTTTCGGAATTAGTGAAGAAAGCGCGCTGCGAGCCAGGATCGTAGGTTACGATTTCAGCAGCACTCCCATCGAAGATGCCCGTCTGATAGCTGCACAGCTGGGTAAGCTTCAGGTCTTGTGCCCTCGCCGGGTCCGGCAGCACGAGCCAGACCAGCATGAATGAAAAAAGAAGGATTCGGAACATTTGATGCATGGAAATACAGGGTGATGATTGAACAAGTAGCTTGGGATCAGATGGCAATTATATTCACAGGTGTCAATATACTGTTAGCTCATTGTTAGATTATTGTAACATTGCAGAAAGAGCCATAATTGCCGGTAGGATGTGCCACAATTGGCTACCGGTTTGTGCCATACCATTACGTGTTATTGCCTTATCGTGCTATATTATACTTTGATGCAGCGAAGGGAAGGCTCGATGGATTTGTTGCCTGGAATCTGCCAGGTGGGAGTTGCCAGGTGAGGGTAACCATGTAGGATTTGCTGCGTTCGCGCCCCAGGATCGTCTTTAGTGGGGTATATGATTCTGTTATCCCATAGGGGGACCCTCAGAGCCCGTCTTTTTCGCCGTGTCCTTGTGGAGACGTCGTGGTAGGAGGTGTAGTACCGTCTTGAAGAGGGCCGGGTGCAGCGGTTCATTCAAGCAGTTCATTCAAGCGGTTCATTCAGGTACATGGCGCCGCTTATACGGCCTCGCCCCGAGATAATTCTTCCCGCAGATAGGTGGCAATGTCCCTTACGAAACGCAGGACACAGGCTTCAGCAACGCGGTAGCCTACAACCGCATCGATGCCGCTTCCAACCTTCCAAAGGGGAGGATCATAACTGCCGAAAAAATCGATTTTCGTCTCGGCATCCGTTAATGGAATGATTTTTATTTCGGCGGTCATGTAGGGGAATAAACGCGGATTATTGGCGGCTTTCCATTTGAACTGGATCGTTGTGATGGGCGGATTTTCAGCATCTCCGGGGGTTTCTATCACGTTGTGGATCGTCACGTCGATGTCTTTACCGATCTCAATGCCTGCGATATTAACGCGAAGTTCGGCCGCTACCGTTTCTACCCGTTCGGCGGCCGAGTTCGTCGCGTTACTGAAAACGGCAAGCGCGTCCTTACTCAAGTGATCTCTCACCAATTCGTAGGGATGATGAACGTAGTCGTAGGCCTGGATGATCTTGGGCTTTGTCATAGAGGCGGGCAGGGCTAATCATATCGTAACGTTGAGATAAAGTACAAATAATAATATCAACGCGCCATATCGGACGCGACAGTCGATGAAACGAACCTTCGAACCAGACCGTGGATCGGAGTCTTTTCGTTGAACTGTTTTCGTTTAACGATGTGATGTTCCGCGAGCTGTGCACAGCAGGCTTGATTACGGGGCTTTGCACGTGTGCAAAGCCGCTCTGGCAGGACCTATGCGCATCCGGCGCGTAAGATCTGTAACAAGGTGTTGTACCGAGGGGAGCCCGTTCATCGATTTCGAAAGCGCTTACAAGAAATCCTTGTAAATAGGAAAAAAAATTCTTATTAATTTATTGTAGGCTTTTTGTGAAATGATGTTTTAGCATTTTCTCCAGATTTCCCTTGAGGTGTCGAATACGCTCGTCGAATACCCTACAGCCGAGAGATTGGTTTTTGCATAGATAAAGAACGAAGATAAAGAACGAA
>CAZGHT010000093.1:0-20503 GCA_964525535.1 uncultured Rhodothermaceae bacterium
CCCCTTTCAGGACCCGGCCGATTGTGCTCTGCGTGTCATCGCCCTGTTTCAGGACCCGGCTCCACGTGCACAACGAAAAGCCGGAGTGTGGATGCTGGGTCGAGGCCGTTCAGAAGACACGAAACATCCCCCCTACTCATATCGAATACTGCGTATCGGGTCGGCCAGACTGGCTTTGATCGATTGATAACTTACCGTAGCCAGGGTCAATCCCAGGACGGCCGCTCCGACCAGGGCCAGGAACCAGAGAGACAGCTCGATGCGATGCGCGTACCCTTCCAGCCAGCGATGCATTACGAGGTAGGCTACGGGAGCGAACAGCACGAATGAGAACCCAATGAGGCGGAGGAAATCTTTCGTAAGCAGCGCAACGATACCGGACATCGAGGCGCCAAGCACTTTCCGTATGCCAATTTCTTTCGTTCGCCGCGTCGTCGAGAACGAAGCCAGGCTCCAGAGCCCCATACACGCGATGAGTATCGCAATCCCGGTAAAGACCCCGGCAAGGCGGCTCAGTCGCTCCTCTGACTGATACAGTGCGACATACTCCTGATCCAGAAAGTCATAAGTGAGTGGTATTGCAGGCAGGAGACGCGCCCAGGTCTCTTCAATTTGAGCCAGCGCCCCGGGTACATCTTTTCCATCTACCTGTACCAGTATGTTTTTGGGCCTGGCCCAGTAGTAAAACAAACAGATCGGCTCTACGGCATGTTGCAAAGATCGGGTATGAAAGTCCTCGACGACACCGATGACGGTCCCTATTTCCCGACTGCCATCCGGCTCGAGGATCCGTTGACCCACCGCGTCGCGTTCAGCCCATCCTAATCTTCGAGCCGCTTCCTGATTAATCAAGAGGGCAGCCGTATCGGAAGCCATTTCCGGCGAGAAATTACGCCCCTGCAAAAGCTCCATACCCAGCGTTTCGAGGTAGTCTTCCTCGATTTGATACCAGGCCATTTGAACCCCTTCCCCTTCGGGCATGCCCTCCGGCCGCAGCGAAATGTGCCCTTGAACAGGGCGTGTGGGCCATTCCGAGGCGAGCGTTACCTCTTCTACGAGAGGATTTCGAAGCAGCTCCTGCTTGATGGTTCTCATTTCGTCCCAACGGCTCACGGGAGAACCGGCGAAGACCTCTCCCAATACGAGCACCTGAGCCTTTTCGAAACCCAGTTCGGCGTGTTTCATGTAGCTCAGCTGATGATGAATGACGAGTGCGCCGAACAGGAGCGCGACGACGGCGCCAAACTGCATCACGACAAAAGACTTCCTCGTGAATGCGGCTGCGCGACTCTGCCGACCAGGGCCCTTTAAGGCCGATACGGGCCGGAGCGCCGACAGCACAACAGCGGTATACCCCCCTCCGAGAAGACCCGTCAGGCACGCCATGGAAATAAACCCGACAGGAACAAGGAGACGTCCGATAATGCCGACGCCAACGTCCTTCCCCGACAGCTGATTAAATACAGGAAGAAGCAGTACGAAAAGCCCGATCGAGAGCATGACCGCCAGAGAAGCGGTCAACGCCGATTCAGACAGAAATTGCCGGACAAGCTGAGCGCGAGAGGCGCCCAACACTTTTCTAACCCCTACTTCTCGGGCTCGTTCGGCTCCTTGAGCGGTTGACAGGCTGATGAAGTTCAAACAGGCAATCAGCATCATGAGGCCGGCTATGGCGCCCAGTAGACCGATTCGAGTGATGCTTCCGCCGGGCTCCAGCTCATTATTACGGTTGGAACGGAGGTGAATGTCCGGCAACGGTTGCAGCGTGAATCGAATAGAGCTGCCCCACATTTCCCGGGTGGACTGCAGATGCGGGGCAACCAGAGTCGACAAATGGGCCTCTACACGTTCAGCGTATGCAGCATCCGAAAGCTTGACGTACGTATAGCCGTACAGAATACGCCAGTCGTTGTCAAAGAAGCCGGCACGCCGGGCGTTGAGCGTCTCGAAGGAGGCCAGCGCATCGAAGTGGATATGAGTGCTGGACGGAGGATCTGCAACGACAACCGTCACTTCCAGATCCAGCTTGTTGTCCAGGCGTATCGTTCGACCGACCGGATCTTCTCCGCCAAAATAGCGGCTTGCGGTGGACTGCGTCAGGACGATGGTGTGGGGCCGGTTGAGCGCTGTTTGCGGCGTGCCTGCGATGAATCGATACGAGAACAGGTCGAAAAACGTGGAATCGGCAATGAGGAATCGTTCTTCGTTAAACTGCTGTTCCTCAACACGTACGAACGAAGACGACCAGGAAACGCCAATCCGGGTAGCCGCCTCGATATCGGGCAGGTTGTTCACCATAGCCGGCCCCAGAGCGGCAAACGAATAGGCGCTGCGGTCTGTCGTTTCGTTATTGCTGACGACGTCGGTCACGACGCGATATACGCGATCGGCATGTTCATGAAACCGGTCATACCCCCATTCGTCGTGGATGTAAAGGACGAGAAGCATACAGCTCGTCATGCCGACGGCCAGCCCCGTTACGCTGACAACACGATTCGCCGTATGTCGCTTCAGATTCCGGAGCGCGAGGTTGAGGTGGTTGATCAGCATATATGTATCCCAGGTTAGCCCATCGTAGGACACACAGCATAACCTGAGGTTGCCGTACTTTCGATCCAGTATTCGGTGACGCCGTACGCTTCTACATGCTTCGGGCAATACGTTGACAGCACGTTGACAGCACGTTGACAGCACGTTGACAGCACAGATCCGGTCTATCCATTCTTTAGACGCAGGACGCCGCGTCTTCATACCCTTGCTGCTGATTTTTTATCTGAAGGTGCAAGAGGCACAATCCCTGCATGAATGCACCGCGCGCGTGGCCTCGCCCGGCTCAGGCGTTCTGCGCTTCCTCTATCATTCGGCTCATCACGTTTCCGATCCCGTCTCCATAATTTCCCTGATTAAAAAACAGCACGAGCCCTACGTCGTCGCTCTTGCGAAAAGCCATGAGGGTCGCCACGCCGGGATCCCCGCCGTCGTGCCCCCAGAAGGCGTCTTCACCACCCAGGTCGTACGTTTCCCAGCAGAGACCCTGTCCGAAGTGGTCTTTCGAGAGCATCATCTCGACCGTTTCGGCCTTCAAGATACGACGCCCCTCAAAGGCTCCACCCAGTGCGTAGGCCCTCAAAAACCGGGATAGTTCGTGCACGCTGGTACGTACGAGTCCATCCGGATAGTTGTAAAAGCTGTAGAGGCAGTGGGGCACGAATCCATTGGGCACGAAATCCTCGACGGTTACGCCGTCGGCCGGCAACATCGAATCCAGCGTTCCATCCTCGGGCGGCTCCGGGTTATCCCCCAGCCTGGTATACAACACCGAATGCCGGTCCGCATCGATTTCGCGGATATGCCAACCCGTATGGGTCATACCGAGGGGTGTAAAGATTCGCTCGTTGCAAAATTCGTTGAACGGCTGGCCGGCGATCCGTTCGACCAGGTATCCGAGCAGGCCAAAGCCGACGTTCGTATAGGCCCTCGGCGGGGCCGGCGGATCCACCGTGCCCGGCTTCCACACGTGGAAGTTGGCTTCGGCGTCATAATAGGCTCCATCCACGGTGAAGTACCCGGTGATCCAGTCTTCGAGAGACACGCTCGGATCGCCGCACGCATACGACGCCTCGTAAGACGGACCGTCGGTGATCGACGAGCGGTGCGTCAGCAATTGCCGAAACGTGACCGGTTCGTCCGGAAACCGTGGATTGCGTACGCTGAACGACAGGAAGTCGTTTATGTCGTCATCCAGTTGGAAGTGTCCTTCCTCCCACAACTGCATGACGGCCGTTGCCGTACACGTTTTGGAAACAGACCCAATGTTCTGGATATGGTCCGGCGTCATCGCGATATCCTGATCCCGGTCGGCATGCCCGTAGGCATACGACCATAACAAACGGTCGCCTTTGATCAGGGCCGAGGAAAAACCGACGACCCTTTGTTCGGAGAGGTGGGCGTCGAGAAATGAATTCAGATCTGCACCGAAATCAGGGACCTCATCCTGCCCTCGGCGACATCCGGCCAGAATGCCGAGCGCCGTCAGGCCGGTCGATTGAAGAAACTGCCTTCGAGAATGAATGGGTGTCAGAGCCATGAGCAGGGAGGACTTTGGGGTGTGGATGAATGGGTGTGGATGAACGCTTCCACCATAAAGACGCTGGATGGAGTAAAATAGTTACACCGGGGATTGCATAGCTCGGCATGACGGCTATGGAGAGGCTGTTGGAGTCCAACGATCGGGCGTCTTATTTTTTCTGAACAGCACGGGTCCGGGGTTCGAAGGCTTGCGCGGAGCGCTCCCCCAGAATCATGTATTATCGGGATACCTTTTTGTCTGATGATTTGTAATTTGGCTGGCAATTTGTAATCGGCCTTTCCCTTAGATGGGTCCTGGATCGAGTCCAGGAAGACGCGAAGAAAGGCTCGGTGCCAGATGTACCCTCTTGCAGCAGGAGACGTAAGGGCTCATGTCTTTTCCTGCAACGTCCGAGTCGGATACAGCCCCATTCCAAATAGCCCATCATTAATACAGGAAGTAATGATCCCTCAGATGTGTAGTCGAAGACGTTCCCGGTTAATGGGGCCATTCAAAGAAGCGCATGGCTTCGGGCTGACGGGGGTAGTGCCGATCGCAGCACTTGCCTTTTTATCGGTTTGCTTCTCGGCACAGGGGCAAGATGCCCCCCTTCCCCGGGTGACGGCCGATTCAACCGTTTCCTGGAAAATAACGGCGCTGGACGGAAGTGTATACTACGGGATAATCCAGGAGCAGACAGATACGCACATTCGCCTGCGAGAGAACACGCAGGGGGTTCTACAAATAGCTCGGGACCAGATCGCTCGTATGGTAGTCGTGAATCCGGAAGACTTGTTGGACATGTGGCGAATTGCTACGAGTGACGGGAATGTGTATTGGGGGAACGTGGTCGATCAATCGGACGAATACGTCCAGCTGCAAACCGATCACCTGGGTGTATTGACGATACCGGTTGATCAGATTCGGAGCATGGCTACCGTGGATGAACGACACGTCGTCGAAGGGGAACTCTGGGAGGATCACCTGCAGGCGACGCGTTATTTCTGGGCGCCGAGCGGGTTCGGGCTCCAACCCGGCGAGGGGTATTACCAGAACGTCTGGGTGTTTTTTAACCAGTTTGCCTTCGGCGTCGGCGCCAATACGTCTTTAGGCATCGGGCTCATACCGATATTTATGTTCGGCGGTGAGCAGACGCCCATCTGGGTAACGCCGAAAATTTCCGTGCCTTTTAATGAGAACGAAACCGGCGGAAGTGTTGGGATCGGTGCGCTCGCAGGGACCATTTTGGGAGGAGCAGACGCAACCTTCGGCATCGTGTACGGTACGCTAACCGCCGGATCCCGAAATAAGAACGTGAGCGTTGGATTAGGGTACGGATTTGCAGAAGGACAGTGGGCCGAAAAGCCTTCTCTCTCGTTCAGCGCCATGCTGCGCGGGGGCAGGCGGGCCTATTTCCTGACCGAAAACTATTACGTAGACGGATACGGCGTCATCACCTTCGGCGGTCGCCTGGTAGGCCGCAATATGTCGTTCGATTGCGGCCTCGTCATCCCGGTCGATCCTGAACTCGGCGTCGAATTCGCCTTTCCCTGGATCGGGATTATCGTCCCCTTCGGGGAGCAGTAAGCGCGCTGGCAGGAAACCGGTACACGGCCCTTAAAAAAGTTGCATCATTCAGCTCCGCGCCCGTATCGTTCTCATCCATCACCTACCCAACATCATCGCTGCCATGCGTCACCCTTCGGTTCGTCGTCTCTGTCCGGTCTGCCTGCTCGCCCTCTGTCTCCTGACTCTCTCGAGCTGCTCTACCCAGAATCCCCCTCAAACCAAACGAAACAACATCATCTTCATCCTCGCCGACGACCTGGGCTACGGCGACCTGGGCAGCTACGGACAGCAACGCATCCAGACCCCTCGTCTGGATGCGATGGCCGCCCGGGGTAAACGGTTCACCAACCATTACGCCGGCAGCACGGTCTGCGCCCCCTCCCGGTGCGTGCTCATGACGGGCCTGCATACCGGGCACTGCCGCATCCGGGGCAATGGCACGGTCCCGCTGGCGCCCGAAGACCTCACCGTCGCGGAGGTCTTCGACCGGGCCGGCTACGCCACCGGGCTCGTCGGCAAGTGGGGCCTCGGCGAAGCCGGCTCGACCGGCGTCCCCAACCGGCAGGGGTTCGACTACTTCTTCGGCTACCTCAACCAGATCCGCGCCCATAACTACTACCCGGACTACCTGTGGGAAAACACCGAACGGTATCCGCTGGCGAACGAAGTTGAAATCGCCCAGGACACCTACGCCCGGGGGATCGGCAGCTACGCCACCGAAAAAGTGGAATACGCCCACGACCTCTTCACCGAAAAGGCCCTCGAATTTATCGAAGCCAACGCCGACACCACGTTTTTTCTCTACCTCGCATATACCATCCCCCACGCGAACAACGAAAGCCACCTCAACGACGAACACGGCATGGAAGTCCCCGACTACGGCCCGTACACGGATGAAGGCTGGCCCGAGGTGGAACAGGGAGCGGCCGCGATGATCACCCGGATGGACGCCGACGTCGGAAAAGTGCTCGACCTGCTCGAAGAGAAAGGTATCGCCGAAGACACCATCGTCTTTTTCTCCAGCGACAACGGCCCGCACCGCGAGGGCGGGCACGACCCGGACTTTTTCGACAGCAACGGCCCGCTCCGCGGCATCAAGCGCGACCTTTACGAAGGTGGGATTCGCGTCCCCCTGATCGTCTACTGGCCCGGGGCCATCGAACCCGGCGTGGTCGAAGATCCCCTAGCCTTCTGGGACTTCATGCCTACGGCGCTGGATCTGGCCGCCGTAGCCGCGCCGGACGACATCGACGGCATCTCGTACCTGCCTGCGATTCTCGACTACGTACAACCGCAGCACGAATACCTCTACTGGGAATTTCACGAACAGGGGAAAAAGCAGGCTGTCCGCCTCGACAGCCTCAAAGCCATCCGGTTCGTCGAAGAGGATCGCATCGAGTTGTACAACCTCGCGCAGGATATCGCCGAACGGAACGACATCTCGGGTCAACACCCGGATGTCGTAGAGCGCATGACGCAGATCATGCAGTACGCCCGAACGCCTTCGACCGACTGGCCCCTCGAATAACCGGGCGGGGCCGGCGCTCGCAGATGCGGGGCGCCGGCCCCGGGCGTGGGTCACCGTTGTGCGTGAACGTCAGACTTCCTTCGGCACCACGTACGGATCGCGGTATTCCCGCGACAACATCTTATTCGCTTCCTTGTCGTCGATGAATCGCTCTTTGGCGCCGTCGAAGCGAACCTCGCGGCCCAGGCGATAGGCGACGTTGCCGAGGAGAGGCAGCACCGTAGACCGGTGTCCGACCTCGATGTCACACGTGAGATCGTCCCGGTTGCCCGAGCGAACCGCAGCGATGAAGTTGTTGTAGTGCCCGCCGCCGCCGGGAGCAGCCAGGTAACCCAGGGCCTGCCCGCCTTCTTCCGCGCCAGCGTCGGCCGAACTCGGCCCCGGTTCGCCGTCTCGGCCCAGGTAGGTTTGCCAGTTGCTGCCATTCACCTCCATCCAGCCTTCCGTCCCGTAGAACAGGTTGCCGATCTTGATGTCCATGTTGTCCTCGCCGGCCGTGTAGAGGCCGCGCACCTCGAACTGCAAGATTTTACCGTCGGCATACTCGTACAGGGAGATCTGGGTGTTGGCGGTCTCCTGCGAGCAGACGTCCCCGTACTTGTAGTAGCCGCCCATGGACTGGATCCGGACCGGGTGTTCGTCTTTGTTGATGCCCCAGCGGGCGACGTCGAACTGGTGAGGGCCCTGGTTGCCGATGTCGCCGTTGCCGGTATCCCAGTGCCAGTGCCAGTTGTAGTGCAGCCGTTTTTCGTTGTACGGCCGCCACGGCGCCGGGCCGAGCCAGAGGTCGTAATGGAGGCCTTCGGGCGGCTCACCGTCTTCGGCGATACCGAACGAATCGCGGGGTTTGAAGCACAACCCGCGGGCCATATAAACGTCTCCAATGACGCCGTCGTGCAGCAGCTGCATGGCCTGGCGCACGTTATTGATGGAGCGGTTCTGAAAGCCGACCTGAACGATGCGGTCGTACTTACGCGCCGCCTCGATCATTTTGCGGCCTTCCCAGACGTTGTGGGAGCTGGGTTTCTCTACGTACACGTGTTTACCGGCCTGGCAGGCCCAGATCGTCGCCAGCGCATGCCAGTGGTTGGGGGCTGCGATGGAGATGGCGTCGATGTCCGGGTTGTCGAATACGCGGCGCATATCTACTTCCGTCGCCGGCGCTTCGCCCTGCAAGTCGCTGGCCGTCTTGATCCGCTCGGCGAACAGGTTTTCGTCCACGTCGCAGAGCGTGTGTACGCGTACGTTGTTTTCTTCGGCCATGCCCGCCCAGCGGCGTATGTGGCCGTGGCCCTGGCCGCGAATCCCGACCACCGACATGTGGATGCGATCGTTCGCTCCCATGATGTTAGCGTAACTCCTGGCCGTAAAGCCCATACTCCCCACCGTAACCCCGGCGGCGCCCAGGGCGAGTTTCTTCAGCGTTTCTCGTCGTGATGCATTCATTGTCATTCCCTCGTCCTTATCGAACTCATTTGATTGATGTGTCTGATACTCGTATATAGTACGAAAAACGGACGTATACTGCGCGCCCCTGGCCTTCAAAATCTGCGTTTTCCCCTTGCCGGTCATCGATATTTGTTGTAGCATGTAACGCTTATCTGACAACCTCAAACGGAGCATTCTTATGTACCGCCGAGACTTTATCAAAACGACTGTCACTGCCGCCGGCGCCATCACGCTGCCGAGCATCATTCCCGCCTCCGCCCTGGGCCGGGCCGGCCGGCCGGCGCCCAGCGACCGCATCACGATGGGCGTCATCGGAACGGGCAACCAGGGCCTGAACGACATGCTGCGTTTTCTCGACGACGAACGCCTTCAGGTCACCGCCGTCTGCGACGTGAACGAAGAAAGCCCCGGCTACTGGAGCGGCCGCATCGCGGGCCGTGAGCCGGCCCGCCGCATCGTCGACTGGCACTACGCCAACGACACCCCCTCGGGCAGCTACACCGGATGCGCCGCCTACGAAGACTTCAGGGACGTCATCGCACGCGACGACATCGATACCCTCCTGATGGCGCTCCCCGACCACTGGCACGCCATACCCACCGTCATGGCCGCGCGCGCCGGAAAAGACATCTACGGCGAAAAGCCCCTCTCGCTCACCATAGCGGAAGGCCGGGCGATGAGCGACGCGGTGAAGGAAAACAACCGGATCTTTCAGACGGGAAGCCAGCAGCGATCCGACTTCCGCTTCCGCCGGGCCTGCGAACTCGTGCGCAACGGCCGCATCGGGACGCTTCAGACGGTGAAATGCGGCCTCCCCGGCGGCACGCCCGACTTCGGGCGCTCCGCCCACCGTAGCCAGCCCGAGCCCGTCCCTGAGGGATTTAATTACGACATGTGGCTGGGCCCCGCGCCGGAAGCGCCTTACATGCCGGCGCGATGCCACGTGAACTTCCGCTGGATCCTCGATTACTCGGGCGGTCAGGTCACCGACTGGGGCGGCCACCACCCCGACATCGCGCAGTGGGGCATGGACACCGAAGATACCGGCCCGATCGAGATCAAAAACGCCAGAGGCGTTTTTTCGACAGATTCACCCTGGAATACCGCCGTCGAATTCTACTTCGAATGCGTCTACGAAAACGGCGTCGAACTGATCGTCTCGGATGCCCTCCGGCGCGGCGTCACGTTCGAAGGATCCGATGGCTGGGTGTGGGTCACCCGTGGCAACTGGGACGCCTCCGATCCGGCGCTGCTTTCTTCGGAGATCGGGGACGATGAAATCCACCTCTACGAAAGCGAAGATCATTTTCGCAACTTCATCGATTGCGTCGTTTCGCGCGAACAGCCCGTCGCTCCCGTCGAAACGGCGCACCGGTCGATTACGATCGGCCACCTGGGCAACATCGCCATGCTGCTGGGGCGCGACGTGAGGTGGGATCCAGCGCGGGAGGAATTCGTCGACGACGAAGAGGCCAACGCGATGCGGTCTCGCGAGATGCGCGCGCCCTGGTCGCTCGACGTGTGATCGCTGGCAGGTAGTACCACGCTGCACACCGTCGAGCCTCCACGGCATCGAGCTTCCACGGCATCGTTTCGAATCTGCGATGAGGCCTTACTGGTTCAATACCGTTGTTTTTTGCCTCGTGGTCTTCGCTGCGGGCCTGGCTGAGCTCATGATCCGCCGCGAAACAGGCCCCAGTATCTATCTGGCGAACAAAGCGATTGCCAGCACGGCGCTGATCGCCATTACGCTATCCTTCGTAGTAAGCGCTGTTCATTACTTCTGGAAGGCCCCTAACCGGGTCCTCTTATACCGGCGCACGCTGGGCCTGACCGGGTACGGGTTTGCCGCGCTACATATCGCAACCACCCTGTTCACCCCCGATCCAGCCGGCTCGACGCAGTACAAATTCCCCTTTCCGTCGTATTACACGGACCACCTTCCGGCTATGCTCCTGGCGGTCGCCGGATTTGTCCTGTTCACTTATCTCTTCGTGATCTCGATCCGGGCAGAGCGTTTCACGGGCACACCGGAAAAGGCCAAGGTATGGCGCCGGCGCCTTCGGTACGGCTACATCGGGGTGTTGCTCATCTTCCTCCATTCCTTCCTGCTCAAAGCCGAGGGATGGTTTACCTGGGTCACGACTTTTGTCCCTACCCTGCCCCCGTTGAGCCTGATCGTATCGGCGCTCGTCCTGGGCATGATCGTGTTGAAGGTGTGGCACTTGCGGAGGGTGGGGCGCGTGTTTCGGACGTAGGTCCGGGGTCCGAACCCAAAACGCACTACGGGGAATACCACGAGGGTGCACCCTGAGGCCAGGTGCACCCTGTGAGCCCTTTCCTTACCAGTAGCGCCCCCCGCTCCCGGCAAAGAAGGCCTGGCGCCGGCAGCGCCAGATCCCGTTCATTCAGCGCTCAGGGCGCTCAGCTGTTCGACAGCCCCCAGCACCTCCGCCAGGAATACATCCTGCGTCTGGCGTATCGCCTCGTGCTGCGACGCCAGCATCTTGGGCGCTTCGCAGTCCTCGCAATAATAATGGCGGTCCAGATAGTGCTCGGCCCCTTCCAGGCCCCGCGAGGCCGCAACGCGAATCTTCTCCTCCGGCCAGTGCCCGTCCAGCAGTTCGAGGGAACGGACCATCAGGCCGGCCTCGGGGCTGCGATGGCGCGCCAGGAGGTCCGTGTAGAACCCGATCGCATCGAGGTGTTCCTCGCCGACGCGTTCGAGCGACTTCGCCGCTTTCAACATGTATACGGCCGCATTCTGCTCGCGCACGTAGTCGGGAATCTCCGAGGGGCTGTCCAGCACGCCCTGCACCTTTTCGTGCGCCTCTTCCCACGTGGCAGACTCCTGAATCAACGTGACGAACCGAATCTGGCTGTCGTTGGATGCCCTGGCGATGAACGTACGCTCCTCCTTCGAGAGGCCCGTGCCGTCGAAGGCGCCCGGCGCGAGCAGGTGTGCCGACAGATCGAGCAGTACGACCCGCTGGCCGGTCTCAGGGTCAGACACGGGGGAAGGGGATTCCTGGCATCCCATCCCTATCATCATCGATAGGGTCAGCATGATCATCATTGTATTTTTCATGTTCCTCTGGGTTTTGGTATTGATATGAGTACGGCTTGTCCCGTCAGATCCCGCAGATGGCAGGGATTTCATTCCCTCCGATGGCTCCATTGTAGACGGAGCCGTCGTCGCAGGCCGCCGTCCAGTACGTATTGTTCGAAGCTGAGTGATAGTGGGCATGCACGTCGCAGCCGCCGAAGTCGTAGGAGCACCGGGTCCGCATGACAAATCCACTGAGCACCACGAAGAGAAAAACGAGTAGAGCTTTCATGATTCGATTTCCAGGTTAGGTTTAGATTCCGATGATTGTGCCGCTGGGACCCGTTGCGGGAGCGCATTACGCGCTCTGATTTGCCCTTAAAGACGCTAAACGCTGGCCTGACATACCCTCTTGCTCGACTTGTAACAGTTTCGTTACATAACGGGGGGATTGCGAATCCCTGCGTTTGCCCCTGATCTCGTTTCTTTCTAAACTTAGAGCCTGTTTCCCTACCATCCCTCATCCCATCGAGCCATGAACGTTCACCCTGCCCGTTACTCCCGATCGACGTCTGCTTCCGCCCTGCTGCTCTGCGCCCTGTGCTTTGCGGTAACGGGTTGCCAGCCCGGCGACGACGGCGCCTTCCGTTCCACCCTGCCCGCCGGCGCCGAAAGGACCTGGATCGGCCCGGAGTACTGGGCCAACCGGCTGCACGACTGGGAAGCGGCCGGCGGCCGCATGCAGACGACCGATGAGGCGATAGGCCGGCCCATGCGTACGCTGCACCTGCTCACCTACAGGGCGGCCCCCCGCGAAGGATCGATCCAGCTCTCCGTGGATACGGGCTGGATGGGGCCAGACACCCTCTCGCTGCCCGGGGCGTCGGGATTCCTCATCGGGGCCGGCGGCGACCTCGACTACCGGGCCGCGGCCCTCATCCACCATAGCGCCGGCCCGGGCGCCGGCTACTTCGCCGGCATCGACACCGACGGCGCCCTCTTCATCAGAGACCTGAACGCAGGAGACGAAAATGCCGCCGCCCTCGAAGGCGAAGGGGGCCCTCTTACCTCCGCCTCCCTGTCGCTCGACGTCACGCCCGCCGAAGACGGATACACCCTCACCCTATCCAACGAAGACACCGGCCAGACCCTGGAGCTCCCCGGCCAGCCGGCCGGCCGGATCCACGGCAACCTCGCCCTCGTCGCGAGTAACGCCCGCACCTGGTTCGAACACTGGACGGTGTCCGGCAGTAAGATCGACGCCTACCCGGACCGCAACGCGGGCCCTGTGCTCTCCACCCAGTATACCCTTTCGGACAACGTCATGAAGATGACGGCGCAGCTGATGCCCGTCGGCGCCGGCGACGCCTCAGAGGTGCGCCTCGAGCTCAACGAAGGCGAGACCTGGCAGGAAGCCGCTACCGCCTCCGTCGTCGTACCGGGATACACCGCCACGTTCCGCGTCGAAGACTGGGACGACACCCGCGACACCCCTTATCGCGTTGCTTACACGCTGCAAACGAGCGACGCTGAGAGCGAGATCTTCTACTGGGAAGGCACCGTCCGGAGAAATCCCGTCGATAAAAACGTCGTCTCGGTCGCCGGCTTTACCGGCAACCATAATACAGGCCGTGGTGTGGAAGGCGGCTCGTTCCGCTGGATCGACCGGGTCTGGTTCCCCCACGCGGATATCGTGGGCCACCTGCACAACCAGGACGTCGACGTGCTCTTCTTCTCCGGCGATCAGGTGTACGAAGGCGCGAGCCCCACCTTCGCGGACCGCGCCAACGCGCACCTGGACTACCTCTACAAGTGGTACCTCTGGGCCTGGGCCTTCCGGGACGTCACCCGAGACCGGCCCACCATCGCCATCCCGGACGACCACGACGTCTACCAGGGCAACATCTGGGGCCAGGGCGGCCGGCCTACCGACAAAGACGACAAAGGCGGGTACGTGATGCCGGCCGAATGGGTGAAGATGGTCGAACGCACGCAGACCAGCCACCTCCCCGATCCGTACGATCCGACCCCCATCGACCAGGGCATCGGGGTCTATTACACCGACATGAACTACGGCCGCATCGGCATCGCCGTCATCGAAGACCGCAAGTTCAAGTCGGGCTGCGCCGGCCTCGTGCCGGGCAAAGAGGGCCGGCCGGACCACTTCATGGACCCCGACTTCGACCCCTCGATCGTAGACCGGCCGGACCTCACGCTGCTCGGCGACCGCCAGCTCGCCTTCCTCGACGACTGGGCCGGCGACTGGCGCGGGCACGACATGAAGCTCGTCGTTTCGCAGACCGTCTTCGCCAACATGGCCACCCACCACGGCGCGGACCTCATGCGGCTCTATGCCGACCTCGACTCGAACGGCTGGCCCAAACGAGGCCGGGATAAGGCCATCGCCGCCATCCGAAAAGGGTTTGCCTTCATGCTGCAGGGCGACCAGCACCTCTCCACGATCGTCCATCACGGCATCGACGCCCCGAACGACGCCGGCTACTCGTTCTGCGTCCCCTCCATCGCCAACTTTTACCCCCGCGGATGGATGCCGGAAGCCGAAGGCGCCAACAGACCGCCGGACGCCCCCTCGAATATGGGCGAACACCAGGACGCGTTCGGCAACTACGTCACCGTGTACGGGGCCACCAACCCGACGTCCCTGACCGGCGTCTCGACCGGCGTCGAACCCCTGGCGCTCCACGACAAGATGCCGGGCTACGGCATCGTACGGTTCGATAAAACAGACCGGACGATTACGATGGAAAACTGGCCGCGGTACGCGGATCCGACCGACCCGACTACCGGGTCCCAGTACGAGGGATGGCCAAAAACGATCGCCATGCGGGACAATTACGGCAGAGCGCCGGTCGCTTTTTTACCGACCCTGGAAATCACCGGCATGACCGATCCCGTCGTGCAGGTTGTCGACGAACAGTCCGGAGAAACGGTATATACGTTGCGCATCCAGGGATCCGAATTTCGACCTGGAGTGTTCAGGACCGGGGCGTACACGATTCACGTGGGCGACCAGGACAACGATAATATGCAATCCTTCACCGGCGTAGCGACATTGAGTGAAGGAGAAGAAGATCGAATAACGGTATCATTCTAAACATGCCAACCCCTTTGCCCTTATTTACCCGATATTTCAGCCTCGCTGTTTGCCTGCTCCTGCTCGCCTGCTCATCCGCGAGCGGGCAGTCCAGGATGAACCGCGACGTCCGTGCCTTCACTAATTTCTATCAGGACGGCACCCTCGTGGGCTCTCTGTACGGAGAAGCCCTGTTCCAATTCGGCGACTTTGACTTCGCCAACCTGACGACGCTGGGAGCGCGGGTCGGATTTCCGATCGGGGCCTCGTTCGAGCTCGGCACCGAACTGTTCTTCCTCAACCTGGACCCCGAATTCGGCGACAACCTGTCCGGGGTGTCCGACCTGGGGGTCTACGGGCGATACCGGCTCAACACGACCGGCCCGAGCATCACGGTGGGCGGCTCGATCACGCTCCCCGTAGGAGAGGAAAACCTGGGCCAGGAGCGCGTCAACCTCGGCACGTTCGGCGCCATTCGACACGCCGCCTCTCCCGACCTGACCCTTCTGGGCACGCTGGGGATCGAATTCCTGGAATTCGATGACGACTACGAGGCCTCTCTTCGCCTGGGCGGCGGCCTCGTCTACCAGACGAACGGGGCGCTCCACGTCCTGGGAGAGCTCACGATCCTTTCGGAAAGCGACTTCGTCCTCTTGAGCGGCGGCATCGACTACCCGCTTCCCAACGGGGGGAGCCGGCTGCGCGCCGCGCTGGGCGTCGGCCTCGACGACGGGGCGCCCGACCTGCAATTAATCCTCGCGCTGCTTTTCATGTAAGCGGCGCCTCACGCCAGATCCAGCATCATGGGTGCGGGAGCACTTTCGACCTCCATGTGAGGATGCTCCTTCACTTCGGGGAGCAGGCTTTCCGAGACCTGGATCTCGGCCAGCGACAGCGTATCCCGGATGCGCACCAGGCGTATGTCTTCCGGTCGTACGCGCGGCACACTCCCGATGGCTACCTGAAGGGCTGCCTTTTCCCCGGGCATGATCAAAGGGATGGCGGCCCCGTCCAGATAGGTACTGGTGATCACGTTCGTATAGGTCGCTGTCGCGTCGATCTTGTCGAACAGTTTCCGGGTGATCACGTCGGCGTTGCCGATGCCCGTCGCGTTGCCGTGGGTTTGTTCGCTGAGGTCGAAAACGACGATTTTTTGGACCACGGGCCGGCCGAAGCCTTCGATGCCCCTGTGATTGCGGCCCACGATGTTGGGATCCATCCCCGACCCACTGATCTCTTTACCCAGGCGATCGACGACGAGCACGTCGATGGGGTCGATGTAAAGCCGGGGCATGTAGGCCCGGGCCATTTCGAGCAGGGCGGCTTCGCGCTCGAGCAAGACGTCAGGCAGCAGGGCTTCGACGCAGGCCGTCTGGTCGTACGCGTCCTCCACGAGCGCCAGCCCGAAGAGGAACTTGATGTGGGGCAACAGGCATCTGGCCGCCTCGGGCAGGACGTCGCCGAAGCGATCCATACCTTTGTCGCTGTGCATCACGGTGGCGCCCGCAATTTTGCCCATGCCGATGATCATCATCTTCACGATCCCGCTCTCGATGGGCCCCCGAAAGGCCGTATGCGGTTTGACGCGGTTGACCAGGATGATGCCGTCGGCTTCGCAGGCAAACCGGTCCACGTAGAGCGGCGTCCCGTCCGCCATGCGGGCTACCTGCTGTACCTCCATCGTAGCTCGGACAGGGGCGCCGATCGCTTTTTCGTGCACCCCGTAGCTCTCCAGAACGGCTTTCTGGCCCGCTTCCGTGGCCCCACCATGGCTGCCCATCGCCGGAAACACGAAAGGGTCGAGCCCCTCCTCTTTGAGCTTTGCGACCAGCGTTTTGACGACCCGAGCCGTGTTGGCTACGCCCCGGCTCCCCACGCCAACGGCCACGCGGGATCCGGGTTCGAGGACGGCCCTGACGTCCTCCCTGGATAGCTGTTCGTTGACCTCGCGCGCGACGTCGACGAGGCCGTGGCGCTCGAACCTCTGCCGCACGGCAGCCACCTTCGGCAACGGGATCTCCGAGGCGCCCGGGTACGCGTAATGGGAGGGATCGAACATAGCGAAATTACCGCACTTTTACGATTCGTTGCAGCGACGACCGATCGCCGGCCCGGACGTGCAGGACATACACCCCGCCGGCCAGCCGGGAAACGTCCAGCGGCACCTTGTGAACACCGGCCGTCGGGTATTCCTCGTGCTCGAACACGCGCCGGCCCAACAGATCATACAAAAAAATCTGAACGGGTGCAGAAGAAGTCGACACAAACTCCAGGGTGGCGGTATCGGTCACCGGGTTCGGATAAACCGCGTTGATTTCCGGGGAGCTGCGGGCGACCTCTTCCTGTTCGGCGAGGCTCATGAAGGTGGCTTCCCCGGGCCCGGGCTGAACGTTCCTGGTATAGGTCAGCCGGTTGCCGTACACGTCTTCAGCGGCCACGCGAAAGCCGGCATACGCGTCGAGAGGCTGAGCTCCCAGAGAAGCCGAATACACCTCTCCGTCGTGCTTTACGTCCTGTTTTACCCATTCCTCTGCGCCGGCCGTCCGGGTATACAGGCCGACCCGGCGGACCTGGCGCCTGGCCTGCTCTACGTCGCACCAGTTGCACACATCAGTGACGTCCAGCACGAGCACCCGGGCGCCGCCTGCCACCGTTTTGTGATGGATGCTCCGAATGCGGGGGGGATCCGGGTCGGCGCGATCGGTCTTGAATTCCAGTTCAACGCGCGCGCGTTCCCGGCGCGGCTCCGCACCCCGGCCAAGATCGCGGACGACCAGGGTATAGCGGCCGGGCTCCACCGTGTACGTTTCAGAAGCTCGCTCTGCCGAAGGAAAAACGAGAGGCCGCGACGAGAGCGAATCCGCCCAGATCTCCCGGTCCTCCTTCGACAGGGACCACGAGACACGCCGCGGCAGCGACAGGGCCCCCTCGTTTCTGAACCATCCGCCCCCCTCCGGCCCCAGCATACGAACGCGGGTAGCCGAATTGTCCAGCTGTCCCGTCCACACAGCCAGCGCTCCGCCCAGGGCATGGAGGGGCTTCTCCGGTATATCTACGACCTCCATCGTCACCCCATCCCCGGTCCCTACAGATCCATAAACCACCTTGCGCCCTTCGATTCGGGCAGGCCCCCATCGGAGGAGTGCTGTTTCACGTCCTTCGAGGAAGGAGGCCTCGGAGGACATGGCGGTCACGATGGCGTATCCGAAGTGGCTCCACGTATATGACGGGTGAGGGCGCGGCCCTGTGACGAATGTCTTCGTGAAGGGCGGCCTCAGCACGAATCCCGGATGGACGCTCAGGAGGCTGTCCGGGACGGACATCTTCGTCGGGACGCCGGGGCCTTCGCTCCAGGGCACGTAGTAGAGCGGCCGGGAGGACGTGAGGCCCTCGAATGAAAAGGGGAACGCAACCAGCTCGTCCGGTTCGTTTCTGAAGACGCTGTTCTGTTGCACGCCGTCCAGCCGGGCAAAGGGGAGCTCGTAGTAGTCTCCATTATCTGCGAACGCCTCGACTTTTACGTCCAGCACGTACCGATCGCTCAGCGAAGACACGTAGATGCCGGGGGCTTCCGCCGGCGGCAGGCCGGCCTGGCTCCGCACGGCGAGGCCGGTGGCGGGATGGTTCAGGGCCAGCGAATACGAAACGGGAGACAGCGGCGCCCCTTCCCTGTCGACTATGTCGAAAGAGAGCCGGTGCCCGGCCCGGGCTCTGGAGAATCTCCAGGGCGCATTATCGGACAGCCGGCGGCCTTCAGTCACGACCGTGTACCGGCCCCGGTCGAATTGTGCGATGGCGTCGTATTCATCGTCCGGCACGAAGAGGGTCATTCGCTCAGCCGGGCGAGGAATCACGAAGCGATGGGCCGGCTTTCGCCCCTGGATGACCAGCAGATCCGACGGATCGTCGAATTCGAGTTCCGCCGCCGGCATCTTGAAGAAAGAAACGGGGACCTCGACCCGGTCGTCGCCGTCGCTGACCGTGATGCTGCCCAGATACGCCTCTGGAAACGGCCGGTCAGGTATATCGGCCGGGGCCCCTCGCACATTCAGGAGTACGGCCCCATCCTCTCCCGGAGCCAGCGTCAGGGAGGACACGGACGTTTCGACCCTGACGGCCGCCGGCCAATCCGCCTGCACCTGGAATCCGTACTTTTTCGTCCGTTCACTCAGGTTGACGATCGACAGGGTGATATCCGATTCCCAGTCGCTGTCGTGCCCACGTACGAGTCCCAGATCTATCGATGCCGGGGCGACGACAAAATCGCGAGGGAGGCCTTCTCCGGCGAGGCCGGCTCCCTGCTCCCATACGGCCGCGCCGAGATCGCGGGCGCTCTGCATCAGCTGCGCTTTGATCCTGGCCGGGCTCCAGTCGGGGCGCCGCTGGATGGCTCTCGCTGCGAGGCCGGCGACGTGCGGGCTGGCCATGGACGTGCCATCCAGGCGCTGGTAGGCGCCCGATAACCAGGTAGACCGGACAGCCACACCGGGCGCCACGAGATCGGGCTTGACACCGACGAGGGGGCGTCCTTCCGAGAGGCGGGCGCCGGCCGGCCCCCGGGCGCTGAATGCCGCGACGGCGCCTGCTGCGCGATAAGCACCGACGGAAATCGCAGAAGGGGCCGTTCCGGGTACGGCAATCGACGCAGGGCCGTCTGTGCCGTCGTTCCCGGCCGCCACGACGCACACCACCCCGGCCGCTACAGCACGCTCGACGGCCTCGACGACAGGATGGCCGGCGTTGCCGTCGTTAGGGCGGCCCAGGCTCAGGTTGATGACGTCTACGCCGTCGTCTGTACCGGGATCGCCGTCTGGATCCAATGCAAACTCGATGGCCCGGATGACGCCGGAGTCCAGGCCAAAGCCGTTCCGGTCCAGCACTTTCAACGCCAGCAGGCGGCTATCGGGGGCCGCCCCGGCGGCGATGCCGGCGACGTGGGTGCCGTGCCCGTGATTGTCCATGGGATCGGCGTCGCCGTTGACGAAATCGAAGCCCCCGATCACCGTGTAGCCGGGGCCCAGGCCGCCCCCGAGATCGGGATGTGTGTAATCGACCCCCGTATCTACGATGGCAATCGTAACGCCATCCCCAGTGTACGCCGGATCGCCCCGACCGCCATAAAACTTCGCCTGACCCGATGCCGGCACAGAGAACGCTCGGACTACCCGGTCCGGATGGACCGCCCGGACGTAGGGCAACTGCCGCACCTCGGCTTCTGCCCGGGCCGGTATGCGAAGCGCCACGCCGTTGTAGACCCGAAAAAAGGAAACCGGACTTTCATCCATACGCGCTTTGGCGGCGTCGCCCCTCAGGATGTGCTGCAGGTCGGCGGCAAATCGCGCGTGCGTCTCCCCCAGCCGGGCCAGAGCTTCGGTTTTGGCGGCTCCCCGGACCCGTGCGTATAAAGGAGCGCCTTCGAACTGAACGATGACAGAACGGGAATCGAGCGCGTGATCCGCAGCCAGGGTCGGATGCAGATGTTCCGCGGTCTCCTGTTGTGCATTCAGGCGCCGGGGATAGTTTCCAGCGGCAAACAGGCACAGCACGAGGAGGTACGGCACGAGGAGGCGCAGCATGGGTATCGAGATCGAGCATGGTGGGATATACGATCATGCTCAACATAGGCCATCTCGCCCCGTTCGAGGTCAACCATACGGCCACAGGTACCCTGTACCTTGGGCGCACGGTTCTCCGTTCTCAGTTCTCAGTTCGGGGTTCTCAGTTCTCAGTTCGGGGTTCTCAGTTCTC
>CAZGHT010000094.1:0-20232 GCA_964525535.1 uncultured Rhodothermaceae bacterium
CCCTTTCAGGGCTCTGGATGGGGGTGCCGGCGCCGGGGCGTTGCCCCGGGTGGGTGGCCTGCGCTGCGAGCGAGCCCCGAAGGGGCGCTCCCGGGGGCCTGCCTCTTCGAAACGGGCGACATAGAACGCCCTTTCAGGGCTCTGGATGGGGGTGCCGGCGCCGGGGCGTTGCCCCGGGTGGGTAAGAGGGCCCTTTCAGGGCCTCGCTCTGCCGGGCATTCAAGTCTTGACTCGCACCCGTGGGCCGGCAGCATGGTTTCAAGCGTGACCGCGTTGAATACCGGGACCTATTAGAACCGCCAGCCTCATTCGATCCAGAACGGTTCCATCGAAGCCGGAGATCTGGCGGTGCTGAATCATGGGACGTCCTTCGGGGGAGACGCAAGAGGCTCTCTCGAAGGGACTCGCTGCTCGGAAGGTGGCGAAGTAGAGCTGATCGAAGGGTACCAGAGCAGCGCTCTGGTACCCTGATCCAGTTGAAAGTATTCAAGCAAGAGATGATTGCAGTGGGCGATACTAGATTCGAACTAGTGACCTCCTGCTTGTAAGGCAGGCGCTCTAACCAGCTGAGCTAATCGCCCATTTTTTACCGGGATGCTTAAAGACGATTCTGCGACGGTTCGGTTCCGACCTGCGGCCGGTTTGTTGAGACATTGGGTTCGGAGTTTTTGCGTGCGAGCCGGCCGGGGATCTGGCGTGTGAACAAACCGTAAACTATATTGAGCACCTACGCGGGAATAGCTCAGTTGGTAGAGCATCAGCTTCCCAAGCTGAGGGTCGCGAGTTCGAGTCTCGTTTCCCGCTCCAGAGAGTCCGGTGTCCGGAACGTCCGCGCGGCCGTCGCGTTTTACCTTGCTCATAAAAACGTGAAACCCGAACCGTTACCATGAAACGTACGTACCAGCCCAGCCGGCGCAAGCGAGCCAACAAACACGGCTTCCGCGCCCGCATGTCATCGAAAAACGGACGCAAAGTGCTCGCCCGCCGGCGCGCCAAAGGCCGCAAGAACCTGTCTGTCAGCGACACCCGCAGCACGAAGTAACCCCCCCACTCCGCTTCTGGACCTATCCGCAGGGTATGTATGTCCGGCGCACCTTCCGATCCTGCCCGGCCGGCCTCGTTTCGCTTTCCGTCGGCCTTCCGCCTGAAACGCAAACGGCTCATCGCGCCCCTGTTCGACCGCACCCGCAAGGACGTCGAGACGGTGGCGACCGGCAGCATCCGCCTGGTGTACCGGCTCCTCTCCCCGGAAGAAGGAAACGCCCCCGTTCCCCTGCAAGTCGGCTTCACGATGGGCCGCGGCGTCCGCCGCGCCGTGGAGCGCAACCGGATCAAGCGCCTGCTCCGAGAGACGTACCGCCTGAACCAGCACGTTCTGCTGGAGGCCCTCGCCGGCCATGACCGATTCCTTACCCTGATGGTCATCTTCCGGGGCCAGCCAGACCGCGCCCGGCGCCAGGTCCCCGCTCATCTGCCCAGGGCTTTGCAGCAGCTCGCCGCGAAAATTCAAGAAGGTTCCACGCCGTAATGAACCTTTCTGCGTAAACCGCGCGTTGCACAACCAGACGTGATTCCCGCCGTACAGGGTTCATAAAAACCGGATAATACATTGGATCGTAACGTAATCACTGCGACCTTACTCATCACAGGTATCGTGCTGGTGTGGTTTTATCTCTCGGCCCCGCCACCGCCGGTGCCTCCTGCCGAGGTTGCCGCCGGCGACTCTACAGCCGCTCCACCCGTCTCCGAGCAGGTCGCCGACGCCCCACCGCAAGACGAACCGATCACCGCGACGCCGGCCACGACCGCAGAGGCCCCCGCCGTCGTGTCGGACTCCACCATCGCCGGCGCCAAACAGGGCGAGGAACGGTTCATCACGGTCGAGAACGATCTCTACGAAGCCGTCTTCTCTACCCGAGGCGCAACGCTCACGTCCTTCAAACTCAAAACCTACACCAAGTTCGACCAGGAGACGCCGGTGCAGCTCGTCGACACGACGAAGACCGGGGCGCTGGCCATGATCTTTACGACGCCCTCCAACCATTACGTCGATACGCGCGAATTTTATTTCGACGCCGACTTTTCGGGGGAACGGCTTAGCGTCGACGACGAAGGTGAGACGGCTTCCATCCGGTTCTCGACGCCGGTGGGCGAAGGGGCGATCCACCAGACCTATACCTTCATGCAGGGCCGGTACGAAATCGACCTCGAGATCCAGCAGGAAAATGCGCTGTCGTTCTCGACCCGCGAAGGGTACGACCTGCGGTGGGACGGCGGCGTCCCCTTCTCCGAAGGCGACCCCAGCCAGGAAGCCATCAAGACAGCCTCGTATTTCCGGACCGTCGCCGGCGACGTCGAGGGCATCACGCTGGACAAAGAGACCTACGAAGAAGAGTCGCAGCAGGGCAGCATCTCCTGGGTCGGCGTGAAGAACCAGTATTTTGCCGTAGTCATGATGCCCGACGGCGCCACGCGCGGCGCGGAGCTCGTCGGCGAACGCTTCGGCGAGATGGACGACCCCAACCTCCTCGAAACCTACCAGGCGAGCCTGTTCATGCCGATCGCCGAAGAAGGAGGGACCGACCTCTTCCGGCTCTACCTCGGCCCCATGGAATTCAAGCGCATCTCGGCCTACGACCTCGGCATCTACGATATGGTGGACTACGGCTGGGACTTCTTCGAATGGATGACGCGGCCGATCGCCAAGCTGGTGTTCATCCCGATGTTCGCTTACCTGGGTTCCGTCATCCCCAATTACGGCATCATCATCATCATCCTGGCCTTCCTGATCAAGCTGGTCGTTTACCCGCTCACGAAGTCGTCGTACCGGAGCATGGCGCAGATGCGCGAGCTCCAGCCGAAGCTCGAGGCGATCAAAGAGAAGTACGGGGACGACATGCAAAAGCAGCAGGAAGCCACGATGAAGATGTACAAGGAGTCCGGCGTTAATCCGATCGGCGGCTGTCTGCCCATGTTGCTACAGTACCCTGTTATTATCGCGCTCTGGCAGTTCCTGCCGCAGAGCATCGAGATCCGCCAGAAAGGATTCCTCTGGGCGAACGACCTGTCGGCGCCCGACATCATCCTGAACCTGCCGTTCACCATCCCGTTCTACGGCGACTTCGTCGCCGGCTTCTGCCTGCTCATGGGGCTCTCGATGATCGTCCAGATGCGCATCCAGTCGACCCCGTCGGCCGGCGCGCAGGCGAAGATGATCATGTACATCATGCCGGCGATGATCTTCGTCATCTTCAACCGCTGGGCGTCGGGCCTGAACCTGTACTACCTCTGCTACAACGTGCTCACGGCCGTGCAGCAGCAGTTTATCAACCGGGGCATCAAGAAGGAGAAGGAGGAAGCCGAAGACGAAGTGGCGCCGGCGAAAAACAAGGCGGCGAAAGTGAAGCCGGCCTCGACGTCCAAGAAGCCGAAGCCGAGTGTGCTCAAACAGGGGCGCAACCGGAACGGTCGTAACAAGGACGGACGAAACGGACGTTCCCGCTCCGGAAAAGGCAGATCCTCTCGCATCAAACGATGACATGCCGGACACCATCGCTGCTATCGCCACGGCGCGCGGGGTAGCGGCTCTCGCGATCCTTCGTGTTTCCGGCCCTGACGCGATCCGATGCGTCGACGCCTGTCTCCGGGGGAGGTCGCTGCAGGAGGCGGACTCCCACACCGTCCACGTGGGTTACATCGTCGATGGCGCCGGCCACGAGATCGACCAGGTGGTCGTCACGGTATTCCGGGCGCCCCGGTCGGTGACCGGAGAAGACGTCGTCGAGATCTCCTGCCACGGCGGCGACTTCGCCTCGCAACTCATCCTGAAACGGCTGCTCGAGGAGGGCGTCCGCCTCGCCGCGCCGGGCGAATTCACGCAACGCGCTTTTCTGAACGGCAAGATGGACCTCGCCCAGGCCGAAGCCGTCGCCGACCTGATCCACGCTTCGTCTACGCTTGCTCACCGCGTCTCCATCCAGCACGTCCAGGGGCGCTACTCGGAGCAGTTGCAGCAGCTGCGGAGCGAGTTGATCGAACTCTGCGCGTTCATCGAGCTGGAGCTCGACTTCGTAGAAGAGGACGTCGAATTCGCCGACAAAGCGCAGCTGGAGTCGCTCCTGGATACGATCGCGAACCTGTTAGGCGAGCTGCAGGGGTCGTACACCCTGGGCAGTATGATCCGGGACGGCATCCGCGTCGTGATCGCTGGCCGGCCCAACGCCGGCAAGTCGACCCTGCTCAACGCGCTCGTCGGCCGGGAGCGGGCCATCGTGAGCGACATCCCCGGCACCACGCGCGACGAGATCGAGGCCGAGGCCGAAATCGACGGGCTCCGGTTTCGCTTCCTCGATACCGCCGGCCTCCGCGAAGCCTCCGACGTCATCGAAGCCGAGGGCGTGCGCCGCGCCCAGCGATCCGCCGAGATGGCTGACCTGCTCATTTATGTGGTCGACGCCACGGCCGGCCTCGACGAGGGCGAAGTCGCCTGGCTCGATGCCCTGCAGCGGGACCACCCGATGATCCCCGTCGTGCTCGTGGCTAACAAAGCAGACCGGATGGAGTCGCCGCCCGAACTGCCCGAATCTCTGACCGCGCTGCACCTCTCCGCAAAGTCGGCGCTGACCGACGCAAAGATCCTCGACCCCTTGATCGATGAAATGAAAGCTCTCTTCGAGAAACACCTCCACCGAACCGAAGGGTCGCCCATCGTGATGAACCAGCGGCATCGGTTCCACCTGGGCAACGCCCTGGATGCCGTCGAGCAGGCCCGCGAGGCGCTCGCCCAGAACGTGTCGAGCGACGCTCTCGTGATCGACCTGCGCGCGGCCCTCCACGAGCTCGGCCAGATCACCGGCGAAATCACCAACGAAGACATCCTCGACCAGATCTTCTCGCGGTTTTGTATTGGGAAATAGGTTGGGGGGAAAAGGATAAAGGGAGATAGGATAGGGGTATTTAGGCTTGTTTTCCCTATCCCCCTATCCCTTCAGTTCCCCCCTTCCTGGCCGATACATTTCTGTACGTAATGGATGTCATGCACCTGTGCGCCATCGTTCAGCCACAACGGCTTTGAAAAAACTCAAACAGACGGAAACCGGCTGCAAGGCCCGATTTCGAAGCCGGCACAACGAGCTGCTGTGCACAGCCTGCGTATCATCACTACGTAAGCAGATGCGTATATGAGTAACACCTTCGGCCAGACGTCACACATCGATAGCAGGGGCAGCGAGTTTTCGGTCCTCAACCTGAGGGACCGTGTGGCGATTATGTTGAGCTTCAAGCAGCTCGTCACGGCCGAGAAGATCGAAAAAGTCTGGCGGGAGTGGAAGGAGTCGGGCGAATCGGAGGCGGTCGACTCGCTCTGGCGCGCATTGGCCCGCGATCCGGACGTCGACCGGGAGGCCGTATATGCCTGTGCAGCAGAAGTATATGCGTTCGCCGAGGCCGAGGTAGGACCGCAGACAGTGGCGTTTCTGCAGAAGCACACCCAGACCTTTCCCGAAACCTCGTGGCAGCTTTTTGCAGAACACAAGCTGGTGCCCATCCGAAAAGAGGGCGACACCTGGGTGTTCGGCACCCACGACCCGTCCCACAAGAGCGTACCCCGGCTGCTGAAGAAAGCGGGAGTCAAGAGCGTCGAGTTGTGTTTCGTGCGGGAGTCGAAGGTCGAAATGCTGATCCTGGAAGGCTTCCCGACGATCACCAAAAACGAGTTCATGAAGCGGGCCGAGGAAGGGCTCGACGCCTTCGACCTCGGCACGTCGTACGAAGAAGGAGGGGGAGCGGGGCTCATCGATGAGGACGCTCTCGAGGCCGAGATCGGGCGGTCGACGCTCATCAACCTCTTCGAAGCCACGCTGCTCGAAGCGGTGCGCCGGGGCATCTCGGACATCCACATCTTCCCCAACCCGGACCGCCAGATCGAGATTCACTTCCGCATCGACGGGCAGCTGGAGTGCTGGCACGTCGAAAAGCGCGTCATCGCCGAGGCCTTCCTGGCCGTCGTGAAAGACAATTCCGTCAACGTGGACCGCTTCGAGCGGGAGTCCGCCCAGGACGGCTTCATCCAGCGCCGGATCGACGACACACTGATCCGGTTCCGGGTGTCGGTGCTCCCGATCGCGAACGCCGCCCAGGACGTCCGTTCAGAAAGCATCGTCATCCGCGTGCTCGACGACCGGAAGGTGATCACCGACCTCGAACAGCTCGGCCTGAACCAGCGGGCGATGGAGCGTTTCGAGTGGGCGATCTCGCAGCCCAACGGCATGGTCATCCTGACCGGACCGACCGGCTCCGGAAAGACAACGACGCTGTTCGCCTGCCTGCACAACGTGGTCTCGCCCAGGGTCAACGTATTGACCGTCGAGGACCCGGTCGAGTACATCATCCCGGGGGTGCGGCAGATCAAGCTCAGCCCGAAGCTGCATCTCGAGCATGCCATTCGCGCCATCCTCCGGCACGACCCGGATGTCGTCATGGTGGGGGAGATGCGCGACAAAGCCACGGCCGACCTCGCGATCAAGCTGGCCAACACGGGGCACCTCACGTTTTCCACGTTGCATACCAACGATGCACCGAGCGCCGTCAGCCGCCTCTACAAGATGGGCGTCGAACCGTTTCTCATTGCTTACGCCATCAACCTGATCGTGGCGCAGCGCCTCATCCGTAAGCTCTGCCCCCAGTGCAAGATCCGGGACGACAAGACGACGCCCAGCATGCTGCAGCGGATCGGCTTTACCGAGGAAGAGCTGGAGGGGCAGGCCATCTACCAGGCTGGCTACGACAAGAACTGCAAGAAATGCAAAGGGGCCGGCTACAAAGGCCGGCGGGCTATCACGGAGGCGCTCGCGTTTTCTCCCGAGATCCGGACCATCATCGTCGATGCGAGGGGAGACATCAACGAGTCGGCCATCAAAGCGCAAGCGCTCAAAGAGGGGATGATGACGCTCGTCGAGTCGGCCCGGGACCTCGTCCTGAAAGGCGAGACGTCGATCGAGGAGCTGGTGCGGGTGGTTGCTACGGACATGTAGCGGCATGCCATGTATATTGCCGTGTATGTTGCCGTGTATGTTGCCTGCGAAAAGCGGTATAAGAGAGCTGCATCCGCCCTGCTACGCATACAGGGGATTTCAGGTGTATCGTAAAGGAACACGGCGTGGTTTGCGATATACTACAGATGTTACGCGCCATGCGCACAGGTCCTGCCAGAGCGGATTTGCACGTTTGCCCTCTACGTTTGTTATTGCACGTTTGTTATTTCACGTTTGTTATTTCACGTTTGCCAATGCACGTTCGTCATCGCACGTTTGTAAGGCCATGTAAACCAGCCTGCTGTGCACAGTGCGCGTAACATCATTTATATTGAACTATTCAACGCCACGGTGGTGCATCGTTGAACTTCGATCATTCACCTCATTTAATTTCACACACCGGGTCCGTACGTTACGCGCGGTACAGTCGATATCATCATGAATACTCATACAGCCATCGTTCCCTGCATTCTTCTTCTCGCCGCGCTGCTCGTCGCCGGCTGCAGCCATAGCAAAAAAGGACTTCGAGGCCAGGATGCTGACGTGCCGGCGTTCAACGCTGAACAGGTCGACGTACTCGTCGAAGGACGCCATCGGGGCGTCACGCCGATGACGCTGAATGTGAGTCGTGCGCGCGGCGAGTACGAAGTGGCGCTGCTCAGCGGGAAAGAGGTCGTACGCCTCTACGAAATCGGCATCGGCGGCAATACGCGCAGCCCGGAGCGGCATATCATCAACATGGACCTCGAGCGAGACAACAGCGGCCTCGGCTTCAAGACGTTCGACCTGAACGATCTCGAGTCCCCCAACGATACGCTGTACATCATTCCTTACCTGCCGAGGACGGTCACCATCGACGACCGGAAGTACGGGTTGACGCTCGTCATTTCGGATAATTGACGATTCAGCGTTCGGAGTTCAGCCCCCGGCATCGGGTCTTTGCTCCCTTTTACTTCTTGCAGTAACTGATAGCGGTAGACGCATGGCCTCTTATTTCGAATACGATGTTATCGTAGTGGGCGGTGGGCACGCCGGCTCCGAGGCGGCGGCTACCACGGCGCGCATGGGCGCGCGTACCCTGCTCGTCACCATGAACCTGCAAGCCATCGGCCAGATGTCCTGCAATCCGGCCATCGGCGGCATCGGGAAAGGGCAGCTCGTCCGCGAGATCGACGCCCTCGGCGGCCTGATGGGGCGCGTTACCGACGCCACCGGCATCCAGTTTCGGATGCTCAACCAGCGCAAGGGGCCGGCTGTCTGGAGTCCCCGCGCTCAGAACGACCGCATGCGGTACGCCGAGGCCGTCCGCCGCGACCTGGAGTCGATCCCCAACCTGTTCATGCGGATGGACATGGCCACAGCCGTCGACGTCGTTGACGGGCAGGTCGTGGGCGTGCGCACCCAGTCGGACCAGCTCTTCACTGCGCCCTGCGTCATCCTGACGAGCGGGACGTTCATGAACGGCGTCATCCACATCGGCAAGCGCCAGTACGGCGGAGGGCGCGCTGGCGAACGCGCGTCCGTGGGCCTCACGGCCTGCCTGAACGACCTCGGCTTCGAAAGCGGGCGCCTCAAAACGGGTACGCCCCCTCGTATCGACGGGCGGTCCATCGATTTCTCGCAGCTCGAAGAGCAGCCCGGCGATCCGCAGGCTTCTCCGTTTTCGTTCATGACGGACGCCCTCCCCGAAAACCAGATGAGTTGCTGGCTGACGAAAACGACGCCCGGGGTGCACTCCATCCTGCGTGAAGGCTTCGCCGACAGCCCCATGTTTCAGGGCCGCATCCAGGGCGCCGGCCCGAGGTACTGCCCCTCGATCGAAGACAAAATCAATCGCTTCTCGGAAAAAGACAGCCATCAGATTTTTCTCGAACCCGAAGGCTGGGATACCTACGAGTGGTACGTCAACGGCTTCTCGACCAGCCTGCCCGAAGAGGTCCAGTTCCGGGCCCTCCGCGAGATCCCGGGCCTGGAGCGGGTGCACCTGCTGCGCCCCGGGTATGCCATCGAATACGACTACTTCCCCCCGTACCAGCTCCGGTACAGCCTGGAAACCAAACGCGTCGGCGGCCTTTTCTTCGCCGGCCAGATCAATGGGACGACGGGGTACGAGGAAGCCGCCGTCCAGGGATTGATCGCCGGCATCAATGCCGTGCAGAAGCTTCGCGATCAGGACCCCGTCGTGTTCAAGCGCTCCGAAGCCTATATCGGAGTACTGATCGACGACCTCGTCGCCAAGGGCACCGACGAACCCTACCGGATGTTTACCTCGCGCGCCGAACACCGCATCCTGCTCCGGCAGGACAATGCCGACCTGCGCCTCACCGAACTCGGCTACCGGCTGGGGCTGGCCACGCCCGAGCGCTACCAGCGCATGCTGGCAAAAAAAGATGCGCTCACCCGAACCCTCGAGGCCGTCCAGGGACAAAACGTGCAGCCCGATCGGATCAACGCCTATCTCGAGGAAGCCGGTACGTCTCCGATCAAACAACCCGAGCGCATCGCCCGGCTGGCTACGCGCCCGGAAGTCTCTCTCTCCGAGATCCTCGATCGCACGAACCTCCGCGACGAACTCGTGACACCCTGCGAAGGCATGGAGGATGTCGTACGCCTCGCCGAGATAGACCTGAAGTACGCCGGCTACCTGGATCGTGAGCGTGAGATGGTCCAACGCATGATGGAGCTCGAAAGCTGGCTCATCCCTGACGCGTTCGATTATCACCAGGCCACCAATATTACGATGGAAGCCCGTGAGAAGCTCAGCCGCATCCGCCCCGACAACCTGGGGCAGGCCTCTCGCATCAGCGGCGTCAGCCCGGCCGATATATCCGTGCTGATGGTCCTCCTGAAGAAACACCGCGCCCCCCGGTCTGCGGTCGCCAGGGCCCGTGTCGAATCCTGACGTAATCGCGACGCTCGATGACGAGCAGCGGAGCCAGCTCGAAACCTATCCCTCGCTGCTGGCTCGATTCAACCAGCGCATCAACCTGATCTCGCCCAGGACGGCCGGCGATATCTGGACGACCCACATCCAGCATAGCCTCGCGATTGCCATGCATCCCTTCCCGGAGGGCGCCCGGATCGTCGACTGGGGCACGGGGGGCGGGCTTCCTTTGATTCCACTCGCGATCTGCTTCCCACAGTGTTTTTTTACTGGCGTCGACGCCGTCGGCAAAAAAGTGCAGGCGGTCAGAGCCATGAGTCGCACCCTCGGCCTGACCAACGTCGAGGTCTGGCACGGCCGCGCCGAAGCCTGGGCCGGCAAAGCGCACTACTCCGTATCCAGGGCAACCGCGCCTCTCGAACGCCTGTGGTCCTGGCACCGCCGGTGTGCCGAACCGTTCGAATCCACGCCCGGCGCCTGCTGGCCGCCCGGCCTCCTGTGCCTGAAAGGGGGCGATCTGCACGACGAGCAGCGAGACCTCGAAGCGGCCTATCCGGGGCTTCGTGTAACGCAAATTTCCCTTGATTCCCTGGCGAGGACTCCTATATTAGCACATGTATTCGCGGAGAAATATCTCCTGCTCGTCCAGTCGTGAGTCCAACGACTGTCTTCACGGTATCTTTATAATCTGATCTGTCCATGGCAAAAGCGGACCGCATCTTAAATCGGACGGAGCGCCTGTTTGCGCTCGTGTTACTCTTGCAGACACGCCCCAATATGACGTCGCGAGATCTGGCCGAGCACTTCAACGTCAGCCGGCGAACGATCTTCCGCGACCTGCGGGCGCTGGGGGAGTCCGGTGTGCCGCTCACCTACGCCGACGGCGGAGGGTACGAGATCCTGGAGGGGTATCAGCTGCCTCCTCTGATGTTGTCTGCCCGTGAAGCGGCCACGCTGCTGCTGGGCACGGAGTTCATGAAGATGCAGTCGGATCCGTCCCTCGCGAAAGATGCCGACCTCGTCGGCTTGAAGATCCAGCAGGTGCTTCCCCGGGAGGTGCAGGATTATATCGAACGGCTCCAGGCTAACACCGTCATGGACCCCTACTGGCTGAACCGGCACCAGGCTACGATCACCGGCGAAGAGGAGGGGCGCTGGTACGAGCTGAGCCAGGCCGTCGCCCGCCAGTCGCGCGTCATGATGGAATACCTCGTCGCCAGCCGGGACGAGCTGACCCGGCGCACCGTCGACCCCCTCGGCCTGGTCTACTACACCGACCACTGGAACCTCATCGCTTACGATCACCTTCGGGACGACATCCGCAATTTTCGCCTCGACCAGATCCGATCGATGCGCGTGCTCATCGAAAGCTTCGAACGCCCCGAGGGATTCGACCTCACGCGCCACCTCGAGGAGCGGGGGGAGAATCCGCAGAATGTCGCCATGACGATCCGGTTCGACAAAAATATCTATCGCTGGGCTCGCCCCGGCATTCCGGCCAAGCTGGATGAGGAGCACCACAACGACGACCACGTCACGGTGACCTTTGCTTTCGAAAATGTCGAATACGTTGCCAGCTGGTTGCTCCGCTTCGGCCTGCATGCCGAGGTAATCGCCCCCGAACCGCTCCGGGAGGCTGTCCGCGAGAAAGCCCTGGCCCTGGCGGGGAAGTACTAAGAGTACGGGAGGGTTTATTGCTCCATGTGGGGGTTGTCGCCTGATTCGGGTTCCCTTCCGCCGATGGGCGCTCCGGCTCAGCCCCGGGCGTCGACGTGATTCTCAGCCACGAGAGGGAGCTCGAACCAGAAGGTGGCCCCCTGGCCGTATTCGCTTCTGACGCCTACCCGGCCTCCGTGCTCCTCCACGAGTTTCTTCACGATGAAGAGCCCGAGCCCGGTCGAATGTTCACCTCCGGTAGGCCTGGCGCTCAACCGGGCCATCTTGCCGAATACGCGCTTTTTGTCTTCGTCGGTCAGCCCGGGCCCTTCGTCGCGCACGCAAACGCGCGCGCGCCGTTCCAACAGCTCGACCTCGATGCAGATCTTCGTGCCTCCGGGGCTGTACTTGACGGCATTGGAGATGAGATTGTCTATTACCCGCTGAATGGCCGACACATCCATCAAGACCGACACGCCGTGGCCGGGTGAGGCGATGCTGAGCTGGATGTTTTTCTTCGAGGCCGGCTGCCTGTTCCATTTCACGACGAGCTCCGCGATCATCTCGAGATCGGCCACTTCTTTGTTCAGCCGGGCCGGCAACCCCAGCCGGTGGCGATCCAGCAGGTTCTGCACGCTGCGTAGCATTTCCTCGGCGGTTTCTTTGATCAGTGCGGTATTCTCTTCGCATTGTGCGATGGCCTCCTCTTCCGGCAGCCCTTTGAGGTCTTCCAGGATGATATTGGCCAGGCCGATGATTCCGCCCAGGGGGTTCTTCAGGTCGTGCGCGGTAATGCCCAGGATCTCCTTGTTTTCTTCGAGGGCTCGCCGCAGCTCTGCCGTTCTTCGCTCGAGTGCGATGTTGGCTCCGGTGAGCTGGTTGTTGATCCAGGATAATGTTTCGTTCCTGTGCTGCAGCGAGTCGTTCGAGTGCATCAACTCGTCGTTCGTCCACGACAGCTCTTCGTTTTCTCCCTGGATAGAAGCGGTGGCCTGTTGGAGATGTTCGGTTTGCCTCTGGACGACATGCTCAGTTTCGGCCAGCCGCCTGCGAGTTAGCTGTTTGACATAGAGGTGAATGGCTCGTGCCCCGGCCATGATCAGGCCAACGACGATCGCGCTGAACAGAACATAGAACCAGAGAGAGTAGGCCCATGCGGGTAGGTCCGCGTACCTCGCTGCGCGTAGGAAGTACACGTCGAACAACACCAGGCTTGATGGGAACGAAGCGATAAACGACACCGTGATGCCTCTTCTTGCGGACTCAAACAGATCCTCTCAAACGCCTTGTAGGGGGGCGGCATCTCTGGTATCGGATAGATCGGCACCCAGTTAAGAACGACGCTTCCGGGTCGATACCATGGCTGTATAGCTGGAAGCATGGCTGAGTGTCTAAAGGATATCCCCACTCCTGCTCTTTTGGCCACTCCGGCGTTCTTGTGCATACGGGTCTTGATGTACCTGTGACCTTTGGCCTGTCTGTATACCTCAGCGGTCACTCGAACGGATACCCAGGCTGTTTCAGTGCTCTCACTTAGTTTATGCCCCATGTGGTCCCGGCCGTCTCTATTCTACTGCCTGCTTACGTTGATTGCCTGCACGTGCACACGATCGGCCTCTGCGCAGGACGCGCCGGTCGTCGGGCTGGATCCGCAAAAAACGATCTCCCAGTACGTGCATCGCTACTGGATGGTGGAGCAGGGGCTCCCCCAGAATTCGGTCAATGCCATCGCCCGAAGCCGGGACGGATATCTGTGGCTGGGCACGCAGGAGGGCCTGGTCCGCTTCGACGGCCTCAAGTTCAAGGTGTTCGATAAGAGCACGTCCGATGCCTTTTCCAGCAAGGATGTACGCGTCCTGGTCGAAGACCGGCAGGGCGTCCTCTGGATCGGTACGCGTGCCGGAGGACTGGTCAGGTACGAAGACGGCGCGTTCCGGTCCGGCAATTTCGACCGGGCGCTCGACGAGGAGCGCATTACGGCCATCCAGCTTTTGCATCGAGAGGAGGGGTTATGGGTTGGAACGGCAGAACAGGGGGTCTGGAAGCTGGTCGGACGCAGGGCGGTTCGTGTCGATGGGGTACCGAGTGGGAGCATCACCTCACTCTTCGAGGATCGCGAAGGCACCCTCTGGGTCGGGACGCGGGATTCGGGACTGGTCCGATACCGGCCCGGCCAGGTCGAAACGTATTCGACGTCGACCGGATTTCCGGCGAACGACATCACTGCCATTACAGCCGATGACGAAGGCGCCCTCTGGATCGGCACGCGCGAACACGGCCTGATCCGGATGGAGGGAGACCGGTACGCCGTGTATACGACTGACGACCACCTGCCGTCGAACAACATCCTGGCCCTGCATGTGGATCCCCGGGGGACGCTGTGGGCCGGCACCGATCAGGCCGGCCTCGTCCGCCTGCGTTTCGACCGGGGCGCGTCGGTACTGCACCGCCCCGACTCCGCCCGCTCGATCCGGCCCGCGGTGTCGAGACTGACGTCCGCCGAGGGATTGCCCAACGACGTCGTCAAGATCGTCTATCCGGACCGCGAAGGGAATTTGTGGATCGGCACCGACGGGGGCGGGCTCAACCAGCTCCGCGATGGCAAGTTCACCACGTACACCGTCCGAGAAGGCCTCGCCGACAACTTCATCTTTTCCGTGCACGAAGACGCGGCCGGCCAGATGTGGTTCAGCTCGGAAAAAGGGGTCAGCACGCTGGTCGACGGCGAGATCGAGACCTTCACCACCGCTGACGGGCTCGCCAATAACTTCGTCCCCTCCCTCGGCAGCACACCCGACAGCAGCGTCTGGCTCGGTACCTACGGGAGCGGGCTGAACCGGTACAAGGACGGGATCTTCACCACCTATACGAAGGACGATGGTTTGCCGGACGACGGCATTTTTGCGTTATATACCGACTCGAAGGGCCGGCTCTGGATCGGCACGGGCGGCGGCGTCGCGGCCTTTGCTGCGGACACGTTCCGGACGTACACAACCGACGAAGGGCTGTCGAGCGATTTTGTTACGGTCATGCTCGAAGACCGGGAGAGCGGTCTCTGGGTCGGCACCTACAACGCCGGCCTCAACCTGATCAAGGGCGACAAAATCATACCCTTCTCCAGCGAAGAAGGCCTCTCTAACGACGCCGTCCTGGCGCTGCATCAGGACGACGAGGGCGTCCTCTGGGTCGGCACCTACGGCGGCGGCCTCAATCGCATCGAAGACGGGATCGTCACGACCTACACGACGAAGGAGGGGCTATTCAACGACAACGTCGTGCAGATCATCGAGGACGACAGCGGCTACCTCTGGATGAGTTGCAACAAGGGCCTGTTCCGGGTTGAAAAGGAAGAACTCAATGCGCTGGCGAAGGGTACTGTCGACCGGGTGACGTCGCTGGTGTTCGACGAGTCGGATGGGCTCAAAAGCCGCGAGTTCAACGGCGGTGTGCAGCCGGCCGGGTGGAAGAGCCGAGACGGCCGCCTCTGGTTTCCTTCGAGCAAGGGAGTGGCCAGCATCGATCCCGATCACATCGCAATCAACGAACATCCCCCGCGCGTCGTGATCGAAAAGGTGATCGTCGACGGGGTAGAAACGAGCCTCGAAGGAGAGGTCCAGCTGGCAGCGGGCTCCGAAAAGATCGAATTTCATTACGTAGGCCTCAGCTACATCGCACCCGAGAAAACGACGTACCGCTACATGCTCGAAGGCGCCGACCGGGAATGGTCCGAAGCCGGCGAGCGCCGTACAGCCTATTACACCAATCTCGATCCGGGGCATTATACACTGCACGTGATTGCCAAAAACGGCGACGGTGTCGCGAGCCGGGAAGCAGCTCAATTTTCGTTCTACCTTCGTCCGTACTTTTACCAGACCGCCTGGTTTTTCATCGTCAGTGGGATGGTCCTCGTTCTCTCAGGGTACGGCCTGTATAAACGCCGGATGGCCAACATCCGCCAGCACGAACGAGAGCTCGAACGGCTGGTCGAAGACCGTACCCGGGTGCTCGAGAAGCGAACGGCAGACTTGCTGCAGATCCTCGAGCACAATAAAGAGATCATGGGGATCACGTCCCACGACCTCAAGAATCCACTGGGCGGCATCATCGGGCTGGCCGATATGTTGCTGGAGGATCTGGGGGAAGTCAGCGACCTGCCCCAGGTGAGGGAAGGGATTGAAAACGTCGTACTCCTGAAGTCCGAAGCAGAGCGTATGCTCAGAATAATCAAGGACTTACTGGATAAACATCGGGAAGGGGAAGGTACGATTCTGAGGAAAGAATGCATCGACCTGCTGGAGTTGGCCAGGGATGTATGCCGGTGGAACGACCAGAAGGCCGTCAACAAAAATATCTCGATTACGTTGTCGGAATCAGGGAAGAAGATCGTGTACGGCGACCCCGACGCGCTGCTACGTGTGATCGACAACCTGGTGTCGAACGCAGTCAAGTACAGCCCTCCCGGCAAACGCATCTGGGTCGCAATCTCCGAGCTGTACGAGGACGTGCTCGTGCAGGTGCAGGACGAAGGGCCCGGCCTGACAAAGGGAGATATGGAAAAGGTGTTCGGCAAGATGCAACGGCTCAGCGCAAAACCGACGGCCGGGGAGCATTCGACCGGCCTCGGGTTGTACATCGTCAAGCAGCTGATCGAAGAGCATGGGGGCGAGGTCGGGGTGAACAGCGTGTACGGGAAAGGGGCCACGTTCTGGTTCAAGCTGCCCCTGCTGAATGGCGAGACGGTCGAGCCGGCTTACTCGAACGACCGGGTGCATGCGGGAATATAACCCGTCAACAGGGTAGCGGCTCAGGCTTCAGCAGCTTCCATTTCGGGGGTCGACTGTGGAGCCAGCTGCAGAGCGGTCAGAATCGCTACACTCGCTTTCAGGTCGGGGACGTCTTGAACGATAGCGCGAAGACGCCCCTTCTTGTTCTCTTTTAATACGTAGCGGCGATCCAGCTCATTGAGCTTCTTGAGGAGAGGCTGGAACAGGTGGTCGAAGAAAAACGCATCCGTATTTTGGACGGGAAATTCGAGGAAGAGCCTGTTGTTTTTGAATACGACCTTATGCAGGCGCAGCGGTTGGGCCAGGTTACGGACGGCCGTCGCCGTGATGAGGTTCTCGACTTCAGCAGGAGGGGGCCCGAAGCGGTCCCGCATTTCGGCGTCCATTTCCTGGAGGGTTTGCGGATCGTTGGCCTCGCTGATGCGGCGGTACAGGTTGAGGCGTTCGATATTGTTGGCGAGGTAGGTGTCGGGGATATACGCTTCCTCTTCGACATCAATAACGGTATCGCTCGGCACTGGCGGGGGCGTGTCGGCGAACAGGTCGCTGAACTCTTCGGCGTGCAGCTCCTGGACGGCCTCGTCCAGGATCTTGTGGTAGGTTTCGTAGCCGACGTCGACGATGAAGCCGCTCTGTTCCGCGCCGAGGAGGTTGCCGGCGCCTCGAATGTCGAGGTCCCGCATGGCAATGTTGAATCCGCTCCCGAGGTCGCTGAACTCCTCGACGGCCTGCAGGCGCTGCTTGGCTTCGTTCGTGAGGCTGTGAATCGACGGCACGAGGAGGTAGCAGAACGCCTTCTGGTCCGACCGGCCCACGCGGCCGCGCAGCTGGTGGAGGTCGGACAGCCCGAAGTGGTCGGCCCGATTGATGATGATCGTGTTGGCGTTGGCCACGTCGATGCCGTTCTCGACGATGTTGGTGCTGACGAGGACGTCGTACTTGTGCTGGAGGAAGCCGCCCACGACCCGTTCCAGGTCGGAGGGTTTCATCTGGCCGTGCCCGACCTGGACGCGGAGGTTGGGGACGAGCATGCGGAGGGTGCTCGCCATCTCCTCGATATTTTTGACCCGGTTATGGATGAAAAACACCTGCCCGCCGCGGTTGACTTCGTGCAGGATGGCGTCCCGGATCAGGTCCTTGTCGAACGTGTGTATTTCCGTCTGTATCGGCTGGCGGTTGGGGGGTGGGGTAGAGATGATGGACAGGTCGCGGGCGCCCATGAGCGAAAACTGGAGGGTTCTCGGGATCGGGGTCGCCGTGAGGGCGAGGGTGTCTACTTCGGCCCGGAGAGCGCGCAGCTTTTCCTTGGCGGAGACCCCGAAGCGCTGCTCTTCGTCGATGATCAGGAGGCCGAGGTCTTTGAAGGCGAGGTCTTTCGAGAGGAGGCGGTGCGTCCCGATCACGATGTCGATTTTGCCCTCCTTGAGGCCCTTGAGGGTTTCCTTCTGGGTGCTGGCGGATCGGAAGCGCGACAGTTCGTGGATGCGCACCGGGTACTGAGCCAGTCGTTTCTGGAAGGTTTTCGTGTGTTGGGACGCCAGGATGGTGGTCGGGACGAGCACGGCCACCTGTTTGCCTTCCTGGACGGCCTTAAACGCGGCGCGCACGGCTATTTCCGTTTTTCCGAATCCGACATCGCCGCAGACGAGCCGGTCCATCGGGACGGGCTGCTCCATGTCGCGCTTGACGGACTCAGCGGCAGACCGCTGGTCGGGGGTGTCTTCGTACTGGAAGGAGGCTTCGAGTTCGCGCTGCCAGAGGGTGTCCGGCGTAAAGGCATGCCCGCTGGACGCCTTACGGCGTGCATAGAGCTTGATGAGGTCGCGCGCGATATCTTTGACGCGTTTTTTGGTTTTGGCCTTGGTGCGTTCCCACTGGCCGGATCCGAGCTTCGTGAGCGCGGGCTGGTGTCCTTCTTTGCCGGTGTATTTATGGAGTTTATACAGCGCGTTGACATTGACGTACAGCACGTCGTCGCCCCGGAAGAGGAGGCGGACCGCTTCTTGCTGTTTGCCGCGTACGGTGATGTGCTGGAGGCCGGCGAACTTGCCGATGCCATAGTCGATGTGCACGACGAAGTCGCCGGGGGAGAGGTTGCGGATTTCGCGCAGGCTGAGTCCGCCGAATTTTTTCTTCTGTTTCCGTGCGGTGGGGCGGTGGAAGCGGTTGAAGATCTGGTGGTCCGTAAACAGGGCGAGCCCTATGGCCGGCAGGATAAACCCTTCGTGGAGGGAGTCGACCGTGAGTTTGAGGTGCTGGTGTTCGAGTTCGGATTCCAGGAGTTCGTGCAGGCGGGCTTCCTGGCCCCGGTTGTCGCAGAGGATGACGGTGTCGATGTGCTCGCGGGTATGCCCGGCGATGGTTTCGCGGAGCATGCGGATGCTGCTGTTGAATGACGGTTGCGGCCTGGCGTCGATCTCGATCGTCGTGGCGGCGGCGTGGTGCGTGAAGGCGCTGAAGTCCATCTGCTGAACGCCCAGTATGATACGCTCGAAGGCGTCCCGGTCGAGGTACCGCTGTTCGGGCGGAGGCAGAGTATCAGACGGGGGGGCGCCGCCCGACTGGTATTCGAACGCCTCTCGGGCCTTGTCGAAGAGGTCGGCCATCCGCTCGTGCAGTTCTTCGGCGCCGAAGGTAACGAGTAGGGCGGCTTCCGGCAGGAAGGAGAACACCGTTGACAGGGCGCCTCGACCGGGGTCCCCGCCGGCGTCGGCGCTGAGGTTGGGCACGAGGCGGGCCTGATTGAGCCGGCTGACCGAGCGCTGGGAGTGGCTGTCGAACTCGCGGATGGAGTCGATCTCGTCGCCGAAAAATTCGATACGCACCGGATAAGCGCCCGAGAAGGGGAAGACATCCAGGATGCCGCCCCGGCGGGCGAGTTCGCCGGGCTGGCTGACGAACTCGACGTGTTTGAATTGCTGTTCCGTGAGCCTCCGGGCGAGTTCGTTGATGTCGATCGACTGCCCGATCTCGATGGTTTGGGTGCCCTGTTTGACGCTTTCCGGGGCCGGCACGCGTTCGTACATCGCTTCCGGGCTCGTTACGAGCACCCCTTCGAAGCCGGCGGAGAGTTGCTGGAGGATGTCTGTGCGGGCGATGTCGGCCGCGGGGTCCACCATCTGCTCGGGGTCGTAGGGTTTATGCCCGGAGGGAGGGAGGAGGAGGGCGGCGGCGTCGACCTGCTCCAGGTCGCTCGCCAGGTACGAGGCCGCGTCTGCATCCGGGGCGATGCAGGCAACGGTGCGTCCGGTTTGTTCGAAGAGCCCCTGGAGGATGAACGCCGGCAGGGAGCCCACGGCCCCCTTGACCTGGATCAGGCCGGGGTGTGCAGGATCCTGAACGAGGCGGACGAGCTCGGCCACCACGGGCAATTCCAGGATGCGTTGCTTGTAGAGAGTCAGAGACACGGCTTAAAGGTTCAGGATGCAGGATTCAGGGTTATGGGCATAACGGGCTGGGGCGGCGGATACTGGGGCGCTGGATACTGGGATGTTGGATACTGGGATGTTGGATACTGGGATGTTGGATACTGGGATGTTGGATACTGGGATGTTGGATGCTGGGACGAAGGGTTCAGGATGCGCCGCTATTACCTGTCGAAGTATCACCACATATCGATGTATTTCATTGGATTTATTACACAGGGAATGACTGCACATGGAATGACTGGATACGGAATGACTGCACATGGAATGACTGGATACGGAATGACTGGATACGGAATGACCCGGCATCTACCCCCGAACCGAGAACTGAGAACCCCGAACTACGAACTGAGAACCGAGAACCCCGAACTGAGAACTGAGAACCCCGAACTGAGAACTGAGAACCCAGGGACTAGAACAGAGAGAGCGGAAATACGAACAGAAAACGCAGA
>CAZGHT010000095.1:0-20124 GCA_964525535.1 uncultured Rhodothermaceae bacterium
TGAAACCGGTTCGTGAATCAGGTTGAAGCGTTACGTGCAACCTCAGGGGTTCGGTTGGATTGCACATGCATTCATGCACGTATCCCGACGGTATTCAGGGTTTATAACCGAGCGAGACCTCCTTCAGCGCAGGAGGCAAGGATTTTCTCGAAAGGATCTCCACCGTATCCCCCATCCGAATTTCGCCCACGGAACGGGGAATCGCGTTTTGCCCGAAGAACACCCCCTTCAGGCCTTCCGCATTGCCGTGGCGAAGCCTCCGAAGGGTTGCCAGCGGCTCTTCAGAGGGCATCTCGGCCGTTTCCTGGTCGATCCGCGTTATCTTGCATCGGATGCTGGGTTTGACGAACTCCAGATCGACTTCTCCGATGCGTATGCGGCACACTACGTCCTCCTCAAACGCCTCCAGCCCATCCAGCACCACGTTCGGGCGAAAGCGCTCCATATTTACGGTTTCTGAACGATCCATCTTCGCCCGGAGCGCCTCCAGGGAGGCCGTGTTCGTCACGAGCACCGGATATTTATCGGCGAACCCGACCTGATCGCCCGGTCTGGAATATTCGGGCTCCGTGGGGCGTACGAAGTCATCCGGAATGCGCACTAACCGGCAAGGAAAGCCCAGGTACTCGCTGAACCAGCCGGCGGCCTCGTCGCCCGCATCGAGGGCTTCGCAAAACTCCCCCCAGATTTCGACGGCGCCGGAAAATCGGAAATACCCGTCGCCCGAGACGGTGATGCCAGGTCGCCCCGGTGCAGCTATCGATAATACGCCGCCTTCCCCTGGCAAGGCCTGCACCAGGGCCAGCTTTTCACAACCGCGGTCGCGCTGGGTGATGAATAGTCCTTGCTTTTCGGGTTCGGCGTGAACGAGCATCCATAAGCGATCGTGCCTGGGTCCTCGTTGATCCAGCACAAGCCGGGCCACCTCGATGCCTTTGCCCGACTTCAGCGGGTAGGTAAAACATGCCGATACACGTACATCCATAGTTTTCGCCTGTCGCGTTTACTTTCTTGTAGAGCTTTTGTAGAACCCCGCCCTACGCCCCCCTGGAATGACGTGCATCGGAATGAAGATCCAGAGATAACCGGAAAAAACACGACTTTCTATCAGGAATTGGCCCGGTTCGAAAACCGGGGACGCCTTATATTGTACACAGATACAATGATAGCGTACACAGATTCTGTGCAGTAAATATCGCAATTTTATGCCGTTCTCACGACTGTTTCTTTGTCTTCTCTCACTGATAAGCCTGGGGGCCCTCCTCCAGCCCATTCAGGCTCAACAGCTTGTTATCTCGGGCCGCGTCCAGGATGCCAGCACTGGAGAAGCATTGCCCGGCGCCAACGTATTTCTGGCTTCGACGACGTATGGAACAGCGACAGACCGGCAGGGAGATTTTCGCATCACACAGGTACGCCCGGGATCGTACATGCTCGTCGTTTCGATGATCGGTTATGCATCCTACCGAGAACCGATCCAGATCTCAGAATCCGGTGGCATTGACAACCTGAACGTCCGCATGGAACGTTCGCTGTATGAAATCGAGGGGATCGAGGTCACTGCCGAACGGGACCGGACGTGGCAGCGTCACTTCGAACGATTCAAAGAGCTATTCCTGGGCGAGTCGGAGCGCGCCGAAGGCACAGTTTTGCTCAACTTCGAGGTCCTCGAATTCGAGGAGGATGCCGCCGGCCGGCTGACAGCCACGGCCTCGAGCCCGCTCGAACTCCAGAATAACGTCCTCGGATATACGATCACGTATGTGCTGCACGAATTCAGCCTGGACCCGCATTCCGGCATCCTTCGCTACCAGGGAGAACCGCTCTTTACTCCTATCTCTCCGCGCAGCGAGGTTGAACGAGAGGTCTGGCAGGCACAGCGCAAAGAAGCGTACCTGGGTTCGCTGGCTCACCTGTTCTCTTCCCTCATCGATGGCAGCACCTTCGAGGAAGGATTCCAGCTTTACGAGGGTAAAGAAGAGATCCCGGTTGGGAGCGATGAACTCCTGACGTCATCGTACGTCGACTTCCAAAAGGAGCTTTCCTTCGAGAATCCCTTGAAGGTCGTTTACCAGCGAAGCAAAGAGGAAAAGAAAAGAAAACGGTTCCGATTTTTGCGCAACTCAATCGCCGAGGAAGTGTCCTATCTCACACTGCATTCGAATAGCGTATCCATCGAACGCGACGGCTATTATTTCCCTTCCAATGCGCTGACGATCACAGGGGTGCTGGGGCAGAGACGCATTGCCGATATGGTACCCCGAAATTTCGACGAGCCGGAGACGCCGATCGAATCGGCAGACTCCCTGCTAGCCGCCGAAGCCCCCCCTCTACCGGACACATCGCCTGACTCTCTCTCGGAAATCGATCGAACTGAGGAAGTGCACGACACCTGGATAACACTCTATACCTCCATCCAGAACAAGCATTGGTCGAGGCTCGATTCTTTATATTTGCTCGAAGCCAGCGAAACGGCTCGTTTCGTGAATCTATTCCGGCTGATCGATCAGCAGCTCAGCGAGCGGTCGGATCCGGAGGTGTATGAATGGCTGGTCGAGCAGTCTCCCGACTTCGGGTTGTACTACCAGGCCGAGGAGCTCCGGCGTCAAGGCGAGTTAGAGCAGGCCAAACAAGGACTTATAGCCTTACTTCAACAACCGATCGATATACCGCTGCAGCCCATCCTTTTATCGCTGGCTCGCCTGTATGTGGAAACCGGTGACGTGCACCGCGGGCAGGGCGCCGTATACCAGGCGCTCGCACACATCGAATACCCCTTCGAGGCCGCCCTGGTATTCGAGGACTTCAAGTACATCTTGACCGACCAGGAGCTGGAAACGTACGAGGCCCTGGTGGATCCCGAAGCCCTGACCTCGTTTCTGGAAACCCTCTGGATCAAACGTAATCCCTTCCCCGGCCGGCCGGACAATCCTCGCCTGACCGAACACTACCGCCGGCTCCTGTACGCCGAACAATATTACCTGCATTATAGACAACGTACCTGGCGTACCGATCCCGACCGCACAGGCGCGCTGATTCTGCCGGCCGTCTACGAACTGAACCACAAGTTCAACGACAAAGGGTTGATCTATATCCGTCATGGAGAGCCGGACGACCGCATCGTGACGACAAGAGGCGAGATGGACCCCAGAACGGCCACCTTCGAGGCTGAAAATTATCCCAACGAGTCCACTTCAGTAGGGAACAGGAGCGACGAACTCACCTACCTGATGCGTGAAACCTGGATGCCTTACGAGGTATCCCTCGATCAAGCCTGGGAACCCAACGAATCCTGGCGATACTTCAACCCCGACTTCGAGGTGCACTTCGTCGCTAAAGGGGGCGGTTCGAACTGGCGGTTGAGCCCCGAACTTCCTCGATTCAGAGAGCTCTATGAAGATCGCGAACACTGGGGCGGCATCTATGCAGAAATGGCGCTGAATGCCCAGGCGTACGAATCGGCCCTGGAAAGCGACTTGACCGCCTCGCTCGAAACCGGTGGAGCACCGCGGATGCGTGGCGTAATCCAGGACGCGCTCGACCTGTCAAACCGTTTTATCGAACAGACTGTCGAAGATACCGAAACCGGCCTGACGAACGACCGCCATACCTGGCCGGAAGATGTGGAACTCTTTCCAGTGTACGCCCTTCCGACCTCGTTCAGAGGCGAACCCGGTCGCACGGACCTGGTGGTCTATTATGCCTTTCCAACCCGGGATCTCATTGCCAGCGAGGCCGATTCACTCCAGTTGGAGATGGGCTTTGCCGTCCACGACACCACCTGGCAACCCGTCCACCAGACAGAACAGGCCATTTCCGTATCGGGCGCGACCACCGGAAACGCGGTCGTGAGTACGTTCGAGCTCAGTGCGCAACCTGCGTATTACCACGTCTCGGTGTTTGCTTCGCCCGAAGCGTCGATGCTGGAGGGCGGATACGCCTCGGACATCTGGCTGCCGGACTACGACGAGTACAAGCTGATGATCAGCGACATCGTGCTTGCCTCCGACATTCAAATCAAGCCTGGAGCAATCCCTGACGCGCGCGATGCGCTCGAAATCATCCCTAATCCAACGGCCACGTACTACACGTCTTCGCCTATTCGCCTCTATTTCGAAGTATATAACCTTGCTTACAGCGAAAGCGACGAGACCTCCTACAGCATGCAGATCCGGCTGAATACCCTGAAACGGCGCATCGGCGGCCTGCGTCGTAGAACGAGCCTGACGGTGGAAGCCAATCAGAGCAGTTCGAGCATTCACACCGTCGAATTCCCTGAAATCGACATCAGCGCCGTCGCGCCAGGCACGTATGAGCTGGTCGTTGAAGTCACGGACCTCGTATCGGGCAGTGTGACGAGCAAGTCGCGCATCGTATATTTGCGCGACGAATGAATCTGGTGTACGGCAGAAAGCCCCGGCGTTCATCTGAACGCCGGGGCTCGAAGGCTCTATCCTTCGTCAGCAGCTGTACCCTGAGGCACATCCTACTGAATCGCCTCGTTGTAGAGCGCACTCACCTCACTCCCCGACAGGGCTTCTCTGTAGATGCGCAAGTCATCCATATACCCGCCGAAGGCCTGAGATAATGCCGATTCCAAAGGAGGCCGCCCCAGATAGGCATGGGCCGTCGGATCCGTGACGATTGGCCCGGTCTTGGCCCGGCTGGCCACTTCCTCCCCGTTGATATACAGGCGCATGCGGGCGCCGTCGTAGGTCGCGGCTACGGCATACCAGACGCCTGGCGAGATCGATCCAGCCGGGCTGACCACGGAGTGACTGCTCGAACTGGTATGCCCTTCCGTCCGAAGATGGAACCGGAGGCGAGTAGGGCTATCGTTTCTGACGACCCAGGAGGCGTCACCGAGACTTGTTCCTCTGTATTTCCCGATCAAACGCGCCTGTCCGTGTTCCTCGGAGAAGTCGTCCGATTTGAACCAGAAGGCAATCGTGATCTGGTCGCCCAACACGTCGAGCGTTCCCAGGTCGATCCGGTCGGCGGGCTCGTCAAACGACATGGCGCCGCCGAACACTCCTTTCCCTGGCGACCATTCGGGGCCGATGAGTTGCCCCGGGTAGCGCCCGGATGACTCAGGGGCGAAGTCGCCGGTGGTCCCGTTGAACGTCCAGTGGTGGGACACCGTCCCTGCTTCGCCTACCCAAACGGAGCGGTTTGTCGTAATGGAATTCGTGCCGGCGACAAACGGGCGGGACTGCGCAAGCAACGCTTCACGCACTTCAGCCGGGCTGGCCTCGGGGTGATGCGCCAGGTACAACGCGGCAGCTCCCGATACGTGTGCTGCCGCCATGGAGGTGCCGCTCATCTCGACGAGGTCTCCCCCGGGAGAGATAGATACAATATCTGACCCGGGCGCGAGCAGGTCGATGTCCGGGCCAAAGTTCGAGAATTCGCTTATCCTGCCGTCTCTGTCGTACGACCCTACCGTAATCGCGTCACCGACGTGCGCCGGCGTAATCAATCGCGCGTTCTTTCCGTGGTTGCCTGCAGCAATCACAAAGACGATTCCCTCTTCGATACCGGTCGCGACGGCATGGTCGAGCGCCGTGTAGTTGGCTGAGCTGATATCTTCACCCAGGCTCATATTGACGATCATCGGTTTGGACGGATTGGCCTGCTTCCTGGCGATGACTTGTTCTACGGCAGCAATGACAACCGACATATCGGTTTTGCCGTCATCGTTCAATACCTTGTAGTTGTGAGTCCACACACAGGGCGCCACGCCAACCGCCTTGTCGTGGTCGTCGACGGCGCCGATGATGCCTGCGACGTGGGAGCCGTGGCCGTCGTAGTCCGCCGGGTCATCCATCCCCTCGCGGAAATCGATATTGGTTCTCAGATTGATATCGTCGACGGGGTCATCTCTGTCGGCTTTAGTTACACCTGTATCGAGAACGTACACGTCGACGTAGACGCACCCCTTTCCGTTGCCAGAAACGGTCCAGCTTTCATAACCGCCGATGGCCGAGACACTCCAGGGGATCCGCTGATCGCCTGTGCTGTTGTGCGTAGACGACTCAGGGATGTCTACCCCAAAGTCGGGCTCGTACCACTCGATGTCCGGGTCGTTCTCCAGCAGCGCAAGGAACTCAGCGAAGTCATCCGTTCCGTTAAGGTCTTCGACCGAGATCGCAAACCCCGGGAATGTATGCAGGAACTCAAAGCGGTCCAGCACCTTGAAGCGGTCCAGCACCTTGAAGCGGTCCAGCACCTTGAAGCGGTCCAGGACGCGTTGTTTCTTGATAGCGAACACGAGCCTGAGTTGAGCATTGCCGCTTTTACCGGCCTCGGGGGGGCGGATCGCGCGATCTAGCAGGTGCTCATTGCGAAATTTGGCCGTGGGGGAAGAATCTTGGGCGGCTTCCTCGGGTCCATTGCCGCTGGTCAGACGATCACATCCCTGAAGCAGTAACAGGCCCGCTATGAGGCCGCTCAAAATCCAGGCAGATGGTCGAAAAAAGAAGGTCGATACTCGGCGGGGAGCTAGGTGTCTCATATCACGGTGAACGTATTTTGATAGAACAGAATGTTCACACCGATGGACGATAGATAAAGTTGTGCTCCCTGGGGTGTAACAAGGGTGTATTCGTAGCGTGGGTATCCGGATGCCTTCCAACACCGTGCCGGATGCGAAAACCTGCTAACGCAGATAAAACCGCCGGCTGTGTACCCGGAACACCTACGAAACGAACCCTGAGAAGTAGAATCTTCCACCTCGCGTAGAAGACATGAACATGTTCATCGAACTCCGGCCGCATGGGCAAGCGCGGATGGCGACATGCAGCTGACGATCGCCGGCGCTTCGTGAATGAGCTCGTCGTTTTCAAGCGCTTCGACCATGAAAAGGGCAAAATCGATGCGCCGGGTCAGGTTGCTCTCCAGGATGGGATCGCCTACGTGGCGGCTCCAGACGGGCAGCCCTTCGCTTTCCCCCTCTTCCAGATCGCTGCCGCGTACAACCGTCCACAGCGTATCGCTTTCGAAAATGCGCCGGCACGCTTCTACTTGATCGTCTAACTCCGCAAAACGAGCCAATTTAGCTGCCCACCCGAAAAATGCAGCAAACGCCTTGAATCGCCACGAGTACTTGTCCTCACCGTCCATCGTGATATGCCACCCGCAGGAAAAGATGAGACGCGCTCCGGGTTTCGCATAATCCAGTACGGCTTGCGCCGTTCCCGACGAGTACTGCTGTATACCCCACGGGGCCAGTACCGTGAGAACGCCATCACACCCGTCGACGGCTTTCTGGATGACTTCACGGTCGTTCGTCATACCGGGAAAGATCGTGATACGCTCTCCGTATGTTTTGATGTATTCGTTGAGTTTCTCCACACTCTGTTCGCGACACACCCCGTTCACCGCGTACCCCCTGTCCAGCGCATGCCGCACCATATATTGGCCGAGTTTTCCCGAGGCTCCGACAATACAAACCTTTTTCATAAGATGCGTTCTTTTTAGCCCGAAGAATCTCCTGTAAAGTACACCACTGGGGCCAGGAGACAAAGAATTGCGCCAAAAGATTACGTGAAGGAAGCTCCAAAGGGGATATACAGTTGTGATATTTGGAGTGATATTTGAAGTGGGTTATGGTTACTCTCAAAATGAGAAGCCGGCTGTTTCTATACACCAACCATGAAACATACCATGGCGTTCGAAGATCAATCCACCTCTCACAACCAACGCGGCGAACTGCCATTCAACATTGTCTACGCTCTTCTGCTCGCGGAGGGTTTTGCCCTGGTGTTTGGCGGGCTTATGGCGCTTACGCCTACGTTCAGCGGAACGACGTCGGGTTTAGCCACACATTTTTTCGACAATCCGACCTTCGTACATGAGTTCATCGTCTGTTACCTTGCCGCCAACATTCTTATGGCGCCGCTCCTGGCGGGGCTGATCATCTGGGCGCAACACCACCGGACCGAAGAGCAATGAGAGCCTGGTACTCTGGCAAGCTTCTACCGATACATGCCTCTGTGAACGCCCCGATCAGCAGCTCTCAGGGTTCCAGCACCGCGGATACGTCCCTGCTTCATTCGAGAACGTAGATCGGCTCGAAACCGGATCGATACTCTCTGCCTTCGTATACTTCGACGAGGATAAACCCATACGTCTGATCCGGCGTCTGTCGCGAGAGGCCTTCCAGGGTGATCATGGTGTCGACGCGGACCTCCGTCGTTCCAGCGGCAGGAATCGGCATTCGTGCCAGCACCTCGCCATCACCAACCCCCAGGCTTTTATCGGTGATCTCGATTCTGAGCCCGATGATGGGGTTATGGCAGTCAACGGCTGCTTTCAACCGGAAGGGCGTGCTCAACCGGAGAGTATCCTGATGAGCCGGCCTCTCGATACGCCTTGAGATAGTCACGGCATGCTCATCGAGATTTTCTTCCGGCACCGGGTCGACCGTACTGCAGGCTGCAAACACACCCGCAACAAGAATAATCAGGTATTTAACCATTGCGTCGGGGATAGAACGTCGGGGAGGGCCTTTACCTGCTACGTTCAATGACGGAGCATCTGTTTCGTTTCTATCGCTCTTAGATACCGGCTTCCGATAAGACGATGAGCAGCGCCCACTGGATTCCGAGGTAAGCCCGGTCGTTGATCCACCACTCGTTCAGCGAATGTGCGTTGCCTCCTTTGCCTCCTCGACCAATCGTGATCGACGGAATGCTGAGCGAAATCGGGATGTTGGAGTCTGTCGAGGCCAGCGAGTACGAGGGTACCAGACCCATGAGGGCGGATGCGGCGGCGGCGCGCTGAATCAAGGGCAGATTGGGATCCAGGCTGCCTGAGGGTCGGTTTCCGATCATCTGCATGTCGACCTCGACCGGTTCGCCCATGCGCCGGATGGCATTATGGGCCAACACAGCCTCTTGTACAGCGACGTGAAGGAGTGAATCGACCCCCTGGAGCCGTTCCGGGTCGACCGATCGCAGGTCAACCTCCATCCAGGATTCAAACGGAATCGAGTTTACGGAAGTGCCTCCTCCCAGGCGCCCGATGCTGTAGGACGTTTTGGGACCGGTACGCGTGTAGGCATCGGCAAGATCAACGAAGCGGTGGATGGCTTCTCCGAGGGCATGGTGGGGATTGCCGAGGCCGAACGCTCCCCAGGAGTGGCCGCCGGGGCCTCGAAAAGTGACGCGGTAGCGATGGGATCCCAACCCCTGATACACGATATTGCCAGGCTTGCCGCCATCGATCGTAATCCAGGCATCAATACCGGGGCCTCGATCGCTGAACAGGTGCTTCACCCCCCGCAGATCGCCCAATCCCTCCTCTCCCACCGTACCGATGAACAGCATGTCCTCGTCCGTTTCAATGCCTGTTCGTTCCAGAGCACGAAGCACACCCAGTACCTCGACCAGGCCGCGTGAGTCATCTCCTATACCCGGAGCAAAAAGAGTGTCGCCGCGCTGGCGCACGGTAACATCCGTTCCTTCCGGAAACACCGTATCGAGATGAGCAGCCAGGGCAACTTTACGCGCTCCGATCCGGCCCCGGCGTAGCGCTATCACGTTCCCTTCCTCGTCGATCCAGACCGAATCGGCGCCGGCTTCCATCAGCAACTGCCTGTAGGCCTCTGCCCGCCGCTCCTCCTTGAAAGGAGGCGCTGGAATTTCTGTCAGTGCGATGTGATCTTCGAGCGTTCGGTCATCAAGGCGTTCTATGAGGTCGAAGGCCTCCAGCACGCGCCGGTCATTCTTGATCAATGCAACGTTACGCTCGATCGCCGGACTGATTTCATCGGGCCCCTCCGAACGAAACACTCCGTAGGCATTGCCCCCACCGCCACGATCTCCCGTACACCCCATCAGGGCGCATACACACATGACCCATCCACAGATGGCATATCGATACGAAACCAGCTCATACCTCACAGCGCCCTTAAAACGATTTCCGTTCCAGCCCATAGGTGAAATCATTAGCGTCGTAATTTTTTATTCAGGATTCAAAATGGGCGATCCAACAGCGAATCAGCGATCCATGTGCACGTAACATCTGATATTGTTGGAACTCACGCCCCCGGCTTCACGATCTCGAACACGGCCTGTTCCTCTTGCCGGGACCGCAATCCGAAGGACACCACGAGCAGCAGGACAGCGGCGATGGCGACGACAAGAAAAGCTCTGCCGTAACCGGGAGCCGTCAGGGTAGCCGAGGCCACGATGGCGCCGATCATCGCTCCACCGACGAGTCGCCCGAATCCTTTAAAAAGGCGGCTTACGCCCTGCACGAGCGTACGTTCGCTCACGCGAGCTTCGTTGAGCAAGATATAACTTATCGATGACCCCAGGAGCGCCGAGAGCCCAAAACCGACGCAGGCAATACCTGTGTAATATAAGACCTGCTGATCGACCAGGACCGCAAGGAGGCCCATGCCGAGCGCGACAAAAAAAGTCCCCCCCTGTACGATGCGCTTCGCTCCGATGCGGTCGACGAGCCGGCCGGTCAGCGGCGCCCCGATGGCCAGGGCAAGCACGAGCGGCATCAACATCATGGAAGCCGCCCGGTCAGAGACGCCGAACACTTCATAGGCAAAGCTCGGCAGGAACACAAAAACAGCTTCCGTCATACCGGCGCCAACACTGATCAGGCATGCCAGGCTGATCTGGCGAGAGGCGAACAGCTCCAGCCGGATGAATGGTTTACTGACGCGCTTCTCGACGAAAATGAACGCCCCCATGAAACACACCGCTCCAACCAGAAAAGGCCACACCTGAATCGACAACACGCTCTGGCCCAGGTGTTCGGTTTCCAGCCGGCTGATACCCAGCGTAATCATCGAGATGGATGCAAGGAGAGAGAGAATACCCCATAGATCTAACGAAGGCGCCGTATCGACCTGCGAGGCCGGCAGCTGCCTGTACCCCAGCACACCAACAACCATAGCGATGGGAACGAGTATACCGAATGGCCATTGCCAGCCGTAAGGGATCAGCAGGCCGCTCAAGATCGGCCCTATGATAAATGCAATTCCGAATACCGCACCGACGATGCCCAGCATTCGCCCCCTCTTCTCCATCGGGTAGATGTCGCCGATCACGGCGCTCGTCACGGGAACAATGCCCGATACGCCGATCCCCTGTATGGCGCGCCCCAGCAGTACAATGCCAAAAGTAGACCCTGCTATCACCACAATGAGACCAGCAGTGAAAAATACCAGGCAGAGAACATAGGCAAAGCGCCGGCCGTACACATCGGACAACCAGCTCATAAAAGGTATGCCCAACTGGGTAAACAACGTAAAAATGATGAATACCCAGGCAAGCGTACGTTCGTTATCAACAGCGAAATATTCGCCTATAGAGCGCAGAGAGGGCGCCAGAATAGCAATATCCAGAGCCGCGACCAATACGCCCAGAAACAAGATGCGCATGACGCGACCACGCTGCTCTGTGTAATTTTCCACGATGATCGTACCCGGTAACGGTTGGAATTGACGTCTCATCAATGCACACACACCGGGTCCGTTCCCGAACTGTGAGGTCGAATGGTACGATATCTGTGCGCATATGCGAGAAAACGGGATTGGGGCTCACGGATTAGTGGATTATCGAAACGATTTTTATATTCGATAACTCGATCTAACAAGAACTTCGCCGATAAGCGACCCTGAATCCCTGCAGCGTGAATCCCTGCGGAGTGCATTCCTACAGAGCAGGCCCGGTTGCGACGCTCACGGCCGCCTGCAATCCCAGCGAAGTTCTTGGACGGGCTCGAAGCACCGACAGACCCATTCGCCTTCCCGAATCACTCAGTTGCACCGTAGCTCATGAGGCAAAGCACATTCCTAGACCGATTGACCGCCCTAAGCATTGTCGTCTGTGTTATTGCTGTTCCCGCGTGGGTAACGTTTTCATTTAGCTCTTCGAAGGATGAACCTCAGCAGCTGGAATCCTCGGAAGACCAGTTCGAAAAATACCTGTTGGGCACCGGGGCATGGGCCGAATCGATGCTGGAAAGCCTGACCCTCGAACAGAAGATCTCCCAGTTGTTTTTTGCCTCTGCTTTCGGCATCTACAGCAGCGCTGACGACCCCAGTTATCTTCGGCTGCTCGAACTGGTAGAAGACTTTCAGGCCGGCGGCATCGTTTTTTTTCAGGGAGATCCCTTCTCTCAGGCATTGCTCGCCAATGACCTCCAGACGCGAGCGCCCATCCCGCTGATCACTTCGCAGGACATGGAATCGGGCGCCGGCATGCGACTCACGCGCACGACGAAGTTCCCCTCTGCGATGGCCATGGGCGCCACGAGGAACACGGATCTCGTTTACGCAGCCGGCCTCGTGACAGCCCGCGAAGCCCGCGCCCTGGGCACCTACCAGGTCTTCGCTCCCGTGGCCGACATCAACAACAACGCCCAGAACCCCGTCATCAACGTCCGATCCTTCGGTGAGCGACCTGAACTGGTCGCAGATATGGTCGCCGCCTTCACGTACGGTCTTCAGGACGGTAACGTGCTCGCAACAGCCAAACATTTTCCCGGCCATGGAGACACCGCGACAGACTCCCATTCGGATTTGCCCATCCTCCCCTTCGACCGGGCCAGGCTCGATTCGATAGAGCTCGTCCCCTTTCGCGCCGCGCGCGATGCGGGCATCATGAGTGTGATGATGGGCCACCTCGCACTCCCAAAGCTCGAACCTAACCCAAACGTGCCGGCGACACTGACGCCGACGGTCGTCACCTCGCTCTTGCGTGACGAGATGGGCTTCAAGGGCCTTGTCGTCTCCGATGCCATGCGTATGTCCGGCGTCACCAAATATTTTGGCACCGGCGAAAGCGCCGTACGCGCCCTGGAGGCCGGCGTAGATGTGTTAATTCTCTCCGACGACGAATACGCCGCTCGGGCCGCCATTTTGCGAGCCGTCGAGGAAGGCAGGCTGACCGAAGAGCGCATCGACGCCTCGGTACTTCGCCTGCTGAAAGCGAAAGAATGGCTTCGCCTTCATGAACATCGGCTTCTCGATCCGGTACAAACGCGCCTCGTCGTGGCCAGCAAACAGCATCAGGTGCTGAGCGAATCGATCGCCCGAGAGTCCGTCACCCTCGTTCGCAACGTGAACCGAATCGTCCCGATGCACGGAACACCGGCTCGGATCATGTCGATCACCCTGAGCGACACCGACGATCCTACGCGCGGTGTCTATTTCAATCGGACGATGAAACGCCTGAGCCCCACGACGTATTTCGAAAACCGGTTGATGGACGTGCGGTCTACCCGGGAGGATTTCACGGAAGCACTCTACGAAGCACGGTTCGCCGATGTGGTTGTCGTTCCGACCTACCTCCCCGTACGATCGGGTACAAACCGCCTGTCGCTGCCGACGCGCCTGCAGGGCTTTCTGAACAACCTGATGACATTGAATAAACCGGTAATCCTGGTTTCTTTCGGTTCGCCGTACATCGTGCAGGCGATCTCTTCCCAGCCGGATGCTTATATCGCCGCCTACGGTGACAGCGAGGCCTCTCAAAAGGCGGTAGCGCAGGCCCTGTTCGGGCACAGCGCCGTCAAGGGGAAATTGCCCATTTCCATACCGGGCATCTACGAGATTGGTGCAGGTTTCGAATATCCCCAGACCGTCGTCAGAGCCGGCTTTCCGGAAGAAGTCGGCATGAGCAGCTCGCGGCTCAACCGCGTCGACTCTTTGATGCGCAGCGCCATTGCCGACCGGGCGTTTCCTGCCGCCGCCGTCGCCATCGGCCGCCCCAACGTTCGCGTACGACTCGAAGGATACGGCTACTACACCTACAACTCCGAGCAGGCTGTAACGCCGGCATCCCTGTTCGATCTGGCCTCGCTGACGAAAGTCGTAGCGACCACAACCGCCGCAATGCTGCTCTACGAACAGGGTAAACTTCGCCTGGAAGACAAGGTAGCCGCGTTCCTGCCGGCATTCGGGCAAAACGGCAAGGAGGACCTGACCATTCGACACCTGCTGACGCACACGAGCGGACTGCGCCCGTTCAGGCCGTTCCACCAGGAAGGAATCATAACCCGTAAAGGCGTGCTGGATGCCATCTTTGCAGAGGACATAACCTATACACCCGGCTCAGAATCCAGATACAGCGACTTTAACATGATCGCCCTGGCGTTGGTGATCGAAAAGATTACCGGGCAGTCGTTCTCGGATTACGTACAAACGCATATATTTCGCCCGCTGGGCATGGCGAGCACTGGATTTCGATCGGCAGGCCGCGGCTCGGATCCGCGCGTCGTCCCTACTGAAATCGACCAGGCGTTTCGCAGCCGCCTCGTGCAGGGAGAGGTGCACGACGAGACGGCCTACATCCTGGGCGGCGCTGCCGGCCATGCCGGTCTGTTCTCCAATGCAGCGGACCTGTCTACGTTCGCGTTCATGCTCCTGAATGATGGCATGCACGAAGGCAGGCCCTTCCTTCACCCCGAAACGATTCGCCTGTTTACTACGGCTGTGGATCCCGCGCAGCACACGCGCGCCCTCGGCTGGGACACCAAAAGCCCCGAAGGGTATTCGTCTGCCGGGCAGTATTTCAGCGCAAATAGCTTTGGCCATACGGGGTTTACCGGCACGTCGATGTGGATCGACCCGGATGCTGAACTCTTCGTCATCCTGCTGACGAACCGGGTGTACCCGACACGAGAAAACAAGAAACACGTACCCCTTCGCGCCGAACTGGCCGACCTCGTGTACACGTCTATCGTAGGCCCCCCTCAGCTTGTTCTCCCCTCTATCCCCGATTGACTCCCCCCTCTCTCTCGAACCGAAACAATAAGAACGGCATTGGGGTTCTGATGAGCGATACAGCGCCATCAGCACGTCTGGGGCGTACCCCCGAGCGAAGAACGCGATGCTGCCATAATAGTACGCAGAAATAATAATACGTTGAAGCCGTATGCCTACCTATACTTATAAGCGAGAAGATGGAAGCGTCTTCGACTACGAACAACGAATTACAGAGCCGCCGCTCGAAACCTGCCCGACGACGGGACAGAAGGTCAAACGTATCATCAGCGGTAACGCCGGCCTCTTATTTAAAGGAAGCGGGTTTTATCTGACGGACTACGTGAAGAACAATGGAGAAGGAGGGAAAAAGGGATCGAAGGACGATGCAACCGCTGCCAAAAGCGACGATTCCTCGTCTGCCTCTACGTCTTCTGAAAGTAAGACAAAGGAGGCCGGCAAAACGGATGCGGCATCCTCGAATACGTCGTCCAGCAAAGAATGATGCACGGCATTCCCTGACGGCGCCATCCAGGATCCCGTGCCGAGAACCGACCCGGATTCCTCTAAGCCGCCCTCCGTCATAGTCCTGACGCAATATCCACAATGGCTCCAAAGTCGGTCGCACGTAAGCAGGCCCCTCCTACCAGACCGCCATCCACGTCTTTGTTTTCGAGCAGCGCCTGCGCATTGCCCGGTTTCATGCTTCCCCCATAAAGGATGTTGATCTTCTTCCCGATGTTGCCGTCGAACTGTTCGACCAGCAACGCGCGGATGAAGGCGTGCATTTCTTGCGCCTGTTCCGGCGTGGCCGTTAGCCCCGTCCCGATGGCCCATACCGGCTCGTAAGCGATGACGATCTGGTCCGCACGCTCGAGCTCTACATCGAGCAAGGTACCCTGGATCTGTGTTTCTACGATGTCTTGCTCATTGCCTGCTTCGCGTTCTTCGAGAGACTCTCCGACACACACGATGGGGATCAGATCGATGGACAGTGCCGTGAAGACCTTGTCGTTCACCTTCTGATCGGTTTCACCGAAATACTGCCGGCGCTCCGAGTGCCCGAGAATGACGTATGTACATCCCACCGATTTGAGCATCGAGGCAGACACCTCCCCCGTGAAAGCACCTTTCTCTTGCGCGTGCATGTTCTGAGCCCCCAGCTTAACGGAACTCCCGGCAGACTCGAGGATGTCCTGCACGCTGCTCAAGCTGACAAAAGGAGGGCAAACGACCACATCAACATTCGAGGGAGAACCGATCGTTTCCACGACATCGGACGTTAACTTTTTAGCCGACTTCAGGTCGGTGTTCATCTTCCAGTTTCCAGCAATGAGCATAAATCGTTCGTTATTGATTGGTTATAGGTGTAGTCTAGCGATTCGATCGATCGCGCGCTTCACGGAAGGCCGCGATGCCGTTGTCAAGCACGTATTTTCGGACGATCTTGCCTTCGGGATCGATCAAAAAACGAGTGGGGATCAACTGCACGTTGTACGTATCGAGGATGGCGGCGTCGCCCCCGTCCGGCAGGATGACGTGCCTGCCGGGGATGTCCCGGCCGTCGAAAAAGGCTTCGTGCAGCAGGGTGTCTCGCTGCAGCGAAAACGACAGGATTTCGAATGCGGGCGGGTCTCCCGAAGCCCGATAGGCGGCATTACGCGGAGGGAGATCCTGTTCGTACGAAGGCCCGGGCGCATAAAATTCGAGAATCAGGTATTTCCCTGCAAACTGATCGAGATTGAGCGGCCGGCCCTCGACGTCCAGTTGCTCGAAGCCGGGGGCGTCCATGCCGGGCGCCAGGTTCTCGAGGTCGTACATGGCTCGATCCGCCCAGGTGATCCACGTGGAGTCCGTGGCGTATTCGAGTTTGAGCAGGCGGGCCGCTTCGAGCGCTTCGTCCCTCCGGTCATCGTCACGGAGGGCGAGTACCAGCTCCGACTGCAAAACGGCCAGGTGATTGGGGGTCGCCCCCCCTGCCTTCAGGGATTCGATCAACTCGACCGCCGAGCCGGTCCCACCCACCCGTACCTGCGCCTGCCTGGCCGTTTCGAGGACCGAGATCAGCTCGGGGCTGTCCGGGTCTAACATTCGGGTGCGTGCGACGAGCAGGGAGTCATTCCATCCTTCCAGCAATCGAATCGACTGGACGGCCGCAAGCCTGGAGACGACCGAACCCGGGTTCGCCTCGCGCAAATTCCAGAGCAATTCCGTGGTCTGGCTGACGAGCATGCCGATTTCGTCGCGCGTCGTTTCTTCCTGACCGGTTAATTGCCTCACGTCGCGGTTGTAGAGGGCCATCGTATTCTTGTACCCCAGCAAGGCTGCGTTTTCCTCCGATCGGATCAAAATAGGCCGGTTCCCGAAAGGAAACGTGACCTGAAATGAGGCGGAATCGTCCTGTGCGATGACGATATCGTCGACGCGGAGAACCGCATTATTGCGGGCCAGAACGAGGGAGTAGATGTCTTCCCGGGGCGCCACCACCTCGACCGCAAAATATCCCGACGTATCCGTCTCGGCAAATGCCAGCGTATCGATTCGATTGGCACGCTGATCTGCGACCAGGACCCGAAACCCGCTGTAGTCGGCGACGGTGTCGACCTCCGTGCTGAGTGAGATACGTCCCTCGAGATAGCTGGTTATTTCGTCGGCGGACTGGACGGCGTCAGCCTCCGGGCCGCAGCTCATGCTGAGCAGCGATACTGCAACGATACAAACGCTGAGTTTCAACGTGTAAAAAGGCATGGTTGTGGGCATAATTCTGGCGGCGGGCAATACGCCGGATCTTCGCATCTGAGACTTATTCTTCTTTGAGCAGGGCGATACGGTCGATCAACAGGGAGCGAACCTGCTTCGGATCGGGCGATCCAGGGAACGAACGCATGACCTGGCCGATGAAGTACCCGATCAACCCCTCCTTTCCACTCAAATAAGCCTGTAATTGTTTGGGGTTGGCTTCTAGCACCTGATCGATGAAGGGTTCCAGGGCTCCCTGGTCGGAAACCTGGATCAGGTTGAGTTCTTCTGCGAGCACCTGCGGGGGCTCCGACCTCTCGAGCATGCAGTCGAACAATTCCTGCGCGCCGCTCGAGCTGATCTTATCCGAGAGCCTGAGCTCGACCAACGCAGCCAGCCTGGCCGTTGAAATTGCAAACGCGTCGATCTGTATCTGATCGTTGTTGAGTACACGCAGTACGTCGGTCATGACAAAGTTAGAGACGGCTTTCGCTGCTTTTTCCTTATCGATCGCTTCATCGAGGGTCAGGAGGTGCGCCAGGGTTTGCTCGAAATAATCGGCCACGGCTCGTTCTGCGGTCAGCAGCGCCGCATCGTATTGGGGTAAACGGAAGGTATCTACGTAGGAGCGGATCCGATCTTCGGCCATCACGGGGAGATCGTTTTTTATGTCCTGAAGCCACTCGTCGCTGACCACGATGGGCGCGAGATCCGGATCGGGATAATACCGGTAATCGTGAGCCAGCTCTTTCGAGCGCATGGAGCGGGTTTTCTGGGCCTGGGCATCCCAGAGCAGCGTCTCCTGTTCGATGCGCCCCCCGCCCTCCAGGACGCTGATCTGGCGCTCGATCTCAAAGGTGATGGCTCGTTCGACGTGGCGAAACGAGTTCATGTTTTTCACCTCCGTCTTGGTCCCCAGCGTTGTTTCGCCGGCCGGCCGGACCGACACATTGGCATCACACCGGAGAGAGCCTTCCTCCATATTTCCATCCGAAATACCGAGATAACGAACGATCTGACGGATGCGCTGCATGTATAGATAGGCCTGGCGGGGCGTGCGCAGATCCGGCTCGGTGACGATCTCGACGAGAGGGACCCCGCATCGATTGAAGTCGAGCAGCGTATCGAGTGGATCTTCGTCGTGGATCGATTTGCCGGCGTCTTCCTCCATGTGTATGCGTTTGATACGTATACGAGCAGGGGCGATCTCTGGCGCATCCGGATCCACGATATCAAGGTATCCGTCCGCGCAGATCGGCGTTTCGAACTGTGAAATCTGATAGCCTTTGGGGAGATCGGGGTAAAAATAGTGCTTTCTTGCAAAAACGGAGTATGGAGCGATGCGGCAATGCGTCGCCACCCCGATCCGGATGGCATACTCGACCATACGGCTGTTCGCGACAGGCAACGTCCCCGGATGGCCGAGGCTGACGGGGTCGACGTGTTCGTTCGGGCCGGCCCCAAAGGCAGCCGGCTCAGGGCTGAACGCCTTCGAGGCGGTCAAGAGCTGACAATGAACTTCGAGCCCGATAACCGGTTCATAGTTGTCAAGCGTCATCGCTTTTTCGACCCCAATCTCTGATACCTGTTTTCGTGGATCTTGTCGGTAAACACTGCGACCATCTCTCCCGTAGATGCGCAAACAGCGCCATCCTTGAACGCGCTCAGCAGATTCGGTTTCCTGCTTTGTGGCTCATCGTCTGCTCTTCGCTGTTCGCGCTGGGGTGCGAAAAGGATTCCGTGCAGCCGGACTTCGGGGCTCCGTATCAGTTCGTTATCGACCATACCGGCGGCGCTCCAGAGGCTCCGCCACGCATCGTCGGCGATTGGCTGCTCGTTCAGGTCAGCTACGCTGGCGGCTGCGCAGATCATTCCTTTTCGCTGGAACGAGACGTCCGCCCCGACACCGCACACATCTGGATCAAACATTTCTCCCCCTCGGACGAACAGTGCGAGGTCTCGTTGACCGACGACCTCAATCTGGAGCTTCCTCACAGCGTACGCTCTCACGAGACGATAGCGCTGCATTTTCCGGACGGCGCCCCGCCTTATATGCTCAAATGGAGCCCCTGACGCGCTTCACGATTCGAACTTCTTCAGTATTTCCTCGGTGTGTTCCTTAACCTTCGGACGTTTGAACACGTGTTTGATCACGCCTTCTTCGTCGATGAGGAATGTAGTGCGTTTCACACCCATCGTTTTCTTTCCATACATGTTTTTTTCGCCCCAGGCGCCGTACAGGGTCATGATCTCTTTTTCCGGATCAGCGAGGAGCGGGAAAGCCAGGTTATACTCCGATGCAAACTTGTCGTGGGATTCCGGATCGTCGGGGGAAACGCCGATCACGGATATCCCGGCTTCGATGAGCTCGCTATGGCCGTCTCTGAGGTTGCAGGCTTGCAGAGTGCATCCGGGTGTGAAATCTTTGGGGTAAAAATAGAGCGCGACTTTTTTGCCTTTGAAGTCGTCCAGCGAAACCGTGTTACCATCCTGGGAGGTCCCAGAAAACGAGGGGGCCGGCGTACCTACAGCCGGCATATCCGATGTATTGGCCATGATTTTCTATTTTGATAGTGATGTTACGCAGGTTGTGCACAGTACCCTGTCTTGCCGGCTTTGAATGACTGCCTTGCAGCCGTTTTTTACCTACCTGA
>CAZGHT010000096.1:0-19704 GCA_964525535.1 uncultured Rhodothermaceae bacterium
AACCCGCATACACGGGACGACGAACAAAAAATTACGTATTTTCCGGCACTTCGATACGTTCGCTACACCCTATGCTGTCTATGATTCGCTTCGTCCGTTGCTCTGCTCTGTGTCTTCTGCTTGCCGTGTATTCCTCCAACGGAAGCGGGGCCCAGCCCACGCTCCAGTCCCCCTCCGAATTCCTGGGGTACGAGTTGGGGACGCAATTTACCCTTCACCATCAGGTCATCGAGTACTTCGAGTACGTTGCCGGCGCCTCACCACAAGTCGAACTGACCACCTACGGCACAACCTACGAGGGCCGGCCTCTGATCACGGCCTATATCGCCAATGAGGAGCACATGGAGCGCCTCGAAACGATCCGAGCGAACAACCTCAGACTGACCGGCCTGGCGGCCGGCGAGGCCGACCTGGACGCGCCGGTCATCGTATGGCTGGGATACAACGTACACGGCAATGAGTCGGTCGGCACGGAAGCGGCGATGAAAACCCTGCATGCCCTGGCGGATCCTGACAACCGGGAGGCTCAGGGCTGGCTCGCCAACACCGTGGTGGTAATGGATCCCTGCCTGAATCCAGACGGGCGGGACCGGTACGTCACCTGGTACAAACAGACGGCCGGCGGAACCCCCAATCCTCGCCTGGAAGCCCGGGAACACCGGGAACCCTGGCCGGGCGGGCGCACCAATCATTATTATTTCGACCTGAACCGAGACTGGGCCTGGATGACCCAGCAGGAGGTCCGCGCACGTGTGGCGCACTACAACCGTTGGATGCCGCAGATTCACGTCGACTTCCACGAACAGGGCATCAACAATCCCTATTATTTCGCGCCTGCGGCTGAACCCTATCACGATGCCATCACCGACTGGCAGCGGGACTTCCAGGTCGAGATCGGAAAAAACCACGCCGCCTATTTCGATGCGGAAGGGTGGCTGTATTTTACGCGTCAGGTCTTCGATTTATTCTATCCCGGGTACGGGGACACGTGGCCGACCTTCAACGGATCGATCGGCATGACCTACGAACAGGCCGGCAGCGGACGGGCCGGCCTCGCCGTGTATACCGAAGAAGGGGACACGCTCAGCCTCGCCGATCGCATCGCCCGGCATCATACGACCGGGTTGTCGACCGTCGAAGTGGCCGCAGCGAACCGGGCGCGTATTTTGGACGAGTTCAAGCGGTTCTTCGATCGCTCCAACGCGTCGCCCGGCAATAGCTATGCGGGATATGTCGTCAAGGGGCTCCGCGATTCAGACGTGAGAGGCATTTTCGAGCAGCACCTGGAGCGCCAGGGCATCCGCTACGCCTATGCAACGGCGGAGCAGCCGGCCCGCGGCTACCGCTACGCCGACGGGGCCGACGTGTCATTCGAAGTACAACCCGGCGATATGATTCTGAGCGCCTTCCAGCCCAAATCCGTCCTGCTGCAGGTCCTGTTCGACCCACAACCGGTGTTATCGGATTCCATCACGTACGACGTCACGTCCTGGGCGCTCCCTTATGCCTACGGCCTGGATGCCTATGCCTCGGAAACACGCCTGAGTGTACCGACGACAGATCGCCTGCCTGCGCCCCCTCCTGCACCGCCGGATGCATCAGCACCCTACGCTTACCTGGCCGGCTGGACCAGCTTCGAAGACGCCCGCTTCGCGGCCGCGCTGATTCAGGAGGGAGTCCGGCTGCGGTACGCCGAAAAAACGTTCGTCGTGAACGAGAAGACCTACCCGCCCGGTACGATCGTCATCACCCGGGCAGGCAACGAGCGACTCGGCGACCGGTTCGACGAACTCGTGCGCCGCATGTCCACGCGGTTTGCGCAACCCGTGGACGGCGTCTCGACCGGATTCGTCGAAAGGGGGAGCGATTTCGGGTCTGCTGACGTCCACTATATCGAGACGCCGCGCGTAGCCATGCTGGCCGGATCTCCCCTGTCCGCCTACAGCACCGGATCGGCCTGGCACTACTTCGACGAGCAGCTCCGCTACCCGGTCACGTTGATGAAGGCCGGCGCCTTCGACGTCGACGACCTCTCCGAATACAACGTGCTGCTGCTCCCGGAGGGCAGCTACGCCTCCCTGCTGCACGCAGAGAACCTGACGGACCTGAAACGCTGGATCCGCGACGGGGGCCGGCTCATCGCTATCGGGTCGGCAGCGGCGTTCCTGGCCGGCAAAGAGGGTTTCAGGTTGACTCCAATGCCTGAGGCGACCCTCAATGATTCGCTCGAGCTGCCGCAACGCAGCTACGAGGACCGCACGAGAGAACAGATACAGGATGGCGTACCCGGTGCTATCTTTAAGGTGCACCTCGATACGTCCCACCCGTTGGCTTTCGGCTATGCGGATACCTATTTCACCCTGAAACGGAATGCAGACGTCTATGCGTTCTTTACGGAAGAGAACGACTGGAACGTCGGCGTCCTCGACGAGGAAAGCCACCTGAGCGGCTTTGTAGGAGCCGAGGCAAAAAAGGAGCTGCAACGAGGCCTCGTGCTGGGAATCCAGAACATGGGAGGCGGCGATATCGTCTACATGGCCGATAATCCCCTCTTCCGCGGGTTCTGGTACCAGGGTAGGCTTCTGATGGCAAACGCGATCTTCCTCAGATAAAACCTTCAAGTTATGGCTTCCCCGGCCTCGCGCGTTTTCACCCTGACCGAAATTCAGGGACCTTTTGCGATATGCAGGCTGCCGGCAGGCACGCCGGTTCCCACCAGGCTCCTCGACCGGCTCGCACCCCTGCCCTTCGTATCCATCACCCGGACGAACGACGAACTATCGATCGTATTGCCGGAATCTTCAGCAGACCCCGCCTGGCGTATTGACCCAGGATGGGGGCTGATGAAAGTCGAAGGGCCGTTTGCCTTCGACGTCGTCGGCGTCATCGCATCGCTCAGCGCCCCCCTGGCGGACGCCGGATTGCCGGTATTCGTCATCTCCACGTTCGATACGGACTACCTGCTGGTAAAAACCGAACGCCTGGAAGAAGCTCAATCGGTTCTTCGTAGCTGCGGGCATAGGATCCGCTCCGCCGGGGAAGAGGCAACTTGACATAAAGTTCTTTGTTTATTAAAAAAACTTTTTGGCATATTATCATTCATCCTCCCGCAGGATAGAATCTTATGATGAACATCTATTATTCTGCCATTGTTATCCATCGTCGTAATCTGTCATTGCTATCTGTTGACGAATTCTGTGTTTGCTGAGAACGGACGCGCGCACCCTTACCGCATCAGAGGGACGCGGCCCGGGTTGGGCTGATACGCGCGCTTTCAGAGAGAGCCTGACTTCACATACCTTTCAACCGCTTTTTCGCCAGATACTCATTTTCAATCTATCCATTCTGACGAGTTTCGAAGACGCTCAGCCCCCCGTCAGGCGGCGAGTTATCTGACGAACTGGATCACACCCAAGCGCCTAGAGCACAAGAATCCTAGAGCATAAGAATCATGGAAGAACATCCTTTTACTTCTATGCTGAAATTCTTTCTGCTCTCTCTCCTGGCATTGCTCGTGTTGGTTTCCAGCGGGCTATTGTACAGGTGGTACGAGCAGAACAGGATCAAGAACGCCACGCGAATAACGACGAATGGGGGCATCGACCTCTCAGGAAGCATCATGCTGGGCGGGGAAGAGCAGTGGGTGTTGATCCGCGGCAAAAAACAAACCAACCCCGTGCTGCTTTATTTACACGGTGGGCCGGGGTCGTTCATCATTCCGAGGGCCCGGGAGCTCGGCCGGTATCTGGAAAACGACTTTGTGGTCGCTTATTGGGACCAGCGCGGGTCCGGCAAGTCATTCCGCGCGGGCATGTCGCCTGAAGAGATGGAGCTGGAGCAGTTCGTGTCGGACACACACAATCTGGTAGACGCGCTCCGGCGGCGATTTAATGTACCCAAAGTGTACCTGGTCGGAAACTCCTGGGGGGCAGCGCTCGGCCTGATCGTCGCCCATCAGCACCCGGAGCTCTTCTACGCGTACGTAGGCACCGGGCAACTCGTGAACGCTCAACTCGCCGATTCCATCTCCTACGCGTTCACCCTGGCAGAAGCCGAGGAAGCGAACAACAACGAAGCCTTACGGGAGCTGACCGAGATGGGCCCACCGCCCTGGGACTATATGACCATGAAAAAGCAGCGCAAATGGCTGCGCCGCTTCGGGGGAACGATCTACGAAGAAAGTGAATCGACGAACAGCCTGTTGTCCGATTTTCTGGGCAAGATGTTGTTGAGCCCGGAATATACACTCATGGAGGTGTTCGAATACGGCACCGACCCCAACTTCGCCGTCCGAAACCTGCGGGACGATATCGAGGAGATCAACCTATTCGAGCAGATTCAAGAAATCGACGTGCCGGTATATTTTATAGCAGGGCGCCACGATTACAACACACCCTCTGTCCTCGTCAAGCAATTTCACGATTCGCTGGATGCGCCCCGGGGTAAACATTTCATCTGGTTCGACAACTCGGCGCACACGCCCGAATTCGAGGAGCCCGAGGAGTTTCATCGCATCATGATCGACTCGGTGCTGGCGCAGACGCACCCCGTTCCCGATCTCCCCTAGAACGTCGCGACGCCGCGATCTACGAAATACCTCGGCCGGCCTCTGCCGCGCCTTTTTCAACCGCCTTGCAGAGTGCATCAAGACGCCGCATAGACGGGTAAGCCTTCTTCCTTGTGGATGCGTAAGACCCTGTCGATGGTATTCACCCGTAACGCATACTCGACGTCTTCCGGATGGAAATACGGCTGTTGGGGGTCCATGAATTTGACCGCTTCTTTGCTTGCCCGTATGAGTTGGGACACCGCGCCGGCACTCGGCTCTCGCCCTTCCAGCATATTCCTCAGGTACATGGCGCATAACTCGTCTTCGTCGGTGCGCGTCAGCCCTCGCAGGCCCATGGCTACAATGGTTACCGTTTCAGGCTTTGAGGCGAGAATCGCGTCCACGGTCGCCTTTGCATTCGTCAGCGCCACCCCGTAAAGCGCATCTGCGTACCGGGCTGCATTGACCCCCACAGCGCCGGCCCGGGTAGACTGCACCATGACTTTGCCGGCAATATCGGCTCGGGCGAGCTCGTACGGGGAATTCCCGAAGTCGAAGCCGTCCGGCGGTATCCCATCCACCTCCCCGACACAAAAATCAGCCACACCGCGTTCCCGCAGCGCGAGGGCGTCGTCCGGCTCAGAAACAAAAAATATCTTGGAGACCCCTCTGTCCAGCGCGAGCGAGGCCGTGGTGAACGCCCGAAAGACATCGACGATCACCACGGCGCCTCGCGCTTCTCGCGCTCCTTCCAGCAAACTTTCTATCTTTACCTGCATGGCTGAGTAACGGATGTTACGCGCCGGATGCGCATAGGTCGTGCCAGAGCGGCTTTGCATCCCTGCAAAGCCGCGTAATCCAGCCTGCTGTGCACAGTTCGCGTAACATCACTGAGTAATAATCGGAGTTTTGAGGCTGAAACAGCAGGGTCGCTTGAGGCAAGTCGATGCAGTTTGCCGACCTCGAAGAACTCCGATTCCATACAGTTCTCAGGAGGCAGGGCATGCTACATTGACCTTCGACGCATTCCAACAGGCTTGCTCCCCGTTGTTGTAGTCGTCGGCCGTAAGAGACCCTTCGTTCGTTTCCGTATCCCACTCGACGAGGTGACGGCTTCCCTCCGGTCCGGTCAGATCGATCGTGATCCGGTTCCCGTTGTGCTCGTACACCGCGGAGGATCCACCGACGTCTTCGACACCCCGGGGAATCGTAAAGATCAACGTATGAATATCGTCTGCCGTCACGGAATACGATCCGTCCATCACCTGCTGCGAGATACCCTCTATCGGGAAATAAATCTGAAAGGTTCCCTCCTCCGTCAATATTCCCGTTTGAGCTTCGTACAGGAGGAAGTCTTCAAGATACGTTCCGGTTTCGTCGTCGATGCCGGAGACTTCCATCTCCCACAACACTTCTTCGCCGTTCACACGGGCTTCCAGGACGACGCCATGGACGCGCCCGTCGATCAGGGTGTCGGCGGCCCAGACGTACGCACCGTCCGAGAATACCGGATCGACCTGCTGGACGGCCGCGGTAAGTACGGCCGGATGGTACAGGATGGACCCCGTAATGACCGTCGCCACGCTGACTCGCAAGACGGCGGCGAGATAATGGCTGGGGGCCGCGCCGCTTTTGCCGGCCGGCTGATCTTGATCGAAGAAATTCAGGTTCATCGAAAAGGCTTCTTCGGGCAATACTTCCGGAGCGACCGGTTCATCGGTAGCGGGTTCTACGGTGTCGCAGCCGGCCCAGACCAGCGCGCCCAGGATCAGGTAGAGACCGATTTTAATATGTAATGTATCCTTCATGACTTTCGTGAGTATGTTACAATGGATAGACTAGTGATATCGGGGTGTCTATGGTGTAATGCGTAAATGCGGGCGTATTTTTCCCGACCGGTTTGTCCTTCTCTCGATGAATTCTCTCGATGCACGGTATACATGAAGGCTCACGGAAGCCAATGACGGATCGCTGGACTCACATCAGGCAATTGTTCCGAGCAGCCCTGGAGGTGGATGCCAATGCCAGAGACGCCTTTCTCGACGCGCGTTGCCCGGACGACCCGGAGCTGCGCGCGCGCGTCGCCGCGATGCTCGAGGCCTACGGGGACGACGACACCTTTCTCGAAACCCCGATCGTCCCGCTCGATAAGGCCCGCAACGTCCGGAGCAGTACGGCGCAGCTCGTGGGCACACACGTGGGCCCGTACCTGATCAAACGCGCCATCGCCGAAGGGGGTATGGGCGTCGTCTTTGAGGCCCTCGACACGAAGCTCGAAAAAATCGTCGCCCTGAAGATGATGAGCCCGGCGCTCATGCAGGATGCCTCTTTCAAGAAGCGATTCGAACAGGAAGCCAGGACCCTGGCGCTCCTGGAAGATCCTCACTTCGTCCGCGTGTATGCCTTGATCGAAGAAGGCGAAAGGACGTTCATCGTGATGGAGTACGTGAACGGCATCACCCTGGCCGAGCGCATCAAAGCCAGGGGGTCTCTGTCCGCCCCGGAAGTCGCCGGCATCGGGATCCAACTGCTCACGGCGTTGGACAAAGCCCACAAACGACACATCGTCCATCGCGACCTGAAGCCCAGCAACATCATGTTGACGCGCACGGACGAGGGCAAGTCGCTCGTCAAAGTGCTGGACTTCGGCATCGCGAAGCAGATCCTGGCCGGCGACAACCAGACCCGCACCCTGGGCACGGTGGGCACGCTCTACTACATGTCTCCCGAGCAAGTCCGCAGCCTGCCCACCATCGACCATCGAACCGATATATATTCGACCGGCGTCACGCTGTACGAAGCGTTGAACGGGGCTTTGCCTTTCGACGTGACGAAAGACGAATTCATGATTCGCAAACAGATCGTCGAAGGCTTGCTGAATCGAACCCCGCTGCTCCCAGCAAACGAGGCACGCGGAACCGCGTCGCAGGCCGGTGCCGCGGCGGTGAGCGACGTGCTCGCGCGCGCACTGGCCACCGATCCGGACGAGCGGTATCAGACGGCCGAAGCGATGCGCCAGGCGCTCCGCAACACCGTCGAAGAATGGCGCGCCCGCAAAGCGGCCGCACCGCCTGCGCCTCCGCCTGCCGCCCGGCCGCCGGATCGCTCCCCCGCCGCCGCCTCATCGGCCGCAGCGGACCCACAGCCCGGGATGTCCGCCCGGCGACTCCCGCTTCGGACGATGATTTTCGTCTTCATCGTCCTGGTGGCGATTGGCGTAACCCTGCGTGTCAATCTGTCCAGCGAACCTTCCGGGCCGTCGTCCCAAACGGAGGCGGAGACGCCCGGCGAAGCCGAATCGGCGGCGCCCGTACCGTCCTCCGACCCGGCTTCGCCCGGAGAGAACAGGCTCAATACTGCCGCTGCCCCCGCAGCACAAGGGGATTCAGAGACGGTGGGGGATACAGCCATCGGTTCAGAAACCGTCCTGCCCATCCAAAACGAGGTCCTATCCGATGAAGAGGTCGCGGAGGACGCCACGGAGTCCCCTGCTGCCCAGGAACAGACAGGTACAGATCCAGACCGCCTGCGGGAGGACCCGGGCGACAGCACGGACCGAAACCTCGAGACTCTGGACGATACCCTCCTGGCCGAAACCACCGAACCCGATAGCGCCCCGGCGCCTCCGCCGTCCACGATTCCGGCCGAGCGACGACAGGGGTCCGTCACATTTTTCGTCAGGCCTCAGGGCGACGTCCTGGTGGACGGCACGCTCCGCGCTGAAGGCATCACCGTGCAGGAAATTCCCCTTCTGGAAGACACGTATCGCCTGTCTGTGGTAAACGATCAGTATGGCGCCTGGATGTGCGACCGGCAGGTCTTGCCCGGGCAGAACCAGGACCTCCAGATCCGGTTTGAAGAAACGATTGCGATAACCGTAGTGGCCATCCAGACGCAGGACGGTGTAGAGAAGCCCCTGCCCAATGCGAACATCATTATCGACGGCGCACCTACAGGGTACGAGACGCCGATGAAAGTGTCCCTTTCCCCGGGCCTTCATACCTTCGAAGTCCAGGCCGATGGGTATACCCAGACGGACGTCGTCGCGGATGGAGCGAAAGGCTGCTATCAGGTTATCGACCATCGCATCAATCTCAACGAGAGCGACATAACCGGCACGCCGGCCACAGAGACTCCTCCGCGCATCGTCGTTTATCTAGAGCCGACCTCCAGTCCCTGATTCTCTTTTTTCCATCGGGGGATACTTTTCCTCGCATTCGTCGCATTACAAAACAACGTCATACAGTACCTTTTCACGGACGAACCGTCTTTAACACGTTCTCCTTCACTTTCTTTCGATTGATCCGATGCATTTTACCATTCGCCCAGCCTCCTTCCTTACGACGGCCTTGTTTCTCTTACTGGTTCTGAGCGCCGTCGATGTGACCGACGCCCTCGCCCAGCGTCAGTGCTCGGAAGCACTCACCCTGGCTACCGAGGAATACGAGCAGGGATACTTCGATCGGGCTACGTTTCGCCTGGACACCTGCCTGCGCAACCAGGCGTTCAACGAAGAGCAGGAGAAGGAGGCGTACCTGCTCCTCGGGAGGATCTACTACGCCAACCTTCAGATCGATCAGGCCCGGGATTCGGTGCGCAAGCTGCTTCAGAAAAACCCGGCGTACCAGCTCGATCCGGCACAGCACAAACCCGGATTTATCGACCTGTACGAGGAAGTGATGCAGGAAGTCAAACAGACGCCCGCACCCGGTTCTCTCCGTTCGGGGTTCTGGATCGGCCTGGGGCTGGCTCCGGCGGAAGGCAACATTGAATGCAGCTGCCGGTCCGGCTTGAACGACGACGACCCATGGAATGGCGGCTCGGCCGGCAGCTTCAACCTGTTCCTGGGCGGGACCGTCAGCCCGAACCTGCAGCTGGGCGCCGAGCTGAGCTCGTGGCAACGGCGGCTCGACAACGGAGACGACATCCTCAACAGCCAGTCCACCATTGGCATGCTCACGTTTATCGCCCGGTATTACCCCAATGCGACCGGGAATTTTTTCCTGAAAGGCGGGCTCGGCCTGGGGAGCTCCGTCCTGGAGCGGGACGTCAACGCCCGCGGCGATCGGTCCATCAAGCTGGAGGCCACCGGCCTCGGGGTGCAGTTCGGGCTGGGGTACGACTTCCCGCTGGGGCGTGCGAAAAAGTTCGCCCTGTCGCCCTTCATCAACCTGTCGATCCTGTACGCCGAAGAAGACGTGCAAACCTTCCAGTTTCTGGATCTCGACAATCAGACCCTCGAGAGCATCACCCTCTCCGGCCCTGAGAACCCGTCGTTCTTTCAGCTCGGGCTCTCGTTTACGGCCCTCTGAGCTTCTCGGCCCGGCGCCTTACTGGCTCATGGCTTCCTTGAGCCAGGCTTTGGCCAGGTACCACTCGCTGCGTACTTTCTTCAGGGAGATCCCGAGCAGCTCTGCGATCTCTTGCTGCGTGTACCCGCCGAAGTACCTCATCTCTACGATGCGGGACTGCAATTCGTCTTCGCTGGCGAGCCGGCTCAGCGCTTCGTCCAGCGCCAGGATCTCGCCCATCCGATCCTTCGTGATCATGTACAGCTCGTCCTCGAAAGGCTCGTCACGGGCTCCCCGGTTTCTTTTCTCCGCATTGTGCTTGCGCGCATAGTCGACCAGAAAATGCCGCATCTTGGTGGCGGCGATGGCCAGGAAGTGGTTTCGGTTGCGCACATCGACCCGTTCGTCTTCGAGCAGCTTCAGGCAGGCCTGGTTGACCAGACCGGTCGGCGTGATCGTATGGTCCGGGCGCTCTCGAGCGATGTAGCCCCTGGCCATCCCCCGCAGCTCGTCGTATACTTTTTGGAAGAGGGCGTCGGCGGCGCCGGTCTGCCCGGCCTGCCAGGCATCGAGCAGGCGGGTAATATCCCCTTTGTTACCCCGGGTCGTTCCCATTGGCTTGGATCCTCAAATTCTTGGCAGCGGATGTTCAGGGCCCGGCCGGCAGGCCGTCCAGGCTGCGGCTGTTTTTTTCCTCGCGATACGCGGCTAATTTTTCGGGCCCCATCTTCTCAGACCACTTCGTCAGCGTGGATCGATCCGACTCGTACGTCATGAGCGGTACGCCGAATCCGCAAGATTCCTGGGTCTGATAAATATCGGCTTCGATGATCTGGCGCCGGCCGGGGAGCTCCGGGAAATGGCCGATGCGCTCCTCCCAGAGTGCGGACCCGGGCAGGATCACCCGCCCGTTGCCATACAGCCGCAGGATTTTCGGCGCGCCTTCGAAGGCGCAAAACATGAACGTGATACGGCCGTTTTCGGTCAGATGAGCCGACGTCTCGTTGCCGCTGCCGGTCATATCCAGGTAGGCGACCCGGTCCGGTCCAAAGATGCGAAAACAATCGAATCCTTTTGGCGACAGATTCACGTGGCCGGCCCCATCCAGCGGCGCAGATGCAACGAAAAATACGTGCTGTTCTTTTATGAACGCCTCCTGTCGGGAGGTGATAGCGTCAAATCGTTTACCCATAACTCGTATCGGAATGGAAAGTGGTAGGAACAGACAGGCGATACGTGCCTGTTAACGCGCAGGATTCACCAGGTCGGAAAGTCCTACGTACGCCTGATAAGCCATGAACAGGGAAAACAAGAACGTCACGACACACATCACGGTTACGAAGCGTGTGCTCACGTGAGCGCCTACGACGTCTTTTCGGTTCGATAATACGACCAGGAACAGGATGAGGAGCGGCAGGAAGATGGCCTGGAGGGCGAGCGACATGATTTGCAGGAACACCGGTCTGCCGCCAACGAGCGGGGCGATGACGCCGGCCGCGCAGAACGGCAACGCCAGCAGCCGCATGTGCAGCGCCTCCGGATTCCGGGTCCATTCAAAATAATCGGTGATGCACCAGATCGACACGAGGGCATTGGGAAAGGCGGACGATATGCCGGCCGCCACGATGCCGACCACGAACAGCGTCGCCGCAAAGTCGCCCATGAGCGGAGACAGCGCAAACGCCATGTCGATCGCGTTTTCGATGTGCATGCCTCGAACGTGGAGGGTCGCTGCCGCGCAGGCCATGATCACGGTCGATACGAGGAAGATCAACGCGCCGGACAGGGCCGCATCGTGCTCGGCGTGTTTGAGCTGTTCGAGCCCCCAGCCCTTCTCGTGTACCACGTACGACCGCATGACGATGACGCTGCCGGCGAGCGTCGTTCCTACCATAGCCCCCGTGATCATGGCCCCGCCGCGGGGCACCGTCGGGACGAAGCCGCGGAGGATGCTGCCGGCGTCCGGGGCGGCGAGAAAGACGTTGACGAGGAAGCTGATCCCCAGCACCGTCACGAAAAAGATGAGCACGCGTTCGAACGTGGCGTATTTGCCGGCTACGATCAGCGCGTAGATCAGCATGCTGAAGAAGATGCTCACCCCCAGCACATCCAGGCCGAGCCACGTGGCAAACGCCTCGGACAGGATGCCGATCACGCCGATGTTCGAGGTGAACTGGCTCACGACGATGGCAAAGACGACGTAGAGGGCGGCCAGCCGGCCGAACCGGCCTTTGACGAGTTGCACGAACGTCTCCCCGGTGGCGAAAGTAACCCGGCTGATGACGCTGATCAGGACCCAGAAAAACAGGCACGACAACAAAAGCGCCCATAACAGGCTCATACCGTGCTCTGTGCCGGCCCAGACCAGCGAAGACACGCTGCCCGTACCGATCACGGCGCCGATGATGAACAGCGCCGGCCCGTAGGAGACCACAAAGGTATGTATGTTTTTCAGTGCTTTCATGGGGGGCCTTTTTATTCCACCAGTGGATAAACCATCAGCACGAAATCGTTCTTCGACAGCATCCGCTCGGCGAACGACTGGATGCGCCGGCCGTACACGGGGCGGTACCTGGACTTATACGCAGCGATCAGGGCCGGGTCGCGCTGCATCGGCCGGGCAGGATTCTGATCGGCGTAGTGCCAGCGGCCGCCCACGTGGAAAACGCGCAACGGGCCGTCTTCGGCCAGGGTGACCTCAAAGGCGAGCTCGACGCCGAACTCCAGGTCCTCGTCGAGCCGTACCTCCCGGCGCCTGGTCGAGAACCCTTTCCGGCTGAGCGCCGGCAGGTCGACGACAAACCCTTCCTGCACCAGGACCGTGGCCAGCTGCCGCACGGCAGCCTCGCTCGATGAATCGGTTACCAGCACAACCAGCGTTGGAATGGCATAGCGCGATCCGGACGAGAGACCCGGGTCCCGGGTGTGCTGGGCGCAAGCCGTGCCGGCCGCTCCGGCGGGAACCACCCCTGCGATGGCCGCGGCCATCAACGCCTTGATCATCGTCTTTGTCATGCGGGATACCTCACGGATCGAGCGATTCAGCCTTGAAGCCGGTGTTCCTCGAAGGCGGCCATGACGTCTTCCAGTTCGGGGCGTTGTTGCGCCCTGCGGATCAAATTGAGCACTGTTTCATTCGGCTCGGGGGACGTCACGGTCTCGCCCAGCAGGTTCTCGGCGATATCCTGGGGGCTGACCTTGTCCCGGCTTCCTCGCTGCAGGACAACGCCCAGCGTATACACTTCAGCCGCGTATTTTCCATCCTCCTCGAACACCTGATGCCAGCAGAAGTATTCGTCCCTCCAGTAGGCCATGCGCGAATGCAGCTTATACTGCCGCGGAAAGGTGAGCATGCGCCGGTACTTCACCTCGCGGGCCAGCACAACGGGAAGCAGTCGGTGGGAGACGAAGTAGTTCAACCCCCCGCTTCGGATCATGAACTCGAAAACGGCGAGATCGGCCAGGGCGAGGAAACGCGTATTCGTCATGTGGCCCTGGATGTCGTAATCCCAGGGCCAGGTACGCCCGACCAGGCACGTACGGCCATCCAGCCTGATTTTCGATTTGAACAACGCCAGAACCGTCGTGATGATAAGTCGAATAAAAAGGTTCATATCGTTCACCCCGGCTCACGGGTGTACCTGGGCAGCGCGGATACCCCGGATGGGGGTCAAAGCGTGTACCCTTCGCGGTAGTCGCGATGCAGGAATGCATTGGCTTCGGGGTGGTTCGTGACCTCTCCTTTTTCGGCATCCCAGCGTATTTTGACGCCCTGGCCCGCCTTCAGCGCCACGATGCCGAGGAGCATCGTCTCGGTGAGCGGGCTCGCGTAGGAGAAAGGGCACACCGCTTCGCCGATGCCTTTACACGCATTGGCCCAGTTCGCCTCGTGGGAGGTGCCGACCCTTTCGTAGGTCTCGGGGATGTTCTTGTAGGTCTCCATGAGCGCGTCGGGATACAGCCGGGCATTGATGCCCCAGCCTTCGTGGACCAGGATGCCTTTTTCGCCGACGTGGATTACGCCGCCGCCGCGAGGGAGCGCTACGTCGTCGGGCAAATGAGCCGGGCGGGGCGGCATGATGCCGCCTTCGTACCAGTGCATATCCACGGGGGGGAGAGCGCCGCGGGCCGGGAACTCGTAGTGCACGCGCATGGCGAGCGGGAAGGAGGCGACGTCCCGCTGGGGGCCGCCCCAGGGGCTGACGTTATCGGCGCCCCAGGGTGTCGAGGTGGCTTCGATGGCGGTAGGGGGGGTGAGCCCCAGCGCCCAGAACGGCTGGTCGATGAGGTGCGCGCCCATATCGCCCAGCGCGCCCGTGCCGTAGTCGATCCACCCGCGCCAGGTGAACGGCTGGTACATCGGGTGGTAGTCGACCCTGGGCGCCGGCCCGAGGAAGAGGTCCCAGTGCAGGCTTTTCGGCTTTTTGACGCGCCGGCGCCGGCCGCGAAAACTTTTGGCCATGCGAAGCTGCACGGCGTCCATGCCCCAGCCGGCGTCTTTGCCCAGGTCGACCCGCTTGGGGCGCGGCACCCCCTGCGGCCAGACCGGCCGGTTCGTCCATACGTGCACTTCCCTGACGTCGCCCAGAGCGCCGAACTGGACCCACTCGTTGACGCGCCGCGCATCCTCGGTCGAGTGTCCCTGGTTGCCCATCTGGGTCACGACGCCGGTTTCTTCCGCCAGCGCCTGCAGCACACGGGCTTCGTGGACCGACCACGTCAGCGGTTTCTGCACATACACGTGTTTTCCGAGCCGCATGGCCATAGACGCCGCCACAGCGTGCGTGTGGTCGGGGGTCGCGATGACGACGGCATCGATATCCTGTTGCTGTTCGAGCATGACGCGGAAGTCGTGATACCGCTTCGCCTTGTTGTAGGCCGCGGCCAGATCTTCTCGCCCCTCCCGGATCTGCCCGTCGTTATACAAGCCCCGGTAGACGTGGTCGAAGTCGACGTCGCAGATGGCGACGATATTCTCGTGGGTCAGGCTCCTCATGTTCTCGGCCCCCATGCCGCCGGCGCCGATCGCTGCGATATTCAACGTGTCGCTCGGGGCCTGGTAGCCCGGCCCACCGAGCACATGGCGGGGGACGACGGCAGCGGCGAGGCTGGATACACCGACCGTCTTGATAAAATTTCGGCGTGATTGCATACTCCCTTCCATAACTGATCTGGATATTACGTGTGTACGAACGGCATTGCCGGATTGAATGCGGTGCCAACCTACCAAATCGGGGCCAAAGACTCAACCGGGATTCCTGCTAACAATCGCAGGATCCATCAGCCGTTATTCTGAATAGCCGGCAGGATCCGGTCTTTGAGGGCCTGCCACGAAGACAGCTCCCCTCCTCCGTGGATATTCCACCCGTTGAAGACCAGGACCAGATCGTAGGCTGGAGCGACCATGAGATACTGGCCGCCGTACCCGTTGCCGGCGAATATATCCGTCCCCATAGACTGTTTGTTCGGGATCCACCACTGGTATCCATAACCGGCGTCGGGGCTGTCGTTCTGGGGCCGGATATCCTCAACCACCGGCGCGATAGAGGCACGCACCCATTCTTTCGAAACCACCTGTCGCCCGTTCCACATGCCGTCGTGCAAGAACAGGTACCCGATACGCGCGAGATCGTGGCTGGACAGGTACAAACCGCCTTCGGTATCCACCTCGCCCTGAGGCGTGATCTTCCAGTAATACTCCTCGATGCCGATCGGGGTGAACAATTTCTCTTCGGTCCATACGTCGGCGCGTTTCCCGGTCGTGATCCGGATCACCTTCCCCAGCAGAACGCTCACGCCGCTGTTGTAATCGAACCGGGTGCCCGGCGCATCGGCCATGGGTTGCTGCAGGACGTATTGCAGCCAGTTGTCGCTCGCTTCCATGATGATGCAGCTGTTCTCTGCATCGTTGTAGGAGGTCATTTCGTTCCACTTGATGCCGCTCCGCATCGTCAGCAGATCCTCGAGCGATGCCTCCGAACGCCTCGGGTCGGAAAAGTCCTGCTCGTACTCCTCGAAGAGCTCCATGACCGGGAAGTCTACGCCCGAGATGTATCCTTCGTCGATCGCGATGCCGAGAGCGGCAGAGGTGACACTTTTCGTGACCGATTGCAGCGTGTGGAGATCGGTGTTTCGGTAGTACGGATGCCAGTCGGGGTGATCGTAGTTGTACTGATGATTGGTGGTATCGTACCGGGCGGCGACCGCGTTGTAGTTCTGTTCGTACTTAAAATCGGCAACGATCTTACCATGCCGGATCAACACGAACTGATCGATGAAGCCGTAGCGGCCGTGTGCGATGTCTGCATGCAGCGCGATGATCGAATCCGGGTTGACCCCTTCTGCTTCGGGGGTGGACACGGGCCAGGCATCCGCGGGCCACGGTACGTCGTCCTGAGCGGCGGTCGTCACCGGTCCTGCGAGGGCGATCAGGCCGGCCAGGAAGAGGCCGAATACGACCGGGTGGGGCCTGCCGGAGTGATACGGCATAGAGCTGCAGGCATTATGGCGACGCGTAAGGCAATACGTTCGAGTCGTAATCATCGTCGTTGCAGGTGTTCGACATCTGTGGCCCAGAGGTTCTCTGCCCTCTTTCGTTCGATCCGCTTCAGCCCTTCTCAGCCCCATCGGGGGCGTCTGGGTCGTCGGGATCGTCCTCGGTTTCGGGCTTCGGATGACCGGTGAACAAAAAAAGGATGATGCCGGCCATGATGGCCATGTCGGCGACATTGAATATACCGGTTCTCAAGGTTCCAATCCCGACGTTGAGGAAGTCTATGACGGCGCCGTCGTTGACGACCCGGTCGATCAGATTTCCGATTCCCCCGGCCACGATGAACGAGCCGGCGACGATGGCACGGCGAGGCAGCGTGGCGCTCTTGAGGAGATAGACGGCAAACCCGACCAGGAAAACGCCGGCGAGAACCGTAAAGATGAGCGTTCGGACTCCGTCGGGGAGGTTCGAACCGAGGCTCAAAAAGGCGCCGGTATTTTCGGCATAACCCAGCCGAAAGAGGTCGCCCAGGTAGCTTTGCGAGCGCTCGCCTTCGAGAAAATGCCTCGCCGTATATTTCGTGGCCTGGTCGCAACCGACGCACGTCATGACAACCAGGATAAGTATCAACTCTTTACGCATAAATTATCTTTATTTTACAGAAGCCCACAAGGGGGTGCTCACCCAATTTCCGATGCGTTATACCAACCAACCTCTTCCGATGATGCGACTCCCCATCTTTTTCCTGCTCCTGTGGCCTGTGGCTGCACAGGCCCAGCAACGGGATACGTTTGACTACTGGCAACATAACCAGGAGCTCATTGTTCGCGGCGTCCAGGCGTTTTTAACGTGCAACGGCCGCTTCACCTCTCAGCGCACCATGGAACAGGTCATCGACCAGGAGCTGGCCTACGTTCGAGGCCGCTTTGGCTCCACCACCGGGAATGGGTATTCCGTGGATGAAGATAGAAAAGCTGTCGTAGTTGGCCAACACGACGACAGGCTGCCGGCCATGCGAGCCGCGCATCGAGCAGGGTTCGGGTGCATCATGCTGGCGCCCGATCAAACCTTCGACGACATCGACTCCCTGCCCAGCTTGTCCATTCCCGCGCTGCCCGGGGATCCGACGGCTATCCCCTGGCCGGACGGCGATCTGATCGAAGAATCGCCCCTGCCTTCGCACATCAACGCGGAGGCCCTGACAGCGGCTTCCGAGTGGGCGTTCGATCGCAATACCTACGGCACCGAAGAGCAGGTCACCATCAGCCTGATCGTCGTTCATAACGGGCAGATCGTCCTGGAACGGTACGCCCCCGGCTTCGATTACCTGACTAAAACCAGAACCTGGTCCACCGCCAAAAGCATCGCGTCTACGCTGATCGGTATTCTGGTGGACCAGGGGAAGCTCGCTCTGGACGATCCGCTGGATATAAACTGGCTGCCGCAGGTTCCATCGCCTGAAACCGATCCTCGCACGGAGATTACCCTTCGCCACGTATTACACATGTCGAGCGGATTATATCCCGTCGACAATGGGGTTGAATACGCCACCGGGTCCGGGTTGGCCTACTGGGCCGGGGCCAGCTCGCTCAAAGGGGCCCTGAACCGTGGGCTCATCCGACAACCCGGCGCCTACTGGGATTACGAGAATTACGACACCCTCCTCGGCGTGTATGCCATGAAACAGACGTTCGATAACGAGCAGGCCTACCATGCCTTCCCCAGACAGGCGCTCTTCGACAAAATCGGCATGCGCAACACCGTACCCGGCGTCGATCGGTTCGGCGATTTCATACTGAGCAGCCAGGTGTACACGAATGCCCGCGACCTCGCGCGGTTCGGGCTTCTCTACCTGAACGGAGGCCGGTGGAACGGCGAACAAATCGTTTCCGAGGCATGGATCGACTTCGTGCGAACGCCGGCTCCCTCAACCCGAGAACGGGGCAACTTTTACGGCGGCCAGTGGTGGCTCGTGCCCGATGACCGCTCGGATGTACCCCGGGACGCCTATTCCACAGCCGGCAATCGCGGCCAGTACGTCGTCGTCGTACCCTCTCACGACCTGGTGATTGTGCGCAGGGGCCTCGACTATGGCCGGCAGGGCTTCGACCGGTGGGATCTCACGCGTGAAGTCCTCAAAGCGTTTGAGTGACCGATCAAATCAATGCCCTGCAAATCCACCCCGGGGGTGGAGGGCAGTTAATCACGCCTTCCGCACCGGTTACTCGGCGGCCTGGGGCATGGGTTGCACCCTGGCTTCCGCCGGCATGGTCAATTTCGCGGGATCGAAGGGTTCGCTGAACGAGATGTCCGTGGCCCATGCTTTGTTCTTCGGAGCCGCGATCTCGCCGTCGACGAAGTGGTATCCATCGAAATAGGTCGCGACCGTCAGCCCATCGACCGTGGTATAGTCGTTGTAATAAAAGAGCGTTTCGCGCTGGTCTCGAGCGACGGCGTCGTCTTTCGACATGCCGTAGGTGACCGTATACCGGATGGCGCGCACGACCGACGTCTCCTTATCGACGTACAACAGATACATATCGCCGGGGGAGTCGCCGACGCCCGAATCATACGAGACGCGCACCAGGTCATACATCTCGCCGTCGAGCTCTTCGTCGGGAAGCCGTTCGTACTGCAGGCCCGGGTCGGAAAGGATGAACGGGATGGATTCGAAGTAGTACCCCGTCGTTGCCCAGAACCGCGGGTTGGGCTGGGAGAGGGTATCCGGGTGGATCCAGGCTTTTTCGCCGTCCCACGCGAAGGCGCCATCCACCGGCTGCATCTCGTCGACCGTACCTACTTCGAGGAGATCGTGGTAGACCTGGCGGGTGCGGTTGTCGGCGACGAGGTGGGACTTGAAGCGGAAGTTCATGTCGACGTTGGAATACTCCCAGGTATAGGAGCTGGTCGGGGTGTTGTACCAGGTATCGAGCCCTCCGTGGGCTTCGATGGCGCGGAGCAGAATCTGCCCGCCTTCATTCGCTTCGAGGCGGGCTCTGGCCTCGTCGGCCGGGGAGGCCATGTCCTCCGAAAGCGTTTCCTCGGCCGATGCATCGTCGGGGAGTTGCCCGGTCTCACAGCCGCTGGCGACCCACAACGTCGTCAGGGCGAGAAAAAGGCCGATATGTACGGGTTTCATACGTATTCCCATTGGTGTATTCCCTTTAAAGGGCCTATCGCCTGCACGTTGTTCTCTGAGTATCTCTCACCATCGTGCTGCAGGCGTCATTCAGCCCGTTTTTCTGTTAACTATGGATGTTACACGCCGGATGCGCGTAACATCTTTTATATAATGTACGTAAAACGTACCCTCCTTTCATTCCGACGCCGAAATCGGATACCACTTATCTCTGACACCTCCCGATGCCGGG
>CAZGHT010000097.1:0-19542 GCA_964525535.1 uncultured Rhodothermaceae bacterium
AGACAACACTCACAGTCCCAAGCCTTTAATTATCCACTTAACCGGGATAACTTCAGCATACGTTTATTCCCCCACCAGGGAGAGTTCCATACTTAAGCAGCACTTACCGGACTACAACGGAGTTATGGTATCTGACTTCTTCTCAGCATATGATGTGCTTGAATGCACGAAACAGAGGTGCCTCATACACCTGATCCGGGATATGAATGACGATTTGCGCAAAAATCCCTTCGATGAGGAATTCAAAGCGATGTTACAAAATTTTGGCTCCTTGATGCAGGGGATCTTGAGCACCATTGATAAATTCGGCCTTAAAAAACGATATTTGCGTAAACATCAAAAAGATGTCGTCAGTTTTTATCGTACCCTCGCAGAGATGAGTTTAAAGTCTGAGGTTGCAATTCGCTACAGAAACCGGCTAAATAAATGGAAGGACGAATTATTCACCTTCTTGGAATATGATGGAGTACCGTGGAATAACAATAATGCAGAGCACGCAGTAAAGACATTCGCGATCCGTAGAAAGGCTGGAAGCGGGTTCTTTACTGAGGATGGAATCAAACGATCGTTGATTCTCCTCAGCGTCTATGAAACGTGCAATTACAGAAAAATTAACTTCCTGGATTTCCTACGATCAGGACGGACAGATTTGCTCGAGTACCCTTCTTCCATTATTTGATCAGCACACGACGTCAAAAATACGATGGGCAGGTGATCAGATGTTTGCAAAAAAGAGAGGGTGAAGAATGCGGAGAGAAAGATGCGTCCCTATTTGGATGGGCTAGTGGATTTTGAATAGCCTGTACTACCACGCCTCTGTTGGTAAATCTTCTATTTCCTCAAAATGCCGGTCGCGCGTGATGAGCGTTAAGTCGTAGAGCATTGCCATCGCAGCAATCCAGATGTCATTCTCTGGGATCGGACGGCCTTTAGCCCGAAGCGTATTTTTTATTTCACCGTATTTCCGGGCCACGTTCTCATTGCAAGCAATAACTACACTATTTTCTGCCAGCTCTTCGATTCGTTCGATATTGCCACGCGATTGTTGGGATTTGAAAGCTCCGTAATAAAGTTCACCGAGGACTACACTTGATAGAAAAACCTCGTCGACTTCACCAAGAGCGTCGAGCACACTTTTTTCGCCGGCCAGAAGTGCGATCACAATATTCGTGTCGAGCAGACACCTACCATTCATTTTCGTCTACCTGCTCACAGCCTTCTTCTATGGCCTTTCCTATGCTTGCTGCATCTTCTGCGTCAATGAGTCCGGCAAAACGAAGATATGTATTCCCAGGCAAGCCCTTGATTGACTGCTTTCCTAACGCTTCCGCGAAAGCCAATACTTGTTGCTGTTTTTCGAACGCAAGCTGACTCAGTTGATCGAGTATTCTTTTCTGGATGGCTGGATGTACCATACTTATAGGTTCGGGCAGTTTATCGGAACATGTAAATGTAACGACTGCAATCCGAACTTGTTTACAAGTGTGATATTCCCAACCGCTAAAGATACAAAAAGGACCTCTTTCGCGATGAAAAAGGCCCTTTCGTGGTAATTGTGTTTATATCATCTCTCAATTCGGAACCATCCAATAAGAGCACTTAAGTCTTTAAAAACAAATACTTAGCGGAGGGGGGGGGAGGGCTCCGCCGTCCTCACATCCGTGAAGTCATACGGGTTCTCGGGCTCATTCCTTTCACCCGTCCCCAACCGCTCTTACCACTGCACGATCAGTTTTCCTGCTTCGGGCATCACACTCAGATCTGCAAAGCGAGGTATAATGGCGTCGGCATGCTGCAACGACTCGGGGCTGTTCGTCGTAGGTATCGCGAAAACACGGCTGCCGGCCGCCTGCGCCGCTTCGATGCCGGCGGGTGCGTCCTCGATTACGATGCACACCTCCGGATCCTTTCCCAGGCGCGCCGCTGCGAGCAGGTACGGGTCCGGCGCCGGTTTGCCCCGCTCGACGTCGTCGATCGTTACCACGATGGGCGGAATGGGTAATTGGAGGTATCGCAGCCGGTTCATGGCAATGATCTGCGGGGCGCTCGTACCGATCCCCCACCGGCCCTCAGGCAAACCGTCCAGGAGCCTCTTGACCCCGTCGAACGCACGCAGGCCTTCCATATCACTCGACAGTTTGGTTTCGAACCAGCGAGCCTCTACGGCCGCATCGAGATGGGGCGCTACGGTCGTAATCGTCTGAATCGCAGGCAGCCCGTGATGGATCGACATGATCGCATCCAGCGCAATATTTTTCTTTTCGGCCCAGATCTGCCAGTGTTTTTCATTGAGAGCTTCAGAATCAACCAGGATGCCATCCATGTCGAAAATGATGGCCTCACATTCGTGGCGTTGCATAAACTACTATCGAGGGTTCTGTTTCGACAATCCGCTTCGACGTCCTTCGAGGAGAAACACCTATTGAAGGACGCGCATCAGTTTGCTGAAGTCAGCCGGGCTGAGCACGCCTTCGTTCACGAGTGCCTCCAGCGTCTCCGTCACGACTTCGACGTCCGTCGAGCCTTTCGAGGCGGCGATCACCGAGGGCCGTTCTTGCTCCAGCTGCAGCTCTGTGGTCCGATGCATCGCCTGTTCGAGAAATCGTTCGACGAAGGGCGCCGCCTTTTTACGTCCCGAGAAATCGATTTCGAGTTGGAGCGTAGCCCGCCCCCGGTTCACGCTGACTTCAAGCCGCCTACCGCCTATGAACGACTTCTGCAGCTTCACTCCCACCAGGTCTTCGTAGCGAACGATGTGCGCCGGCTGCAAGTCGTTGTTCTGAAACACGAATCGATCGGCCGTAAAAACAGCTCCATCCTTCGCCGAACCCAGAAGGGTCGCGTCGTACAGAGCGACCACCTCTTCGGGATGCACCTTCTTCGCGTAATCTCCAATGGCATTGTTCAGCCGCTTTACGGGGATGTCTGGAGAGACGAACAGCCCTTTTCCGGGGTCGTGAGGTAAATATTCGCGAGCGAGGTCAATCATACCGTCATGCACCCTACAATCCATAATCAAACAAACATAGCCGCATTCTCTGGCCCCACCTGCATCGAAAGAAGCCGGCGAAGTAAATACGTCAGGATTACTCCGGAGTCACGGGGTGCATTCGCCCAAGAGGGCCATGCACATAGTTCCTTCCGGGGTAACGCCCACAATGATGTCACTGAAGAAAATCAACCAGATGACAAAGAAAACGGGAATCAGAAGGGGCAGGGAATATTTGATCAGATAGCCGAAGAAGGACGGCGTATTCACCCCATTGCCCTCCGCAATCGCTTTAACCATGAAGTTGGGTGCATTGCCGATATACGTCAGGGCGCCGAAGAAAACGGCGGCTACCGAAATGGCGAGCAGGAAGATCCAGGATTCGGGGTGGGGATCAACCCCATAGGCGAACTGCTGTACCTGATCGGGCACGTCGCTCTGAAGGCCGAACTTACCCATTGCTGCGGACAGAAAGTTTAGATAGGTCGGAGCATTGTCCAGAATACCCGAGAGCGACCCCGTGCCCCAGTAAAACACACTGACCGTCAGCGAATCCGCATTCTCCGTTGCGTAATTTTCGATGAGCTTGAGCGCCGGCTGCATACAGGCAAATATGCCCAGGAAAAGCCAGCCTACTTCCCTGATGGGCTCGAAGGAAAACTCGTTCTTTTCCATGGACTCCTTGTTAGCGAACCGGTAAGCGAGAAAGGCTACGGAGAGCATGATGATCTCTCGAATACCGATCGGAATGTGGTATTCTTCATACAGGTTGGGCACAAACCCCAGGACGTTGGGATCGATGAACACACTCAGGATGATAACCCCCACCCAGAAGAAGCTATTTTTGCCGGTCAACTCCACCGTGGGTTTGGAATGATCCCGGACGGTCCCCTGATTTTTGTTCTGCGAATCGATAACGAAAAAAATGGCCAGTAAAACGACCATCGCGGGGAGCCAGATATACCACACGTGGGTCAGCGTCCAGAAGAAGGGGACCCCCCTCAAAAAGCCGAGAAACAGGGGCGGGTCGCCGATAGGGGTGAGCGCCCCTCCGATATTTGCGACCAGGAAAATAAAGAATACGATGTGGTACGGGCGCAGGCGGCCTTTATTGAGGCGCATGTAGCTTCGAATGAAGAGCATCGCTGCCCCGGTCGTGGCGATCAGGTTCGCGATGACCGAACCGACAAAGAGCAGGATCACGTTGTTGCGCGGGGTGCCGTTTGCATTGATGTTCAAGAAGATGCCGCTGGCTGCTATGAACAGCGACGCGACCAGGGCAATGAACGACACGTACTCTTGAATGGCGTGGAAGATGGGATCGGTGTATCCGGTGATCAGGTAATAACCCACCACGATCAATCCTGTACCGACTGCATACTTGGGATAATGGTGGTGCCAGTGATGGGCGTAAAACAGCGGCCCCGTGGCAATCATGATGAGGAGAAGGACAAAAGGAATGACCAGCCAGACGGGTGGCGGTGGGCCGTCGGCCGCTGCAGGAGGTGCGGAAGGAACGGCGCCGGGCAAGGCTGAAGGAGCGGAATTCGATCCGACGTTAGAATCGTCATACACGTGGACACCAGCGTCGTGCGCATCGGGATCAACATCGACGGGGCTACTTGAGGCTTGCGCGGGAAGGAACAGGACCAACACGAAATGAATGCATATTCCAACAGAGAGGCTCTTCCAGCGGTGGGAGGAAGGGCGGGAATACACAGAGCATGGAAACGATTTCATCCGTTGACTATATGTGAAAGATCTATGTGTGCCTCGCATCCAGCGATCGACACACGCGAGAGTAGACGGGTTGTGCAGAAATATAGAACATTGTAGGTTCTAATGCATAGCCCCGGCCAGGGAGTTTTCAGCCGCCTCGACCGTCTGGGCCAACAGGGTTGCGATCGTCATCGGCCCCACGCCCCCCGGAACGGGCGTGAAGGCCCGGCTCTTTTCAACGACCGCCCCCAACTCGATATCGCCCACTGGACCCGGGTTGTAGCCGGCATCGACCACGACGGCGCCTTCCCGGATCCACGATCCGCGGATGAACTCGGGGCGCCCCACGGCCCCCACGACCAGGTCGGCCGTCTTCACGATCTCAGGCAGGTTTTTTGTCCTCGAATGACAGATCGTCACCGTGCAATGGGCATTCAGCAGCATCATCGCCATAGGTTTGCCGAGGATGGGGCTGCGTCCGACGACGACAGCATGCATGCCTTCCAGCGGGATGTCGTAATGCCGAAGCAGCCGCATGATACCGGCCGGCGTAGCCGAGCCAAACGCGGGCTCGTTCATGGCCATGCGGCCGAACCCGTGCGATGTCACGCCATCGACGTCCTTCCGGATAGCTATCCCATCAAACGCGGCCCGCTCGTCGATCTGGGCCGGCACCGGATGCTGGAGTAAAATGCCGTGCACGTCCTCATTGGCATTCAACCCTTCGATGACCTCCAGCAATTGCTCTGTGGTTGCTTCTTTCGGCAGCAGCACTTTTTCTGACTCCATCCCGACACGCTTACACGCGTTGCCCTTCATGCGGACATACGTCTCCGACGCGGGGTTATCGCCCACCAGAATCGTTGCGAGAATGGGCGTTCGCCCGGATCGTTCTTCGATGTGTGCGATACGCTGTACGAGCTCTTGCTCGAGCTGCTGAGCAACGGCTTTGCCGTCGAGTTTGAGTCCTTTCATGGTGTCGATGTGGTCGGTTCAGAATAATCCTCTCGCCTTTAGCTCGAGATACGTATTGATGGTTTCCACAGATACTCGATCGGGGCGGGTCAAAACAGCATAAATGCCGTGGCGCCGCAGTTCGAGCACGACCGCCTGCTTTTCCAGGACGTACTGTTGAGCGACCGTGCGTACGTAAATGGATTCGGTGTCTGTGGGTTTCAACGAACTCAGCGCATCCAGCTCTGTATTCTCGAAGATTATAACGACCAGAAGATGAAAAGACTGGAGCGCTTTTAAGTACGACAGCTGCCGTTCGAGGGCCGATTTCGACTCGAAATTGGTAAAAAGCAGCAAGAGGCTTCTCTGTCGGATGTGACGTCGTACCCGGCTGTACAAAAGCGCAAAGTCGCTCTCTTTGAAGTCGGTGGACAGGGCATAGAGGTGGTGCAAAATTTTAGCCAGCTGCCCGATGCCCTTATCGGCCGGAAGATACGTCTCCATCTTGTGCGAGAACACCATCAATCCCGAGCGGTCTTGTTCTCTGAGTGCGATATTTGAGAGGACGAGCGAAGCATTGATGCTGTAGTCGAGCAAGGTCATCCCTTCGAAAGGCATCTTCATACTTCTTCCCATATCGAGCAGGCAGTACACCGGTTGGGCGCGTTCGTCCTGGTACTGGTTGACCATGAGTTCGCCGCGGCGCGCCGTAGCACGCCAGTTGACCGTTCTCGGGTCGTCTCCCACGACGTATTCTCGGATCCGTTCGAACTCCATGGTATGGCCCACGCGCTGTATGCGTTTGACGCCAGCCTCGGTCAGTCGATTCGAAGCCGCCAGCAGTTCGTAGGTCCTCATCTGCATGAAAGAAGGGTATACCGGCACGGATTGCGCTTCCGAGATGCGAAAGCGCCGTCGGATAAGCCCCAGAGGCGTTGCGACCAACACGTTAGTACGCCCAAAGTGGTATTCCCCCCGTTCGACAGGACGTACCGAGTACGAAAACACCTGATGGCCGCGTGCGCCTATCTCTGCGTTGAATGTCAAATCGCGCACCTGGAATGGATAGGGCAGCTCATCGATGACTTCGATCCGAATGCGAAACGGGTAGCGATTCGTCACAACAATCTGCAACGGGTTTGCATCCCCATTCGACAGGCGTTCCGGCACGATCCGCTCACCGGCAACGCCTTCTTCTCCCGAAGCGAGCACGCCAAACAGCAACATGCCGTCGACCATGCTGAGCAAGGCCACTACGCCCAATCCGACATGCGCGAAAACGATCAGGGGAGAAAAAAAATACCCCAATAGATATACCAGCACGATCAAGAGACATCCTGCAAAAAAACGTCCCGACAGAAACAATGCGCCGAGGGAATTCAAGACGTTTTTCATCGGGGCACGTCGAGTCGATCTACGAGCTGCTTGATTACCCGGTCCGGGGTGGCGCCCTCCATCTCCTGATCGGAAGTCAGCATAACCCGGTGGCGCAACACAGGGAGTGCTGCCTTCTGGATATCTGCAGGAACGACAAAGTCTCTGCCGTCCATGGCTGCCAGAGCCTGTGCTCCTTTGAGCATCGCCAGTGAGCCTCGCGGGGAAGCGCCGAGATAGAGCTTCTCGTGGTTGCGCGTCTCCTGCACCAGGCGGGCCACATATTGGAGCAAATTCGGCTCGACGTGGACCTTGTGTACCACCTGCTGGCTCAGAATCAGGTGTTCTTCAGTGATCACCGGCTTCACGATATCCAGATCTGTGCTGCTGCGGCCCTGATGGTAACCGACCAGAATTTCGACTTCTTCTTCCAGGGAGGGGTAGCCGACATCCAGCTTGAACAGAAACCGATCCAGCTGAGCCTCCGGCAACCGGTAGGTCCCCTCGTGTTCAATCGGATTCTGCGTGGCAAAAACGAGGAACGGTTGTTTCATAGGGTAGGTCACCCCGTCAATCGAGACCTGGCGCTCTTCCATGACCTCGAACAACGCAGCCTGCGTTTTTGCCGGCGCCCTGTTCACTTCATCGATGAGCACGATGTTGGAGAAGACCGGACCGGCTTTGAATTCGAAGTGAGTCGTCTTGGGATTAAATACCGCCGTGCCGACAATGTCGGCCGGCATCAAGTCCGGTGTGAATTGAATTCGGGTAAACTGTGTATTCAGGACACGGGCAAACAGGCGGGCAGTCAGCGTCTTTGCGATGCCCGGTACACCCTCGAGCAACACGTGCCCGTCGGCCAGGATGGCGGCAATCATGAAGTCGACGAGATCTTTCTGCCCTACCAGCACTTTCCCGACCTCCTTCCGTATCCCATCGACCATTGCATTCAGGGAATCCAGGTTGATTCTGCTTGTAAATTCAGTTGCTTCTTTCAAGATGGGTTCTGGGCACTGGTTTCTGGATGCTGGTTTTCTGGATGCTGGGCACAAGGCAAACGACTCCGGCCTCGGGACTCCGCACCCTGGACTCCGAACTCTTTACCTCCCCTACGCACTGTTTGCATAAAACGTATCGAGCCTGCGCGTCAGTTCGTGGAGCATTTCTTCATCGACGTTGCCGCCGCTTTCAACATAGCGCAGTGCATCTACAACGGCAACGACCTCGTCGAGTTCGACGCCCGATCGGGCTTGGACCCGTTCGACGTCGAGGCCAGCGAGGGTATCTGCCCGCAAACGCAAGTGCGCACGGATGTATGCCTTGAATTGATCGACCTGAGTCCTGGCAAGGTGGCTATGATCGCCCCGCTGCAGATACAGCCGCCCCACCGTTTCAACGAAATCCACCGTCGTGTTTTCCAGCGGTTTTGTAAGGGGAATGGCACGTTGCTTCCGTTTGCCGGCAAAGACGAGGAACAGCAGGAGCAAACCCATACCCAGAACATACGCGTCGCGGAGCCCGGGTGAGGATAACACAAACCGTAACGGCGACGTCACGGCGCTTCGAAACGGTTTATGATATCCGTCCCAGATCACCGACGAAGAAGCCGGAAGGTAAGACAATATGCGTTCTACATATCGCTCGTTGCCCGGAACAGCCAGGTTGTAATTCGTATAGGCGAGAGGGACGGTGCTGACGTAGAAGTAGCCGGCCCCTCGGGCGATTCGGACCGCGTTGTAAGCCCCATCGTCGAAGGTTCCGATCAGCGTGGCACGTACGTTCGGCGCCTGTACCGTGAAGTATCTGTAGATTGGCGTCCTGTCGTAGAAATACGCCTCCCTGGCACCGGCCCACTGCGGGTTCGCCAGGCGGAGAAAGGTAGAGTCGTTTGTATTCCCCTTGAACCCTGTGTCAATCACGAGCCCCAGCGAGTCCAACATCGTCTCTGCGATTTCCTCGGCGGCAATGAAGACGTGATTACCTTCTTCGGTAAATGCCAGAAGAGCCTGTACTTCACTGTCATCAGGCATATAGGATTCGGTAAGAAAAAAATAGACCGACCGGCTGGTGTCCATCGTATCGAGCACCACGAACGGGTTTTCTTCGACCCGGGAGACTCGGCCGAACAAATCCGGCATTCGTTCGAAGAGCAACGAACTGCCGTAAGGTCTCGAGTCGTTGTAGGCCCAGCTTGTCGTCCAGTCGATCCCATCCGTACCCGGCCTGATGAGGATCGTGGCCAGAAACAACGCCGCGAATACGATAACAAAGCCCCGTTCTCTCTTTTTCATCGTCCCGTATGTCGATTCTGCACCTGGCCGACCGTCTGACGTGCGAGCCGCTGGGTCTCCTGCACCACCTCCAGGCTCACCGGAAAAGCGCCGTACCACGCATGATCGAACAGCAAAGTCAACCGCTGGAGCGCCCTGTGCAAGGATGGCGCTTCACTGCAACATTCATCCAGATAATCTTGATTCGTCTTATGGGGCTGCCAGCGAATGATTCCAAACTGGTCGAATGCAGTCAGCACGTACAGATAATAATACCGGATAGCCGCGTTGTAAGCCTCCCGGTCGATGGCCTGCTTCGCGAGTTCCTCGAAGTCGATATCGGCAATCTGATCCTCCGTTACGTCGGGCACCCCGACTACGGGTTTGCGATCCCCTTTCTTGAAAAACCCGGACCGCTCGAGCCCGGTAACCTGCAGAATGCCCCAGACTACAAGACCGCCGATCAGCACGTAAAACAACATCGTCAGAACATTGGATACCGTAGAGAACCCTTCTTCCATTGCTCCGCCGGGCAGGATCTCTCTCAGCATATCGAACACCCATTGGAGTAGTCGATCGAGTATGGAATCGACCCGGCTCTGATTTGCCTCGTAGATGTAATCCGGATTTTGCCTCTGGGCTGCCAGGAGCGCGTCGTCGAATACCCGAACCTCGATCGTCGTCGTATCTTCAGGGAGGTCGGCAGATTGTTGCGGAACTATCAACGCCATGGCAGGAAATATGTAAGGGCCCCATTTATTCTTGCTGCGGGAACGGACCCGTTTCCTCGCCGGCACCGATGCGCTCGATCCTTTGGCGAAGCCCCAGCTTTTCTTTTTCCTCAGATAGAGCGAAGTATTGCAGAGCGGTGGCCGCCATCGGGATACAGGTCAGCAAGGTGCTGCCCAACGAACCGACTACACTGAATACGAACAGGGGATACAGGTACCAGGGTTGTTCACCCTCCGGCCCGACCATATGCAGTTCGCTCAACAGAGAAAGTACGAACTGCGGGACGTTAAAAACGAATCCCAGGATATACATGATAATGGTCGAAACGAAAATGACGAGAAAAGTGCTCCACCACTTTCCTTCGATAAGATATTTTGCTTTGTCCAGCGCTTCCCCAAAGGGGATCGATTCGTGCATCTTGACCGGAAATACCAGCGAATAGATGACCGCGCGATAGATCAGCAGGCCGAAGGCGACCAGGAATCCGAACATGGCGAACAGGACTCCGAATGCAACGCTCACCCACCCATCGGCACCCGATGCGCCGTCAAAGATGGCCACGGGAACACCGATCAAGATAACGGACACGACCAAAGCGAGGAGATACCAGCCCACGAGATAAAATCCCAGAATGAGGGTTACGCCCAACATCTCACCGAATCTCGATTTCACGATTACCCAGATCTCGCTCACATCGATAGACCGCTCCGGTCGCTCCTGATGCAGTATAATGTATCCGTTTACGACCAGGACGGCGAGCACGTACACCACAGGTTGGAGTACGATCAAGATCAAGAAATACACGAAGAGGGCCACTCCGCCGGTATTGAAGAACTGTTCGAGCTCCTCCCCCGATTCCAGGGACGTATCCACCATGCTGAAAGCAGATGCCGCAAGACCGAGCATCAGTGCAGCGGGACCGATGATATAGAGCAGCGACTTCCCGAGCGGCAGCAGTTCCGCACGCAAGAAGTGGAACGTTACGTTCACAACCTCTCCAAAATCCCGTTCTCTTCTGAATTCGATGGTCGTATGCTCTTTCATCGGTTTACCCGTTTCTTGAGGGGATACACAACGAAGTACCAGCCTATAAAACCGAGGGAGCCTATTATGATAGCCAGGCTCGCTGCAAGTGGCATCTCGGTGTATCGTGTTACGAAGCCCTCGAGAAAACCCGCTGCGATGAATATGGGAACGAGGCCGATGACGAGTTTCGCCCCTTGTCGCACTCCCCTTTTGAACGACTCTAGGCGCGTATAAGTACCTGGAAACAAAATACTGTTGCCGAGCACCAGACCGGCCCCGCCAGCGACGATGATTGCCGATATTTCGAGCGTCCCGTGGATATAGACGGTCAATAGGGACGGCACGAGCAACCCCTGCTCGTAGAACAAATACTGGAACGCACCCAGCATCACCCCATTCCTGAACAAAACGAAACCGGTGCCCAGAGAGAAGAACACCCCAAAAATATAAGCCAGAAACGAGACCCGGATATTATTGATGGTTATGCCCAGAAACATATCCCATTGTTTGCTGCTCTTATAGATGGCCAGCGGGTCTCCCTTTTCAATGTTATCCATTGTCATGTTAACGTACGCATCACCAATAATCAATCGCACAAATCCGTGATCGTTGGCCGAAGAGAGCACTCCGAGCGCTACAGATACGAAAAAGATGATGCAGGACACGAGCATCTCTGGATGGGAGGCTCGTACGACGCGGGGAAGCTCTTCCGTCCAGAACGTGATCAGGCGAGAGCGGTCGACTTTCTTATTTCTGTAGATCATCTGATGCGCTCGCGAGGACAGGCCCTGCAAGTAGGCCGTTGTCTTCGATCCCGGATAAAACGTCTTCGCATACGACAGGTCGTCCATCAGTTGAACGAACAGCCGCGCCAGTTCGTCCGGGTCTGCCGTATCCGGGCGAGCCAGCAGGGATTCGAACTGCTTCCAGCGATCGGCATTTCTGTTCAGGAAAGTGATTTCACGCATAACATTCACACCAACATCGTCGCACCGTAATCATCTCTACACCGAGAGCTATACATGAATCGTATCGAAATCATAACGGCACAAAATGTCAGCGTCGATTTCGAAGAAGCCGGTATCGGGGACCGTACGATGGCCGCTGTCATTGATTACATGATCTTGATGTCCTACATCATAGGAGCGTTGTTTCTCATTGGAGCCCTCAATATAGGGACCATGTGGCTCAGCTACGTCGTTATTTCCCTTCCCTACCTGGGCTACTTTCTCGTTGCCGAGCTGCTATCTAACGGCCGGAGCATCGGGAAGAAGCTCCAACGCATCAAAGTGGCTCGGCTGGACGGAGCCCAGCCAACAGCCGGCGACTACATCATCCGCTGGCTGTTCCGGCTGATCGAGATCGACCTCACGTTCGGCCTCGTTGCAGCCGTGACCCTGCTTCTCCGAGGCCGAGGGCAGCGTCTGGGCGACCTGGCAGCCGGCACCGTCGTCATTCGGGAGCCCCGCTCAGTCAGCCTGGATGAAACGGTCTATACCCGCGTCGACTCCGGCTACGAGACGGTTTTTTCCCAGGCGGAACTCCTCGACGGAGAAGATATCCAACTCGTCCGCGAGGTGCTCAACCTGTTCGATAAAGATCCTCCCCCCAGAGACGGGGGCCAGCTCGCAGCCACCCTCAAGGACAAGCTCTTGAAAAAGATGAACACCCACTCCGACCTGGAGCCCAGACTCTTTTTACGCACGATTCTGAAAGACTTCAATCGCCTCCGGCGATGACCTCCCTATCGATTGTTCGCCGTGCGGCGTTCGGCCAGCCGAAACGCCTCGAACGCATTAATAACCCCACCCGTACGGGATAACGTGCCGAATTCCACCTGCTCCCCATTTTCGGCTCCGGGCTTCAGCACGAGCTGCGTCCGGTAGGAAATCGCCGAATCGAGCAGGATGTCCCTCACCTCACTTGCCGACAAGTCGCTGAAGTAGGCCATCAGTAGCGCAGCCACGCCAGAAACGACGGGAGCCGCCATACTGGTACCGTCAGAACGATCGTACTCATCGTTCGGCACGGTAGAATAAATGGACACTCCGGGAGCGAATACATCGACGGTTTCGTGCCCGTAGTTTGAAAACGGCGCTGCCAACCCTTCAAGCTGCTCCCAGTTCGAGGCGCCGACCTCGATCCAGTTGGTAAGCCGGCCGGTTTCTCGTATTACAGGGTTCGGGAAACTGGCTTTTTCGTCGTTGTTCTCAGCGTCGTTTCCAGCAGCGTGCACGAGCAGCACATCGTTCGCTTCCGCATAGAGAAGGGCGTCTTCGACGACTTCTTCCTGGGGCGAGAAGGATTTCCCGAAACTCATATTGATGACATGTGCCCCGTTGTCTACGGCATAGCGAATGGCGTTGGCAATATCTTTGTCGCGCTCATCGCCGTTGGGAGGCAGCGCTCTGACCGGCATGATTGCGACCCCGTTCGCCACACCATCCATGCCTACGCCGTTGTTCCTCCTGGCCGCGATGATGCCGGCAACGTGGGTGCCATGCCGCGGGTCAGGCCCTTCGACGTCTTCATTGCCGTAGATGCGCTCGGTCGAGTCGTCGTAGTTGTCGCCCACGAGTGGCCTGGGATCGAAGTCCGGATTCAACCCCTTCTCCAGATTTCCTTCAAGCCTGACAACCTCTTCCTTCACCTTCTCCCTGTCCAGATCCAGGTCGTTGAGATACAGGATGAAGGCCCGGGACTGCTGAACCTCCTCCCGATCCGATTCAACGTTCCGGACATCCTCGACAGAATACACCTCCGTTCCGAGAACATTCGACATGATGCTGTGCGTTGCATCGACAATGGCTGCCACCTCCCTCCAGGTGGCCAACTCCTCAACCAGCTCTGCCTTCTGTTCCTCGAACGCCTTCTGAATTTCCCGATAATAGGCGTACGTGGCCTCGTCTTCCGCCGATAGCGCATCCACGTTCTTTTCCATGAAATAGTCGGTCCATCGGGCGTACTCGCGGGTCACTTCGAAGGTGTCGAATTCGATATGTTTTCCGCCGGGGCCGCCGATGAAGTTCCACCCGAGACGGTCATCCACGTAGCCGTTGTTGTCATCGTCGATGCCGTTCCCCGCGATTTCGTCTTCGTTCGTCCAGAGTACGGGGTGCAGATCTTCGTGTTCTACATCAATGCCTGAATCGATTACAGCGACCACGACCTGCCGCTGCGGCTCTCTGTCTTTGAGGTATTCGCGGTACACCCGATCGGTGCCCACGCCATAATACCGCCCCCCTTCCCCATTCATGTGCATCCACCGGTTGAGCAGGTCCGTCTCCGAAACGGACCCGAAAGACCGACCGGGCCCTGACGATCCCGACTGTGTAGCTGGAGCTTCAGCCGATGAGGTTTCGGCTGCCGGCGGAGTGTTCGCCGTATCCGCCGGAGAAGGCCCGGTCGTTGATGGACGGCTAGAGGAACATCCAATACCGACAAGAAACAGCGTAACGAGAAGAATAAACCGGTGAAGAGTAGTCATAAGTTTTGGTATACAAGATAGGGAATCGGGTGATGAGACTGCGCCGGACACATGGCCTGTGAAGAGGCCGGCCGGTTTACGCCGGCTTCGCATCCGTGCAAAGCCGCTCTGCGCAGGCCCTGTGTACATCCGGCGTACGACATGTGATGCTGAACGCAACGAGCAAGCATCGTACCTGATCTCGCTGTCAGAAGTTCTTCCAGATTTCTCTTTCGAATGCCCGGAGGTCCATCTCCGGCAGATAATCCACCTTGATAGCTTCACTACGGTGGACGAAGAGCCAGTGTGCGAGCAGCCTGACTTCTTCGATCTCGGCCTTCAGATAGCGGCTGGGGCGGTTCTCGTCGGAAGAAAAGCAGGAGATTAACCGGGCGCTCAGCACCTTGCGAAAAGGCGCCTCGACCGATACCGGACTCGAGAGCGTATCAACGAGCCGGCCGTAACGGATGAACAGGAACCGGACGATGTCGTCATCGATCGACCGGTCGAGAACCACGGCGTTATGATCCAAAACAGGTGCAGCGATACATTGCTGGCGCTCCATGAGGCGGACCACCATGTCGATGAGATCGCGCAGGACAGCGGCCTGTTCGTATTCCATCAGAGCCGATGCCCCGGCCATCTCTTCGTGCAGACGCTCGAGGATGGCGTCTGCCGAAGCGCCTACCAGAAATTGGCGGACCCTGTCCACTTCGGAGGCATACGCATAAGCCTGATCCGTTTCCTTGCAGACGCACGGGGCAGTGCACCGCTGGATGTCCAGGTACAGACAGGGCCTCTTCTTGTCGAAGGTTCCATCGCCGCACTCGCGGAGGAGATACCACCGGTTGATCAGGTCGATCACGAGATTCCCTTCCCGCGTACTGCCCATAGGACCGAAGTACTCGGCGCCGTCGTCCACCAGATACGAGGTCAGCGACACAGCCGGAAATGCTTCTGCCACCGAAAGCCGGATAAACGGCCTGTTCCGATAATGTTTTTGAGCCCTGTTAAACCGAGGTTTCAGCTCTTTAATGAGCCGGGATTCTTCAATGAGCGCTTCCAGCTCCGAATCGGTGCAGCGCCAATCGACCGCCTCTACGTGTTCGACGAGCTTTCGGGTGTGTTTCTGGTGCGCTTCGATGGAGGTGAAGTAGCTCCGGACCCGGGCCTGCAGGTTCTTGGCCTTGCCGACGTAGAGTACACGGCCTGACTTGCCTTTAAACAGGTAGATGCCCGGCTTCTTCGGAATGCCGGGAAGACATCGATCCCTTAACTCGACCAGCTTCCTGCGGGCGCCTTTCCCGGGCGCATAGGAAGTAAACTGGAAGCGGATGAGGTCGTCGAGCCGGTCCAGGTTTCGTTCGTATTTCAGGTGGTCGATCAGGCGCAGCAACACCTGTGCTGTTGCCAGGGCGTCGCCTAGAGCGCGATGGCGGCCCCGAATCGGAATCCCGTAGAAGGCAGCCAGCGCGGTGAGCCCTTTCGAGCGCAGCCCCTTCAGCGTCCGCCGTGCCAGGCGAAGCGTACACAGTGACGTGTGATCAAGCGGCGACTGACCTGCGCGGGTCAACTCGGCATTGATGAATCCGATGTCGAAGGACGCGTTGTGCGCCACGAGCACCCCCTCATCCAGGAACGAGAGAAAAACGGGCAAAACCTCACTGGCTGCAGGCTTCCCGTATACCATCCCGTTGGTGATGCGCGTCAATCTCGTGATCCGGGAGGGGATGATAACGCCGGGATTGATCAGAGTACTAAATTCATCGGTGATTTCCCCGCCCTGCACGCGTACGCCGGCAATTTCTATCAGTCGATCTGATCGAGAGGACGTCCCGGTCGTTTCTGTATCGACGACAATAAAAGGGGTCTGATCGATGAGCATGTCACTCCATGGTTGCAACAGAATCGACGCCGCGATCGAAGCCAGTACGCTGACAAGCGAACGTCCGTGTACCGGTATCGAGTGTTCGGACGATCCGCAATATACACATAACCGTACAAAACCGACACCGAGGATTCCACGGAACGATGAATCGTACGCATCAGTGTGCATCCGACGGAAAGAGATGTGTCTTTGATGTTTACTTTTTCAAAAAGATTAGTATCTTCTCAGTATCATCACAGAAGGAATTCGGATCCTCCCAACTTCCCCCGAAAAAATGGGTCAGCAGCAGCTTTTATTGCTCGTCCTCGGAATTGTCGTCGTTGCCTTTGCTATTGTCAGTGGGTTCTTCATCTTCGAAGAAAACCTCAAAAAGAATAATGCGGAAGCCCTGATCACGGACGCGATCAATATTGCTACGGCAGCGCAAGCCTGGAAAGTCACCCCTGCGGCATTTGGCGGGCAACGCGGTATGTCCCGCAACGACGAGAAAGATTATTCCGGGTTCACCTTTTCCGCCATCTCGGTCGATGAGCCTTTTATCACTTCAAACGGTGTCTTCACGTACACGGCAGACGCCCAGGGACTCATCATAACCGGCATGAATAAATCCCACGGCAACAAAATCACCATGACGGTAGACGGATTGACGGCCGATAATATCATAGCGGTCGTCTCCGAACTCGACGAGTCGACCGGGTTCGCTCTACAGTTCTAGGGCGTGTGGACAAACCCATGAATGTTGAGGGGTAAGCCGTCTCAGATCCCTCGACTGAAAAAGCTCTTACATCGCAAATCTTCGATAAATATTTCCCAAATCAGGGCCTGTCTTTGATGCTCCTATCTTAGTTTATGGATGTTACGCATCTGTGCGCCATCGTACAGCCACAACAGCTTTGAAAGGGCTAAAACAGACGGATACCAACGGCAACGCCTTATTTCAAAGCCGGCTCAACGAGCTGCTGTGCACAACCTGCGTAACATCACTTAGTTTACGGATGTTGCGCGCCGGATGTGTATAGGTCCTCCCAGAGCAGCTTTGCACGTATGCAGAGTATGTATGCGGAGCCGCGTAAACCCGCTTGCTGTTCACGGTTCACGCAACATCCGTTAGTTTAGAGCCTGTTGTGGAACAAGCCACCGAGGAGCCGATATAGGCTGCACGACATCCTGCTGTACTGGCATCTACGGCTGGGTGTGTGCACATTCTAGACGATACCCTATTCATTTCTGAAAAAACTGACTCATGAAAATAACGGTTATTGGAGCTGGCAATGTAGGTGCGACAGCGGCCGACTGTATCGCCCGAAAGGATATGGTCAACGACGTCGTACTGATCGATATAGTAGAAGGACTCCCTCAGGGCAAAGCGCTCGACATCCAGCAATCTGCGCCTATCCACCTGTTCGACACGCGGGTTACCGGGACCAACGATTACAAGGACACGGCCAGCAGCGCCATCACGGTCATCACGGCAGGATCGCCGCGCAAGCCAGGTATGAGCCGCGACGACTTGCTCTCGATCAATGCCAAAATCGTACGGACCGTCACGCAGCAGGTCATCGAACACAGCCCGGACACCATCTTGATCATCGTATCCAATCCGCTCGATGTCATGTCGTTTGCGGCGTTTCAGACCAGCGGTTTTCCGAGCGAACGGGTGATGGGCATGGCCGGCATACTCGACACGGGGCGGTACAGTGCATTTATCGCTATGGAACTCGGCGTGTCGATTCGTGACATCAAAGCCCTGCTCATGGGGGGCCATGGCGACACGATGGTGCCGCTCCCCCGCTACACGACCGTGTCCGGTATACCGCTTCCCGAGCTGCTCGACGAGGCAACAATCGATGCGATTGTCGAGCGCACGAAATTCGGAGGCGGCGAAATTGTCAAGCTGATGGGTACTTCCGCCTGGTACGCACCCGGAGCTGCGGCCGCCGAGATGGCGGAAGCGATTGTGAAAGATTCGGGCCGGGTACTGCCCTGTGCAGCCTGGTTGACCGGCCAATATGGTCTCAATGACCTCTTCATCGGAGTGCCGGTCAAGCTGGGCGCCGGCGGAATCAAAGAGATCGTCGAAGTCAAGCTCAGCGACGCCGAGCAGAAGCTCATGCACGCCTCGGCCTCCCACGTACGCACCAACCTGGAGGCCCTGGAACGGCTGGATACCCAGGCCGAACGTTGAAGGTCCGCTCGACGTTTTCATCCGGGCTTCGTCAGGTTGCGGCCATCAGAGTGAACTTGCTCGCAGGTGAAGGGTTAGCGGAATCCAACCAAGACTCGACAGGGATTATGGAATCTGAAACCACTGAGCATCCCAGCATCCTCGTTTATATGCCTAACATTTCCACCGATAAGTTGATGCAGCTGATGGAAATTCAACTGGGCGACTTGATGCCGTGGGTCAGCATGGAAAAACTGCCGGGCAAGTCGCAGTTCAGGTCCCCGGAGCTACGTATCACGCTGAACGACCGCACCGAAAAGTTGCAAATCACGGTTGTCCAATACCTGATCGAGGCCTCCAGCCTGCTGGGTGCGTCGCAATTTTCCTTCCAGAAAGACGGGTATTCGATGCGGCAGCTGCCCACGGACACGTCGCCGCAGCATATAGAACAGGCTTTGATAGCGATGAATACGTTTGACGTCGAGCAGATAAATATTTATTGAGGGTGTGATGAGTGTCAATACAACCGAACGCGGTATTAAAAATGCGTGAATGTAGCAGGAGCAGGAAAAGATTCTGTTAAATGCTGCGTTTAAGCCACGATATTCATCGAAGATCTGGAGCACCAGGGACTCCTGCCGGATATAAGAAAGTCATGTTACGCAGGTTGTGCGCAACAGCCCGTTTTGCCGGCTTTGAAATGGAGCACTACTTAAGGCAAGGCCTTTTTAAGCCCTTTCAAAGCCGTTGTGGCACAGCGATAGCGCACAGATGCGTAACATCCGTAAATAAGTGATGATACGCAGGTTGTGCACAGCACCCTGTTTTGCCGGCTTTGAATGACTGCCTTGCAGCCGTTTTTCAGCTATATGCGCGCATTCAAAGCCGTCCAGGCAAAACGATAACGCACAGATGCGTAACATCCGTAAATAAGTGATGATACGCAGGTTGTGCACAGCA
>CAZGHT010000098.1:0-19438 GCA_964525535.1 uncultured Rhodothermaceae bacterium
ACCCGGCCGATCGTGCCCGGCGGAAGGCTGGGGGCTGGTTTCCGGCAACAGGGTTAGGACCCCGAACCGAGAACTACGAACTGAGAACTACGAACTGTGAACTGTGAACCCCGAACGGAGAACTCCGAACCCGATCACTGCTCAGGCATCGATCTCGATCTCCAGGGAGCGCTGGACGGACTCGCCGGTGGCCGCGTCGGTCACGGTGACCGTAAGCACGTAGTCGCCGGGGTCGACGTTGCTCACGTCAATCTCCGGGGTTTCGACCGACGAGGCCCCTGATCCGGTCTGGGTGGATGTTACGGAGAGCACCACTTCGTCGTTTCGCCTCCCGAACAGCCCCCTGTTCGGTTTGCGGGTCAGGGCATAGGTGACGTCGTACGAGCTTCGGCCGGCGGCGTCGTTCGAGAGGTGGTACACCTCATAATAGAGGTGGACCGGTTCGGTGCGGGAAAACCGAAGGAGGGGGTTGGGCTTCATGTGCACGTCGCCCCGGTTGAACCGGCTGGGCCGGCTCGCGCGGACGATGGACGTCGCCGGCACGACGTCGCTCAGGGCAAGCCGGCCAACATCGTAATCGGGCAGTTCCTGATCCAGCTTGTAGGCGCCCACGAGCGGCGTATCGAGGATGCGGCTGTGGAGCGATAAGTGGTAGCGGCCGGGAAGCGCCGCGAACCGGCACGACCCCAGCAGGTAGGGTGCATCGTAATCCGCACGCACCCGTTGTTTGCTGAGCCCTCCGTCAACGCGATTCCACTCGAGATCGTGCAGGGTACAGCCCAGCTCGACGGCCAGTTGCTTTTTCTCTTCGGCATAGTCGGCGAATTCGTTGACGGGCAAGGCATAATACAACTCCAGCACCGTCTGCTCGTTGTCTCCCTTGAAAGCGGCCAGGATAAAAGGGAAATCGAAATGCTCGATGGAGTCGCTCCAGGTATGCCGGTCCGCGCGCAATCCGATCTGAACGTGCTCCCGGCTTTCTCTTTTTAACTCCTCATCCAGGGCGATCCACTCCGCCAGACTGCACCTCACAAGCGTTAGCTGCCTGTATGCACATTGGGCCAGATCGGTGTACACCCCGCCCCAGGATTCTCTGGCGGCCAGAATGTGCGCGCTGGACGTATCCACCCCGCTCCGCAATCGCCAGTTGGCGCCCCCGCCTTCCATAGCGAAATGAAAGTCCATCCTGGGGTTTTCGTACCGCCAGGATTCGTTGAAGGGGACGTTGCCGGCAGCCACGCCGGCTGATTTCAGTATCGGATCCTCGAACAACGTGACGATCTTCTCGTCCGGCTCGCCGTGCCGGATATAGATCAACCCCATGTCGTTAAAGGATTCGTTCAGCGAGACGTGCTCGGGGACGGGCAACTCGCCGAGCTTATCCGGATTGTTGAGTCGATTCCGTTGCACGGCAATCACGAAATAGCGCTCGGCCTCTCTCAGCCGGCGGTAGTGCTCGGTCATACGCTGGTTGATCCGGTCGGCGGGGATCGGATCGCGTTTCTCCCAGAAGGTCGTAAAAAAGCGCCGAAAATCCTCGGGCGCCTCGAGATCCTGGTACGTGGCCCATTCTTGCGGGGTCAGGATGTATTTAATATCCTCAAATAAAAACCGGGCGTCTGAATACGAACGGAGGGTGCCGATCGCGCGCCACACGAAAGGCTCGGCCGCGTCCGGATCGCCCCGGTCGTAGTAGAGGCGGGCCAGGGAAAGGAGCACCGGTTGATTCGAAAACAGCTCTTGTCTGTCAAGCAGATCGTGCAGCAGTTCCTCGGCTTCGTCCCATCGGTCGAGGCGGCGCAACACCTCCGCCTGCGCATACAGGGCATAGGGGGATTCGTGCCGGGCCAGCCGTTTGAGCGATCGTTTTTCGCTGCGATTGTTGATGTAGGCCTGGTAGATGCGAAACAGGCCGACGTGCACGTGCGGCAGCTCCGGCCTGAGCTCGACCTGCCGTTCCGCCAGGCGGACGGCTTCGGAGAAGCGCGGCGCATACCGCCAGAGCAGCGCATACTGGTACAGCACGTCCGCATACGAAGAGTCCCGCTCTAGAACCCATTCGAAGGTATCGATGGCCCGTTCCCAGTCGCTGTCGATCTTGTTGGGGATGTACTCCGGATCTACGTAAGCAGCCACCTTCGCCTTCTCGCGGTACCGTATCGCCTGTAAGTACCGGGCTCGCATGTGGTCGGGATCCTCTTCCACGATCTCCCCGAGCAGCCGGCCGGCCCGGCCCCACCGCTCCTTCGCCATCGCTTCCCGGGCCTGCAAAATACGCGCGTCGATCGAAGTACTGTCCAGGTCGGACGGATTCCCCTCCAGGGTTTCTACCTCGATGAAGGGGTCGCCGGGAAGAAACCGGTCGAGATACGCCCGCGAAGGCGGTGAAGGTAGAGCGGCATGATGTTTCTTGACGGCGCCGTAGTGGCGCGGCAACAGGTCGCTGACGCGCCGTTCGCTCAGAGATCCGCTGACTACGAGCGCGCCGGCAGGGCTGAAGTAGCCGTCTCGCTCGATGACTACGCTGTCTGCTACGAGCTGAATCAGCGACCTTTCTTCCTGGATCCCCTGGTTGAAGAACCCGTCCCCTCCGGTTTTCCTGGAATACACCACGAGCAACGGGTTTCGAAAGGCCAGCTCTTTTTTATTCCTTCCGGTGAATTCTGACGTGATCCCGCGGCTTCCGACCAGGTTGTTTTGCCGCGAATCGTAGATCAAGAAGCCCTCTTCGAAGGTGGTCTCGTCGATGATCGAGGCAAACAGGTGGGGCTCCGACCCCAGATAGGTCGCCTCCCGCCGGGCCTCCCACTGCGTACGCTGAGCGCTGTCCGCAGGCGCCATTTCCTGGAAGAACACTTCCCCTCTGAAGTGGAGGATTTCTGCCTGCGGGTCGTGCTCGAAGTAAGACAGGACGTACGTCAGGAGATATCCCAGAGAACGATTTTCGATGCGGAGCGGCTCAAAGGCCCGGGCCGTCAACACCCCGCCCCTACTTTCCTCGAACTCCAATACTTCAGGATTGAGGATGACCGCTTGACCTGCGTTCTGCCAGGTTCCCAGAAATTGGGCTTCGAACCGCTCGTATCGTCGCTGCCAGGCCCGGTCCTCCTCTGCGGTCACTTCGACGGGATCGAGCACATACGCTTGCGGGTGCAGCTCGAAGTCGTGAGGCCCCGGGTCCCCATCCCATGCGAGCTCGATGTGTTTCCGGGCAGCCTCGTAGCCGATCATCGACACTACCAGGGTATAGGCGCCTTCCGGTATCTGATGGATCGCGTAAGCCCCTGCCGAATCCGTGGCAGCGCCGAGGGTCGTCGACGCCAGAAACACGTTCGCGCCCGGCAGGGATGCCCCCGACTCAGCATCAGTGACTCGGCCGGAAACCGAAAAGGGTTGGGCGGTCAGCGTACCTGCACCCCAGTGGCACAGCAAGAACACATACGAGAACGCGAAGAGGATGAAGTACCGGGGAGGCCGCCGACGCATACTGTGGGATCCCTGAAGGTGGTCATGTTCGCTCTTCTTTTATTACTGCGTTCCCAGTTCGGAGTTCTCGCTTCGGAGTCCCAAACGGAGAACCCCGAACCGAGAACCCCCAACTGAGAACTACGAACCGAGAACCACGAACTGAGAACTACGAACTGAGAACTACGAACCGAGAACTACGAACTGAGAACTACGAACTGAGAACCACGAACTGAGAACTATTTAAGCAGCATCACCGACTGGCTGCTGGTGAAGGATTCACCGACGGCGCGAATGTAGTAGCGGCCGCTCGGCAGGCTGGAGGCTTCGAAAGTGAATAGATGGGCTTCGCCCGGCGAGAGAGCGCCCTCGTAGAGCGTCTGCACGTGCCGGCCCAGCATATCGTATACCTGCAGCGTCACCTGCTGCTGGCGAGCAATCGTCAGCGTGAATTGCGTCTGCGGGTTGAACGGGTTCGGATAAGCGTTCGACAGTTCGGCGTCGACGTCCAGTTCAACTACGACGGAAACCTCGTCGCTCAGCGCCGACGTGCCGTCGAAGTCGATCTGCTTCAGGCGAAACGTGTGTGTACCGGCCGCCAGCGGCGTCGTCGTGAAGCTGTAGCGTTTCGCTTCGTCCGTAGTTCCTTCGCCCTGCACGAAGCCGACGGCCTGGAAGACGCCGCCTACGTTCTGTTGCACTTCGAAGCCGGCGTTATTGAGCTCGCTCGCCGTCTCCCAGTTGAGGTGGGCGACGTCGCCTTCGAGGAGCGCGTCGAACGCCGTCAGCTCGACCGGCAGCTGGTCCTGCGGGATGCCCGTGTACTGGATTTCGAGGATGACCGTCTCGTCGGGCGTGCCCGACAGGTTGAACGGCGCCTGCTGCGAGCCGGAGCCCGACATGGTGGTGATGACGTCTCCCGTGTCGACGTCCTTCATGACCCCGGTGACGTACTGGGGGAAATTCCAGCTGATCGTGATGGGCTGGGTATTGTCGCCCGTCTGGCGCTGGAAGTCGAGCGTATGCATTTCCGTCTGATCGCGGCCGTCGCCGAAGCGGATGTCGTACTGGGTGTGCGAGCCGTCGGCGCGGCGCATGCGGGCTTCGAGGCCCGGCAGCCAGGGGACGTTGATGTCCGGCGACTCGCTCAGGCCGGAGTCGGTATCGTAGCCGGCCGTCGCGCGTTTGTCCAGGCCGAAAAATACCGTGTACGACCCTGAATTGTCGCTCACCGTAAGGCTATGGAGAATCTGGGGCGGGTCGCCTGGGTTGGAGTCCTGCGCAAGAGCAAGCTCACACACGAAGAACAGCATCAGGCAGATTGGTAATACTCTTGACATGGTTTTCTATGGATTTCGATGAAAATCGAGCTTGGATACGAAACAGGGGTAAAAAACAGCGGGTGATCGGATCAACTCGGGGTTTGACAGGGCGAACTGCGTCACGTACCATGGTATACATTCCATAGTATACAATGGTATTTTGCGTAAGCTATGGCATTTTTGCTAACCCCTCACGGCGTTTTTGCTCACCCGATGTCCGGTTTTAACGCACCGAGCCCTACGCCTTTTCTCGTATACAAAAGGCGCATGACTACAGGGCATTCGAGCGCACCGTGCCTACAACAATGGCTGAATCGTGACCGCCGACTTCCTTTCTTTCACACGCTCTACGTTACGATGGGAGACCTGGGAGGCCTTGATCGTCCGCCACGGATACACGGTCGACCGCCCGTACCGGTCGAGGCACCCCGTGTTCCCCGAGATCGTCTATCCGATTGCCTACGGGTACATCAACGACACCGTGGGCAGCGACGGCGAAGAGATCGACCTGTTTATCGGCACGGCCACCAATAAACTCGTTGCGGGTATCGTCACCACGGACTTTCGGAAAGGGGACCGCGAGTGGAAGCTGATCTACAACTGCTCGCCGGAGGAGATCTATCTGATCAACGGGTTCATCAACTACGACGCGGAGAAGATGACGGGCCGGCTTGTGATGCGCTACCCCATGGCGGAGTTGTGGGGTTGAGCGCTCAAATGTAAAGATAGCAACAAGATAAAACGCGGTTCAGAACCTAAGCGGGGCGTGTGCGTTGCACAAGTCCTTACGGAAGATCCCGTAGCTCAGTTGGCAGAGCATCTGACTTTTAATCAGAGGGTCGAAGGTTCGAGCCCTTCCGGGATCACCCTCGCAGGACTCGGGTTTGGCGTTTCGAGCGTACTTGAAATGCGAAACCCGAACCTGTATAGGCCCGGGTGGCGGAATTGGTAGACGCGCCGTCTTGAGGGGGCGGTGGCCGCAAGGCCGTGCTGGTTCGATTCCAGTCCCGGGCACATGAGATGAACCCCTAACTGTTTGTTATGCAAGTGGTTAGGGGTTATTTATTTGGAGTGGGGTTCAGGATAGGGTTAAGGAAATCAGAAAACAATTCTTACAAAAGAATTTAAGCCAATTGCTAGATTCCTGTTTTTCAATAGCCAGGGTAATGATTGAAGGTACCCTGGGGGCCGTTTAGTGATGGACATAGCAATTTAATTCTGCTAAAGTAAAAAAGAGTCCCCCATGCAAAAAAACTACCTCGCCACTCGGCGGGCCGGCTTCGCTTCGTCCCTTCTCGTCCCCAATCGCACAAAGGATTAAAGGGTAAAAGAGCCTAGCGCTACGGGTCCATCCTCACGATACGAAAACCGATGCGGCTGCTGCGGTCATCGGGCGTGCCGTAGCCGCGAAGCGCAGAGCGAACGCCCCTCGCGCCATTGTACCAACCACCGCCGCGGATAACCCGGTACGAGCCGCTGGCAGGACCCTTCGGATCTTTGGTCGGACTGCCATCATAGTAATCCGAATCGTACCAGTCCTGCACCCACTCCCATACATTGCCGTGCATGTCGTACAGGCCCCAATCGTTCGGTGCTTTTTGTCCCACCGGATGAGTCGAATTATCCGAATTTTTGCTATACCAAGCCATCGCATCGAGATCGCCCGCATAGTCTCCTGTTGTACCGGCACGGGCAGCGTATTCCCATTCCGCCTCAGTGGGAAGTCTCCCGCCGGCCCATTCTGCGAATGCCACCGCATCGTTCCAGCTAACACACACCACCGGATGCGCGTCTGTTTGTTGTAACCCCGGATTGCGCCACGACGCACCTTTCGTATACTCCCATTGGCTACCAGTCCATGTCCGGCAAGAGCCTTGTTTCTCCGCATCGGTCTGGTAGCCCGTTGCTTCAACGAAGCGCCTGAACTGGCCTACTGTGACCTCATGGGGAGTCATATGCACGTCTCTACTTATTTGCACGGTATGAATAGGGGATTCTCCATATCCCTCTCCACCCATCTCGAAGGAACCGGCCGGCACCTTCACAAAAGAAAGGCCCCTGTCTGTAGGTGATCTGTTCGCAATTTCGTCTTGACCTCTGGTCGTAGCGTTCTTTTCCGGCTCAGTCACTTCGGGCAAGTCGTTTGTTCGTCCGCGGGGTGACCGAAACACAAATTCACCGAGCGAATGCCCGGGTAAATAACCCGGCGCAGGCGTCTGGTAGGTATTCGATGCGGCTGGCACCACATAGCTCGTCAGTTCCGCGAAGGTAATGTATCCGTCTCCATTCAGATCGGCGAGCCCATCCTGGACACTTTGAATCAAATGGCCCGTAAATACGCTATGGCCTTCAAATCCGCCATCAACCACCTGCTCATCTCGTCCGCCCGCTGTTAGGATCTGCCTTGAGCGGCGTCTTGTGACCTCGGCAAGGTAATTTGGTAAATCCACAGGGATTTCACCGCCTTTCACACCCAGAAGTCCGCCAAAACAAGCATCCATGATGAAGAGTTGTGCTTTCGCCGTGCCCATTCTCTCGGATTGTACCTGGAGTGTATTCAACGAAAGATAGCTTTCACTGTTTGATTTGCCATCGTACGGCACAATATATCCCCAGTCCTTCCCTCCGAGTTCTTCGGTATAACCATGTCCTGCGAAAAAAAACAGGACCCGGTCATCTTTTTCCACTGTCCGCGCAATGCGGCCGAGCTCTGTTAGGATTGCTTCTCGGGTGGCCTCTTTATTGAACAGGGTAGTTACCTGAAAGCCTTGCCCTTCGAGAAGGTCAGTCACTCCCCTTGCATCTTTAACGGCATATCCGAGATTGGTCCATTGTGATGAAGGGTACCTATCTATACCGACAACCAGCGCATAACTCTCACCGTACCAGGGATTTTCCTGGGCCAGAGAATGGGGTATACTGTACACGTTCAAAAGAAGCAGTGCAAAACAGAATGGTACTGAGGCAAAAGGAATACACATGGTCCAGATTTTAATGAGAGATAATCAATGCGCTATTGAATGAAGGACAATCATTGCACTAATCACTTGCTTCAAAATAGAGCTATAGGGCGGCCGATTAGATAGCATGTTGCGTTCTTCGAACTGAAAAGCCTACCAAACGCAACATGCCGCTCGTTTTTGACCAGCTTTTACTGGTGCAGGATATCTCCTGGGACAGGGTCCTTTTCTGCGCTCGAGCGCAATCCTTGAACGACGCCCTCTGGCAATACCTTGTGCTCACGATACGAAAACCGATGTTGTTGTTGCGGTTATCGGGCGTGTTGTTGTTGCGATTCGCAGAGCGAACGTTCCTTGCGTTATTGTTCCAACTACCGCCGCGGATAACCCGGTTCGAGCTCGAATCAGGAAATACCCTTATTACAGGTAACCGTTAAACGAGCCCAATGGATCCATCGAAAAAAGTCTTTCGGGCTCTGTAAGCAGACACATGCAATACTTGGCCGATCATACTTGATACACGCATTGACAATTCTTCTTCCGAGATTTCTTCCATTAAAAATCTGTGCTCCAATTTTCGAATAGTCTTCTTGAAGCGATACCATTTTTTTGACTGTAGTCGAATCAGCGATGGATAAATACGGCATCCAAGGAAGGATATACCCCGATTAGTGGGTGCAACTTGGTTCGCCTTCTCTTTCAATCTTAATCTAAGGTTTTCGTTTAAAAATCGTTCTATATCCAGCTTCAAGTCGTATAGGACTTCCTTCTCATTATGAAAAAGAAGAAAATCATCCATATACCGTACGTATCCTTTAAGTGCTTGATGATCTTTGAGCACATGATCGAGGGACCCCAGATAGAAATTAGCGAAATACTGGCTGGTAAGATTACCTATCGGCAGTCCTTTACCCGGTAAATGATCCGGTGGAGCATAATCTATGATCCTACCGAGTAGCTCAAGCAAGCGTTTATCTTTAAACTTTCGCTGAAGCAAGGTTTTCAAAATCGTGTGATCGATACTGTCAAAATATTTTTGCACATCACATTGCAGGACGTATGCATATTTTCGGGCATATTCTTGTGCCCGGCGAATCGCTGCATGGGTCCCTTTATTGGGCCGGCATGCATACGTATCATAAATCATACACCGTTCAAGAACAGGTTCAATCACATTGCAGATTGAATGGTGAATCACACGGTCACGAATTTCAGCAGCACAAATTTTTCTACGCTTGGGTTCATGGATAATAAAAGTACTGTATGGACGGGGCCGATACGTTCCCGCCAGGAGTTCTTTTTGTAAGATGAGCAGCTCATTCTCAAGATGGAAATAAAAAAAGGCTACGTCCGGTTTCTTTTTCTTGCCTCGTAATGCTTTCCTGGAGGCAAGCAACAAATTGTCGAACGTAACGATCTTTTCAAAAAGCCCTCCCCAACGTTTCATAATTGTTTATTTTGTCTGATCCACCCACCGAGCATTTTGCCGGTTTCATTAACTCTCTCCATAGCATGTCGATAACTCGACCTTGATAAATACCGCCTGTCGTGACTGATACGTAGCAGAATGCGTAACTTTTCTAGTTTTAAATTGGCGCGTTTTAATATTGAACCTTTTTTGTTCGTATATCGAGCCTCTACCAGATCTTCGACGATATCCAGGGCCAGATTTTCGAGTCGTAAGGCTAATGTAAATCGGGCTGTCTTTGGAAATTTTTCTGTTGCGTTTAGGAGCCAGGTTATGAATTCCAACCAGTTCACGAAAATAGGCAGGTCCTCTCGCTGATTCATGCCGTATGTTTTTCAGTTATACTTCTTGGCGAGAATCCGGCTCAACACCGTTTTTAGAATTAGCGACCTCTCCAGACGACCTGGTGGTCGTAGCTAATAAGTTCAATATATTCCTTCCGTATTTCTTCATTCGTTCTCGACCAAATCCTTTGATCTCTGAAAGCTGCTCCAGGGTCTGAGGTCGTTCCTTTACCATCTGAGCAAGCTGAATATTCGTACATATGATATAAGAAGGCACCCCACCCTTTTTCGCCTCTTCTGCACGCCAATCTCTGAGTGCATTAAACAACGGATAGTCACTATCATCCAACAATTTCCGCCAATCAGCGCTCCGCTTCTTCTTCACGTCACCTGTTGCCACCACAGTTTCCGGTTGCATCATGGTATATTGAACCACTATAGCCAGATGCGGTACGTCCATCCTTAAAAAGAAATGATCTTTCATGGAAACAACTTGCTTGTCCTTTACAAAATCCCGGACCACCTCATCGTTAAATCCACCTGATTGGTCATCAAAACGCAATGTGAATACGCGTATAAGCATGAACTATGCTCTTCAATTGCTATTTCATCCATGACTATAGGAAACACTCAAATCATCTCCCCCACGCCACTCGGCGGGCCGGCTGCGCTTCGGCCCTTCTCGTCCCCACCCACGCAAAGGAGCCTGCCCTGAGCAAAAGCGAAGGGTAACAGGGTAAAAGAGCCAAGCACTACGGGACCGTCCTCACGATACGAAAACCGATGACGTTGCTGCGGAGATCGGGCGTGTGGAGGAGGCGATTCGCAGAGCGAACGCTCCAAGCGTCATTGTACCAACTACCGCCGCGGATAACCCGGCGCGAGCCGCTGGCAGGACCCTTCGGATCTCTGGTCGGACTGCCATCATAGTAATCCGAATCGTACCAGTCCTGCACCCACTCCCATACATTGCCGTGCATGTCGTACAGGCCCCAATCGTTCGGTGCTTTTTGTCCCACCGGATGAGTCGAATTATTCGAATTGGCTCTATACCATGCCATTGCATCGAGATCGCCCGCATAGTCTCCTGTTGTACCGGCGCGGGCGGCGTATTCCCATTCGGCTTCGGTAGGCAACCGCCCGCCGGCCCATTCTGCGAATGCCGTGGCATCGTTCCAGCTAACACACACCACCGGATGGGTGTTCGTTTGTTGCAATCCCGGATTACGCCATGAAGCTCCTTTTTTGTCCTCTAAGGCATTCCAATCAAAGCAAGACCTTTTCTCCTCAGCATCGGTCTGGTAGCCCGTGGCTTCCACAAATCTTCTGAACTGGCCCACCGTGACCTCATGCTGGCTCATGTATATATTTTCACTGATTTGTACCCCATGAACTCGTGCTTCGTCACTATCGCCACCTGTTGAGCCCATTTGAAAACGACCCGCCGGGATCAAACCATATTTGATTCCATTCGCATCCGTGTAGGTTGGTGCCAGTTCACCACTCGGCTGATCGCTTCTGAAACGGTTAGGCTCTTCTTCTGTATCAGTTAAGGCTGATTCCTTCGTTCGCCCTTTGGGAGAAACAAAGACGAATTCACCCGCGCCGTGCCCGTACAGGTCATTCGATGACGGCGTCTGGTACTGACTCGATGCGCGTGGCATCACGTAACTTTCCACTTCAGGAAATGCGATGTACCCATCTCCGTTGAAGTCAGCCAGACCGTCACGCAAGGCCTCCAGCAAGGCCCATGTAAAGATACTGTGGCCATTGGGCCCGCCATCCTGAACGCGTTGATTTGACCCGCCGGCGGTAAGTACTTGCCGTGCTGTACGTTTTGTCACTTCTTGCAGATAATCAGGAAGATCCTCGTCCACTTCGCCTCCCTTAAACCCCAATAATCCTCCATAACACGCATCCATGATAAAGAGTTGGTGACGAGCTGCACCCATCCGACGAGATTGATCTTCCAGTGCACGCATGTCGATATACGAAACCGTGTTTTTAGTGGCGCCGTAGGGAACGATGTATCCCCATTCCTCACCTCCCACCTGTTCCGTGTACCCATGGCCGGCAAAAAACACAACAACGCGGTCACCAGGACCTATCTTACGGGCAATATTATTTTGCATCGCCGACAGAATGTTGTCTCGCGTGGCCTGCCTGTTGTATAGCGTAGTTACTTCAAAATCCTGTCCCTCAAGGAATGCTGCCATAGCACTTGCATCCTTAACGGCATATCCCAGTGACTCCCAACCGGAATTACGATAGTCATCGATGCCAACCACAAGCGCATAGCTCTTCTCGTAGAAGGGGTTTTGAGCGTATATAAGCCCTGTCAATCCAAAGAATAAGAGTGAAAACAATCCAAAAAGAGTGGTAGATCTCATTGAACAGCCTCTTCAAACTTCGCCAAGTTTTGCCTGAATCGAGGAGCCAGCCTGACCGCTTCCTGCATCAAGGTGAGCGCTTTGTCATATTCTCCTCGTTCGTAAAGGATATGCGCCTTTGTATCGAGATAGTTGGCTTCCGTTGGTTTCAGTTGAACAGCTATGTTCGAAAGAGTATATGCCTCATCTATTCTACCTTGTTTGTAATACATCCATGCCAGGTTGTTAGCGGGCAATGCGAACAGACCCACCGCCTCCTCATATTTTTCTATGGCGCGTGTTGTATCTCGCCTCCGTTCGAACTCTCGCCCGGCCAGCACGATGTCTTGCAGCGTCGATCCTTGTCCGCGCATGGTTACCTGATCCCGCCTGTAATCGATGCTCCCTGCTACGACCAGGCTATCGACCGAAGAGCTATCTTGTGCAACCGGTTGGCCAGATTGTCTTATTAGATCCAGGGTAAGCTCTGGCGCTCCTTTGAAAAACATGACAACGAGGACGACCGCACCAAATAAGGCGAAGCAAGTCCCTGGCGCAGCGTTTTTTATCGTGAACCCTTGCTTAGCGATCTGCGCACTAACCTCCGTCTCCCCGGGCCAAACCCCGCGAACGAAAAGCCGATACCCCAGTACGATACAGACAATGCTCGCAATAATGATAGCAACACGGAAGACCAATAAGTATATGACAAACTCGGAAGTGATATCCATGAGTATGATGATGAACGAATGCAGCGATTAACTCAATAGTTTATTTATCATGAATATGATACTCACCATGGCACGCGAAATCAATTCAGTATATGTGCCTGTGATTAATATTTTCGTAACTATTTAGGTACCTGCTGGAGGCGTATGATATAGTTCGGCTCTTCGGCTGCACGGCGTAATTCGGCAAATACCGACTGTCCCTGTTTGCGTAGCGTGGAGCAGAATCCACGGATCCGCACAAAAACCTGCGCCCCACCCAGCGTCCGGAAGCCGCCGTTGATTTTCTGCTTCAACTTCACCATCCGCAGATCCCGCTCTGCCTGGTTGTTGGTGAAGGAGACCTCCTCGTGACGAGCAAACGTCCACACCGCCTTGTGGTGTTGGATGAGCCGTTTGATCCGTGAGCGGGCCTTGCCTCGTTTTTTGCGACAGCAGTCATGCACGAGGTGGCCCCGGTAATCGGGTAACAGCGATGAGGCGCTCTCAAGAGCGGCCGCTCCTCGTTTGAAGTTGGCCCGGAGGCAAACCCCTTGCGGAAAACGGTACGCCGCTGGAGAAAGAGATCGCCTTCTACAGACAACTGCAGAATCTGGGCTTTACGATTGCAACGAAAGACATCCTGAGCCTGGACGATGCCCTACGAGTTCGCAATGAGTTTTTCTCAGACAAAGCCAACCTCCGCAAGGTGCCTGTGGGCATCGAGTTCAACCGGTGGTCGGAAGACCCGCACCGCGGCGAGCTCCATGCATCCATTGCCGACTGGATACCCGACACCCCCCGCCTGCCCTTCGATACCAGCCTGCAATCGGAGTGGTACGCCGCCCAGGATGCCTACGTCGCCGACCCGACCGACGAGAATTTCATCAACATGCTCTATAGGCTCAAAGAGCTTACTTTTCACACCAGGGAAGAAGATGAGCCGTTTGAAGTATTTAAACACAAATACGCCTCCGTACAAATAGCTCAGCACTACTTTCGGCACGATGCCCTGGCAAAGATGAACCAGCCTGCCGTCCCCTTTCTTGAGCGTCCAATTCTCGGGCCGCTGTTTCCGCGGGAAAAAAAGGTACGCCAACAAGATCCCGATTTGATTCTGACAAACCCCTGGTGGGAAGTGGGCTCATTCCTGCGTAGCGGATCGCCTCTCCTTCCTGACGACATCCTGGAACGCGTAGACCCGGAATCATCGAACCCGAAAGCCGTCGCAAGAAGAGAGTACGACAAAATCCGCGTGCCCTGGTTCTATCTGGGACTTACTTACGACCAGAGCATGCAACACACGGGGAGCACCCTCGAATACTACAGCCGGCACATCCACCGGGATTTTCATTCTGACGGAGCCCCAAAAGGATTAACCCTGCATTACATCTTTTCCCACCTCCGCAATGAGGTCGTCAATTTTGAGCAGGGAGAACTCGACAACTTTATCCCTAAGCGCCTGGACGGCCTCTGGGGGTTGATTGAAAAAGACAATCTCGCCGGGCTAGACCCCGTCTACCGAGAAGGGTACGTACGTATGCGGGAAAATCAGGCTCGTATGGTGCTCTTTCTCGCCTGGAACAAGGTGAAAAACACGGGCGAATCCCTCGATATAAACAAGAAACCCTTCCCTCGTGTCCTTGAATTCTTCGAAGGGATCCAGTCTGAACACTACGACTTCAACATGAAGCTGTATAACGACTTTGTCGCTTTCAACGACGGAACGGATCTGCCCATACCGACATCAACCGACGAGGCCCTGAATGCCGAAACGCCCGATGCGTTTTCGATTGAGGGCAACTATCCGAACCCGTTCAATCCAACCACGACAATCGTTTACAGCGTCGGCCAGGCCGGCCCGGTAAACCTGGCCGTGTTTGACCTGGTAGGCCGCGAAATAGCTGTGCTTGTCGATGAAGTGCAGGCGCCGGGACGCTACGACGCGCGTTTCGACGCAGCCGGGCTGCCTGGCGGTGTATACCTGTACCGGCTCACCGCAGGCGGTGTGACCTTCACGGATAAAATGGTGCTTGTGAAGTGATGCAGCCGGGCTGCCCAACCCGGGGGGCACTTTTCCGGGCACGCAGAATGACCCCCCTACGCCGCAGGGTGTAGGGGGGTTGTACGTCGCGCCCCCCGGTTAAAGGAAAGGGCCTCGTTGCAGCAGCTGGTCCACCCAGGGGATGGCGCTGTGGCCCCGAAGGTAAATCGTCGATGCGGTGCAATAAGGGGCTCGCGGATGTATCATCAGGAAAATTTCCTTTTTTATTTCCTTGATCTCCCCCCGCACGACGTCAGTAATCGGTTCTTCCGACTCGAGACGCTCTATGCGTTCGATCTTTCGTTTAATCAATACCGCGCATTGCTTTCTCTCCTTGACCGCCTTGTTGTGATTCAGATGATACGAGATGATCGAGCAGGCGGCTCGCTTGTATTCGACCCTTTCTTTGTCGCTAAAGGCTTCCGATACAAATCCGTTCTCTAGAAAGGTCAACAGCTTCGGGTCATCCGGATCGCAGGGATCCAACAGGAACGGCTTCTCTTTTCCGAGGTCATCCTCTGGGTTCCAGGCTCGTCCCTCCGGGTTGACCAGTGGAAACTGGTCTTGTTTACCTCCACTGCTCTCCTCGAAATTCCTCCGGCTATTGCAGAAGGTACAGGAAAACCGATAGTTTCTCCAATCGAATGCAAGCCACCAGTACCCCTCATGCTCCTTGCACTCGGCCACTCTATTCTTAGGCCTGAAATGGTCGATCGGAAGATCGGACCTCGTTTCATAGGTTTCGCAATACCAGCACTTGTCGTGCATGATTTTGCGCAGCACCTTCCCGACGTCCGACCATATTTTCGATTTAGCATTAACGGCTCTGGAACGCGCGCGCTTCATCGCTTCTCGTACGAGGTCGGCCGAGGTATGGTCGGCGAGTGCGGCCTGACGCGCTTCCTCTACTTTTTCCCGTACATAACCCAGGGCCTCTTCCGCCGTTTGTTCAACGTCTGGTGGCAGCTCCCCTTCAATCACCAGATCATTTACGAAACGCATTACATAAGTCCTTCAGTTTCTAATTCTTTTAATATTTCATCGGTAATTTCTTGATGGCGCGCTAAATCCTCGGCGGTGTACCTTCGTTTTCGAATGGTTTGAAGTTCATTGCGCCGCTCGAGGGCACGCAAAAAGGCCTGGTAGTAGGGATCTGAATAGGGCGTTAATAATCCGTGGCGATCCAACTCATCATTGATCGCTTCGCATCGTTTCTTCTCCTCATCCGTCAACTTTTGCTTTGCGGTCAGAAGGGCCTTTTCGTCGAGAAGTAGCTGGGTTTTTTGATCAAACTCGGTCGGCAACCCGAAGAAGTCGCTCGTGAGAAGCCCCGAAACCCCGTACCCTGCCGGGTTCTGGAGCTTTCTGGCTCGGAATGAACGATCCTGAGGCACGCGCTCAATGCGGTAAATCGCTCCATCGGTCAGATTACTCACGACGAGGGGGGAATGGCTGGTTGCCACAAATTGCAGGTTGGGAAAGAGCTTCTGTAATTTTAATACGATAGACTGCTGCCACACCGGATGCATGTGGGCATCGATTTCGTCAATCAGCACGAGGGCCGGGCGCTGCATGGCGTCAGGGTCGTTTTCGTAGACCCGATACAGCCGCCTCAAGAGGACCCCGAGCCATCCGAACAGGGATGCGGTTCCCTGGCTGAGTACTTCGATGGGAATCTCCTTTCCTTGAAACGAAACCATGACGTGGTCCGTGGCTTCGGAGTGGTCTCTGGCGTACGAAATCTCCGTATTTTCAGCGATCTCGCTCAGAATACGGAATACGCTGTCCCGGATGCGGCCAAAGGTTTCGCTATTAGCGCGCCCGGTCTGATAACTCCAGGAATTGAGCGAATACAGCCAGTCCTTCAGGTCATCCAGGCGCGGGTCGGGCTCTCCGGTCAACAAGGGGAGGAGATCCTCCGCTACCTGCCGCTTTTTCCCGTTCTCTCGGACCAACTCGCGAATGGGGCGCCAGCTCATATAACGAAGAGAGGGAAACCCCAGAGAAAGCCAGCTCTCATGGTCGAGAGGTCTTCCGGGGCTGGACTTGATCTGCACCCCATGGCTCGTACGGGTCAGCAACGTGGTATACACTTCCCGTTCAGTACGCAGGATAATCTGGCCGTTGTTCTTCTCGTAGTTTAATATTCGATCGGCGTACTCCCGGGCCTGTTCGCCGCAAAAGGCCAGTGCAATGGCTTTCAACACGGTCGACTTACCGACCCCGTTATCCCCCAGCAGGATGGTCCACTGGGGATCGAAGGTCATGGAGAGTTGATCGAATTGACCGATGTTTTCGAGATGGAGTTCTCTGAGGAGACCGCGAGATTGACCCGTTTTACTGCTCCGGCGTGAACCGGATTTTCGTTTTTCGACTTTCGAAACGGTGGTCTTTCCCAAGAGATCGCTAATAAACGCATCTACCTCCGGATGATCACTGGTTTCGAGATAAGGCAGCACTTCGATGCCGTAGCGCGCTTTTAAAGTTTCCGCTTTGACCTCCCACACGCTATCAGAAACAGCGACCAACGCGAAATGCCGGCGATTGTTGTTACGAAACGTAATGCCTTCCAGATACCCTTCAATGCCGTCAAGGCTGCACCCCATGAACAACAAGGTCCTGGACAGGAAAAGATTCTCGATGAAGTCCGCAAAAACCTGGTTTCCGGAAATTACATCCTCGTATTGAGAGGGCGCGAAAATCAAGGACTCCAAATCCTCGAGCCGTCCAAAAAGCTTTGAAATGAAGAACTCTCTTTTGGATAACACATCGAGCAATGCTTCCGAGTCTTGAGGGGTGAGCACCCGCTCGGGGGGGTACTCAAACGTCTCCTCCAATAAGGAATCGAAATTGGTGGTTAAGACCGCAGAGAAGTTGATCTCACCGAGCAAACGATGGCGTTCTGAAAGCTGTACGTCCGGTGCGTCGACGATCGTCGACAACTGTTCGTACAACCTCGGTTCTTGATCCACCTTCTGGAGCGACCTCACGAACTTATCCGCCAGGAGATTCCATTCGCGATCGTGTTCGAGCGAGTACATCGTCGCCAGATTCTCAGGCTCGATCAGGCGCTCCGAATCAGCCCACTCAATGAGTTTGCGCATCAAGGGTTTCCAGGTGGGCAATCCAGATGAAGCGCTCAGCCCGGCGCCGGCATAAAGGACGCATTCGTCGTTCAGGCACGCCTCGATCAACGGGGCGGGTGGCTTTATCGATTCGAACTGATTCCCTATCAATCGGTTTTTTGCGAGATGCCGGATCGATCGTATCATCAACTCCCAGCCGTTCTCGGCAAAGAGATCACACGACATCAAATGGCGCACTTCATCGGGTATTCCCGTTGGATCGAGCCGCACAGGAATCAAGAACCCCTCACCGCGTGCCCTTCGGGCCAAAACATCCACCAACTCCTGGTCCGCCCCACGTGAGGTCAACGCATCGCGATGCGAAGAGAACACCGCCAGAATGGCTACCGAGTTGTTTATCGCGTTCTGAATTTCCTTGAGCCAGTCCTGCCCCGCAAGAATATGGGTATCGAGCCAGGGCTCGATCCCTTCTTCTTTGAGTCTTTCTGACAGATCGCGAACCCTGTCACGATCTTCGTGGACATAATTGATGAATATTTGCAGTCCCACAGTTCTGGAGCGCTTGTTAGGGTATATCCAGGCCCGGACCTTCGACCTATCGACAGTCTGGTAGGGAGAAACAACCCGGGCATAGGCTATGATCCATACTGGGCAGCTAAAAATCAACGCATCATGCGTGTGGTTAGACGATCACACAACTATATCACACATCTACAACAGCATCCTACATCTTTAACCCATTCTTCCTTATGACTGCATCAATCTCATGGCAATCAAACCATTAAGAGTCAAACTATGTCGGATGAGCTCCTTCGAGCAGGACCCTGTTAGCCCCTCAGGATCGGGGGTGCAACCTCCTGCACGTGCGTGAACCGTGGGCCTCCCATGGAGCGTACATGCTCAAGGGCGCTTTCGCCGGCCTCCATGCGGCCGGCGACACAGGCATCCTCGGCCACGCCGAGCATATACCCCATGCCGGACAAAAAGAGGGACAGGATAAACGGACAAGATCGAGGCAAATTGCGCCTGTTTCACTCCCGTGTTGCGCCTGCGCAGCTCGAATTACACCTCGTTGTCGCCTATATTCTCCACAGGCACTGTTTTTGAGATCGAACTTTTTTTGTCGATACGTATATTATCAGACACAGGTATGTGAAACAATGTTGACATATGTTCACGATATGTTTACATTAGTATACCCACCCTACAAGTCAGATCCAGATGCCGTATTCAGTCCTCACAGTCGCTAATTCTTTTCTGGATATAGCCAGAGAGCACGGGAGTACCATTTCTCCGATGAAGCTTCAGAAGCTGGTGTACCTGGCTCACGGGTGGCATCTTTATTTCTTCAAAGAACCCCTGATTCGGGAGCATATCCAGGCCTGGAAATACGGGCCGGTGATTCCCATCCTCTACCAGGAAACGAGGAAGTACGGAGCGCGGCCCATCCGCGCCTTTGTCGACGTAGATATCTACAATTTGCTGCACGAGGAGCCTATACCGAAAGTGGTACCGGCGAAAGATCGACGCACCTGGGATCTACTCAGGCGAATCTGGGATGTATATGGCGCCCACTCTGCGGTCGAGTTATCCAGCATGACCCATCAGAAAGACACGGCCTGGTACGAAACCTGGCATGAGAAAGGCGGCAAGAATACGGACGGCGTCGTGATCGATAATGATCTCATCAAGAAATCGTTCAACCGGGCTGTAGCGAAAAACAAGAGCCTGTC
>CAZGHT010000099.1:0-6176 GCA_964525535.1 uncultured Rhodothermaceae bacterium
CAGTTCTCAGTTCGGGGTTCTCAGTTCTCAGTTCGGGGTTCTCAGTTCTCAGTTCGGGGTCTGCACTCCGAACTCCGCACTCCGCACTCTGCCCCTACTCGATCGTATCGGGGACGATCAGCGCTGCGGGGAAGTCGCCCTGCATCTTTTCCCACATATTTCTCGCGGCTTCCCGGGTGCGAAACCGGCCGACCCGGATGCGATAATGGGGCTGGAGCCACTTGATCTCGACGGGTATGTTCGTCGAACCGTGAAGCATCCGCTTCATGTCGTCGTCCAGCGCGGCAAACCAGTCGGAGGCCTCTTCGGCGACGGCCCGGGCCTCTGCCGTTTCCGATGTGGCGTAAATCTGGATCTGAAAACCCCGGTGCGGAGCGGGCGGGTCAGGAAAAACTTTCGTGGCCGGTGCGGAAGATTGACACGCAGTAAGAAGTAGAAGACCCGCCACGAGGGTACGCCGGGAATGCCGGATGTGCTCGGGGAAGCCTTTTCGGCAACCCGGGATCCGCGGCGGCTCGTTGTGTGGTGATCGCTGTGGCGGCATGGTGAATCAAAGGACAAATCAAAGAAGGATGCGGATACGCGGGGTGCAACGCTTGCGATTATGCACTCCCGTTCCTTAGAATAAGCTGGGTATGGATGCACTCCAAATTCCATGCCACCGCATACAATCCCTCCTGAAATACCCTGGCCCGTTCTCGATGACGACTCTATCGATTGGCGACGTTCGACTTCTACTCATCCAGGGCGACATCACCGAGCAGGACGTCGACGCCATCGTGAATGCGGCAAACAGCACCCTGATGGGCGGCGGGGGCGTCGACGGGGCGATACACAAAAAGGGGGGAGCTGCCATCCTGGAGGCCTGCAAGAAGATCCGCGAGGAGTCGTATCCGGACGGACTGCCGGCCGGTGAGGCGGTCATCACCACGGCCGGCCGGCTCCCCGCCGCTTACGTCGTCCACACCGTTGGGCCCAGATGGCAGGGGGGCGACCGCGACGAGTCCATGCTTCTCTCCATCGCATACCGAAATTCACTCCTCCAGGCTCGCCACGAATCGTTGCGCACGATCGCTTTCCCTTCGATCAGCACGGGGGTGTACGGCTATCCTATCCAGCAGGCTGCCAGAATAGCCATCCAGACGGTCGCTGCTTTCGTCAAATCACACCCGGACGCTTTCGACGAGGTCCGCTTCATCCTGTTCTCCGGGGAAGACTTCGAGGTGTATGAGAAAACGCTCGCGACGTTTGCTGAACAATTGGGCTAAGCGGCTGAGCGGATCGAGAATGCGCCAATCGCCCTCCCGAGGCAGGGCCGGTTTTTAAGCCGATCCCTTCACATGCCGATACTACGGACCAGACCCTGTAGGCCGACATTTCCTTTAGCTGGTCCCGGTTATGCACCTGGCACGACATATAACGAAGTTCAACCCCTTCACGACGATCGCTCTCTGCCTGCTCGTCGCGGCCGGTTGCAATGCCTTCGAATTCATGCGATCGGGGAGAACGGCAGATCCTGGCCGCGTGCTGGAAGATCTGCAGATGGCAATGGAGCCGGTGATTCTGGACGGCGCCGATGCAGAAGAAACGGCCGAACGGCTCGAAATAACGAACGAAGCGGCGCCGTACTATGTTACGCCCTACGATTCTACGATGCGCATCTCAGCCGAAGACTTCGCGCGTAGAACACAACGCTCCGCTACAGATCTGCCTATCGATCCCCGCTGATCAGGCCGCCAAGGAGGTCGCCGCCCAACCCTGCCGCTCCGCGGGATTCCCCTCGCTGCTTGAAGCGGGCCGCTGCAAAGACGCGGTCGGCCAGCCGGGAAAAGGGCAGGCTCTGCAGATACACCAGGCCGGGGCCGGTCAGGTTCGCGAGAAACAGCCCTTCCCCGCCGAACAGCGCGTTTCTGAAGCCCTTGATCATCTTAATGTCGTAATCGACCGTCGGCGCAAAGGCCATCAGACACCCGGTGTCGACGCGCAGCGACTCGCCCGGAGCCAGCACGCGCTTGACGATCGTGCCGCCGGCGTGAACGAAAGCCAGGCCCTCTCCTTCGAGGCGCTGCAAGATGAATCCTTCTCCCCCGAAAAAGCCGGCGCCGAGCCGCTTCGTGAAGGCAACTTCTACCTCGATGCCCCGGGCTGCACACAAAAAAGAATCCTTCTGGCAGAGAAAGGCGCCCCCGAGCTCGGTGAGATCGAGCGGCACGATTTTGCCCGGATAGGGCGCCCCGAAGGCCAGCCTGGCTTTTCCCATCCCGTTGTGCAGGAACGTCGTTATGAAGAAACTCTCTCCCGTCAGCATGCGCTTAAATCCTTTGAACATGCCGCCGCCCGTATCGGTCTGCATCTCGATGGATTGGTCCATGTACATTAGCGTCCCGGCTTCGGCGCGAACCCCTTCGCCGGGATCCAGCTCGACCTCTACGATCTGCATATCATCGCCGTAAATCGTATAATCAATGATATCTACCATGGTATCCGTGTGTCTATTTTGATTTTAACAAGTGATGTTACGCGAACTGTGCACAGCAGGCCGGTTCACGCGGCTTTGCACGTGTGCAAAGCCACTCTGGCAGGACTTACGCGCCGGGCAGCCCGCCTGCATCCGCTGTTATCTTCAGACTTCCCGGCAAGCCTCAACCATCCAGCGAATGCGGCCCTTATCATGAGTTCCAATCACCTTCCGGTAGAGCAGCTCAAGAACATCGGCCCGAAGACGGCCGCCCTGCTCCGCGAAGCCGGCATCCATACCCGGGCCGACCTGCAGGCCATCGGCGCCGTCATGGCGTACAAGATCTTAAAATATAGATTCCGGAGCATAACTGCCGTAGCTTTGTATGCGCTGCACGGCGCCCTCGAAGACGTACACTGGAACAGCCTTCCGGCTGAAGAAAAGAAGCTCCTGTTGGAGGAAGCGAATCAGGATATTGACGTGATTCCGTGATTTAGGGCCTCCTCCCTCTCGACCTGCTATCGGGTGGGGAATGACTGCAATAAGGGATTCGCCAACAGGTACGCTTACCCGTCATGAAAGGCGATCAAGTCTCCGACCTGGCCGTATTGGGTTCGACGATCACCTCCTGGTACCGTTTGATCGCCTTCGTCACCACCGAACGCGCTTTGTCGGGCCCGAAGAAGTTGTCGACCTTGACCTCTTTCTCCTCGAGCTTCTTATAATCCTCGAAGAACCGCTTCACCTCGCGAAGGGTGTGTTCCGGCAGCTCCCAGATATGATAAAAGCCGTTGTAGGCGGGATCGTCCAGGTGTACGCACAGGATTTTTTCGTCGCTCTGTCCCTGGTCGATCATCTCCATGACGCCGATCGGGCGCGCGTTGAGGATGCACATCGGCACGACCGGCTCCTGCATGACGACGAGCACGTCGAGCGGGTCGTCGTCGTCGCCGAGCGTTTGGGGAATAAAGCCGTAGTTCGCCGGATAGATGACCGAGGAGTAGAGCACGCGATCGACCCGGATCAGGCCGGTTTCTTTATCGAGTTCGTACTTGATTTTACTTCCCCGGGGGATTTCGATCACGGTTTGAAACGTTTCGGGCGCATCTTCGCCGATAGGAACGTTGTGCCACGCGTGTGCCGAGTGGTGTTGATAATATGACTGCATAAATTTTCATGGAGAACATTCGGAAGAGGCCTCCTGCAGCGCCCACCCGAGTTTCCAACAGGTGCTGGGCCGGGAGCCATTCCTTACAAGGTAACCAAATATTGCATACTGAAATAACAATTTTGATCTGTCCAGACTCGCTCTACCTTAAATTCGGCACGCTCGCTCAACGCTGAGAATTCGGGAATCGTATATTTGTATGAGTTTTCTGTATGGATAGACTCGCCGGCGCTGAAGGTGAACGTATTCGGACCGATCTGGACGGCCTGCGCCCGGGTGCTGTACAGATGCATCTCGATGCGCCCTTCTTCCTCGTTAAAATGGGCTCGATGTTCGAACTGGGACACCTCAAAATTCGCGCCCGCCTCTCGATTGGCCCGTTCCAGCACATTCAGGTTGAATGCCGCCGTCACGCCGGCGGCGTCGTTGTACGCCGCCTCCAGCACCTGTTTGTCTTTTTTTAGATCCACCCCGATCAACAGCCCGCCTCCCGGGCCGGCCGTGCGACCCATCCGTTTCAGAAACTCGACGGCTTCCCCGGGTCTGAAATTCCCGATGGTGGAGCCCGGAAAAAAGAAGACGATGCGATCGTACGAGGCTTTGTCCACCGGGATGTGGACCTCGGAGGAATAGTCGGCATGGACGGGCCATACGTCGAGATCCGGGTAGTCTCGCTCCAATTTCTCGGTCGAGAGGAAGAGATGTTCTTTCGAGATGTCGATGGGGACGTAGCCGGCGAGTTGATCCAGGTGCTCGATCAAGATACGCGTCTTGAGGCTGCTGCCGCTCCCGTATTCGACCAGCAGCGTCCGCGAACCGAGACAGGCGCTGATCTCCTCGATGTGGTCCCGCAGGATGGCCATCTCGGTCCGGGTGGGGTAGTACTCGTCCTGCTCCGTGATTTCGTCGAACAGCCGAGATCCTTCTTCGTCGTAAAAATACTTTGACGGCAACGTCTTCTGCGTTCGGGACAAACCCTCGATCAGGTCGCGGAGGAAACGTTCCGATGGGTCGAGGGGAACCGAACCACTGGGGTCGGGCACTTCCGGGGAACGGTTATCCTTGTTTGGATGCATAGTCGGGATACATAAAGTCTGGATAAACGCCAGGCGCAGGCGGCATTAGAGATCGAGTTATCGTGCGAGGCGCAGCCCTGTAAACTGCCAGCGGGTGTCGGGCGGGAAAAAATTTCGGTACGTGCGTCGTGCATGAGGGCGTGATGTCGCACAAGAAGCCCCCCGAAGCACGAACTGATTGCACATAAACTTGCCGTTGTATTCACCCAGCGCCCCTTCTGCCGGCTTGTACCCGGGATAGGGGGAATATTGACTCTGCGTCCACTGCCACACCTCACCGTACAGACTGTCTAACGACTGCTCGGTCACATCCTCCTCAGGGGCCATTTCCTCAGGGGATTCGGCCCGTTGCGCGGGGCGTACCGGCCGATAGTATCCTGCGTCTACGTAATGTCCCGCCAGCGATTGTCCATAGGCAGCGACCTCCCACTCCTGTTCAGTGGGCAGGCGCGCCCCGGACCACCGGGCAAACGCATCCGCCTCGAACAAGCTGACGTGGCACACGGGCTCGTCGCCCTGGACCGGACGAAGGCCCGACAGGGTGAAATGGAGCCACTCCCCGCCACGATCCTCCCAGTACAGCGGCGCTTTCCATCCCTCACGCTGCGCCGTGGCCCACCCTTCGGAGAGCCACAGCTCAGGGCGCTCGTATCCCCCCTCTTCCATAAATTCCAGATACGCCCCGTTCGTGACGAGCTGTGACGACAATTCGAAATCGTCCAGGAAGTACCGATGGCGCGGCAATTCGTTATCGTACGAAAATCCCGGGCCAGGGTGACCGACTTCGTACAACCCGCCATCGAACTGCACCCACCGGGCCGCATCGTTCGGTTGGCTCTTCTGCTCGGCGTATTCTGAAAAAACGGGATGCAGCGGGTTGATCGAAAACACGTGTTTGATATCGGTCAGCATGAGTTCCTGATGCTGTTGCTCGTGGTGTATCCCGATCTCGACGAGCGGCAGCAGGACCCGGGCGAGGCCGGCGTCCAGCCCTGCGAGCAAGTAGTGCATGTGTTCGTCGACGTATGCGCGATAGGCGTACACCTCCTCGACCGTCGGACGCGACAACAGGCCTCGTTGCGCACGACAATGTCGCTCCCCGGCCTGAACGTAGTAAGAATTGAAGAGAAAAGCGTATTCCGGGTGAAAAGGCGAATACCCGTCAAGATGCGGCTTCAGCAGAAACGTCTCGAAAAACCAGCTGGTGTGGGCCAGGTGCCACTTGGTCGGACTCACGTCGGGCATCGACTGGATCACGTAATCCTCTGGAACGAGGGTTCGGCAGAGATGCTCGGTAAACGATCGAACCCGGGTATAATGATCGGTGAAATGCGTGCAGTGGGAAGGGTCGGCGGAATCTAAACCACGTAGTGCAATGGGGGATACGTCTTCGACCTGCATAATTTTACAATGTGGAATAAACGGACTGTGGGATAAAAGGACTGTGGGATAAAAGGACTGTGGAATAAAAGGA
>CAZGHT010000099.1:6276-19242 GCA_964525535.1 uncultured Rhodothermaceae bacterium
ATAAAAGGACTGTGGAATAAAAGGAATAGAAGCCGGCGCCATGTGCAATATATGACACATGGCACGAAAGCAATGCTTTCTCAAGCATCTAGCATATGTGATCCCGCCAATCAGGTTCCGCAAAGAACCCGTATAAAACACCTGCCTTTTACATTCCCGGGGCCCTATCCCCGGCGCAGCGACGCCGGCGCTCCACCCGGTACTGCTGCTGGAGCGCCGGCTCGGCAGGCTTCTAGTCCTCGACTTCGACCACGCGCGCCTCAGCGGCATTGCGTTGTACGGAGGCAATTCCTTTATTCATCGACGCTTTTGTCGAATACGATTCGCTGCGGCCGATGACCTGGCTGTTCTTCGCTTTCAGCACAAAGTAGGGGCTGCCGTTTTTATCTTCCAGGACTTCGAACTGGCTCTCGGAACCCGCATTATTGCGAACGGACTCGATCCCCTTTTCGCAGCCGGCTTTGTCGGCGTACATCTGGCTCGTGAGCACGATCTCCCCGTTGCCAGCCTTCAGATTGAAATAAAATTTACCGTTTTTAGCTTTCTTGACTTCAAATTTTCCTGCCATGGTCGACTTGATGTTTAAACATGAATGAAGATGAGCCAAGACCGATCGCGGCGCCTTTCAGCCGGCCTTCGGGGGAGCCGCCTGTGAACGCTATCGGCCGATGAGCAGTTCTTTGACATACCCCTCCACACCCCCCTTCGATCCGAAACCCGGCGAAACCTCCAAGGTCTCTGTGACTTCAAGGTACTAATCGATCTTGCGTGACCTGCCTTATATCCCATGAGATCTCTAGAGCCAGCGATTAAGACCATCTGGATTATTAAATTTGCCCTACTCACGGGAGTCGGCGTCACCGCTTCAATCATTTATGAAGCGTTTCGTTTCTTTAACCAGCAAAATGCATTCCTTCCGACCGGCTTGCAGACGGGGCTCATTCTCGTCGCCGGTCTCGCCGCCACCTTGCTCATCCCCCACTTCCGGTACAAATTCTGGCGGTTCGACCTGCGTACGGACGAACTCTACCTCGAGCGTGGCATCTTCAACCGGGTGCGAACGATCGTCCCCCTTCGGCGGATACAACACCTCGACGTGTCTCAGAACATCCTGGAACGCGAATTCAACCTGAGCAAACTCATCGTGCACACGGCCGGCAGCAGGAGCAGCGACGTGGTCCTCCCCGGCCTTCGCATGGACGAGGCAGAACGCCTCCGCGAAGACGTAAAACGGTACATCCTCGAAGACGCGGTATGAGTTCGACCGATTCACTCCATGAAGCCCAGATGCTTCACCCGATGACGCTCGTCCAGCGGTTTCTGCTGAGCCTGCCGGCCTTCGTCCTCCTGCTGTTTCCGATGCTCCGCTCGCCGAACTCGGCGGACTACTTTCCGCTCCTGGCGGTCTTTCTCTACGGGGTGCTGGCGTTGCCGCTGATTTTCCTGCGCTACTTCCGGTTTCGCTACAGCATCACGCCCAAAGAGATCACGATCCAGAGCGGCATCTTCAACCGGCAACACCGAAGCATACCGATCGAGCGCATCCAGAACATCGAGATCGAGCAGTCGGTCCTGCCCCGGATGCTCGGCACCGCCAAGGTTAAAATCGAGACGGCCGGCAGTTCGAAGACGGAAGGCGTCCTGGAATTCGTCAGCATCGGGAGGGCCTATCAGATCCGGGAGGTCGTCCGCACCTACCAGCGCGAACAATCCGTACCCGCCGGTGAATCGCAGACCGCGGAAGCACTCCACCGGCAAGAAGCGCTTGCGCCCGAGGGGCGCGTCGAGCGGGACTATTCGAACGAACAGCCGCTGTTCGCCTTGAGCCTGTCCAGAGTGATCCTGGCCGGCATGCTGCGATTCTCGCTGCTGTACATCGCGATTGCGTTTTCCCTCATCCAGCAGCTCAACCCCGACCCGGACGAGATCGAGCTGTGGCTCACGCGGGGGTGGCTGCGCCCTGTGGCCGAGCTCGCCCAGAACTCGCCCTGGATGCTGACCTTCGGCGCCGTGATCGGTGCGGTGACCTTATCCTGGTTGACCGGGATCCTCGTGAGCCTGAACAGCAACTACAACTTCAAGCTCTGGCTCGAGGGCGACAAGCTGCACAAACATCAGGGCTTGCTCACCGTATTCCAGGGCACGATTCCGCTCAAGCGCATTCAAACCCTGATCTACCGGGCCAACGTGCTGATGCGGCGTTTCGGATGGACGGTGCTCGATGTGCAAACCATGGGCCTGGAATCGAGCCAGCGGGGGCACCAGACCGCCATCCCGCTTGCCCGGGTCGGTGAGGCCCAGGAAGTCGCCAGGCAATTGCTGCCCCACACCCTGCCGGCCTCGTTTCATTCGGTGTCTCCGCTGACGATTCGGCGTACCATTCTCCGCTTCACGATGCTGTTGACCTTCCTCGTGCTGCCGATCAGCTATTTCTGGAAACCCGCGCTCTGGGGCTTTCTGATCGTTCCCCTCATTCCCGTGTATGCCATCCTGAGATACAGGAATCATGGATATGCGCTCGATGCGGACAACCTGTACGTCCGACGCGGCGTATTTCGGCAATATACCTGGGTCATCCCCGTTTCCAAGTTCCAGGTCCTTTATACGACCGCCAGCCTCTTTCAGCGCCGGCTCGGGTTGCGATCCGTATACGTCGACACCGCCGGAGCCGGCGGCCTGGCCTCCCCCGAAATCATCGACGTCACCGCAGACGACGCGGAACAGATCATCGACGAGTGCTACGCGCGGTTTCAGTCGGCCTTCGCGCCCGTGGCGCCGTCCTGAGCCTCCCGGTCCCGGAGAGAGCAGAGCCCCAGGTACAGCACAACCGGCACCGTTTTCCGAAGGGCAGGCCCCTGCAAGTCGAATGCGGTCCACCCGATCGAAAAGGTCCAGGCAGCCGGCCCGATCCAGTGCACCCACCATGGGAAACGACCCATGATGAACTGGAACAGCCGCATGGCGAGCTGCCGGCCGATGATCTTCCCGATCAACCCGAAGATCACGTTCTTGATCAGCCCGTTGACGACCAGGCTCCCGAACGCCTCGATCATCAGCGGCAGCGCAAATACGCCGGCGGATTTCTTGATGAATCGGGCGGCCAGCTCTCGGTCGACCCCGAGCTCCTCGAGCATCTTCTGTTTTTCCTCGTCGGACAGCTTCTCGAACTCGCGCGTCGTATAGTTCTTGACGAGCGCCTCCATCATCTCGCGCTCGGTGCCCAGCGGGATATTAATCTTCAGCGTCTTAGCGGCGTCACGAATGACTTGTGCAAACGGTGCTCCCGGATCTGCTCCTCGTACCATCCGGAAGGTATACATCACGTCTGAGCTGCCCAGAAAACGAATCTCTTTCTCGAGTTGTTTATCCAGGGCCGCCTTGTTTTCGGCCGATTCGTCTCCTTCATACGCCTGTAAGAGCTCTTTCAGCCGGGCGTCGTTGGTCAGGCTGATCGGGCTCTCGATAACGCCGATTAAGAAATGATAGTCGGGGGGATTCAGATAGGAAAGGACGTCTTGCATGAGACCGTATTATGATTGGCAACAATGGCGATTACCAGGTGTTCTACGAAGGTACTGCACGGGAGGTTACGGGTTCGGTGTGCAGCGTGCAGCGTGCAGGGTTCTGAGCATCTCAGCGATATATAAACCTATAACGTTTTTTATATAGATGTATTCAAGTCCAGGATTCAGGCGGCGACAGAATAAAGCGATCACTGCAGGGATTGCGGTGCTATTATGCGCAGCGGCCGCCTTCGTTGTTGTGTTTTACCCGTTTGGCGCGGATGCGCCTCTCGAAGACGAGGTTCTTCCGGTAGAGGACACCCCGTTTTCGATACCCAAAGCCTCGAAAGCCGCCCGGTGGGACTACCTCCTCCCGATGATTCGCAGCCCGCATACCCGGCAGATTCCGCCGCATATCCGGCACCGGGAGCTGCAACACGCCGCGTCCATCCGCGGGGATGCCGCATTCGCCGGAAAATCCGGAGCAGCCGAGGCGGAATGGTTCGAAGTGGGGCCGTCGGATGTCGGCGGCAGAACGCGAGCCCTGGCCATCGACGTCGACGATCCGGACCGCATTCTTGCCGGCGGCGTCTCCGGTGGATTATGGGAGTCGACGAATGCGGGATCGAGCTGGTCTCCGCTCAACCTGGACGGGGGCAACCTGAGCGTGACGTATCTGGCCCAGGACCCGCGCCCCGGCCAGACGGACGTCTGGTATTACGCCTCCGGCGAGTTCAGGGGCAACACGGCATCTGCGTTGGGCGGGTCAGCCCCGTATTTCGGCTCCGGCGTCTACAAATCGACGGACGATGCACGCACGTGGTCGCTCCTGCCGGCCGCCGACCCGGCGAACCTGATCGCGTTCGACTCCCCCTTCGACTTTGTCAGCCGGATCGTCATCAGCCCGGTGACAGGCTCGCTGTTTCTCGCTTCCAATGCAATCGGGATCTACCGATCGACCGACGGCGGGCAGTCCTTCGGTCCTACGCCTGCCCCCTTCCCGGAGCCGGTCCTCGGCGGCGTTAATGACCACGACTGGGCGGACGTCGCCGTCAACCGCGAGGGCGTCCTGCTGGCTACCCTGTCGTCGGTTGGGTCTAACGACACCCCGGACAACGCGCCGGGCGTCTACGTCTCTGTAGACGACGGTGTGTCCTGGCTCGATATCACCCCGAATACGTTCCCCAACACGCATGGGCGCAGCGTGATCGCTTTCGCCGAGTCCGACCCCGACATCGCCTATATTTATACGACGACCCTGACGACTGTCAACGACCGGGAAGACGTACGCCTGCACCGCATCGACCTCTCTACGGGCCAGTCCCGCAACCTGTCCTCGAACATACCCCGCCTCTCCGAGGTGGGCAACCTCAATACACAGCTGGCTTACAACATGTCGCTGGCCGTCAAGCCGGACGACGAGGACTTCGTCGTCCTCGGAGGCACCAATCTCTACCGCTCTCGTAACGGGTTCTCCAGGGCCAACGTCGACCGGCTCGACTACTGGATCGGGGGCTACAGCGCCGTCGAGGACGCCTTCGTCAACTACGACAACCATCACCCGGACCAGCACATCCTCCTCTTCGATCCGTTGGACCCGGACCGCCTCTGGACGGGCAACGACGGCGGCGTGTATCGCACCGACGACATCACCCGGCAGGGCGTTGTCACCTGGAGCGACCTCAATCAGGGATACAACATCACTCAGTTTTATTCGGTCGGCCTCTCCGACGAGAGCGGCGACCTGCGCATCGCGGGCGGCGCCCAGGATAACGGCACCCCGTTCCTGCGCATCGATGACCTGGCCGCCGGCTCTCGCAACATCAACGCCGGCGACGGCACCCAGCTCTACTTCGGCGACGAATTCGCCTACGTGGGCCAGCAGCAAGGCGGCCTCCTCCGGCTTACGTACAACGCCTCCGGCGCACCCACCTTTTCCGGGTTCAGCTTCATCCAGCCCCGGAGCGCCGGCGGGCAACTATTCGTCGCTCCCTTCCAGGTCGACCCGAACGACGAGGACGTCATGTATTACGCGGCCGGCGCCGACCTCTGGCGCAACGATCGCCTCAGCACGCTGCGTGGCGGCCAAACGGATATCGACGGCTCAGACGAAGGGTGGACCGAGCTGACCGGCCTGCCGTTCCTGGGCCCTCGTGTCATCACGGCGTTGGCCATTTCCAGCCGGCCGGCCCACGTCCTGTATTACGCGGCCAGCGACCGCCGGGCCGAGAACCCGCTCCCCCCCCAGCTCTACCGGCTCGAGAACGCCCCCACCGGCAGAGGCAACAATGCCACATCCATCTCCATCCCGGGCGCTGTCGACGGCAGCTATGTCGCCGACATCGCCGTCAACCCCTTCGATGCAGACGAATTCCTGGTCGTTCTGTCCAACTACGAAATCGTCGGCGTATACCACTCGAGGAACGGCGGCGCCTCGTACGCCGCCGTGGAAGGCAACCTGATCGGCAACCCCGCCATTCCCGGTCCGTCCATTCGGTCGGCCGCGATCTTACCCGGCCCGGACGGCGCCCGCTACTACCTGGGTACGAGCACGGGGCTCTACAGCACGATGACCCTCGACGGCCTTTCCACCACGTGGGCGCCGGAAGGAGCCGGCGTCATCGGCCAATCGGTCGTATGGGATCTCACGTCCCGGCCTTCCGACCAGCTGGTCGCTGCCGCCACACACGGCAGAGGCCTGTTCGTCGGAAGCCTCGACCCCGACTTCGTCGTCACTCCGATATCAGAAACGTTCGAGCTGGCCCAGAACTACCCCAACCCGTTTGCATCTACAACCCGCATTCTCTTTGACCTCCCCACACGCAGCCGCGTATCGATCTCGGTTTTCGACCTGTCGGGCCGCAAAATCGCCGACCTCGCCCTGGATCAGGAACGGGAAACAGGGAGGCACGAAGTGGTGTTCAACGCTGCTTCGATATCCAGCGGCGTGTACCTGTACCGATTAGAAGCCAATCCCATCGAAACGACGGATGGACTTTCCTCCTTTACAAGGACCCGAAAGATGATGATCGTGAAGTAGAGATGTTACGCGCCGGATGCGCATACGTGCTGCCAGAGCGGCTTTGCAGGGTTGCAAAGCCGCGTAAACCAGGCTGCTGTGCACAGTTCGCGTAACATCACTCATTTACTCAAAAAGCCAGGCAACTCGATAGATGGACTTACCTCGCAGCAGTGGGATTCTCTTGCATATCTCCTCGCTACCCGGCCGATTCGGCATCGGCGACCTCGGCCCTTCCGCCTATGAATTCGCCGACTTTTTAGCATACACCCATCAGCAGGTCTGGCAGGTATTGCCTCTGGTCCCTGTCGGATACGGGTACTCTCCTTACGCGAGCCCGTCGACGTTCGCGGGCAATCCGCTCTTCATCAGTCCCGACCGGTTGCACGAGCAAGGTTATCTCACCGCCGAAGACCTCGCGGGCGGCCCCTCGTTCCCCGCGAATCGGGTGGACTTCGAAACCGTGTTGCCCTACAAATTTGGACTCCTGGAGCGCGCCTTCGAGCGATTCCTGGGCGAGGCCTCGCAGGAAGAACGGTCCCAATTCAGCCAGTACTGCGAGCACAACGCCGACTGGTTGGACGACTACGCCCTCTTCGCCGTGCTGAAGTTCGTCCATGAAGGCCAACGGTGGGTCGACTGGGATCCGGCCGTCAAATGCCGGGACCAGAGCGCCCTCGACGAGGTGCGCACAGTCCACGGCAGGGGCATAGAAATGCAGAAATTCTGGCAGTATCTCTTCGAAACGCAGTGGGCCGACCTGAAGGCGTATTGCAACGAGCGGTCCATCCGCATCGTCGGGGACCTGCCGATCTACGTCGCCCACGACAGCGCCGACGTCTGGGCCCATCGCGATTTATTCCAGCTCGACGAGGACGGCCTACAGACGGTTGTCGCCGGCGTCCCGCCCGATTATTTCAGCACGACCGGCCAGCGGTGGGGCAATCCCATCTACCGGTGGGACCTCATGAAGGACAACGCCTATTCCTGGTGGATTCGCCGCTTCGCCTCCGTCTTGAAACAGGTCGATTTCGTGCGGCTCGACCATTTTCGCGGGTTCGAAGCGTACTGGGAAGTGCCGGCCTCCGAGCCGACCGCCGAACACGGCCGCTGGCAGAAAGGCCCCGGCGCCTCTTTGCTGGGTACGCTCCGCCAGGAGCTGGGCGACCTCCCGGTCATCGCCGAAAACCTGGGCTTCATCACCCCCGACGTCGTACAGCTCATGCAGCAGTTCGACTTCCCCGGTATGGCCATCCTGCAGTTTGCTTTCGACGACGACTCCAGTTCGGAGTTCTTGCCTCATAATTTCCCCTCCAATATCGTCGCCTACACCGGAACGCACGACAACGACACGGTCAACGGGTGGTGGTTCAACGACTCGAGCACGCAAGCCCGCGAAGTCATCGATCGCTCCAGGCGCTTCGCACGCGCCTACCTGGACATCGAGGACGAAGGCAAGGGTGTGCACTGGCCGATGATCCGCGCGTTGATGGCCTCCGTGGCACGCCTCGTCGTAATCCCGCTTCAAGACGTCATGGGGTTGGACTCGGAGGGCCGCATGAATGCCCCGGGCACGGTAGGCGGCGAGAACTGGGCCTGGCGCGTATCGCCAGAGATGCTGACGAGCGACCATCTGGAGCGGCTCAAACACCTCACCACCCTGTTCGGCCGCGCCCGGGAGCCGTATCGCGGCCCCGAAGCGAGCTAGGCCGGCTTGAATCAGGCCTCTTCCTCCTCGCCATCGTCCGCCTTTAAGACCCACAGGGTTCGCCCGGGAACATTGATGGTCGAGCCGGTCTCCACGTGATCCCCGATGTCCATATCAGCGCGGATCGAATTCAGCGCCATGATCCACCCGCGCGCCTCGTGGAGGGATTGATCGGGCAACGAAAACGACACCGGGTCGGGCAGTGCGTTGAACAGCACCAGGAAGGTGTCGTCGAGCAGGCGATTGCCCCGGTCGTCGGTACGCTGGATGCGGTTGCCTTCGAGCAGCATGCCGAAGCTATGCAACGAACCGTCGTGCCAGTCGGCGTCGTCCATCTCCCGGCCTTCCGGGTGGACCCAGATAACGTCTTTGACGCCGTTTTCGTCGGCTTCGCCCGTCAAGAAGCGATGCCGGCAGAAGTTGGGATGGGCCTTCCTGAACGCGATGACGTCGCTGACGTAGTCGAGAAATGCCTCCCGGTCTTCATCCAGGTCCCAGTCGTACCAGTTGATTTCGTTATCCTGGCAGTAGGCGTTGTTGTTGCCCAGCTGGGTACGCGAGAGTTCGTCTCCACCGAGCAACATGGGTACACCCTGGGAAAACATGAGCGTAGCGGTCATACTTTGTTTGAGGGCCTCGCGCTGCACCAGGATCGCCGGGTCGTCCGTTTTGCCTTCGACGCCCAGGTTCGAGCTGTAATTGGCATTATGGCCATCGCGATTGCCTTCCTGGTTCAACTCGTTGTGTTTGCGTTCGTAGCTGACCAGGTCTTGCAGCGTAAAACCGTCGTGCGCGGTGATGAAGTTGATCGACGCGTAAGGGCGCCGGCCGGACCACTCGTACAGGTCGCTGGACCCGGCGAGGCCGGTTGCCATATCGCCCATGAGGCCTTGGTCACCGCGCCAGTACCGCCGGATCACGTCGCGGTACCGGCCGTTCCACTCCGTCCATTGCCAGGGAAAGCTGCCGACCTGATAGCCGCCCGGGCCGACGTCCCAGGGCTCGGCGATGAGCTTCACCTGGCTCAGGACCGGATCCTGCTGGATGATCTGGAAGAATGACGACAGCATGTTGATCTCGAAGAGGTCGCGCGCCAGGGCGGCGGCGAGGTCGAAGCGGAAGCCGTCGACGTGCATATCCAGCACCCAGTACCGGAGGCTGTCCATGACGAGCTGCAGGACGTGCGAATTGCCGGCGTCCAGCGTGTTGCCCGTGCCGGTATAATCCATCAGATATCGCGGGTCGGAGGGGTTGACCTTGTAATACGACAGGTTGTCCACGCCGCGGTACGACAACGTAGGGCCGAGGTGATTGCCTTCGGCCGTATGGTTATACACGACGTCGATAATCACTTCGAGGCCGGCGGCGTGTAAGGCACGCACCATCATTTTGAACTCCTGGACAGCGGCCAGGCCGCCCTCCGCGGCGTACGACGGCTCGGGCACGAAATACGCGAGCGTATTATACCCCCAGTAGTTTCTGAGATTTTTCTGGATGAGGAAGTCGTCGTGGACCTTGGCGTGCACGGGCAACAGCTGAATCGTCGTTACGCCGAGCTTCTCGAAATGATCGAGGATCGGGTCGGAGACCAGCCCGAGGTAGGTGCCGCGCAGGTCTTCGGGCACTTCGGGATGCAGCTTGCTGATGCCTTTGACGTGGGTTTCGTAGATGATGGTTTCGACCCAGGGAATTTGCGGCGGCCGGTCGTCGCCCCATTCGAACCGTTCTTCGACGACGACCCCGAGCGGGGCATACGGCGCACTGTCGGCGGTGTTGAACGACAGGTCAGCGTCTTCGTGGCCCACGATGTAGCCGAACAGGCTGTCATCCCAGACCAGCTCGCGGCCGATGGCTTTGGCATACGGATCGAGCAATACCTTGTGCGGGTTGAAGCGAAACCCGCCGGCCGGATCGTACGGCCCGTACACTCGATACCCGTAGAGCTGCCCCGGTTTCAGGTTGGGGATATACACGTGCCAGATCGGACCGGTATACTCTTTGAGCGTGATGGTATGCGCCGGCACCGCATCGGCAGCGTCGTCGAACAAGAGCAATTCGACCTTCTCAGCATGATCGCTGTATAACGCGAAATTGACGCCCAGCCCATCCCATGTTGATCCCAACGGGTACGGCTTTCCAGGCAATAACTTGAGTTCCAGTCCGTTACTCGTCGACGACTGTTCCGGCATGATCGAAAGGGTTGAGGACATATATTCTTAAGCGATTACGAACACTCAGTTTCAGAAAACGCATACAGAATCCGAGCGCCCGGCAGATTTTCGATCGCTCTTCGGCATGCATGCAGTACTCATGGACAAAAAGACTAACTATCTGAATAAGTCGTGTTACGCAGGTTGTGCCGAGCAGCTCGTTGTGCCGGCTTTGAACGACTGTCTTGCGTCGGTTTCCGTCTGCTCCAGCCTTTTCGAAGCCGTTGTGGCTGAACGATGCCGCACAGATGCATAACACCGGTGAATAAGGATTCAATTGACGAATCAATGCGCGAATTCGGGCATTCTCCGGTATTCATACCGGACCAGAAGAGATGGCTGTTTGATTAGCATGGTTTTGATTAGCAGGGTCTTGATTAGCAGGGTACGCGAACTGTGCACAGCAGCCTGATTTACGCGGCTTTGCATAGGTGTAAAGCCGCTCTGGCAGGACCTATGCGCATCCGGCGCGTAACATCTGATAATTATTTGCTTCATGGGGGCTTTTTTCTATCGTTCAAAATCTTAACTTTTCGGCACGGATGCCGGCAAAATTTTATACCCTCGGCGCCTCGTTACATCGAAATCACACTTCATAGATTATGCCCTGGATTAGCAACAGTGAAGCCGCTCAATGGCAGAATGGTACGTTTATCAGGAGTTACGAAAAGTTCGGCGCTCATCCCGTCGATAAGGGGTGTTGGTTTACCCTCTGGGCGCCGCATGCCGAAGAAATATCGGTGATTGGCGAATTTAATGGATGGTCTCCACACGTTCATTTTCTGGAACGGGGAGAAGGAGGCATATGGTCGGGATTTATCGAAAATGCACGCGTAGGTCACCATTATAAATATCACATACGCAGGGGATTCTACCACGTCGATAAAACAGACCCGTTTGCCTATGCTATGGAGGCCCCTCTATCGCATGGAAGTGACATAGACGGGTTGTCCTCTATTATTACAGAGTTACATGGGTATTCCTGGAATGACGATAAATGGCTGAATAGCCGGAAAGGACCTTCTGGATTGGCGCAGCCGATGTCTATCTATGAAGTTCATCTGGGCTCGTGGATCAAAAACAAAGACGGTTACTCGTTAAACTACCGGGAAATTGCACAACCTTTGGCGGATTATGTTTCAGACCTGGGGTTTACCCACATCGAAGTGATGCCCTTGATGGAGCACCCCTATTTCGGATCCTGGGGGTATCAGACGATCGGCTACTACGCCCCTACGCATCGCTACGGCACGCCGGATGACCTGAAGTATTTCGTCGACGTGATGCACCAGGCCGGCCTGGGCGTTATCCTGGACTGGGTGCCGGCGCATTTCGCCACGGACCCGCAGGGGCTCGTCTTCTTCGACGGGAGCCCCCTCTACGAGTACGACGACCCGAGGATGCGCTATCATCCCGACTGGGGCACGTTCGTCTTCGATTACGGCAAGCCGCAGGTCCGCAACTTCCTGATCTCGAATGCGCTCTTCTGGGTCGAAGAGTACCACATGGACGGGCTCCGCTTCGATGCCGTGGCCTCGTTGTTATACCGGGACTACTCGCGCACGGAATGGTCGCCTAACGTCTACGGCGGTCGCGAAAACCTGGAAGCCATCGACTTCCTCCGTTCGATCAACGAGGTCGTGTTTCAGCATTTTCCGGAGACTCTCATGATCGCCGAGGAATCGACCGCCTGGCCGGGCGTCACCCAGCCCACGTACAGCAATGGGCTGGGCTTTCTCTACAAATGGAACATGGGGTGGATGCACGACACGCTGGAGTACATGCGCAAAGACCCCATCCACCGCCAGTATCACCAGAACGATCTCACGTTTCCGCTGCTTTACTCCTTCTCGGAAAATTACATCCTTCCTCTCTCACACGACGAGGTCGTCCACGGCAAAGGATCCCTCTGGGATAAGATGCCGGGCGACGACTGGCAGAGGGCGGCCAATTTGCGCCTGTTGTACGGGCACATGTACGGCCACCCGGGGAAAAAGCTCTTGTTCATGGGGGCCGAATTCGGCCAGACCGGCGAGTGGAGCTACAACCACGCCATCGACTGGCCGTTGATGGACCGGCCGCTGCACAGGGGCCTCTTCGAATGGCTCAAGGCGCTCAACCGGTTATACACGACGTACGCGCCGCTGTGGTCCGACCGGGATGAGTCGTTCAGCTGGGTCGATCACCACGACCACCAGCACAGCGTCATCAGCTATCTGCGCCACGATCCCGAGAGAGAGAAACAGGTGTTATTCGTATTGAATTTCACGCCGGTCCCGAGAGAAAATTATTACCAGGGGTTTCCGGAGCCGGGCGTCTGGATCGAATTGCTGAACAGCGACGCAGCCCTGTACGGCGGTGGAGACGTCGGCAACGGCGGGGCCGTCGAGGCAAAGCTGGACGAAAACCACCACCAGGTCGCCTCCACGCTGATTACCCTGCCGCCGCTCGGCGTTCTGGTCTTCGTCCGGGAAGATTAGGGCGTGTGGACATTCATCGGCATCCGCTCTTTTTCGCCGATGTTGT
>CAZGHT010000100.1:0-18223 GCA_964525535.1 uncultured Rhodothermaceae bacterium
CCCTGAAAGGGCGTTCTATGTCGCCCGTTTCGAAGAGGCGAGCCCCCGGGATCGCGCCTTCGGGGCTCGTTCGCAGCGCAGGCCATCCACTCGGGACGGCACCCCCATCCCTGAAAGGGCGTTCTATGTCGCCCGTTTCGAAGAGGCGAGCCCCCGGGATCGCGCCTTCGGGGCTCGTTCGCAGCGCAGGCCATCCACCCGGGACGGCGCCCCGGGTTGAGATGGATCGCCCCTTCGGGGCGTGTCAGGGCTGAATGGACATCTTCGGCGAGAGGCCCTCGCGCAGAGCGAAACAGGTCAATAGATTCGCATTACTATGTGATGTTACGCGAACGGTGCACAGCAGCCTGGTTTAAGCGGCTTTGCAACCGTGCAAAGCCGCTCTGGCAGCACGTATGCGCATCCGGCGCGTAACATCTGTACGATGTACACCTGGTACTCAAAAAAGCAGCCCCACCCTTTATGCAAGGATGAGGCTTCCAAAGATCGATGGCCCTGGGGTGGAATAGGAGATCGTTGATCGGGTTACCCTGGATCCTGAGTCGGGCTCGGGATGCGGCTAACTCAGACAGCGCCTAGTTCTGCGTCGTGTACTGGCGGTACTTGTGCCAGATCCGCACGCCTTCGATGCTGGCTCCGAACGGGGAGCCGTGACGGGTATACACGCGATTCATGGTCGTGTGCAGGCGCTGCAAGGCGGTGTCTAACGCCTTGACCTGCAATTTGAGCTTGCCGTTGGCTTCGCGTAACGTGCGCAGTGCGGTCTCCAATCTCTCGATGTTGACGTTCGCGTTTGGTTTCATGACTTGATGATCCCCGGTTTTGTTTGAGTGCAATCAAGAATACGATGGTTGCCGGGAGTCTGTTATGCGCCACAGGCGCATCGCCCGTCAACTTGAGGCGCAAAGGAGATACTCGGTTTTGGGTTCGCCGTTCGCCGTTTACGGTGCCCTGTACAGGGTTTACGGCACTGTAGCGACGTCCCGCCGGGACGTCGCTACAACGCATCGAGGAGCGTTTCGACGTCGGCTTCGGTGTTGTACAGGTGCGGGGCGATACGCAGGTTGCCCCGGCGGAAGGCGACGTGGATGCCCTGTGCCTTCAGCCGGTCGTAGACGCGTTTGTTTTGCTCTGGATCCCGATGGGTGATCAGGGTGAGCGTGGAGCGGGTCGGGCCTTCCTCCGGGCTCAGCACCCGGTACCGGTCGCGATCCAGCCGGCTCAGCAGCAGGTCGATCAGGCGCTGGTTGTGCTGCGCGATAGCTGGCACGCCGGTGGCGGCGAGGTACTCGATGGAGGCCGTCCACGGCACGTAGTTGAAGAAGTTGGCCGTCCCGAAGACATCGTACGTCCGGTTCGTCGGCGGGCCGTCGGGGAGGGCGAGGTCCTTCGCCGGGCTCCCGAGGTCGTCGGCGGTCTGCAGGGAGAGCCAGTACGTCTGGTTGTAGGTGAGCGAGCGGAGCACCTCGTCGCGCATCCAGCAGAAGCCGGTGCCGTACGGGCCGCATAGCCACTTGAAGCCGACGTTGACGAGGGCGTCGACGGGCGCCGCCGAGGCGTCGAAAGGGCGCGTCCCGATGGCCTGCGAGGTGTTGGCGACGAACAGGACATCCCGGCCGCGGCAGAGGCGGCCGATGGCGTCCAGGTCGATGGCGCACCCGGAGAAGGAGTGCACCCACGTCGCACAGAACACGCGCGTTGCGGGCGTCATCGCCCGGGATACCTCCTCCGGCGTAGCGACCTCGCCCGCCGGATCGACGAACCGCACTGCGATGCCCCGCTTCTCCAGGCCGAGCCAGGGGTAGATGACCGACGGGAAGTCGCCGCGCGTCAGGAGCACTTCGTCGCCGCGCTCCAGGGGGAGGCCGTTGGCGAGGAGGTGGAGGCCGTACGAGGCGCTGTTGGCCAGGATGACGTGGGACGGGTCGGCGTGGATCAGGCCGGCGATGGCGTCGCGGAGCCGCCCGGGGACGCCCGAGAAGCGCTCGGTGCTCAACGCGGAAGGGGTGCGCTTCCATTCGACCGCTTCGTGGGCGCGCTCCAGCGCCACCCGGGGCAGCGGCCCCTGGTGCGCGCAGTTCAGCCAGATCTGGCCGTCGAACGGGCCGAAGTCGTCGCGGTACGAAGCCATGGCAGGGGACCGGTTCACCGAGGGGTCAGGCAAAGAGCTCCTCGACGACCTCCTTGACGAGGCTGCCCTCGGCTTTGCCTTTGACGTCTTTCATCACGGCGCCGATCAGCATCCCCTTCCTGGAGGGGTCGGTAATGCCCAGCTCTTCCTTTTTCTTCGCAGCGACGGCCCGGATGTCGTCCTTAGACATCAGGTCGGGCAAATACTCCTGGAGCACGGCCAGCTCGAAGGTTTCCTTCTCGGCCAGCTCGGGCCGGTTGCCCTTCTCGAACTGCTCGATGGAGTCCTTGCGTTGTTTCGCCAGCCGCATGAGGACCTTCGTCGCCTCGTCGTCCGACAGCTCGTCCTGCGGCGTGCGGTTTTTGGACACGAGCTCGTTGGTGAAGGCGGTCTTGACGCCGCGCAGCACCGACAGCCGGCCGCTGTCTTTCGCTTTCATCGCCGCCTTGATGTCGGTCATGATCTGTTCTTGTATCATAAAACGTCGTTGGGATGTTATGGGGTGATGGTCAACATATCTGCGGCGCCGAGGTTCTGGTAGAGCGCCTGGATCCAGGATTTCAGCTCGCCGTCGGGGAGGCGTTCGAGGGTGAGCGGCGCCGGCGCGACGGCGGCGGCGGCCGTCTTGAAGTCGCCGGCCTTCCTCACCAGCGGGATGCTCGCGTGGTCCAGGAAGTCGTCGTCGGATTCGAAGGCGACGCCACCGAAGTCGACCGACGCGTTGCGCACGAAGGGGGCCTGCGAGCGGGCGAGCAGTGTGAGGGGGCCGGCGGCGCCGAGGCCGCGCAGGTCGACTGCAGTGACGTCCTCCCGTTCATGGACCGTTTTTGCCGCCTGGATGATCGCCTGTACCGCGCGCTGGGAGGGGGTCGGGTTGTAGGTCGACCAGTAGTCGACCGAGTCGGGCGGGGGGGCGCTGTCGCCGGCGAGTTCGGGCGCGAACGTGGCGACCAGCCGGCCCTGTTCGGCGGCCCGGGCTGCCGCACGATCGGCCTGCCGGCGGCTTTCGGGGGTGTCGTCGTGCACGATCAAGACGGCCTCGGTCGATTCGGTGCGATCCGCGGGCGGCGAGATCTCCAGGTCGAGGTCGTACCGGATGTCCGTATGGAAGATATGCCCGAGCGCCTTGCCGAACGTATTCCGGTAGGCGTAGAGTTCGCTCCAGGATGCCGGCCGGCTGTTTACGACCCGGGCGTTCTCCCGCGCCCGAACGTATTGAAAGAGCGCGTCGACGGATCGGGGAGTGCCGGGGAGTTCGGCGCGCATCGCGTCGAGGACGGGTACCGTGAAGCCGGCTTCGGGCGAGGCGTCTTCCTCGTCGTTCAGCCACCGGGAGAACCAGGCGTAGACCGCCTCGCGGCTGTCCCGGTTGTAGTTGTGCGGGTAATCGAAGTGGTTGTTGGCCACGCGATCCGCCCGGTCGAAGAGCCCGTAGACGCGCCGGACGAAGGGGAACTCCGTTTCGGGCGTATTCGCGGTCCAGTCGCCGCTGGTCGACACGAGCAGCAGGGGCCTCGGGGCTGCGAGGGCGCCGACCTCGACGTTGTGGAGGCCTTGCCGGAGCAGGGGGGCGTTTTCGCAGATGCATCCGCCCTGGAAGTGGGCCGAGATCATGTTGACCGGCGCGGAGACACGAACGCGGTCGTCGATGGCCGTCAGAAGAAAGGTCTGCGTGCCGCCGCCCGAGGCGCCGGTCATGCCGATGCGATCGGGATCGACTTCGGGGAGGGTGACGAGGTAGTCCAGCGCGCGGAGGCTGTTCCAGGTCTGGAGGCCCATGGCCGAGAAGCCCCAGAGCCGGTACTGTTCGTCGTCGAAGCGGTGGGGGACGTGGTCCTCGGTTTCGTTGTAGCCGATCATGGAATAGGACAGCACGACGAAGCCGCGGCGGGCCAGCGAGAGGGCGCGGCCCGGGATCGAGGCCTGCTCGCCGTCTTCGAAGCGGCCGGCCGTCCAGTGGCCGTGGGGGCTCAGGACGCCGGGGAAGGGGCCGTCGCCCTCCGGAGCGTACAGCGTGCCGGTCAGGTAGAAACCGGGAAGCGTCTCGAGGACGAGGCTGCGCACGCGGTACCCGTCGCCAGCGACCGGTTCGGACAGCTGCGCGTTGAGGGGCGTCCGGGCCGGCATCGGCATCAGCCCGTTGCTCACCCGGATGTGATCTCTCATCCAGCCGGCCCGCCCGAGCCAGGCGTCCAGGTTGTCGTAAGTCTCTAATTCGTGATGCTGATCGAGATGCCGGTGCGGTTGCGCCTCGCCCGCAGGGACGAGGGCGAGGCCGGCAACGATGAGGCCGGCGGTGAGCAGGCCGTGTAGTGAGCGTGTCGACATAACGAACGGGGTTCGGGGTTCGTAGTTCGGGGTTCGTAGTTCGTAGTTCGTAGTTCGTAGTTTAGCTGCCAGACAAGTTAATCGCCGGGGAGGAGAAACGTAAGCGGGGGGTGACGAACCGGGCGAGATCGGTCAGGATTTCATCGGCGGGGGGTGACGAACCGGGCGAGATCGGTCAGGATTTCATGGTGAGCGACTGGCCGGCTTCGAGCAGGACGTCCCGGTAGGCCGGCCCGTCGCCGACCTGGAGCTCGTCCAGGGCGAGGCGCCCCGATACGACCTCGAGCACCGGGGATCTTCCGAACGTGATCAGGCCGTGAGCGCCCGGGGTGAAGAACGGGAGGGTGGCTCGCCGGGCGACGCGGGGCGTGAAGCGCAGCCGTCTGGATGCGGCGTCGTAGCGCTGCCCGGTCAGGGCGACCACCCAGAACCAGATGGCGAGGTGGCTGGCGTGGTTCGGGTTGGACCAGGGATCGCCTTCGGGGCGGGTCAGCTGTTCGAAAAAGCCCCAGGCGTCGTGCAGGGATGTACGCTGGTGTTCGAGCAGGTCAGTCAGGACGCGGCCGGCCGGCCGGCTTTCGCCCCGGGTGAACACGTACAGGGCCGCCCACACCATCGTAGTCGCCGGGTACAGCGTCTCCTGGAGGCGCGACGTCGAGGCGGGCTCGCGCCTCCGTGCATCCAGCGCGACGGCCGGGTCGTTCCGGTCGAACACGTATTCGAGGTGGCGTTCGAGCCGGTCGAGGCTGAAGGGGGCCTCCAGGCCGAGGAGGAGCGGCCAGGCGAAACCGACGAGGTGGTCCGGGTGGGCGTCCGGCACGCGGGACAGGTGTTGCCCGGCCGGCTGCGAGGACGTGTGCCGGCGGTAATGCGAATCCTGCCAGAAGGCGTCTTCGAACGCCTCCCGGCCCCGGTCGAGGACCTCGTCGAGCCGGTCGGCGTCGTCCGTATGGTCGAGAGCCCGGGCCGAGGCGGCGGCAGCAGCCAGCCCGCTCAGGTAGAGCAGCGCGTCGAACAGGTCGGTGCCTGCAGCGCCGAACGACTGCCAGTCGCCGAGCCGCGGCAGGTTGGACGGGAGCCCATCCGGGGTGGCAATCGAACGTTTCCAGTCCACGGTTTTCTGTATGTGGGGCCACATGTCGTGCAGGAACGGGCGGTCCCCGGTATAACAGTAGCTGGCGTACGCCAGCAAGGCGAACGCCGGAGTGAGGAGGAGCGACGCCGGCGGCTCCTGGCTGTCCAGCCGGTACCGTTCACCCATGCCGAGCGCTTCGGGGAAGAAGCCTTCCCGGTGCTGCAGCGCCGCGTAGGCGCGCAGCTGGTCCTGCAGCACCTCGGGATACATCAGCAGGAGGGGCAGGGCCCGGTACAGGTGCTGGTCCAGCGAGGAAATCTGGGGATTGGCGAAGGAGTCCCAGTGCCTCCACCCGCCGCCCTCTGTCTGGAACGTCGTTTTGTACAGCTGTGCGAGGCTGTTCGCCAGGCCGTCCTGGACGGGGGGAGGCAGGGTGCTGCCGTACGACAACGACTGCCAGGCGCGCATCGTATTCCAGGTAGCAGGCAACCTCCGGAAGGCGCCGGCGGCAACGTCGCTCACGGTTCGGTAGCGGACCGCATAGGCATTGCCGGCCCGTTCGCCGGCCACGTAGCGATGCGGAAAACGCCAGGCGAGTACGAGCGAGACCACCCGAGAGGCGCCCGGCTCGATGAAAAACCGCGTCGACAGCGCCCCGTGGTCGAAGAGGCCCAGCGCCGGCTGCTGTTCGAACGAGCCCCGCGCTTCGAACACGTCCCACAGGTCTTCGAGCGTGCGAGCCACCATGCTGTACGAGGGGGCTCCGGCGTCGAAAGCGACATTGATTTCGCCCGACAGGGCCTCGCTGCCGCTGCGGGCGAGTATCAGGCCTCGCTCGGTGCGAAACGTCCCTTCGATCGTATTCGGCAGGTTGAACATCAGCGAAGTCTCGACGGCCTCGGCGCTCGGGTTGAACAACACGAAGCTGAAGACGATAGCGGGAGCGGCGGCCTGCTCCGGGTCGTGGAGGTCGAACAGGCCGTAGCCGTACAGGCTGAGGGCCAGGGGGAGCGCCGGGTCGGACGCCGAGAGGCGGGTTACCGGGAAGTATGCCGATCCGGCTATCTGTTCCATGGCCGGCAGGCCTTCGGGAGGATGGGTCCGTAGGGTCCAGGCCTGCGGTTCAGCTATGCCCGGGCGCGTGCGGATGCCGAAGAAGGCCTCCGGCGCCTGCACGTTGGGCGTTCCGTCGCCCGGCGAGTTGTTGAAGATCTGCCAGTCTGCGAGGCGGCCGTCCGTATGCAGCACGACCGTACCCGTGCCGAGGCCGCCCAACGGCGGGGCGGACCGGATGCCTTCCGGCGGCGCCTGGCCTCCAGCCAGGTAGGAGTAGGGAAACGTTCCTTTGAGGTGCCAGCGTTCTTTCCCCTCAGCGAACAATACCGGCTGCTCGGGCTGTTCGATCTCCGTGTACCGCGTCATCACGCCGGAGGTACGGAACGCCAGCGCGGCCAGCGGGTGATCGCTCCGAATCGGTGAAAACGCCGCCGGCAGGCTCCCCGCCGGGCGAGAGGCCGTACAACGCTGCAGCAGCAAGGCCGACAGCGGCGCCGCCGCCTTCAGCAAAAACGCTCGCCGCGAGCGGTCGGGATGAGAGTTCGGAGGGCTCATACTGATAACTGGATGCTGGTAACTGATTACTGATTACTGGATACTGGACTGCGAACACTGAACACTGAACCCCGAACTCCAAACCCCGAACTCCAACGCTCAAATCCATCCCTGCTCTTCGTACCAGGCGAGGGTGGAGGCCATGCCTTCCCGCATGGGAATCTTCGCCTGAAAGCCGATCTGGTCGAAGGCTTTCTCCGAAGAACAAACCCAGAACCGGGGTTGGGACAACTCGATCTTGCGGCTGTTGATCAGCGGAACGGTACCCGTGATGCGGGACGCCGCGTCGCCCACGTAGCCGGCCATCTTGATCACCGAAAAGGGCAGGTTGATCTCGAGCATCGACCTGTCGAGCAGGTGCGCGACGGTTTCGTAGATGGTACGCCACGTGATGGCCACCTCCTTCGTCACAAAATACGTTTCGTCGGCTGCTGCTGCATGGGAGCTCGCCAGAAGCATGCCAGAAACGAGGTCGTCGACGTGAATCAGGGAGACGTAGCTGTTCCGATTCCCGGGGTACAGGCCGAGGCGGCTTTTGAGCTGTTTGAAGAGCGGCAGGAAGTCGACGTCGTGCGGGCCGTATACGGTGGCCGGCCGGACGATCGTGTACGGGAAGGGGAGCGCCGCCTCGCGAAGCAGGTTTTCCGCCTCCAGCTTGGACCGGCCATAGTCTTCGAAAGGGCTCGGCGGATCGTTTTCGGTGACGGGCTCCGTCGGTGAAGGGGCCGGCCCGGCGGCCGCCTGCGACGAGACGAGCACAAACCGCTGTAGGGGCGCTGACCGCGCCGTCAGCGCGTCGATCAGGTGTTGCGTCGGCATCACGTTGCCCTTCCGGAAGTCTTCGATCGACAGGGCCTTGGTGACGCCGGCCAGGTGGAAGACGACGTCTACGTCGTCGAGCGCGGTGCTGTCGATCAGGGACCGTACGTCGGCGTAGTCGATTTCATAGTACCGCACCCCCGCTACGGGCTCGCGCACCGGACTGCGCACCAGGCACCGAACCTCTACGCCTTCGCGCAGCAGCGCGCTGACGAGGTTCGTCCCGATAAATCCGTTCGACCCGGTGATGAGTGCTTTCGTGATCGCTCCTTTCATGGGAAGAAAGGTACGACGCAGAAGGTTCTGGATGCAAGGTGAGCCCCCCTGTAACGCCAGGCAGGCGTAGTGCACTAAAGGGTGCTTGCAGTACTGATCATGGAATATGGCCTGCGCGGTGTACGCGTGGGCCTTTTCCTGTAAAGAAGGGCGTGATTAATCGAGGGCGAGGAGCGACGTTTCCATCTCCAGGCGCTGGACGTAGGCGTTGAGCAGGTCGTGCGCGAAATGCTGGCCGGCGACGACGACGCTATGCAGCGCAGAAGGCTGGCCGACGGTAATGGTGCCGTCGCCCAGGCGTTCCCAGCACCACCCGCGGGATTCGATCGCGTGAATCACGGCCATCTGTACGGATCCGGCCTCCCGCCAGGGGATGCAATCCCAGTCCCAGTCAATCCAATCTTCGTCGTTCCGGGGGCCAAAGCTGATTCCTTCGTCCGTGAGTCGGCACCAGGCCGGCTCGAGGGCAGCCCATCGTTCTAACAATGCAAACATACGCGTCACTCAGTGGAGATAGTGGGTGTATTGGATACGAACCTACATATTGGTGCATTTTTGCGGGAGCAGGTTTTGCTCTTCAAAAGCGCGCCGTTGGAGCATTCGCATAAGCCTGGAAAAAAGCATGCCAGAGCATTGCTTTTCTTGATCGTTTGCTACATTATGAACAGGGCCCTGCCCAAAACCGGCGTTGCAGTTGCGCGGAGCCCGAATGCGTTTTTGGACAGGTGCTGAGCGGCCGGGGTCGTATGCGGCAGTACCTGCCGCCCTGCACCTGCGGCGGGGTTGTCACTGCGTATTCGTATACCGGCCGTTTACAAATGGAGCGTTTCTTGCTTTCTTACTATTGTAGCCGAACCTGATACCTCTTCCACCCCGTATAAGGTTCATGGCACAAGGTTTTGACTTAAAAAGTGATGTTACGCAGGTTGTGCACAGCACTCCGTTTTCCCGGCTTTGAATGACTGCCCTGCAGCCGTTTTTCAGCTACCTGAGCGCATTCAAAGCCGTCCGGGCAAGACGATAACGCACAGATGCGTAGCATCCGTTAAAAACAGATGCGTACCAACCGTTAAAAAGTAACACCTGTAGAAGAATAGCCCGGCATACGTCCGGTAGCGCTTTCAGCAGGGTGTGTTTAGCGACGTTCCACCTAAAAGTTCGTCAGCATCCCTTTGAAGCACCAAAATTGGAGAAAGATCCATGGAAGCCAAACCAGTAGAAAAACAGGTCGATGCCTACCAGGTCGTCGTGAAAGGGAGGGTCCAGGGCGTCGGGTTTCGCGCGTTTACGCGCCGGAACGCGATGTTGCTGGGGTTGAAAGGCAAGGTGTCCAATCAGCCTGACGGTACGGTAAAAGCCTATATCGAAGGCGAGGCGGTTCGGGTGAAGCAGATGCTGCATCTCTTGAACCAGGGGCCTTCGCTGGCGCGGGTAGACGAGTTGACCGTCGTACCCGTAGAGCCGCGCGGCGACTACCGGACCTTCGAAGTGAGCCTCGGATATTAGCGCTGGAAGAGCAGGATGTCTCGGCCCATGCGGCCGAAGCCCTCGAAGTTCACCCGCAGCGCCGGCTTGTTGTTCGAGGTGCTTACCTGCCGGTCCAGCGAGCCCTCGATGAAAACGGGGTTGGCCTGGCTGGTCGACTGCAGCTCGAGCCGGTCGTTCAGGAACTGCCCGGTCACCTCGATGGAAAACTGAAGCGTCTCGCCGATGCGTTGCCCGGGCGTGTTGATCGTGCCCTGGCCGGTAACGACGTCCTCTTCCACCTCCAGGGTGAGGTCGATCTCGCAACAGTCCCCGGAACGCGCGACGACATCGCTGGACCATCGCCCCGATAACGCGGTCGATTCGTCCTGGAGCCGAAACACGTCACACCCGCCGGCGAGAACCAATACGGTTAAACACCCTGCGATAGCGAGGATGCGCGATCTGTACAGGTTGATGCCCATCGATAAACTCGTGTATGCCTGTTGTACTGTTCGTTGGATGGCTGTACGGTTGCAGGTGCGTCTGGTGTCTGCAGGTTTGAGGTGCGACGCCCGGTGTACAGCGCCGGTGTATACGCACGCCGTTTTGTAAAGATCGAACCCATGAGGATCGAATACATAAAGATCGAATTCCAGAGGGCTAGATGCAAGTAAAAACAAGGGGTTATGCCTCCTAAATGCCGGCCGAGCTCGACCCTTTTTCTTCTAACATAGAGATGCAGTAGCTCATGGCGCCGGGAAAGGACGTGTACTGGCCGCGCATGCGGTTCGAGTTGAAGCGGACGATGTATTCGCCGGGTTTTCCGGGGAGCGGATAACGCCGGGGTTTGGGGAGGTGGTTGAGCTGGCAGAAACGCAGGATCTGCTCGGCTTGCCGTTGGGTCATGCGGCCTCCGGGAGTTCGTGCCAGCGGGTGGTGTACCGGGGCGAGCGGCTGACCTGGCGCATTTTCCACACCTGATCTCCGGTGCCTTCGGAGGCCAGCTTCAGGGTGTCGCGGCCGTACCGGGCATTCACCTGGTCCACGACGGCCATGAGCGCCTGCTCGCGCTGCGGGTCGCGGCGCACGAACAAATCGCGCTGCCTGTTGGACGACCGGGTGAGCCCCAGCATGTTGATGCCCGCCCGCCGGTACAGGTAGCCGCTCCGGTAGATCTGGCCGAGCCCGACCCGCGCGTGGTGAGCAATGGCCGGTGCGTAATTGCTCGGCTCCGGTAGAGCGAGGCAATAGCTGTTCGCGTAGTAAGGGTCGTCGGTGTTGTCCTTGGTCGTCAGAAACACCTGCACGTATTGCGCGAGGAGGCCGTCCCTTCGCATCCGGGCGCTGACGCGTGAGGCGAAGTACGACATCGCCTCCCGGAGGTCGCCCTCCCCGGTGATGGGCGTCCCGAACGACCGGGAGCAGCAGCGGTGCCGGTTCTCCGCCGGCGCGTCTTCCAGGGGAATACATCGCGTGCCGCGCAACTCGCGTACGGTACGTTCCAGCACGACGTTGAACAGCCGCCGTATCGTAGCCGGGCGGGCGTCACGCAGCTCGAGTGCGTTGGTCATGTTCGTCTCGTAGAGGCGCTGCTTCCAGCGCCCCCCCACGCCCCACACCTTACCGACGTCGACCCCGGCCAGGGCTTCGTCGCGGGCCGTGCCCGGGGGCGGAAGCTCGTAAACGCCGCCGTGGTCGCGGTTCGTCTTTGCGATGTGGTTGGCCAGCTTGGCCAGCGTCTTCGTCTCTCCGATGCCGATGGACGTGCGGATGCCGGTCCAGCGCTCGATGCGCGCCTGGACGCCCCGGGCGTCTACGGACGGGGGAAACGTGGCGAACGACTCGTCGATGCTGTACCAGAACACCTCCGGTACGCAGCTGCGCAGCGCCGCCGCGACGCGGTTGGAGAAGTCGGCATAGAGCGCAAAATTGGCCGAAAAGACGGTGATCTGCTGTTCTTCGAACACCTTCTGGTACTGAAAGAGCGGAGCGCCCATGGGCACGTGAGCGCGAGAGCCGGGGCTCCGGGCTATCGCACAGCCGTCGTTGTTCGAGCCGACGACGATGTGCCTGGCTTCCGGGGCGAAGACCTGTTCCACGGCGGCATAGAAGTGGTTGCAGTCGACGAGTCCGATCGGGGGCATGGCGGTTGGCGGTTCGGCGTTCAGAGCGTGCGGTTCGGGGCGCAGGGACCCGGGACTCGAAAATGCGACGAAGCTGCATGTATTATGTGTGAGATATGTGTATATTGTATCCTGTCTCTGTCACGGCGCACTTCGCTACTGCGCTCATCACCGAAGGTACGCCCGGGATAGACCCCTGCGTACACACATCGAGTATACGTTTGAGTTTTCCTTCACCCGCCGACGATCATGCGGATCGGTCGCTCAATCTGCATGATCACCTCGTCGTACGGCCGGCCGCGACGTTTTTCTGGCGCTACGTCGGCCGGCGGATGGAGCGGGCCGGCATTCTGCCCGGCGCGCTGCTCGTCGTCGATCGTTCGCTGGACGTTCGGGAGGGGGATGTGGTGGTCGCGTACCGGCACGGGGAGTGGCTGGTCCGCCGGCTCGTCAGGCAGGGGGGGCGGCACCGGCTGGCCGACGACCCGCTGCACGGGGACGAGGTCGTCCTGGATGTCGAAGAGGATACCCGGATCTGGGGCGTCGTCATCCATGTGGTCAACACCTTCCGGGGGGGCTGATTCAGCCCGTGAGGCGGCCGGTGAGGCGGAGGAGTTCGATCTCGGCCTGTTTGGCCTCGAACTGGGCGAAGAGCAGCAGGCTCTGGGCCTGGGTGAGGGTTTCCTGTACCTCGCGCAGCTCGACGGAGGTGATCGTGCCGAGTTCGAACCGTTCGAGGGCGGTAGCCACGTTCAGGCGAGCCAGGGTCACGTTCTCCTGCTCGATGGCGACGGTCTGCTGGCTGTTCAGAAAGATCTGATAGGCCCTGGATACGTTGGACTGGAGCTGAGTACGGATGTTTTCGATGACGAGTTCGGCGTTGCGGAGGCGGACGGTTGCGTTTTCGACGCGCCGGCGCCGGTTGAAGCCGTCGAACAGGCCCAGGTTCAGCGTGAGGCCGTAGGTGAAGTCGGTCCCCTGGTTGCTGAGCAGGAACCCCGATTCGGCGGTCAGGTCGGAATACGCATACCCGGCGTTGGCGTCGATCGTCGGGAGCCAGTCGGCGCGGTTCTCGCGAATCAGGATCGCGGCGATGGCCCGTTCCTGCTCGGCGATCTGGAGGAGCGTATTTCGTTCGAGGGCCCGTTCGTACAGGGCTTCGACGGGGTCGACGGGGTCGACGGGGATGGTATCCTGGACGGTATAGTCCAGGTCGAGCGGGCGAACCAGCAGCTGGTTGAAGTTCGACTTGGCGTTGATGAGGGTCGTCTCCTGCCTGAGGATGTTCACGCGGTCCGTGTTGAGGTCGAACCGGGCCTGCCGCACCTCCAGCTCCGAGGCGGAGCCGAGGTCGCGCCGCAGCTCGGCGATGCGCAGCCGCTCCTCCGAAATCGTCACGGCTTCCTGGAGGACGACGCGCTGCTCTTGCTGGCGGACGAGCTCGAAATAGGAGAGCGTGACCTCCTGGATGACGTCCTCTACGGTATTCCGGGCCGAGTTCTGCTGCTGCTCGAATTCTGTCCGGAGGCGATCCAGGGCAGCGTTGCGGCCGAGCCCGTCGAAGAGCGTCCACCGCAGGTCAACGCCGGCCGACGACCGCGTCGTCAGGGCGCCGTCGACTTCGTTCGTCTGGCCGCTCAGGAAGCTCTGTTTCGTATTCGAGAGGGTGCCGTTGTAGCCGGCCGTGGCATCGAGGGTGGGCAGAAACCCGGCGTTGCCGGCGCTGAAGTCGGCGCGGGCGATCCGGGTATTGTTCTGCGCGACCTGGATGTCGTAGTTCCGTTCTCGGGCAAGCCGCAGCGCATCGTCCAGGGTGAGTATATCCTGCGCCTGGACCGGAGCGATAAACAGGGTCAGGCTCGCCAGGAGGAGCGAAGCGGTCCACACAGGCGCTACACGAGTTCGGTTCATGGGGTGAGCGTGGGCTGTTCTTGCTGTACGTCGTGCTGTGCGTCGTTTCGCGCGGAAGGGGCCGTGCGTTCGTTGATCTTGTTGATGATCGCGAGGGTGTCTTCCGGACGCCTTACGTTTTTGCTGGACAGGTAGGAATACATGGCCGGGATGACGTACAGCGTGAATAACGTGCCGATCAGGAGCCCGCCGATGACGGCGATCCCCATGGGCACGCGGCTTTCCGAGCCGGCGCCGAGCGCCAGCGCGATCGGCAGGATGCCGAGTATCGTCGAGATGCTGGTCATAAGCACCGGCCGGAAGCGGGAGACGGCAGCGTCTTTGGCTGCGTCGAAGAGGCTGAGCCCCTGGAGCTTGCGCTGGTTGGCGAATTCGACGATCAGGATGCCGTTCTTCGTGACCAGGCCGATCAGCATGATCATGCCGATCTGGCTGAAGATGTTGAGGGTCTGGTTGAAATACCACAGCCAGAAGAGGGCGCCGGCCAGGGCGAGCGGCACCGTGAGCATGATCGTGAACGGGTCGCGGAAGCTTTCGAATTGAGCGGCGAGGATCAGGTAGATCAGGGCGAGGGCGAGCAGAAAGACGAACAGGAGGCTCGACGAGCTCTGCGCGAAGTCGCGCGAAGGGCCGGCGAGGTCCGTCGAAAACGACTCGTCGAGCACGCGGCCGGCGATGCCCTGCATGGCCTCGATGCCGTCGCCGATCGTGTAGCCCGGCGCGAGGCCGGCCGAGACGGTCGCCGACACGAAGCGGTTGAACCGGAACAACTGCGGCGGGCTGCTCTCTTCGCGGATCTCGACCAGGTTGTCGAGCTGGATCGGGTCGCCGGAGGCGTTGCGCACGAAGAGGGACTGCAGGTCGAGCGTCTCGTTCCGGTCCTGCCGCTCCACCTGGCCGATCACCTGATACTGCTTCCCATCCATGATGAAATACCCCAGCCGCTGTTCGCTGAGCGCCAGCTGCAAGGTCTGGGCGATATCGAGCGCCGACACACCCAGGCTCCGCGCCCGCTCGCGGTCGATCGACACGCGCAGCTCGGGTTTGTTGAACTTGAGGTTGACGTCGGTGAACAGGAAGACCGGCTCTTGCTGGGCTTCTTCCATGAAGGCCGGCAGCACTTCCGTGAGCCGGTCGAAGCTGGGCGCCTGGATGACAAACTGGACCGGCAGCCCGAGGCTGCGCTGGCCGATGGTTTCTGGCTGGCCGACGAACGTCCGCGCCCCGGTGAGAGACCCCACCTCCATGGTGAGCACGTTGGCGATCTCTTGTTGCGATCGATCGCGCGCTTCGGGGTCGAGCAGAATCACGAACACGAAGCCGCTATTGACCGACGAGGATGCGGCGAAGCCCGGCGACGTCACCGAGATGATCGCGTCCCGGCCTTCCACCTCCTCCTGCACGACGTGAATCAGCTGATCGATGTAGGCGTCCATGTATTCGAACGTCGCCCCCTCCGGCCCCGTAGCGAACATGCGGATCCCGTTGCGGTCCTCCAGCGGCGCCAGCTCCGACGGCAGCGTATTGAACAGGAACCCGATCAGGCCGACGCTCACGAGCAGGATGGGGATCGCCAGCCAGCGTTGCTTCATGAACGTTTCCAGCGACCGCCGGTAGCTCTGCGTCAGCGACTGGAAGAACGGTTCCGTCTTTTCGTAGAGCCAGGTGTGTTTCTCCCGCTTCTTCAGCAGGCGCGTGCTGAGCATCGGCGTCAGGGTCAGCGCGACGAACGAAGAGATCACCACCGAGCCCCCGATGACCATGCCGAACTCCCGGAACAGCCGGCCCGTGAGCCCGCCCAGAAACAGGATCGGGAGAAAAACGGCCACCAGCGCCAGCGTCGTGGCGACGACGGCCATGAAGATTTCCTTGGTGCCCTCGATGCCGGCCTCGATGGGCGGCTTCCCGTCTTCGATCTTGGAGTAGATGTTCTCCAGCACGACGATGGCGTCGTCGACGACCATCCCGATCGCGAGCACGATCCCGAGCATGGTGAGCACGTTGATCGAAAACCCCAGGATGTACATGATGAAAAACGCCCCGATGAGGGATATGGGGATCACCACGCCCGGAATGATCGTCGTTCGCCAGTCGCGGAGAAACAGAAAGATGACGAGCACGACGAGCGACAGCGCGATGAAGATCGTCTGCTGCACCTCCGCAACGGATTCACGGATATACCGCGTGTTGTCGAATCCCATGGCCAGCTCGAGGTCGGCCGGCAGGTCCCGCTCGATCTGTTCGACGCGCCGGTAGAACTCGTCCATGATGGCGATGTTGTTCGCGCCCGGGAGCGGCCGCACGACGACGCCGACCATCGGGACGCCGTCCCGCTTCAGGACCGTCCGGAGGTTCAAGGGGCCCAGCTCGGCGTAGCCGATGTCGCGCAGGCGAACCACCTGGCCGTCGTCTTCCTTGACGATCAGGTTGTTGAAGGCCTCGGCGTCGGCGAGCCGGCTCATCGTGCGGACGGTCAGCTCGACCTCCGCGCCTTCGATGCGGCCCGACGGCAGCTCGACGTTTTCGCGCGCGAGCGCGTCGCGCACGTCGAGCGGCGACAGCTGGTAGGCGGCCAGCTTGGCCGGGTCGATCCAGACGCGCATGGCGTATTCCTTCGCGCCCCAGATGTCGATGTTGCTCACGCCGCTGATGGTCTGGAGGCGTTCTTTGAACAGGTCGTCCGCGATGCGGGTCAATTCGAGCAGGTTGCGCTGGTCGCTCTTGATGTTGAGGAAGGCGATCGGGAAGGCGTCGGCGTCGGCCTTGACGACGATAGGCGGGTCGGCGTCGGGCGGCAGGTTGGCCTGCGCGCGCGAGACCCGGTCGCGCACGTCGTTGGCGGCGCCCTCCAGCTCGGTGTCCAGGTCGAACTCCACCGTCACCGTGCTTCGCCCTTCCCGGCTCACGGAGGTCAGCGTGCGAATGCCCGCGATGCCGTTGACCGACTCCTCGATGGGTTCTGTGATCTGGGACTCGATGACCGCGGCGTTGGCGCCCCGGTAGCTGGTCGACACGGTGATGACCGGCGGGTCTACGGCCGGGTATTCCCGGACGCCCAGCTCGTTGAAGCCGATGATGCCGAACAGGACGATGGCGACCGACATGACGATGGCCAGGACCGGCCGGCGTATGCTGATGGAATAAAGGCTCATGGGGTTGTCCGGAAAGGTCTAAGAATCAACGGTGGGGAGCGTGTCGATGACGGCCTCGGAGGAGCTCACGATCGTCGCATCGACCGGCATCATCGGCCGGATCAGCTGGATGCCAGTGATGATGACGGTGTCCCGCGGAGACAACCCCTCGGTTACCTGGACGCGCTCGGCGGATCGGATTCCGGTCTCTACCGCCCGCGGCACGGCCTGCCCATTTTGCAGGACGTAGACTTTTTTGCCGCCCAGCTCGGGGATGACGGCGATGGCCGGCACCGTCAGCGCATCGGGAATTTCGTTGAAGATGAGCTGGATGTCGGCAAAGGCGCCCGGCAGGAGCCGGCCTTCTCGGTTCGGGCTGCGCGCCCGGATGAGCAGCGTGCGCGTATCGGGGTCGATTTGAGGTTCGACGGCATAGATGACGCCGCGCTGGGGTTCTTGCAGCCCTTCGACGGTGAAGACGATTTCGCCGCCCTGGATGATGCGCTGGGCGTACCGCTCCGGGATGGAGAAGTCGACCTTGATGAGGTCGACGTCCTGGATAGTTGCAATGACGGTCGTCGTCGTGATGTAGCTGCCTTCGCTGACCTGCCGGAGCCCGATGACGCCGTCGAAGGGGGCGCGGACTTCGGTTTTGTCGATCTGCGCCTGGATCAGCTCGACGTCCGCCCGGAGCACGCTCACTTCGTTCTGGGTGGCCTCGTAGTCTTCGAGGCTGATGCCGCCGTTTTCGAGGATCTGCTTTTCGCGCTGCTCGCGGTTGTCTGCGAGCGCGAGGCGGAACTCCGCCTTGCGCAGCTGGGCCTGGAGCTCGCTGTCGTTGATCTTGACGAGCAACTTGCCGGCCTCGACGCGCTGCCCTTCTTCGAAATAGAGGGTAGTGATCTTGCCGGCCGTCTCGCTCCGGAGCTCGACCTCTTCGTTGGCCCGCAACGTACCGGTAGTCGATATGCGGTCGAGGAGGGTGGAGGTCTCCAGGACGGTCACTTCGACGGCCAGGGGGCGTTGCGTCGGAGCGGCTGTCGGGCCGGCGTTCGTCTGGCTGGTCAGAGGTTTGATCTTGGGCCAGGCGAGCGCAGCAACTGCGACCACGATGAGGAGTCCCGTTAGGATACGTTGTACAGTTTTATTCATTCAGGTGAGGGACTGGTAACGAAATTGAGTCGTGGGTGCGAAGGCGATAGTGCGTGATGGTCGGTTAGGGAAGAGCTGACTGTCACGAAATAGTGCGGCAATTGTTGCAATCGGCCGCCCTGGCTGTAGTACGCGCTAGGTGATTTTACAAAGATCTAACAAGGGGTTCTCCGTTCTCCGTTCACAGTTCTCAGTTCGT
>CAZGHT010000101.1:0-8604 GCA_964525535.1 uncultured Rhodothermaceae bacterium
GATGCCGGCCCAGAGATTGCCTGCGGAGTGATTATGGAAAGCCGTAGCTAACACGGTCAACACTATGCCGAATGCCGGGCTAACACCGTTTTCGCCGCGTGATAGCCGCACATCCCGTGCACGCCTCCTCCCGGCGGCGTCGATGAGGAACAGATGAACAATCTCGGATCTGGCGTAGCGTATGGATTCAGGCGAGGGATTGGCCGGGTAAACAGTTGTTTCCAATCCGGAATCCCCCCCTGTATGTCGCCACCGATGTAATTCGAGTTATACGCCTGCATCGCCGGTGCCGTCATCGTATGTTTATCGACGATTACCTCTTTGAAACCGGGGGCGTACCGCTCTATCTGATTCTCGACGTACAGGCTCATATCCGTGTCAGCATTGTGGGGCACGTGACAATAGCCCCACAGCGTATGAAGTCCCTCCGGCGCTCTACTATCGTCGAACAGGCTCTGCTGGGCGACGAGAACGAAGGGCGTTTCGGTGGGGCGCCCCTCCCAGGCGGCCTGTTCCGCGCGAGCTATTTCGTCGAAGGTTCCCCCTACATGCACCGTTCCGGCGCGCCGGCAGGCCTCAGCCGTCCATGGCACGGGTTCTCGCAGAATCCAGTCCATCTTGTACGTTCCGCATCCGTAGCGGAAGCGGCGAAGTGCACGCAGGTATCGCTCCGGGAGAACGTGCCCGGCGATAGAGACGACCTGGCGGGGGGTGAGGTCGAAGAGGATCGCGTCGGACGCCGGCAGTTCGTCCAGGGTTTCGACGACGCGGTGTAGTACGACCTCACCCCCGAGCTGCTTGAGTTGCTCCGCCAGCGCGTCTGTTATCTTTCGACTTCCCCCCCTCACCAGCGGCCATCCAACGGCGTGCCCGGCCGCCCCCAGCAACAGGCCAAAAGCAGATGTAAAAGGCTTGTCCAGGGGCATAATGCTATGGGCCGCTATGCCGGCAAAGAGCGCTTTGCTTCGTTCTCCTCTGAACCGCCGGCGCACGAGCGTCGAGGCCGGCTGCATGGCCTCGATGCCAAACCGGGCGAGGAGGAGGGGTGACTTCGGCAGACGCAACGGGGCCAGCACGTCCGGTACGAGAGCCTGCCATTGGTCCACGAGCGGCCCCATCATGCTCTTCCAACGCCGATCGTCTCCCCGATCGAGCCATGCCCCCGTTTCGTCCATCGACCGGGCGAGAATGACGGCTGTGCCGTCATCCAGGGGATGAGCGAGAGGGATCTCCGGATGAATCCAGTTTACGTCGAATCCATCCTCCGGAAGGCCGGAAAAAAAAGGCGAACTGAGCCCCAGGGGGTGTATGGCCGAACAAACGTCATGAAGGCAGCCGGATTGGAGAAGGGGCAGCGTCCGCGTGCCGCCCCCAATACGGTCTTTGGCTTCATAGACGGAGACGGACCACCCGGCGCGTGCCAGTGTGAGCGCCGCAGCCAGGCCGTTCGGGCCGCTTCCAACGATGCATGCAGTTTTTTCTGACACGAATAGCTAACTCAGTGATGTTACGCAGGTTGTCTGCACAGCACCCCGTTTTCCCGACGTTGAATGACTGCCTTACAGCCGTTTTTCAGCTATCTGAGCGCATTCAAAGCCGTCCGGGCAAAACGATAACGCACCGATGCGTAACATCCATAACTCAGTGATGTTACGCGCAGGATGCGTCTACAATCAAGAACTACTCTCAGCCTCATGGAGAGGTACTTCCTTGCCGGCGGGGTGAAGGAAGACGCTCTGCGTCGGGAACGCAATGGTCACGTCAAGCGCCTCGAAACGCTCCTGAATACCAAAATTTATCTCCTGCTGAACGTCCATGTATGTATTGTAATCCGCACTGAGCACGTAATATACACATTCGAAGATCAGGGCAAAATCGCCGAACTTCTGGAAGTGCGACCGATCGAAACGGACGTTGTCGAGAGACTGGATCACCTCCTTGAGTACGTCCGGAATCTGACGAACGACCGCTCTCGGGGTGCCGTATTCGATGCCGACCGTAAATGCAATGCGGCGCTCATTCATGCGTTTATAATTTCGGATGCGGCTGCTCAGCAAGTCATTGTTCGAAAATACAATTTGTTCACCCGATAAACTCCGGATCCGGGTCGTCTTGAGCCCGATATGTTCGACCGTGCCCAGATAGTCGTTTACAATGAGAAAATCTCCCACGACGAACGGTTTGTCCAGCACAATAGACAACGAAGCGAGAATATCGCTCAGGATGTTTTGTACGGCAAGAGCAACGGCAATGCCGCCAATGCCGAGCCCTGTGATGAGCGCCGTGACGTCGACGCCCAGGTTATCGAGCATCAGTAAAAACAGCAGCGACCACAGGAAAATTTGCCCGAGGATCGAAAGCGCCTGTATGGTGGTTACCGCAGAAGGATCCTTCTCGACGTGTTCCTCTCTGTATCGACCCACCCACCAGGTGATCAGATGGGAGCCCCAGAGGCCTGCCTGGACGAGAAAGGCCAAAAAGAAGATCCGACCCAAAGTTGAAGCCCAGGCCTCGTATGCATCGCTAAATGTCTGGGCCACCCGGAATCCGACGATCACCAGAAAAAACATCTTCGTCTGCTCGACGAGTAAAATGATAGCGTCGTCGAAGACCGTAGAGGACTTTGAAGCGCGCCCCTTGAATCGGCTCACGGTAATCCGGCGCACGAATCCAAGGGCAATCGCAATTGCGAGTCCTGCACCCAGAAGTATAAGCCAATCTTGAACGCTGGTGTCGAATACCGTGAGGTTCAGGATATCTTGAAATATGGTAGTTGCCTTTTCGATCATCTACCCTTTTGAAGGATCTATAGGCTGGTTAAAATTGAGAGGGTTCGTACCATCACCTACCCGTTCACTGGTATCAGCGACGTAATGAATCGTTTCCGGAGATTCCGTGTATTTCAGATATATATCCCGATATATACCGGCGTTCTATACCTCGACCCATTTCTTGTCTCGCTTAAGCGTACTACTTTAATTGTATAAGTGATGTTACGCAGGTTGTGCACAGCAGCTCGTTGAGCCGGCTTTGAAATAAGGCGTTGCCGTTGGTATCCGTCTGTTTTAGCCCTTTCAAAGCTGTTGTGGCTGTACGATGGCGCACAGATGCGTAACATCCATGTATAAGTGATGTTACGCGAACGGTGCACAGCAGACTAGTTTACGCGGCTTTGCATACCTGCAAAGCCGCTCTGGCAGGACTTACACGCATCCGGCGCGTAACATCTGTGTATAAGATATAATTCTGTAACCAGTACAAGCATAAATTTTACCTGTTATATGTCGATTAAGACGCTGTTGGGAGTATTTTTCATATTCGTGTTGAGTTTGGTCCTCCTTCTATCTTTCTACATCCCTGCTATCATACGGAAAAAGAGAAAAAGGCGAGAGGAACAAGAAGTATTGAAGGAGACTGCGGGCAATGACATTGCCCATGCGGGTGAATGACTGGCTGCGCTGCTGCGAATCGGTGGGCGGTAGTTGATCGAAGTAGGTTCAGTGCGTATCATATCTATTCATAGAATGGACTACCTAACAGAGGGTACGCGACGGATGTGTATACGTCCTGCCGGAGTGGCTTTGCACATGGCACAGCCGCGTACCATCACTACTTGAATTATAGCTCGGTTTCGGTCTGATCGAATCTGTTCTATACATCAACGATATATGGGTGTGATTCGGATACTCATCGTCGATGAGATAAAATTGATGGGCGACGTAACCGCTTCTGCGTTGAGGGACGAGGAGGACTTCGATGTGGCAGGGGTGGTTACAACGGTCGAAGAAGCGCTGGCAAAGGTCGAGTACGTAGATGTTATATTGGTCAGCGCGGACCTGCCCGACCAGGGAGCCGCTACCCTCACCAGAGAGATGACCTCCGGAGACGTCCCGGTAAAAATCATAATCATGGGCATCTCGAAAATATATGATCTGCTTCTGGATTACATCCAGCTTGGCGCCTCGGGATACGTGCTCAGGGACGATTCGATGGTTGAATTGATCAAGAACATCAGGGCCGCGTCTAACGACAAGGCTTTGGTGTCACCGGAGATAGCCGCCGGCCTCGTTCAGCGGGTACAGCAGCTCAGCCAGTCTCAACCTCAAGTGGATTTCGACTTCGACCAGATCGATCTGACGCCTCGAGAACAGGAGGTCCTGAAACTGGTGGCTGAAGGCATGACCAATCAGGAGATCGGAGATCGATTGTTCATCGAGCTGGGCACGGTCAAGAATCACGTCCACAGCATCTTGAACAAACTCAATGTCAGTAACCGGGACGAAGCGGCGCTCTATTTAAAACACGTCAGAAGTAGTGAATCTTAAGGCGTCTCCTTTTATAGCTGAAAGCATACAGCCACGAGCGCAGAAACGGCTGCAACAACAGCCAGAAAAATGGCCATGCGTTTCCAGAATCTGGAATATCTATACCGTTTGAAATGGACGATGAGAATCATACGTCTTTAGTATTCTGATTTTCAGATAGTGCCTGCTCTTCAATCTCCTGACTCTTCCTGATGTGGCCATAGTTTAACACCGCGACGAATACACTTCCCCCAATCAAGTTGCCGACGACCACTGTAGACAGTGAAGACAACAACCCGGGCAACGTTAATGCATCGCTCAGCAATACAGCAGTGAATACTTCGACGGCACCCGCAATCGAGTGGTGGAGCCCTCCAATGCCTATCAAAAACGTAACAATGTAAATGGATACGATCTGTGCCACATTCGGATTGGTCGCCAGTATGAGCCACCCTCCGAGTGCCATGAGCCAGCCGGCCAGGATACCGCTGACGAGGAGCGGCCCCAGGGAGAACGTTGTCATGTGTTTGCCCAGTTCGACATACCCTTCCGCAGCCTTAACGACAGGGTCGGCCATCGCGAGTAAACCGGCACTCATAAACGCGCCGACCAGATTACCCAACAGGACAACTCCCCAGAGCCGAAGCATCATCGTGAAGCGAGATTTGCGATCCAACACAGGATACACGGCCGTGGCCGTGTGTTCCGTGAATAGCTCTGTACCACTCATCACACAGACCACAAAACCTAACGGGTATACGGCCGCTTTAGCCAGTCGAGCCACCCAGGGGTTCTCTACTGCTGCCGTGAGTTCGTGCATGACAGCGACCGCCATGACCGTGAAACCCAGGATCAAACCGGCCGCAACGGCGGATAAGAAGAGAGACGGAAAAGATCGCTCGATCTGGTTCTTACCCTCCTCGATCGCGTGTTCGAGGATGTCGTCGGGATGACGCCGCGCTTCGTCGTTCCGCTTCACGATCACAGATATAAACTCCCTGTCCTCTTGCGCCTTCTCTTTTGTGCGCCGGGTTACGACGTCTTCTTCGAGGTCCTTTTCAGCATATTCCATAAATCAATACCACCGGGAGAACGTGATGTGCGGGCTTGTCCCCTGCATCCTCTGTAGGATAAAGCCTGAAGCTACTTCAGGATCCGGTCGAGATTATAGGCCGCGCTGATCAAAGCCAGATGCGTAAATGCCTGGGGGAAATTGCCCAACGCCTCGCCGGTGGGTCCGGTTTCTTCACTGTAAAGCCCCAGGTGATTGGCATAACTCAGCGCCTTCTCGAACAATAACCGGGCGCGTTTCAACAGGGCGCGGTCTTTTTGCCCGGCCCGCGTCAACGCCTCAACCAGCCAGAACGTGCACATCGTAAACGTGCCCTCCGGAGACGAGAGGCCATCGCGCACTTCCGTGTGGTTGTATCTATAGACCAGATCCCCTGCCAGCAAGCCTCCCTCTTCGGGCGCTCTGGCAATGGCCTCGATGGTCTGGATCATCCGAGGATCGTTGGGTGCCATGAAGAAGATCAGCGGCATGATCAGGTTCGATGCATCCAGAACGTGCCCGTCGTAGTGCTGGACAAACGCTTTTCTCTGCTCGGACCACCCTTTCTCGAGGATGTCCTGATATATTTCATCGCGGCAGGCCAGCCATCGCTGCCGGTCGGCCGGAAAAGAGCGTTTGTCGGCAAGTCGCAAGGCGCGATCCACCGCCACCCAGCACATCAACTTAGAGTAGACGAAGTGGAGATGTTCGTCTCGAATTTCCCATATCCCTGCGTCCGGCTTGTTCCAGTTATCGCATACCCAGTTGATCATGGGGCGTAGCTGAAGCCAGAGGTCGTACGAGATCGGAGATCCGTACTTGTTGAAGAGATACACGGAATCCATGAGTTCGCCGTAGATATCCAGCTGGAGCTGGTCGTGGGCGCCGTTGCCGATACGAACGGGGCGAGAGTCCATGTATCCGGCGAGGTGGGGCAATTCCTCCTCGATCAAATCGCGCTTCCCATCGATCCCGTATACAATTTGGAGCTGATGCTGCCCTTCTTCCCTTTCATAACATCGTTCTTTCAGCCACTCCATGAAGGAGGCAGCTTCTTCCGTAAACCCAATCCGCATGAACCCGTAGAGCGTAAAGGCAGCGTCTCTAATCCAGGTATACCGATAATCCCAGTTCCGATGCCCTCCTATGCTTTCCGGCAGGCTGCTCGTCGGAGCAGCGATGATGGCTCCGGTGGGCTCATAGGTCAACAGCTTCAACGTCAGGGCAGACCGATACACGGATTCGCGCCACCGCCCATCGTAGGTGCACTGGTTGATCCATCTATGCCAGTAGTCTACCGTGGTATCCAGCAGCTTTTCTTCGTACTCGTACGTTATGGCGAACCCATCGCGTTTGCCTTTCGAGGCGTACAGCGCGAAAATGGCGCGATCGCCACGACGCAGCTCCATGGAGCTGACGACACAGTCATCGGCCGCCCTTAATCGATGCGTCGATGACAGGTGAACGTTTAACTCTTCCGATTCGAAGGTGCAATGCGTGTCGTACACCGACGTCTTGTGCGGCTTTCGGGCATAATCGAAGGCCGGCCGGCAACAGACGTTGAACGTCATGGACCCGCGTACGATCTCGATACGACGAACCAACTCGGGCACCCACTCACGGTCGCGGTTCAGCCCTACCGGCATGTAGTCGATGATTTCGGCGACCCCGTCGGAAGTGGACATCCGTGTGATCAACACATTGGTTTCCGGCCAGTACATCTGGTGGCATTTACTGCCGTCCAAATCGGGTTTGATTTCGAAGCTCCCCCCTTTTTGGTCGTCCAGGATGGCAGCGAAAATGCTGGGGGAATCGAAACGAGGCATGCACAACCAGTCGATCGTACCATTCATACCTACTAACGCTGCCGAATGCATATTACCGATCAAACCATGATCTTCGATGGGGGTATTAGCCATGGGGGAATATCTTGAATGTGACTCGCTGCGAATGAGTACGCGATTGAGAGACCCCACAAATAGTGATCGTCCTGAGGCCGAGGCACACTACATGCTAATGCCTCGCCCCCAGGACGCAACCGGTGTCGCAACGGGATCACGCAACACGTCTGATTTTCTTTACTCAGGATGGCGTACTATACGCAGGATTTCCCCTTACTTGCAAGTTATTTTCGACCTCCCGCGCAGCCACGATGGAAGCTCTTTGCTCGCGAGCGAGATGTCGATGCGATCACTCTCCTTCTGCCTGGTCCCTCACGCTTCTTTCGAAGCCGATTTCTCCACTGAGACGAGTTCATCAAATTCTTTGAGCCTTTCAATCTGCAGGTCGGTGGGACGAATAAAGGGTCGATAGTCCCTTATCTTATCCCAGGCTGCTTCGGGCGATAACCCCTGTCTGACGAGATAAGCGGCAACCAACGTCGGTCCTCTCCCGAGGCCTTCCCAGCAGTGAATATATACTTTGCCTCTTCGCTCTTCTTCTTCGATGAACCGCGCTCCCTCGGACAGATGCTCCAGGGAGGGAGCCTCATTGTCTTCGGTTGGAAGGTGCAGATAATGGACCGGGCCAAAATCGAGCAGTACACTGTAATCATATTCGGCGCGCATGTTTACGATGGCTGTGAATCCATTTCCGAATAGTTTCAGCATACCCCGTCTGGTCGGTTGACCGCCTAACCAGATCGAGTCCGTGATTTTGCTGAACGATTCGACCGGTCCGCCCGTGAACCACCTCGCCAGCTTGTCGGCTGCAGCCCAGGCCGTCAGGATGAGTCCCTGCCGGTATAGTTGCTGGCCGAGCCGTTTTAATTCCACCCCGATGTTGTTCATCCTAAAGAGGCCAATCCTTCAACATGCGGGCCGTCTCTTCCGAATGCCCCGTTTCGTCTCGAACCATGTCTTCCAGCGTAACCGAGAGCCCTTTGTCACCATATGCTTCGGCTTCTCGGGCCCGTTGCGCGTAATCTTCGATGGCCCGGTTTTCGGCGGCCAGAATCTCTTCCAGCATCTTTCGATTGGTCTTTGCCTCCGGCACACTACGGGGTATGGTAGTAGGCTCTCCACCGAGCGCCGTGATTTTATTAGCCAGATATTGCGCGTGTTTTTGTTCGTCGGCCACTTCGTCCAGGAAAAACTGGGCGAGTTGAGGACGCATAGGGCCTGTTGCCTTCGCGGCATACGTAATATATTGAATGATTGCGCTCAACTCGCCGGCCAGATCCTCGTTTAAATTATTGATTAATGTATCGCGATCCATATTTGGAGATTGATTTCTTTGTTTAGTCAATGT
>CAZGHT010000101.1:8704-17824 GCA_964525535.1 uncultured Rhodothermaceae bacterium
TGTTTAGTCAATGTCAGCTTAAATATATCGTTCTTCTCTTGTCTCATCCCACAGGGGGCTCAACCGCCCGCCTCGAGGGACTTCTTTCTTTTCTTTTTTCTCCTGGGTATCGACGAGATGATACCCAGCAAAAAACCGATTCCTGCTGAGAATACCATAAACAGGGTGATGGGCCCTGTTATTCGGTAGGGACCCACCATAATCTGTATATCCTGAGGGTTCTGTAGAGAGAAGATGACTCCCAGAACAGCCAGGAGAAATACAGAGAAAAAAATCATTCGCATCATATGCTTCTAATGTAGCTAGTGTAATTCGTATTTCACGTCGAATGCGCATTCACCTGCTGGAGCGGCTTGGACGTCTGCAAAGCCGCATAAACAACCTGCGTATCATCACCCGATAAAACGGGATGTAAGTCCTTAAGTGATGTTACGCAGGTTGTGCACAGCGATACTATAAATCAGGCGTTGAAAATCAGGCGTTGAGCGAAGCGAAATGCCTTTGCGGCAGCTCGTTTGCGCACAGAGGCGTAACATCCGTCCTTAATAGATTGTACTCTATATAAAATGTGATGATTTACAGTAAATCTTTCAATAGGCAACGATACAAGATATAGATATGCTTTGAGATATATCTTGGCGTTGTGCACCTCTCGGATCACGAGCCGCTCGATAACGCATTCGGGCATTTTCCGCCAGATCGAATAGGTCGACAGATGCCGGCCCCGTATGACAAAACGCTGTCATCACCCCTATATACATTGCTGGAGCAGCCTGTTATCACCCCCGGAAGCTGCATGGATACGCTGGAGAATACGCTGGAGAATACGCTGGAGAATCGCACAGATTTTGCCCCGAAAAGTGTATTCGAACCAATATCGAGTGGCCGCTCGAAATGACGATTTAGACTCTTTACGATGACATGAGTACCGGGATCGACTACACCTATCAGTATGCGTACCCCTCTTCTATAGATCGCGTTGCAACGGAAGCCCATCTAAACCTCGCAACGTGTTCGCGTACCCAGTCCAATCCCTACTTCTTCGAAGGGCGTATCAGAGAGCCTCGACGAATTGCGGACATGCTGCTCGTACTTTCGCGCGTGGTTCGGACCCACTTCTTCCAGCCGAGGCCGCCCCTCATGGACCCGGTCCTGACGAGCAACGAATCCCTCCTCAGAATCGAAGGCTTCAGCGGGTGCTGCGGCGTGTACGTCCGTGCCGATCTGCCGTCGGAGCTCTTCGAAGGCGATGTGCACGGCCGCGGGACCACCAACGTCGACTTCAACGACCCTATGCGTGCCGCATTGATGCGCCTCAGGGACTCCGATCAGGTGCAGCTCGCAGTCGGCAAGGAGGAAGTGGCCCTGTCACAGGGCGAGCAGAAGGTGGTTGAAAAGAAGGTAAAACTCCCCATACGATGGATCAAAGGGTTCAGCGAGGTTCAGGCCTATCAACCCGATCTCTCCTTGCAACTGGAGGTTAACGCATCGGAAGCACTCCGTTTTATGCGCTCTGTGCGCCAGACCGGTATACCGAAGCGCCCTTCTTATGTCGTCCGCGCCGGGCATTCGTTGCGGCTGAGCCAGCGTGCGTCCGGCGACGCCGTTCGGATACACGGCACTCACCGGATCAAAGTCATCGAACCTCTCCTGCCCAGAGCGGATACCCTCCGTATCTGGGCAGACGACCGTACGGGTACCAGCGCCTGGGAAGTGCTCTACGACACCGGGCGCTTTTTCCTGATGATCAGCCCTGAGGTATATCGCGGGTTTTCAGGGGAGGGACAGATCCTCGATGTCCTCGTCCGGGGTACCGGCCGAGAACTGGTCGACTACGTTCGGGGGAAAATGAACTGGCAGCCTCGCCTCGACGCCATGGCGCTCGCCGGCGAGTTGAATACCTCCCCCGGCAAGATAGAAGACGCTCTTGCCGTCCTGGGCGCACGAGGACTGGCCGGCTACGACGTCTCGCAACGGTGTTACTTCCACCGCGAACTGCCATTTGACCTCGAACACGTCGAGAAGCTGCAACCCCGCCTCAAAGCGGCCAGGCAACTTCTCGACGAAGGCAAGGTCCGGGTTCATCACCGAAGCGACGCCGCCTCGATCGACTTCGCGATTCAAGGATCCGGCGTCTCTCATATAGTGCGCCTGAGACCCGAAGAAGATCGCTGCACGTGCCCCTGGTTTAGCCGTTATCAGGGGGAACGCGGTGTATGCAAACATATTCTCGCCGCCCACCTGTATCTCGAGTCCCCCACCCCGTGATCCTGCTCCTTCCAAGACCGAAACCATTCCTATGGCCACGCAGCCTATCGAAACCCGGCCCCTGACACCCGAAACCCTCGAGCACCTCGTCCTGCATGAAGAAGCCAGAACGCTGGCCGGGGCCTTTGCAGAACTGAACGAAAAGGAACGAAAAGCCCTCTCGAAAACAGCTTCGAATCTGTACAGGGTCATCCGAAGGCGAGGCCTAGGACAACGCGTGGGCGATGCCCTGAAAGGCCTCATGGAACGCGCCGCCACAGGCAAATCCCGATCGCTGGATGTCAACGCCCAACTGGCTCTTCTGGCGGCATGCCCGGCTTCCGTCGTCAAACGCATGGTGTTGTGGTATATGAAACCCTCCCATCAGAAGCTGATGGTCAAGATTCTGCTGGATCGCAGGCCCTCCTGGTTGCAGGAATGGATCGAACACCGGCTGGATCAGGAATTCCAGGGCATATCCTGGGAATCGATACGTACCCTCGTTCGAGAGGGCGCCTGCGAGAAGCCCCAAAGTGACGGATACCTGAGACTGATGGCACAACATTTCATCGTCTGGGCCGACCGTCACCGAAAAACGGTGTATCCCCCCCTCAGCCAACGCCTCCTCGAACAGCCCGAAGTGCTCGATGACGTGTATCGCCTCTTCGACGTCGAGACCGTCGCATTTACAGCCAATTATTTTGCCAACAACCCCACGCTGCCCGAAGACTACGAAACCTGGACCGAAGCCGTCGTTAGCCTCTCCGAATCGGGCCGCCTCGATCGAGACCGCTTGCTGGATGCATCGCTCGCGGGCCTTACTACCGGACACAAAGCCAACCTGTTGTCGGGCTTCAGAAAAGTCCACGAACGTCTCGCACCGACCCTGGAGGAAGTCGAGGCCCGGCAGGGCAACTATCGCGACCTGCTATGGGTGCGAGTGGGTCACGTCGTCAACCTGGGACTCAAGATGCTGGCAAAACTCGAGAAAGCCGGCCGCCTCGACGTCGAGCCCACGCTTCGTGCACTGTTGCCGGTATTCGAACTGTCTTCCAAAGGGGCCGCGAAAAAGGCTGTAAGGCTCATTCATCGCCTGGCCGGCACCCACCCCGCAACCATAGATACAGCCTTGCAGGCCGCAATCCATGCAATACGCCATAGTTCGGCCGACGTCCAGGAAGCTGCCCTGGAGGTCCTGGAATATCACAGGGACCAACTGAGCCCAGATCGATTCGACGCGCTCGCTCCGCTCATTCCGATCCTTTCTCCTTCTCTACAGTCCCGCGCCCTGGCCCTCTTCCCCGACGATGCCGGCATTGACCTTCCCGATGACACAGCCGCGCCTTCTGAAGATACAGCGTGGTTCGACGAACTCTGGGATCGCTTTTCTGCGATCCCGCCCGAGCTCGCATCGATGGCCTCACTGTCTGAATCCAACCTGCTCGGTCAACTTCCTGCCCCGATCACCTGGGACCTCATCGACAGGCCCCTTCTCAGGACCATCGACCCCATCACGCCGATTCATACCCTCGAAGAACTCATCGACGAGGTCGCGCACGCGGTCGAGATTGTAGATCGCATCGACGAAGTCGAACGGATCCTGGACGGACTCAGCCGGCTTTGCGACCAGAAACCCTCTGACTTTTCTGTCCGCACTTCCTCTCTCTTGAAGCGCATCCAACAGCCTCAGACGTCCGAGGTGATACGGGGCCTCGTCAGTGGCTGGGGAGGTGTATCCATGCAACTACGCGACCTGCTGTTGACGTGGTTGACCGGAGACTTTCACGACACCGCCAACGCTACATTCTATCGGCAGGCAGCCCCTTTCTTGTTTATCAATCGAAGAATCAAGGAGCTCAAGAAGCGAGTCCATATCGGGTCGGCCGGCGTACTCCTATCGGCGCCTACGCACGAACACGGCTGGATCGACCCCCGCACCTTCGTAGATCGCCTCGAGGAGCTCGACGAACACTGGACGTATTCTCATAGAGAAGACGTGATGCAGGGCCTCCTCAGGCTCGCCCCGGACTACCGGGCGGAGGCCCTCGAGAAGGCGGCGCCCCTTCACGGCTTACCGGGCCGCCTCACTCGCTGGGCGCTGGGCAGTCCTGAGGGACCGGATTCACCGGATAAACGCGACTACGACCTATGGATTGCAGCAGGGCGTGCCCGATCGCCCCGTGAATCGCTCCGACAGGCTTATGAGGCGATCTCTATGGAGGACCCGCATCCAGACAGCCTCGAGCCGGCTTCATTTTTTTGGACTTCGACCCTTCGCACCAGTAAACCCTACAACGGCAAAGAATACCACTTTCCGAATATCGTCTTTTCTTCGGTCGAACAATCGGCTGTGGACGAAGAGGGCGGCCGGCCGCAGGAAAGCGCACCGGAAACCCCGGGGATCGCGCAAGTCGCCTCCAGGCTGTTTTCATCGCTGAAGCGTATCACTTCGCTGCAGGCCCACCCTACATGGAGACGTATTCCTACAGCCGCGATGCACCAGAAAACCCGACACGCCTGGAATACGCCGGACCTGTGCGGCGCGTGGCTCATCCATTGGCTGTCTTTTGTCTGGCCGCTCCATACCGACAGCTGCCTGGTTATCGGCATTCAGAATATGATCCTCCGGCATGACGAGAACGCGGCGTCGTATTCCCCGAACTACGCCTATCTGGAGCCGGCTTTCCATACCTACAGGCCCTGGACAGAGATGACTTGCCTCGCTGTCTGGGTAGGACTGAGCGCCAAAGATAGCGACCTTCAAGGCCACGCCATCGACGCCCTCATCACAGCGATCGAGGACGGGCGCGCCCATCCTGAACCCATGGCTGAGGTATTGATCGAGCTGGCCAGAGGCGGCTGGCTCAAAACGAATCGACTCGCCCATGCCCTCGAGCAGGTAAGCCTTGCATCCCCATCGTATACATACTTTGTCGCTACAGTCCTGGACCGATTTATCGGCTCTGTAGATGAACTTCCCAACAATCTGCATCACCTGCTGGGGTTGCTCCTCGAAGTTCACGCGGCCCTGGGCATGGCCGTCTCCGAAAGGGCAACTTCTCGCCTCGCAACGATTACGGGTAAAGGCAAAGCGGCGAAGCTAGCCGGCAAGCTGTGTGAGCTGAAGCCCGCGGGCGACCTGACGGCTGTATTTGCCGAGGCCGTCGACAAACGGCTGGTCCGCCTGGAATGCTGGGCACACGACCGAACCTGAGCGGCAGGCTCTTCTATTTCCCAATATCAATACTACCTAAGGGAGCGCGAAATATCCCCGATACTGTACGTAAGCACGCCGTTGCGTCTTAGCCTGTAGGCCAACTTCACCTGTATTGCCTTTTGTAATTGATCCATAGCCCCTCTCGAATCATGACGCCGCCTCCCAGAGACCTGTTTCTGCAAAGCCTGGAACGTTGCAAAAAAGACGACACGTTTATGGATGCGTTCTACAAGCGGTTCCTGGCTACGTCCACCGAGGTGGCCAACAAGTTCAGGTACACCGATTTCGAACGCCAGCACCGTATGGTGGTAGAGTCGTTGGAGATATCGGCACGCGCCACCGAAGGAGATCACGAAGCCCTTCAAGCCCTCCACAAACAGGCGACCTTACATTCCCGAAAACACCTCGACATCCGTCCGGAGCTGTACCAGCACTGGCTCGATGCCATCCTCACAACTGCTGCCGAAGTAGATCCCTTGTGGGACGAACAGGTGGGCACGGCCTGGAGAACTATCCTCCAACACGTCATCAACTATATGACCTCGAAGTATTGATCGAGACGTACCCACCTGTCACCTGTTCTACACCACCGAAAGGGCTTCGCAGTCGGGCAGGTTCGATATGACCTCAGCGAAGCACGAACCTCCTACATCGCGGAGCGGATGGAAATCCGGCGAGGCATTCACGTACGATTGTCGGTCTCTCAGCAACATTTGGAGCAACGTACCGCATACAAGGATACCGCCGACCTTGTCGAGCTTTCCATGAGATGCTTCCGCCTCTGCAAGGACATAATACCACAACGGCGTGCCCTTCATATCCAAATCGTTGACGATGGGCGGGGTGGGGAGCGGCTGCTCGACACCCAGACGTTCGGCGATATCCTCTCCATAGGGTAACAGAAACGTCCTCTGTCCGCGAAGTAAGTTTCTCGCAGCGAGACTCGGCAAATCGGGGGCGAAAGGTAATTCAAAGAGCGTAGGCGCTAGCCTGGTGTCAATGGGGCGGGCTTTTTTAAAGCTGATGCCGTCGATATCGAAGAAAAATCGCCAGTCGATGTTGTTCTCGATAGCTACAGGCATGAATGCCGGGAAGTCGAATAGATCTCCTGCAACGTGGTGATTCACCTGGTAATCTTGCCTGACATGGCTATGCCCGAATCGATAGGCCGCGGCGGAAAATTCGACGGGAATGGCCGGCGCATATTCCCAATCGATGTTGTAATTCGGCAGTGCCCCTTCGTTAAATCCATCGATGAATGAAGCGAGTAGTTCGGGCGCTATGATCGCCGGCAAAAATTCATGCACGACAATCCACTGATAGGTCCACCGTACGTGCCTCTGTGCATCTTCGAACGACATGCCCCGATCGATCAACGCGTTGTGAAATCGAATGAACAAACCATGGAGCTGCGCGATGAACAAATTTTCATCGTTGCGTGGGTCCCCGATGATCGCCGTATTGTACCGATTCCGCTGAAAGTCGTACGGATTCTCATACGTACCCAGAATTATTTTATCTTCGTGATACAGATATGGACTTCCTTCAGGGCCGTTGAGGTACACCGAATCGAGCTCCAATCGGGGCGTTCGTAGATTTTCAATCTGGGTCACATCGCCCGAAACACGCCCGAGCGTCGTAGTCGCATCCAGTGTGATGTCGTGGTCAATGAACTGCCCGAGAAAAGCAAATCCGATCGGGGTTTCTGCATCCGGTCCCATGGAGCCGGAAGGCTCTTTCATGGTCTCTGACAGTTGTATCAACTGCTCCTCGGTGGGCTGGTGGGTCTCTTCGGGAAACAAGCGTCCGAATGTGTTATCTCCTGCATGTTCATGGTCGCAACTCATTTTTACGAGATCCCACAACCTTCCTTTTAATCCGTGTTTATTGCGCATTTCTCTCGTGCAGATAGGTGAATAGAAAAAACGAGAGAAAACCTTGCTGGCCTACCCGAAATAATCAGTAATCCCTTTTTCCTGCATTATTAGTCATTCGAGAAGGCATGCCACCAAGGCCTCTCTTCATGAAAAAGTAATGAGGTGTGTATGCTTGCGCTATCCCGTAAATAAATGATTTTATACCCGTTCATACGGGTACCCGACTTGTATGAACAGGTTACTCGCTGCATGCCTGGCCCGCATGGATCGGGTTGCAGCGGGCGACGTCGCCTTCGGGCAGGGCAACCACGTAGTCCGTGCCATACGCATTACCGGGGCGATAAAAGTCGGTCGAGACCACCTGGGCGCCGCTTCGAAACGCGGCCTCGGCGCGCGAATAATCGTTGATTTTGGCCTCATAGGTTTCGATGTCCGAGCGCGTGCGAACGAGATACCCCTGGCGGACGTATTGCTGGATCTCATCCTGGCGCACGACGGCGTTGTCCAGGAGCAAGAACGCGGCACGTGGGACGCCCGGGGTGGATCGAACGAACATCACCCGCCCCTCCAGAGAGGGGCGCCCTTCCCAGTACAACGCGGCTGCTGCTTCATCGATGGCGGGCAGCATCAGGAAGATAAACTTGCCTCGCGATTCATCCAACCTCGGCCAGTTTTGCGCGAGCACAGCTTCCCCTAACGTGGCGTACTCCCCTCGTACATCGTCGGGCGTGATGAGCTTTTCCCGGCCCAGCACCTCGACGATCTCGGCATCCAACCGTTCGAACGCCGTAGAGTCGAACGGCAACACCTCTGTCGGCTCAGGAAAAATGGGGAAGCCTTGCTGCTTGATTTCCAGAAGAATATACAGAGGGGTATACAGAGGGATATATTGAAACAAACATGCGCCCGCCCGTAACTGTTGGCGAAGTCAAACGCTACATGAATAGAAAGCGTCATCCCGCACTTGATGCGGGATCCAGAGACCGTTTAGATCAACTTCTGCGTTTTCTGGATTCCCAATCGAGTTGGGAATGACTGTACTAAGGGATTCGCCAACAGTTACCCCGCCCGGTTGCGAAATCAAAAACGCAAAAAACGGCGGTTAGAATCCTCAAAATATCAGGTCTTTTGTGGGGTTATTTACGCGTTTTGAGCAAGCGATCGTACTGAGCGTGCGTGCCTATCCAGAACCAGTAGATCCCATCGGGTTCATCGAGAGCAAGCGCCCGGTATCCCTGGCCAACACGCGCTGACCATAACGCGCCTATTTGTTTGAAGTGCAGTGAGGGATGTTATGGATCTGCTTTTAGTAGCTCGAAGTTTTCGTCAGCCAACTTTTGGATATGTACAGGTAATGCCTCGTACGCCTTCCAAAACCGAGGAGAGGTGTAGTGATTCATAGGGGCTGTACGCGGCCCGCTTCAATATCAGCCTTCACTTCCTCGATGAGAAAATCAAGTTTGCCGTCTTCGAGATCTTTTTCGATCTGACGGTCCCAGGCCTGCTCGTCCCATGCTTTGAGCAAAGCAGTGGCAACGATCTCCCGTTCCTTTTCAGGAAGATCTTGCAAGCGCTTGGTCAGTTCTTGTACAGCGGTCATCGTTCTATCCTTTTTGAGCTGGTAACTACATTGTACTACAGACAATATACGACCTACAACGGCAAGAGGTTTTTTATCTGGGCAAAATGGCATTGATGCTCATTTCATACGTGTGGCTAAATACTGTATAGGTTCAGATAAAATTGGAATTCCGGGGTTCATATCTTACACCTATAGCT
>CAZGHT010000102.1:0-17797 GCA_964525535.1 uncultured Rhodothermaceae bacterium
TTGCAAAGCCGCGTAAACCAGGCTGCTGTGCACAGTTCGCGTAACATCACTTAGTAAATAGGTTCAAAGACGATAGGCAGCGGCTGAACAGGTCCCTCTTACTATCATTGAAATCGAATGAAACTGCGTAATTTGGAAGCAGCCCCGAAATGAAAGTAGAAGCGGTTAACGACACTGCGATGATTGTACGATGATGATATTACGATCGTATGTGGCCCTGGCCGATACCGATCCATTTATAGGTCGTTAATTCTTCGAGCCCCATCGGGCCTCGCGCATGCAATTTCTGGGTACTCACAGCAACTTCCGCACCAAGACCGAATTGCCCTCCGTCGTTGAAGCGCGTACTCGCGTTGACGAACACCGCCGATGAGTTAACTTCGTCGATAAACTGGTTAGCGCGCTCCCAACTGGTAGTCACGATACTATCGGAATGATCCATGCTATGTTCATGGATGTGCTCGATGGCTTCGTCGATGGAGTCGACGATTTTGACGCCGAGGACCAGCGACATCCATTCTCGAGAAAAATCGGACGGCGTCGCGAGTTCGGCGTGGTCCGAATAGCCGGCTCTGTCGATGATGTCCAGCGCCTCGGCCGTGGCCTTCATGTGTACCGGGTATACGCCGAGCCGTTCGATGATCAGGGGCAACGCGTCTGCGGCAATCGCGCTGTGCAGGAGCACCGTATCCAGTGCATTGCAGACGCTCGGTCGCTGCACCTTTGCGTTTTCGATGATATCGACCGCCTGATCGAGGTTGCACGCTTCGTCCACGTAGACGTGACAGATGCCTATACCCCCGGTGATAACAGGAATGGTGCTTTGTTCTTTACAGAGCCGGTGGAGGGCCGCTCCGCCTCTCGGGATAAGAATATCGACGTAGTCGTCCATCTTGAGCAATGCACTGACCAGGGCGCGGTCTGGATTATCGATATACTGGATGGCTTCAGCCGGAATGCCGCGATCGCGGAGGGCGGCCTGAATGACGTGCACCAGCGCCACGTTGCTCCGCAACGTTTCGCTGCCTCCTCTCAAGATAGCGGCATTGCCCGTTTTGAGGCAGAGCGTCGCGATGTCAATGGTCACGTTGGGGCGCGCTTCGTAGATGACGCCGACGACGCCGAAGGGGATCCTTCGTTTGATGACCCTCATGCCATTGGGCAGCAGACGGCTTTCGATGTCGGAGCCGACGGGGTCCGGCAGTTCTGCCACGTGGCGAATATCGTCAACGAGTCTCTGGATCCGTCGTTCATCCAGGAGCAGGCGATCGAGCAGGGCATCCGAAAGGCCTTTGGACCTCCCTTGCTCTATGTCCAGCACATTCTCTTTCAAAATAGAGTCAGACGCAGCGGCAAGCGCATCGGCGATCGCCGTCAATGTTTCGTTCTTTTCTTCGGTGGATAATACAGCGAGCGTCCGGGATGCTGCGCGCGCCTGTTTTCCGACAGCCGTCAAGGGGATCGTTGCTTCCATAGTATTCGTTCATGGTATTCGTTCATGGTATTCGTTGCGATGTTCTTTGCCTACTCTTTTTCCACGAGCATGATGAGGTCATTTCTATGCACAGCAGGGCCGGATCCATAACCCAGGATATCGTCTATTTGTTCGTCCGTGCAACCTTTAATGCGGTTCAGTTCGTCGTGATCGTAGCGGACGATGCCCCGAGCGATTTCAGACTCGTCCGGGCCGAGGATCAGAACGACATCGCCGCGCCGAAAGGCGCCGCTCACCTGCATTACATTTTCGGGGAGGACGTTGCCGTCCCGGGTTAGGATGGCAGGTAAGGCGTCGGCGTGTACGGTCAGCGTACCTTCCGGAGCCAGGCCGGCGACGATCCACCGTTTGCGCTGCTCCAGCGGAGTACGGTGGGAGGGAAAACGCGTCCCAACGGATTCTCCTTGGACGATGCGGCAGATTACGTCGGGGGCGCTGCCGGCCGCAATGACGACGTCGACGCCAGCGCGGCGAGCCAGGTCGGCGGCCTGCAGCTTCGTTGTCATGCCCCCGATCCCCAGCCCACTCACGCTCTGGCCGGCCAGGTCGTGCAGGGTCTGATCGATAGTCTGTACCTCCGGGATGAGCTGCGCTTCGGGATCGATCCTCGGGTCCGCCGTGAACAGACCGGGCTGGTCGGTAAGAAGAATGAGTAGATGAGCCCGGGCCAGCAGAGCGGCCAACGCGGACAGGTTGTCGTTATCACCTACTTTGATTTCCGCCGTAGCGACGGCGTCGTTTTCGTTGATTACCGGAACGATACGGTGTTTGATGAGCTCCTGAAGCACGTCCTGGGCATTCAGGAAGCGTTGCCGATCCTGTATGTCGGCACGGGTGAGAAGCATTTGTCCAACGTTGATATCGTAGAGGTCGAATAACGTTTCCCAGGTGTACATCAGCCGGCTCTGTCCGACCGCGGCCAGCATCTGCCGAGCCGCCACGGAGTCGTCCACGACCGGGAAGTCCAGCTTCTCGCGACCGGCGGCAATAGCTCCGGATGAACAGAGGATGATTTCATGCCCTTCCTGGTGCAATTCAGCGCATTGCCGAACCAGTTCGACCATGCCGGGCCGAAAGAGATGCTTCGATCCGCCGGTAAGTACACTGGTGCCCAACTTGACCACAACACGTCGATAGGATGCCATAAGAGCCGAGAGGGGGCTAGGTAATACAATCCAGATGATACAATCCAGGTAAACTAATGTAGCAGGCTATTTCTCATCGGTCAATCACTACGGGCCGGATACCGGAGCCAGAGTCGCGTTGCGAGAAACCTGCACCGCTTCCACGATGCGTCCGGCCGCCAGCTGCACTTCGGCCTCTGTGGTGAAACGCCCCAGGCTAATCCGAAGGCTGGCCAGTGCTTCATCGTCCGTCAACCCCATGGCCTTCAGCACGTGGCTCGGCGTGCCGCTTCCGGTGGAGCAGGCGCTCCCCGTCGACATGGCCAGCTCGCGCAATTGAGTGACCAGATGGGCTGACGGAACGCCGCGAAACGTCATATTCGAGACGTGCGGCAACCGGGGCGCCCCGGCTCCATTAACTCGGACGTCGGGAAGGGTTTCCATTATCCGATGCTCGAAGTCGTCACGCAATGCCCGCAGGCGTCTGGCTTCTTCATTCATTTCATTTGAAGCCAACGAGGCTGCGGCCCCAAAGCCCACTATACCGGGTACGTTGAGGGTTCCCCCACGCATGTTGTCCTCTTGCGATCCCCCCGTGATGAAGGGAACCAACCGGACGCGAGGGTTTCTCCTTCGCCGGTACAAGGCGCCAACGCCCTTGGGGCCGTACATTTTGTGCGCACTGCACGCCAGGATATCGACGGCCTCTACGTCGACCGGTATTTTGCCCAGCGCCTGCGTCGCATCCGTCATAAACAAAGCAGTGCCCGATCGAATCCGTCTGGCAATTTCCGGGATCGGTTGGATGACGCCGGTCTCGTTGTTGGCCCACATGATGGAAACCAGGATCGTACGTTCATTCAGGGCATCCTCCAGCGCATCGAGATCCACCAGGCCGCGGTCATCGACAGGCAGATAAGTCACTGAGAGCCCCTGTTTTTCCATCGCCTGGCACGTTTCGATCACCGCTTTGTGCTCAGAGTGCACCGTGATGATGTGCTCTCCTTTTCGGGCGTAGGCTGCAGCGACGCCGCGTATGGCCGCGTTGATCGATTCCGTCGCCCCTCCCGTGAAAAGGATCGATGAGGGCTCGGCATGCATGAGTGCAGCCACTTCCTCGCGGGCCTGCTTCACCGCTTCGGCAGCGACCCATCCGAAAGCGTGTCCTTTGCTGGACGCATTACCATACTGTTCCGAAAAATAGGGGAGCATACGATCCAGAGCACGGGGATCGACCGGTGTCGTGGCATTGTAATCCAAATAGATGGGCTTTTTCATATAGGAGTATGTGGGTAATTCCAGTTCGCTTACCAGTATGTACTAAGTGATGTTACGCGAACTGTGCACAGCAGCCTGGTTTACGCGGCTTTGCATACCTGCAAAGCCGCTCTCGCAGTACCTATGCGCATCCAGCGCGTAACATCTGTTACTAAGAATCGCACGAAAAGATACTACGCGGGATCGGTACCGGGAGAATGGCCTTACGGTAGCGGTGCAGGGGGGTACTCTCTGACGATGCGAAAGCCGAGAATGGTCGCTTTGTAATCCGGAGCCAGGTTGCCGCGATGGGAACAGGTCGTGATATCGGCCGGACTCCACCAGCTACCGCCTCTGATGACGCGGGAACGCCCCTCTTCACCCGATTGAGGATCGGTCGCGATCTCAGGATCGTAGAGCCCATACCAATCCTGCACCCACTCCCAGACATTGCCGCGCATGTCGTGGATGCCCCATTCGTTTCTGGCTTTTTGACCGACGGGGTGGTGTTTCTCGCCGGCATTTTCTGCATACCAGGCCTTCTCCTGGAGAGGCGTCCCATCCCGAGAGCCGGCAACGCAGGCATATTCCCACTCGGCTTCGGTAGGGAGGCGGTACAGCAGGGGGCCTTCCTGAAAGCTGTTCAGGCTATCCATGAAAGCTTGAACCTGATACCAGCTGACCGATTCCACCGGATTGAACGGCCCGGGTTCACTGCTGGGATTAAAACCCATCACGGCTTCCCATTGCGCCTGGGTCACTTCATACAGCCCCATCTCGATGGTGCGCGAAATAATAACGGTATGGGTCGGCACAGATCCCTCTCCCCTCCTTTCAAAATGTCCAGCAGGAATTCTGACGTAGCTGGCATCGTCAAAAAGGGATGCTTTTGCCAGGGCCAGCAGCCTGCTTTTTTCTTCCCTTTCCTGTTCTATTTCTGCCGCATTTACTTGCTTCGCCTTCCGCTTTTTGATCACGTGATTCATCCGGATGGCTACTACACGCTGGCGCCCCGGCTCGACGTGCACCGTTTTTTCCCACCGATCGTCTGGATGCTCACCCATCGCTTCGACCTTCCTCTCCCCGGCTTCGATCGGCACACGCCGCGTTTCTCCCGCATCCAGCTGCGCCACCTCAGCACCGTCAACAGCGACCCGGCAGGGTGCATCGGCCTGCAAGACGAGCATGGTCTGCTCCATATCAACGTGCTCTCGCGCCAGGGATTGGGCATTCGTCTTCTCCGGGATCAACAGCAACAAGAAAAGCCAGGCGAGACCCCGGACTTTGCGGGCCTTGCACAGATCGTTAGAAAAGCGGCCTATCGGGAACACGACGAAAAACTCCGTAATGCGAGAGGAAATTGATGCCCGTATTTTCATGATAAATATGCGAATCAGGGGTCGCAATGCCTTTCATCGTGTCTTCCTGGACTCGATCCAGGATCCATCTAAGGGAAAAGCCGAGCGGGCGCCCATCGATCCTGGAGTACCCCGGCATCTGCACCCCCCTCAAAAATATAGCATAGATTCCTTTACCATCAAGTCTTCTTGACACACCAGCTGTAATTATTTTGCCAGGCCCCGTAATACGAAAGGCGGTCCGCTGGAGCGACTGATGTAAGTGATGTAAGTGATGACGCACAGATACGTTACACCAGAGATGTAACACTTCAACATTGATGCCGCCTTTGTTATCTTCTTCTCGTGTACAGCCGAACACACCCAATCACCGTCCTCTAAGATCGACTATTTCGCATGAACGTCTGGGCCCGAATCTTCTTCTCCTTGTTGCTTTCCGCTTTTTTTGTCGACCTGGCTTATGCCCAGGTTGAACCCGCCCCAGCGCGCTCGGAAGGGGAGGGCCCTTACGAACGTCTCGTATTGCGAGGCGGCATTTTGATCGACGGGACCGGGGCTCCGCCCATAGGGCCGGTAGATATCGTTATCGAAAACGACCGTATCGCGCAGATTCGACCGGTGGGGTATCCGACCGGCACAGATGCGTTCCTGTATAATGAAAACAGACCGGCTTCGGGAGACCGTGAGCTCGATCTATCCGGGATGTACGTACTTCCCGGCTTCATAGACATGCATGGGCACATAGGAGGCACCTCTCAGGGCACCCCGGCAGAATACGTCTTCAAATTGTGGATGGGCCATGGCATCACTACGATCCGAGACCCCTCCAGCGGCAACGGGATCGACTGGACCCTGGAGCATCGGGAGAAAAGCGCGCGCAACGAGATCCTGGCGCCGAGAATTTTTGCGTACATCAGCTTCGGCCAGGGCAGCTCGTCGCCTGTTGCCGATCGCGATGACGCAAGAGCATGGGTTCGCTCGATCGCCGAACAGGGGGCCGATGGCATAAAGTTTTTCGGGGCTCCCCCCGAAATCCTCGAAGCTGCGTTGCACGAAGCCCGGGAGGTTGGCCTGGGAACGGCCATGCATCACGCGCAACGGTATGTATCCAGGGCGAATGTACTCCATACGGCATCCTGGGGACTGACGACCATGGAGCACTGGTACGGCCTGCCGGAAGCCCTATTCACGGATCGTATCGTTCAAGATTTTCCCCTCGATTACAACTACAACAACGAACAGCACCGGTTCGCGGAGGCCGGGCGGCTCTGGACACAGGCTGCCAGACCTTTTACCCCCCACTGGAATGCGGTCATGGATTCGCTTATCGCACTGGATTTCACCATCGTACCCACGTTGACGATCTACGAGGCGAGCCGCGATCTGATGAGAGCCATGCGAGCGGAGTGGCACGAGGCCTATACATTGCCCTCACTGTGGGATTTCTATGCCCCGAGCCGAAGGGCTCACGGTTCGTACTGGTTTTACTGGACCACCGAAGATGAGGTACAGTGGAGGGCGAATTATAATCTCTGGATGACGTTCTTGAATACCTACAAAAACAGGGGCGGCCGTATCGCGACGGGCAGCGACTCAGGATATATCTATAAATTATACGGATTCGATTACATCCGGGAACTGGAGCTTCTGAGAGAAGCCGGGTTTCATCCTCTGGAAATCCTGTGGTCAGCCACGCTCAAGGGCGCCGAAGCCCTGGGGGCAGATGCCGACCTGGGCAGCGTCCAGGTGGGCAAGAAAGCGGACCTGGTTGTCGTCAGCCACAATCCGCTGGAAAACTTGAAGGTGTTGTACGGCACTGGGGCCATCAAACTCAACGACGAGTCGGGCCGCGCCGAACGCGTGGGCGGCGTGACGTATACCGTCAAGGACGGAATTGTCTACGATGCGAAGGCCCTGCTGGACGATGTACGGCAAATCGTCCGCTCGGCCAAAGAACAAGCCGGCCTCGACCCGGATAGCCCCCTCCCGGATCCATCCCGAAAATAACCGCCTCCGGAGGGTATGTTCGACTGGCGCTGCATGTCTTTCTTAGTGACTGCTGTTACGCATCTGTTTCTTACTGGTATCGACTGGTATATCGTTGAAGCAAAACCTGTTAGAAGACACGATGGACAGCACTCCTTCCCGGTTAGCCCCTTCCTGGTTGAAGAAACTTCCCCCGCTGATGATACTCATGGCTGTAATGGGCCTGCCTCTTCAGCCGGCTCGTGGTCAACTGCTCGTAGACACGCTCTTCGTGTGGCAGGGATACAACCGGCAATCAACATGTGGACTTCACGTGTACCGTAACACTGCCGAGGCCCGCAAAGCATTTACCATCGTATTGACGGAAATCGGCGATAACAGGGGGCCGTCTACACTCGAGGACGCCTCGTATCTCGCCGAGCTGATAGGTCGATCGTACGGCGTCGATCCTACACAGGCGTACTGGATATTTTACTGGGGGGCTTTCAGTTTTACCGGAGCAGAGGACTCGGGCAAAGAGTTCTATTTGAGGGCCACATTCAGCCGCACCCGGTCCGGCCGGCTGGGCTCAGCACACTGGCGTGTAGTGAAGAAACAGGACGTGGAACTCTATACGGACAGGCAATTCCGATAAGCGCGTGTGTACCCTGAGCAGGCGCTCCACATTGTGAGAATAGAGAATTATGGGAAGAGAGACCATGTGGGAAGAGAGGCCATCTACTTGCTTTTGAGTGGCTGATATCCGATACTGTAAACAAGTTATTAAATTGGCAAGGCACCGGGATCTAATTTGCGCGAAAGATCCCGGTGCCTATGAACCACTCATCGGAAGACACATATTTACCTACGGCACCTTCAACGGTAAAGTTACAGTGGCTTTCAATTTTCTTCGCCGGGCCGTAGACGTCGGCCCTGCGCGTCGAAAATATCCCCTCTATGGATCACCCTCTCTAAGGATAGAGTCTTTCTATGATCCACGTCGCCCCGGCCTCCCGTCGATAACGGATCCTATCGTGCAGCCGATCCGGCCGCCCCTGCCAGAACTCCACCCTGTCCGGCTCGAGCGTAAACCCACCCCAATAATCCGGGCGGGGCACTTCTTTCCCTTCGTAGGTCTGTTCGACTTCTTTGAAGGCACGCTCCATGACCGATCTGCTCGCTACCGTTTCGCTCTGATCTGACACCCATGCTCCGATCTGGCTTCCGCGAGGCCGGCTTCTGAAGTACCGGTCCGACGATGCCTCATCAACACGCCGGACACGCCCCTCAACGCGCACCTGCCTCGATAACGGCAACCACCAGAAAACGAGTGCGGCGTTTGTATTTTCTTCGAGATCTAAACTCTTGCGGCTTTTGTAATTTGTAAAAAACACGAAACCATGCTCATCTACGCTTTTGAGCAGCACAATCCGGGCTGAAGGCCTTCCATTCGAACTAACCGTAGCTAACGTCATCGCGTTGGGCTGTTCAACACCCGCCTCCAGAGCCTGGCTCATCCACTGGTTAAATTGGAGGACTGGATCTTTATCGACATCGGATTCTGACAGTTCGCTGTGGCTGTACTCTTCGCGTAGATCGGCGATGTTAACGGACGAATCCATCGTTTTTCTGTATTCTTGTTTCTGTATTCTTGAGCGCCGCGTTCAGGCACGGCGTTCGTTATTAATGACCTCCAGATGTTACGTGCCGGATGCGCATTGGTCCTGACAGAGCGGCTTTGCACACGCGCAAAGCCGCGTAAACCAGCCTGCTGCCCACAGGTCGCGTAACATCACTGACTTTGTCACTATGAACATCGAAACGCTATTAGCCCAGACAGGTTGCGTCGACGACGTCGGGACAGGCGCTCTCGTCGCTCCTATTCAACTGTCGACCACCTACCATCGCGAACGAGACGGTTCTTATCCACGCGGATACGTATACACGAGACACAATAACCCCACACGATCCTTACTGGAAGAAACACTGGCTCAGATCGAAGGCGGGGTTGCCTGCTGTACATTCTCTTCGGGTATGGCTGCCGCCGCCGCGTTATTTCAAGCCTTCAGTCCCGGCGATCATATACTCTTATCTGACGACGTATATCACGGAGTCAGGCATCTAGCGGAAGAGCAGTTTGGAGCATGGGGTCTGGAATGGACCCGCGTCGATATGACGGACCTGTCTCGCGTGGAGGAACACCTCCAGGCCCATACCCGCCTCGTATGGGTTGAGACCCCCTCGAATCCGCTGCTGAAAATCGTAGACATCGAACAGATTTGTGCTCTGGTTCGAGGCCGGGACATAGCAGTCGTTGTGGATGGCACCTGGACTACTCCTCTGTTGCAAAAGCCGCTGGCCCTGGGAGCCGATTTCGTCCTGCATTCTGTGACGAAGTATCTGGCAGGCCATTCAGATGTGCTCGGAGGAGCGGTCATCGCTTCTGTTGATACGCCTGTCTTCGAGCGAGTTCGATCGATTCAACAGACCCTTGGAGCGGTACTCGATCCCTTCAGTGCCTGGTTGACCATGCGGGGTATGAGGTCGCTGGCCACTCGGCTTCGCACACAAACGAAATCGGCGAGGCGTATCGCCGCGTATCTCGACGAAAGAAGAGCGATAGAACAGGTATATTATCCCGGATTAAAAGACCATCCCGGCCATGCAGTCGCGTCCTGCCAGATGGAGGATTATGGAGCCATGTTGTCTTTTACCGTCCGCGGAGGGCAGCCCAACGCCGTAGAACTCGCCGCTCGCACCCGTGTTATCAAACGAGCGACAAGCCTGGGCGGCACGGAAAGCCTGATCGAACATCGTGCGTCTATCGAACCGCCAGGCTTTGACACACCCGACTCGCTCTTGCGGCTCTCGGTCGGCCTGGAACACGTTGATGACCTGCTGACGGATCTCGATCAAGCCATCGAGGCGATATCTGTGCATTAATCCACACGAAACGGTACCTATGAAACTTCCTTTTTTTCTGGCGCAGCGGTTTGTAGCCGGCGAAACCTTCGCTCAATCGTTGCCGGCTATACGTGCCCTTACTGAGCAGGGGTTGTTCGTCACTCTTGATTTACTGGGGGAATACGTGAGAGATCGGCAGATTGCACTCCAGGCAACCAACGAGTATATCGATTTGATCAAGATCGTAGCCGATTCCAGGAACTTCGAGGAGGAAGCCAATATTTCGATCAAGCTTTCTATGTTGGGCCAGAAAATCGATTCGCAATTATGCATGGACAATCTTCATCGCCTCTTGTCAGCCGCTGAACAGAACGACGTATTCATTCGACTCGATATGGAGGGAAGCGACATCACCCAATCGACCATATCTCACTTTGAGACCGCTTACAAAACCTATTCTGAACACGTCGGCATCGTATTACAGGCCTATCTCAAGAGAACCCGAGAGGATATAGATACGATGTGTCAACTCGATGCTCGTGTTCGAATATGCAAGGGCGCTTATAAAGAACCCCCCGAGATGGCCTATCAAGATATGGACGACATTCGGAGCCGCTTTATCCAATATTCCAAACAGCTGATCGAACATGCCAGATACCCCGCCATCGCAACTCACGATGACAAACTGCTCAACGCGGTGAAAGACTTTGTCAAAGAGAATAACGTCGACCGTGACCGATTCGAATTTCAGATGTTATACGGGATACGCCCTGAAACTCAGCTCAACATTCTCGAAGAAGGGTACAACATGCGGATATATATCCCATTTGGGACCCAGTGGGGGCCTTATTTCACACGGAGGTTGAGAGAGAGAAAGGAAAATATCTGGTTTGTGGTCAAAAATCTCCTGAGAAAATGATTCCACTCACATACGTTCCGTGAATTCCACCGAGTTGATGTTTCGAACCCTGCGGATGGTCGATTCGAGCGCACTCCGATCCTCCTCTGACAACTGCCCCCCCTGCACGCTCACGCGTCCATCAGTCACCGACAAAGCCACAGATAGATGGCGAGTGCGTTTGTTTCTGAACAGCGCCTTTTGGATACGCGTGCTCAGGATCAGGTCTCGTATTCTCGTATCAACAGTAAGGGTGTCAGCGCGGGTAGGGGGAAGGGTATCGGATCTTCGCTGGATGTGTTCCCCGTGCATGGGCGTCCGCTTGTTCTGCGGCAGTGCGTGTGCATTGACCGCCATACGGTTTTTTTCCGGCTCCCCTTTTTCTTCCCCGGCAGGCCCGTTTACGACCCAACTGTTTGCCAGCAACGCGATCCCTGCGATGATCAAAAGACTGAAGAATACTGATTTCGCTTGCATGGGAGGGGGGAATTACTGTTTTTCGGTAGATCACACGACACTCACACGACAGAGGGGGCATACTCGATGACCCCGTGTTCGGCAAGCCATCGTTCTGCATCCATGGCTGCCATACATCCGGTGCCGGCCGCGGTGATAGCTTGCCTGTACACGTGATCTTGTGCATCACCGCAGGCAAATACGCCTGGAATGCTCGTTCTTGTCGTATCCGGCTGCGTATCGATATAGCCCTGTTCGTCGCTATCGAGCCAGTCCAGAAACACTTCCGTGTTCGGTTTATGACCAATGGCGACGAATAACGCCTGAACCGGGAGCCGGGTTAGCGCTCCCGTCTTTCGATTCTTGATCTCTATAGCTTCGACTTGTTTTTCGCCCTCGACCTCGACGACCTCCGAATCCCAGACGAATTGAATTTTTTCGTTCGCCATCGCACGCTCTTGCATGATTTTCGAGGCACGCAAGGTATCTCTGCGGTGAATTACGTGCACCTTTGAAGCAAACCGGGTGAGGAAGAGGGACTCCTCCATGGCTGTATCGCCTCCCCCTACTACAGCCACCTCCACGTCTCTGAAGAAGGCGCCGTCACACGTCGCACAGGCCGAGACGCCATACCCTAACAGGCGCTTCTCGTTCTCGAGGCCGAGATATTTGGCCGAAGCTCCTGTCGCAATGATCAGGGTTTGCGTCAACACTGGGGTTTCATCATCGACGAGAACCTTAAACGGGCGTTCCGAAAAATCGACCTCCGTAACCGTCCCAAACCGGATGTCTGCGCCAAACCGGGCAGCCTGCGCTTCGAACAGGTTCATCATGTCGGGCCCCAGAATGCCTTCCGGGAATCCCGGGAAGTTTTCCACGTCAGTGGTCGTAATGAGCTGGCCGCCAGGCTGAATACCTTGATAGACGAGGGGTTCCAGATTCGCTCGAGCAGCGTAGAGGGCCGCAGTGAGACCCGCCGGCCCGGATCCGACTATCGTAACACGTGCATTTTCGGCAGCAGAAAAATCGACTTCTTTAATCATGGCGCCTGTTGGTATAAAACACACCCGAAGGGGTGACGCATCGTACGATGTGTCGACCCCTTCGGGCATTAAAATTATCCAGAGATATTGGGCATGTAAAACACTACGTCAACGTACACTCACGGTGACATCGACCCGGTTACGCCGGTTGACCGACTAACGCTTCCAGCTTTTCAGCGAGCACTTTCTTCGATGCCACACCGACGATCTGGTCTACGACCTGGCCATCCTTGAAGTAGAGTAACGTGGGTATGGATCGAATACCGAATTGCATGGGCGTGGATGGATTATGATCCACGTCCATCTTGCCGACTCTCGCTCTACCTTCAAATTCGGAGGCCATCTGTTCGATGACAGGCGCGATAACTCTACAGGGACCACACCACGCTGCCCAGAAATCGATCAGTACAGGCACGTCAGCATCCAGCACTTCCTGCTGGAAATTATCGTCGGTGATGGTTAAGTATTTGGCGTCTTCAGCCATGTGTGTAACCTCATTATCTATATAAAGCGGACGAACTATTCGGAATCTCTTTATCCCAACAGAGACTTCGAAATATTTGTTTCGAAGTATAACAAAATGTTACAGCAGCAAGATCGGCAAAGAACCCGCCGCATTCCCTCAGATGGTCATCATGCGGGCTATGGAATTTTCATAGGAATCTTTGAGCGCGTCGAGGGCAGCATCTATGATGGTTCGCCCGTGTCTTTTTAATACGAAGCGTTCTTCAGCAACAGCGCCGATGCGCTGGAGCTGCACGGGATATTGGGCGCATAACTGACCCGGGAGTTCCACATTCTCCCGGGATACCGAAAACACGATTCGCGATTGGGACTCGCCAAACAAGAGTGCGTCAAGCCGGGTGGATACGTCATCGAAAAGTTCGATCCTGCAGCCGAGCCCGTCCGACAGAATGACCGATTCTGCCAGGCAGACCGCCAACCCGCCATCGGAAAGGTCGTGAGCGCTCCGGATGAAGCCGGCTTGAATCATAGCGAGCATGGCTTGTTGCACGGCCAATTCTTCATTCAAATCGAAGTACGGTGCATCACCCGCCGTCTTACGATGGATCTTGTTCAGGTATTCCGAACCGCCGATGTCGTTTTTGAAAGCCCAGCCGGCCGGTGACATCAAAAAAATCGCGTCGCCATGCGACTTAAACCCTGCAGTAGTGGTCCAGGCATCTACGTCTTCGACCAAACCCAGCATGCCGATAGTAGGGGTAGGGAAAACAGCACCTTCGGGGCTTTCGTTGTAAAAGGAGACATTGCCGCCAGTCACCGGAGTGCCAAGCGCTCTACATGCGTCGCCCATACCCCCGACCGCCTCTTTAAATACCCAGTATACCTCGGGTTTGTACGGATTTCCGAAGTTGAGGCAATTTGTGATGGCGAGGGGTTTACCTCCGGAACAAACAACGTTTCTGGCGGCTTCCGCAACAGCGATTTGCCCCCCTTTTCTCGGGTTCAGATAAACGTACCTGCCGTTGCAATCTGTTTTGACAGCAAGACCTTTCCGGGTGTCTTTGATTCTGATAATCGCGGCGTCGCTCAGTCCGGGTCCGACAACCGTATTCGTGCGAACCGTCGTGTCATATTGTTCGTAGATCCACTTTTTGGACGCAATGTTAGGCGACCCGAGCAGGGTAAGCAGGGTCTCAGTGGCCTGGCTTTCCTCGAGGTCAGGCACCTCGTTGATATCGAACGATCCCGTTATGTCGAGGTATTCCGGCCTGACCGCGTCTCGATCATACACCGGGGCTCCCCCGCCGAGAACCAGATGATCTGCAGGAACATCGGCCACCAGCCGGCTCCGCCAGTACACTTTCACCCGGCCGTCATCCGTGACCTCACCGATTCGGGCCGCATGCAGATCCCACTTGTCGAAGATAGCCTCGAGAGCGGCTTCAGCGCCTGGTTTGCAGACGACCAACATCCGCTCCTGACTTTCGGACAACATGATCTCATACGGCTGCATCCCCGACTCGCGAACGGGTACCTGATCCAGATAGAGCGCCATACCGCTCTCGCCGCGAGCGCTCATCTCGCACGAGGAGCACGTGATCCCTGCTGCTCCCATGTCCTGCATGCCCACGATCAGGTCTTCTTTGATGATCTCCAGGGATGCTTCCAGGAGCAATTTTTCGGTAAAGGGATCTCCCACCTGAACGCTTGGACGTTTGGCTTCACTCGCCTCTGAGATCTCTTCGGAAGCGAACGTGGCGCCGTGAATGCCGTCACGACCTGTCGATGACCCCACGATGTACACCGTATTTCCTGTTCCCTTTGCAACGGCAGATACGGTCCGCCCTGCGGGTACGATGCCTACGCTCATCGCATTGACCAATGGATTTCCGGCATACGAGGGGTCAAAAAATACCTCTCCTGCGACGGTAGGCACTCCAAAGGAGTTGCCATAATCACCGATTCCTCGCACGACCCCATCGAGCAGATACCTGACTCTCGGTTCTTCGAGGGATCCGAATCGAAGAGAATTGAGCGAGCAGATGGGGCGGGCCCCCATGGTAAATATGTCTCGTTGGATGCCCCCTACCCCTGTCGCAGCTCCCTGATAAGGCTCTACGGCCGAAGGATGGTTGTGGGACTCTATCTTGAAGGCCACGGCGAGCCCATCTCCAATATCGACGAGGCCGGCATTTTCTTCGCCGGCCTCAACGAGCAAGCAGTCGCCTTCTCGAGGGAGTTTCTTCAACTCGGCTATGGAGTTCTTGTACGAGCAGTGTTCACTCCACATCACCGAGTAGATGCCCAGTTCGACGAAGGTGGGCGTGCGGCCCAGCTCGTCAACCATCCATCCGTACTCTTCCTCGGTAAGTCCGTGAGCGAGCGCTAATGCCAGATTTACTTCGGGCGAGTCGACTTCTATATCGTCCATGTTCTAGGCTAGAGTACGGTGTACCATTATACGGTGTACCATTATACGGTGTACCATTATACGGTGTACCATTATACGGTGTACCATTACGGAGTACCATCCGGGGTAGAATACTACATTCCGGCGCTCAAGGACGCTTAACTCGCCCGGATGAACAGGGAAACACGAGACCCGTTAAGCGAACAAGCCTATTCTCGCGGGGTATCCTGATATTCAGCAGGAGACACCCCGAAGGCCTGCCTGAAAACCCGGTGGAAGTATTCCGGGCTATGAAAGCCCACGTTTTTGGCCACTTCCTGTACAGAGGTCCCTCCCGCCTTCAATAGATCGGCGGCTTGTTTCAAGCGCTTTGTACGTATGAATCCCGCCGGCGACAGCCTGGTCAATTTGCGCAATCGACCGTGCAGCTGGCGAATGGATACGTTTACTTCTTGTGCTAGCGTTTCGAGGCCGAAGAGACTATTCGACAGGTTGTTTTCCACAACCGTGTGGACGGCCTCTAGAAACATCGTGTCCGATATCTGCGTGGTCGAATCGTCAGCATGGATGACCGGCCTTTTTAAACCGCCTTGTTTCAGATAACGCCTTACATCAACCATGTTTTCTACGGAGACCATCAATTCAGCCGGTCGCAGGGGGAGCACGATGTGGTCGTCGGTAGCCTTGATGAGCTGCATGTATTCTCCATTCGACTTCTTCGGCAGAAGCAATAGAATGGGGATATGCCAGAGGGATGCGTCCGATTTGAGCTTCCGGCAAAAGGCTATGCTTTCTTTTTTGGATGGCTGCACTCCCAGAATGATGAGCGAAGGTCTGGAGACGCGTGCGATGCGAAGCGCTTCATCCAGCTCCGCGCTCTCGAGGATACTGTAATATCGACAGAGTAAGTTTGAGAGAGACGTTCGAAACTCTCTGTTGTCCTCGACCAGCAAGACTTTCGTGAGATTAGGTTGCCGATGGGTGCTGAAGGGGCTCGAGGGCGCCGTATCCATCGGTTTGCTTTTATTCCGAGGCCCCATTCCGGAGATGCGATCGCGAGCTACGCGATTATCGGGCAACCTTTGTTTGAGTTTTCGGGCCACGACATCGATCTCGGCATTACTTTTCTCCATGGCTTTCTCGTTTTTCTCAGACTTTTTCCTGGCTCGCCACTCGCGCCAGCGCAATATCGAAAAGAGGGCAAGCATGCTTGCAACGACGTACGCGATGCCGGGAACGGCGTCGTTAATGATCAGGTCAGCTCGGGAATGAACGGCCAGGGAATCGGGCGAGTGAAGTGCAGAAAGAAGCGGGGGGATAGCAAACGCCCCTGAGGATACGATCCCGGCGTCGGTTTCCGTGAACGTGTCGCCCCCCCCGGTGGACGCCACCGAAGCGGCAGGGCGAAAGGCATATACGGACGTCGCCAGAGTGGCAAGGAAAAAACAAGCGACGATACGTGTTCTCGGAGCGAGGCGTTCGCAAGGTGCATGATCCAGCATTTCGGGGAGCATTTGATAATTGGGCTGTTTCAGCGGCCAGGTCACTTTGGCCAGGTCACTTTAGCCAGGTCACTTTATTTGGCAGCGATGGTACGCGCTGGATGCGCAAAAGGCCTGCCAGAGCGGCTTTGCCCGTTCGCAAAACCCTTCAGCCGGACTGCTGTGCTCCGTACGCGTGACATCTTATTCAACTACCTCTATAACACCCAAGGATGTCGAGTTGTTCATGCCTCAGGAATGACGGACGGTATTACGGAGATACGGGGTTAAAATACCAATATATGACGAGTAATGCATGGTACGACGAGGCGAATCCGGACGGGGCGAGGTCTGCAGAAGGGCACCCCGGACAAAAAAAGCAGAAGGCTCAGCTCTAAATCAAGAGCTGAGCCTTCTAAGACAAAACCGGCAACGACCTACTCTCCCACCCAAAGGCAGTACCATCGGCGCTACGGGACTTAACTACTCTGTTCGGAATGGGAAGAGGTGATCCCCCGTGCAATAGTCACCGAGAAAAATCAATGACATGGATATGTTCTGACAGGAAAATTGTATATACGCAAACAAGTAATTTATACCTGTGAAACGTGGATTTAAGCCTCATGGGTAATTAGTACTGCTCGGCTGAACATGTTACCATGCTTAAACCTGCAGCCTATCGACGTCCTAGTCTCGAACGACCCATAGGGGAGACCTAGTCTTGCAGTTGGCTTCGTGCTTAGATGCTTTCAGCGCTTATCCAATCCGAACGTAGCTACCCTGCGGTGCAGCTGGCACCACAACAGGCGCACTAGAGGTTCGTCCACTCCGGTCCTCTCGTACTAGGAGCAGATCTGCGCAAGTCTCCAACGCCCACAGCAGATAGGGACCGAACTGTCTCACGACGTTCTGAACCCAGCTCGCGTGCCGCTTTAATGGGC
>CAZGHT010000103.1:0-17271 GCA_964525535.1 uncultured Rhodothermaceae bacterium
ACAGCAGCCTCGTTGACGCGGCTTTGCAACCGTGCACAGCCGCGCTGGCAGCACGTATGCGCATCCGGCGCGTAACATCCGTTATTTAACATAGACGGCCATGTTTAGACAATGGACCCGCATCAGGGACTGGGCGCTGCTGATCACGTTGCTTTCGATATCTGCCATCGTTATGTTCACGCAGAATCTGAGCATCGTGCGCGCTCTACGGGCCACCGCCCTCGAAACGACGGGCCACCTGGAGAATTCGCTCAGCTGGATCGGCCGGTATGTACGGGCGCTCGAGGAAAACGATCTGCTCCGAGAGGAGAACATCCGTTTGTCCAGCGAGCTGGCCAAATCCAGAGAAGCTGGCATCGAAAACGTGCGGCTTCGCCGCCTCGTAGGATTTACGGATACGATCTCGTATACTGTTTATCCGGCGCGCATCATCGAGAAGGAAATCACGCGGCAGAAGAATTACCTGACCCTGAATGTAGGCCGGGCGCACGGCGTCCGCGAAGGGATGGGCGTGATCGACGAGCGAGGGATCCTGGGCCGCGTGATCCAGGCGAGCGAACATTATGCGCTGGTGATGTCGTATCTCAACATGGATTTTCGCGTGCCGGCCAAGGTACAGCCCTCCCAGGCCCAGGGCATCATACGCTGGGAAGGCGTCGTAAGAGACAAGCTGCTTCTGGAGCACGTCATCAAGACGGAGCGTGTCGCCATCGGGCAGCTCGTGGTAACCAGCGGATTCAGCAGTGTCTTCCCGGCCGGCTACCCGATCGGGATCGTGCAGCACGTGGAGCCGCAACCCGGCAAAAACCAGTTGTTGATCGACGTCGTGCCGGCTTCTCAAATCGACGATACCGAACACGCGTTCGTCGTCCTCAAAGAACCCGACGAGGAGGTCGATGCCCTGCAGCCGTTGGAATGAGGGCCAGGGCGTGTGGACATTTAGCGGCGACCAGCGCTTTTTTGATGGATGTTGAGCAGATCAAGGCGCATTCCGAGACGCGAGGCGGGGTATCTCGCGAGGAATGGTACGCAGCGATGCGCAACATCGGCGAAAAAATCGGCGAAAAAATCGGCGAAAAAGAGCGGATGCCGATGAATGTCCGCGTTCCTCCAGCACTCGTTCTGGAGGACCGGGGAGCGGGAGGAGAGTACTGTAAACTGTTAATACTGAACGGAAAATCGTGAAACACATCTCCTGCTTCGTCCTGACGTTATGCCTGTTCGGCCCCATGAAGTCGCCGGGCCAGGCCGCTTTGCTGCCAGGCGCCTCCGCATCGAACTATGGGACGATGGCGTCCCGGCTCGATCGATATTTCGACGACGAGCAATACGAAAACGCCTTCTGGGGCGCGCTGGTCATCGACCTGAACACGGGTGACACCTTGTATACGCGCAACGAGAAGCTCAGCATGATGCCGGCGTCGAACAATAAGCTGTATACGACCGCCGCGGCGCTGGACCTCCTCGGCCCCGATTTTCGATACGAAACCCCGTATTACACGGATGGGCCGGTCCAGAACGGCGTATTGCGCGGAAACCTCATCGTCCGGGGCAGCGGCGACCCGAGCATCGGAAGCCGGTACGACGAGACCGACCCGACCGCCGCGTTCCGGGCGATTGCCGGCCACCTCAAGAGCAAAGGAATCCGCCTCATCCAGGGCAACGTCATCGGCGACGACGACCTGTTCGACGACGACCTGCTCGGCGTCGGGTGGAGCTGGGACGACGAGCCCTACTACTACTCCGCTCAGATCAGCCCCCTTTCTTTTTACGACAACAGCGTCCAGTTCATCCAGGAGGGCGATCGTATCGGCCAGCCGGCGCGCCTGCGGTGGTCGCCGCAAACCGCCTACATCGACGTCGTCAACAAAACGGTCACGGTCCATCCCGACTCGTCGTTCGAGAACGAATTCGAGCGCCCACCGGGCACCAATCGGATTGCCGTGCATACCGAGATCGAAGCCGACCGCATCGACACCACGTACATCGCCGTTTTCAACCCGACGCGGTATTTCGTCCACATCCTGCGGGAGGTGCTCATCGAAGAAGGCATTTCCGTTCGCGGCGATGCCCTCGACATCGATGACCTGGCCATCAAACCGGATTACGACAGCGGTACGCTGGTCAAGCTGGGGAGCCTCACGTCCCCCTCTCTGGGCGTTATCATACAAACCCTGAACAAGGAGAGCCAGAACCTGTACGCCGAGCTCGTCCTGCGCACGATAGGCCTCCACCGTCCGGTTGCCGATCCGGACCTCGAGCCCGGCTCAGCGGAGATGGGCGTCGCTGCTTCGATGGAAACCTTCGTACGAGCCCGGATGGACACCAGCCGCATCCAGATGGTCGACGGCTCCGGATTGTCTCGCATGAATCTGGTTACGCCCGCGATGACGGGCCACCTCTTGAAGTTCATGTGGACCCACCCGTCGGCTTCCGTCAGGCAATCCTTCTACGAATCGCTCCCGATCGGCGGTGTCGACGGCACCCTGGAAGACCGCTTCAAGATGGGCGCCGGCTTCCGCAACGTACGCGCCAAAACCGGCACCCTGACGGGCGCGAGTTCGCTGAGCGGTTATGTGTATTCCCATGCCGGCACGCCGCTCCTGTTCGTGCTGATGTGTAATAATTACACGCATAAGACGTCAAAAGTACGGAATACACAGAACGAGGTCGTTCAGATGCTGGCCGGCCTGGCACGATAAGAACCTATCGGATAGGCGCTACGCACGTCATCGCCTCTTCCACCCTCCCTGATCTGCCCGGGCCTCCGGCGCGTACGTCTGTTTCGCGGCGCGGCGGCGAGTGAACCGTTTGCCCACATCTTCGTGTAAGGTAGGTGGTACAGGGCTATCAGTCGAATGAAGTGAAGAGTACATGGATTTGCCTAATCAGCACAAGATACGCTCGACGACCGTCCTCGGCGTACGATTCAACGATACTATCGCGCTGGGCTCCGATGGTCAGGCGACGATGGGTGAAACCGTCATGAAGCACAAGGCACAGAAGGTCCGCTCTCTTCACGGGGGCAACATTCTGGCCGGTTTTGCCGGATCGACGGCGGATGCATTCACCCTGTTCGAGCGTTTCGAGGAAAAACTCCAGCAGTACGGCGGCATGTTAACCCGTTCTGCCGTAGAGCTGGCCAAAGAGTGGCGCACGGATCGGTATCTGCGCAGGCTCGAGGCGCTCCTCGCCGTCGCGTCGAGGGAACGACTTTTGCTGATTAGCGGCAACGGGGATGTCATTGAGCCCGACGACGACATCGTAGCTATCGGCTCAGGCGGCCCGTACGCCCTGGCGGCGGCACGCGCGCTGATGCGATACGGCACCAACCTCAACGCCAGGCAAATTGTGCAGGAAGGCCTCGAAATCGCAGCTGATATCTGCATCTATACGAACAATCAGACAACCATTTTGGAGCTTCCATCCGAGGAGGCCGAATAAATCACCCAACGTACCTCTCGTTGCCGACCTGATCTACAGCCTGTCAGCCCTGATCAACCCTTTAGTTTCACAAGCCCTAGCTTTTTTACAACCTCTTTCATTACCTCGTAACTCACTTCCTGGCCCCCTCCTATCAACGCGCAGAATTCTGTGTCAGACTAATTGATTTTTGAAATTTTAGAGTAACAGACTGTTTCAGATGAATCATAACCGATACGACAAGAATCGATCTTGGAGGCAGGATAACCTGACCGCCGTTCTTGTGGATTACGAAAATTTGTACGACCTCCTTGCCGACCGTTTGCAAGACGACACCCATCCCGATGAGTTCATCATCGAAATGATCGAGGAGCTGAACCGGTACCTCCAGGGCCGCGACCTTTTTCAGATCGCGATTTCCAACGCCTACGCCGACTTCAGCGCCCTGCAGGGGGACGGCCTGTTTATCCAGCAGTCGCTCTACGACCAGGGGCTCTGCCCGGTATTCGTCTCGAGCAAACTCGAAAAACACGCCTCGGCCTACCAGCTGTGTCTCGATACGAGCTCGCTGTTGCACCACCGGGACGACATCGACTCCTTCGTGCTGATTTCGGGCAATCGAGCCCAGATGCCCCTCGTGCAGTACATCAAGGGCCTGGGAAAGAACGTCCTCGTAGTCACCCTCGAAGAAATCCCAACGCCGGAGCGCGCTCAGGTCCCGGGCCAGGAAACGTTCCTGCACGCCATCGAACTGCTTAGCGAAGGGGCCATACGCCGGCTGGGAGACATATCGAAGCCCGATTCGTCCACTCGTAATGGCAACTATGGGCGCCGACTGACACGCAACACCTACGCGGTCCAACGCGACGTGACCTACATCGAGATCTCGGATCAGGTCGCCTACGAGACCCTCCGGGTTATCGAAGAACATTTCGGTCAATACGACGAAGTATACCTCACGCCGCTCCTGAGGAAGTTGTCCGAATCCATCGACGACCAGGAGCACGACCCGAAGTCGATCATCAACAAACTCGAAGACGCCGGCGCTGTGTGGCTGGAGAAACGGCGCGGTTTTCCCTACGACTATACCGTACTGCTCGTGGACAGCGAGCACCCCGACGTGCAGCAGATCCACCAGGACATCTCCGAACGCGGCCCCGTCAACTACAGCACCCGCTACCATCGTGAAGATCAATATGCCGACGAGAATGTAGATTTCGAGGACGAAGACATGTTCGAACCCTCCGGTTCGTACGGCCTCGACGCTAGAAATATCCAGGACGATGACCCCGACAACGCGGAGGATCGCAACCGAAATTTGGATCGCGACTAAGAATCCATTACTTCCTCTCTGCGTTGTAACATCGCTTTAGATGAATTTCTATGATTGAACATGACGGATCAACTTACTCCCCGCCAGATTGTAGCTGAACTGGACAAATACATCATCGGGCAGACAGAAGCGAAGAAAAGCGTTGCCATCGCCCTCAGAAACCGCTGGCGGCGTCAGAATGCTCCTTTAGACATCCAGGACGAGATCATGCCCAACAACATCATCATGATCGGTCCGACGGGAGTGGGGAAAACAGAAATCGCGCGCCGCCTCGCCAAACTGTCCGGCGCTCCCTTCATCAAAGTAGAAGCGACCAAGTTCACCGAGGTCGGGTACGTCGGCCGGGATGTCGACAGCATGATCCGGGACCTCACCGACATCTCGATCAACATCGTGCGGGAGGAATTCACTGAGGGCGTCCAGGAACGGGCGGTCGAACTCGCCGAAGAACGCATCCTCGACATCCTGATCCCTCCCGTAAAGAGCAACGGCCACGACCTCGTCACCGGACCGGGGTTCGTCATGAAGCCCGAGTCGGTCGAAGACGACAACGGAGAGCCGTCCAGCGAAGCAGAAATGCGCGAGCGAACGCGCCAGAAATTCCGGGGCAAATTAAAAAATGGCGACCTGGACGACCGCGAAGTCGAAATCGAGGTGGCTCAGGATCAGATGCCCGTCATGCAGGTGTTCGGGCCGATGGGCATCGAGGAGATGGGCATGAACATCCAGGAGCTGTTCGGCAACCTGGGCGGCAAAAAACGCAAAAAACGCCGCATGCCGATCTCCGAGGCCCGCGACATCCTCACGCAGGAGGAAGCGCACAAGCTCATCGACATGGACAAGGTGACCAAAGAGGCGCTCGATCGCGTGGAGCAAGCCGGCATCGTCTTTATCGACGAGATCGACAAAGTAGCGGCCAAATCCCAGAAAGGCGGGGCTGACGTATCTCGCGAGGGCGTCCAGCGGGACCTGCTCCCCATCGTCGAGGGCTCCAACGTCATGACAAAATACGGTATGGTCCGCACGGATCACATCCTTTTCGTTGCCAGCGGGGCTTTCCATATCGCTAAACCGAGCGACCTCATTCCGGAGCTCCAGGGCCGTTTCCCGATCCGGGTCGAGCTGAACAACCTCACGGAAGAAGACTTCTACAAGATTCTCACGATCCCCAAAAATGCGTTGCTCAAGCAGTACGCCGCCCTGCTGCACGCGGAGGGCGTGACCATCGAATTCGAAGACGATGCGGTCAAAGAAATTGCCCGCATCGCCGCGCAGGTCAACGCCGAGATAGAAAATATCGGCGCACGCCGCCTGCATACCATACTGACCACCCTGCTCGAAGACATCCTCTTCGAAGTGCCCGACAACGTCGAAGCCGACTCGGTCACGATCGACGCCGAACGCGTGCAGGACCGCCTCGGGTCGGTCGCAGAAAACAGAGACCTAAGCCAGTTCATTCTCTGACGTGGATTCGTCCGCGCATACCGATGCATGCCAGGTATCCGGGGGATCTCTCGACACTACAGAACTGCTCGATCGATGGAGCGCCCTCTGCAGCTCGTCTCCTCAATATTCCGTGTTTTCATCTTCGATGTACGCGCGGGGCCTCGCCCGAACGCTAGGCTACCAGGCTCGTTTGTTCCTCGTTTCCCAGAAGGGCGACGACCGCGCCGGCCTCCTCGTCTTTTCCCGGCAGCGAGGCCCGTTCCAGGTCGCCCTCGTGCCTCCGCTCACCCCTTTCACATCGATGCTCACGACCACCAGGGAGCTCGGCGCAACCACCGCCGAGGCGCTCGTCCCGTACCGGTTGCTGCTTGCCAGGCTGGAATCCGTTTACGACCGCCTCCTCCTGCACCATCACCCGATGCTGCAGGACGTTCGGTTCTTCCGATGGAACCACTGGGACGTCACGCCGCTGTATACCTTTCATATCGACCTCGCACAGGAGGACGACCTGACGGCCCGGTGGTCGACCGGCACGCGGCGCACCTTCCGCAAACACGCCGACCAGTACGACGTCACGGAAAACGCGTCTGCCGCAGACCGGGTGATACACCTCGCCCGGCACAGCTACGACCGGCACGGACGCCCCTTCCCCGTCCAGGCCGATCATTTGACCCATTTTCTGGACTACCTGCTCCATCACGATGCGCTCCGAATATTTACGGCCACGCCCTCGGGCGGCGAGGCGCCGACGGCGGCCCTGGCCGTATTACACGATACCCGCACCGCCTATTACTGGCTTGCCGGCAGCGTTCCCGGGCCGGCCATGACGGTTTTGATCGGCCACGTGTTGCCGGTGCTCCAGGCACAGGGCATCCGGTTGTTTGACTTTGTCGGCGCAAATACGCAACATATCGCTGAATTCAAGCGCCGTTTCGGTCCGTCCCTGGCGCCCTATTACGCGACGTCGCGCAGCTCCAACCGTATCCTTTCCACGTTGAGCGCCCTGAAGAAGGCGTGGCCCACCCCCCGGATCTTCTGAAGTCGTCCATGAATCCCGCTTTGAATCCCTCGCATCGCCCCGTCCCGATACCTGTCCATTTGATCCTTTGCGTTTTTGTCCTTTACCTCTTCCGATTCGGCTATGGGTACGGCGCTAGCGACCAGGACGAGTTCCTCCCTTACCTGGCGCATCTGCAAAACCCGGAATTATTCGCCAACGACTGGTTCGTTCAATCCCAGGCGGCCTCCTTCAACATACGAACCTGCTTTGTTTATCTTCTCTTCGGGTTATCCGCGGTCATGCCCCCATTTTACGCGACGACCCTTGTGTATGCACTGAGCTGGTTCGGCATCGCAGCGGGCCTTTATGCACTGGCGTACGCGCTCTCTGCCGACCGGCTCTCAGCGATCGCCTGCGTAGGCGGCGCCCTGGTGTTGACGCCATTCTGGACGCTCGGCGGAAACGACCTGGCGCACAGCATGCTCGTTCCCAGCATGGTCGCCTGGGCCCTGGCCGTCTGGTCATGGGTGCTGCTCGTGCAGGACCGGCCGGCCGGTTCGGCCGTCCTTGTCGGCCTCGCCACCTGGTTCCAGGGCCTCGTAGGACTCCAGACCGCTCTTTTGATCGGCGCCTACCTCGTCGCAGGGCCGTTCGTTTATGCACACCCCCTGGCACGGGGTCTTCGAAAGACGGCGGTGTTTTCCATAGTCTTCGTGCTGTGCTCGTTCCCTGCACTGGGTCCGCTCCTGTACCAGCAGCTCTTCGGCGCCTCGATGCCGGACGGCCATGCCCCGCATGATTTGTTTTATATAATGGCTTCGTTTCGCAACCCGCACCACTACCTGTTTCATTCCTTTCCGGCGTCTCGTGTGGTGCGGTTTGCAGCGATACTCGTCCCGGGGCTCTGTGCAGCTCTCTGGGGACTGCGAACCAGGATGCGGCCTGCTTCGATTTTTGTGCTGACCGTGTCGAGCGTTATCGCTGTAGTGTGCGCGATTTCCTACCTGGGTACGGAATGGCGCCAACAGCTGTTCGTGGCCAAGCTGCAACTGTTCAAGACGACGGTGACGGCCAAATTCCTCTTCCTGATCCTCCTGTGTACCGCTGTGATCGGGCTCATCCCAGCCAGCATGCGTCAACGGCTCGAAGGGACTTTGTTCGATTATCCGGGGCGCATCCTCGGCGTGCTCGCCCTCGTAAGCCTGGCGATAGGGGCCTGGCAGCCGGATCGGATCGCCTCAACGATCTATCCTCTTTCTCGTTCCTCGGCGCCGGCGTACGAAATGACCTCGTGGATACAGGCGCATACGCCCGGCGAGGCCGTATTCGCCGTGCCGCCGTCTCGTTCAGACTTCAGGAGCCACGCCCAACGAGGCATCGTAGTGAACCACAAAGCCTTCCCCTATCGGGACGAGGACATGGTAATCTGGTTCGAACGCCTGCTCACGCTGGCCCCGGTGCCCTTGCCGGCTCGATCGGATCCGTATTTGCAGGCCCGGCTGGACAGCGCCTTTCTGTCACTTTCCCCAGAGACGTTGTATAATCTGGCTCAGGTATACCCGTTCGACTATGTTCTCCGGACCACCCCCTGGACCGCGCCGGCGGATTCACTCTTCGCGCCGGTTCATGCCCGGGACGGTGAATATCTCTACGCGTTGATCCCCCACCCGTGAGCGAGGAAGTTATATGAAGGGTTTTGGTCGCTTCATTCGACATGTCACCCCCTCGAAAGGATTTGACCGCTCGGTCATGACCCTCCTGTCGGGCACCACGCTGGCTATGGCCGTCTCCTTTGCCGCCCAGCCCGTCCTGACTCGCCTCTATCCGCCGGAATCTTTTGGTGTGTTCAGCGCTCTTCAGTCGATCTTGACGATATTGATACCGCTCGCCTCCCTCCGCTACGAAGACGCCCTCATGATTCCAGACCGGGACGAGGACGCCTTGCCTATCCTCGGCCTGAGCCTCTGCCTCGTTGCAGGCGCGTCCATACTGAGCGTCTTGTTGATCTATCTCGCTCCATGGATCTATCCCGGTTTTGCCCGTCCGGAGCTGTACGCCTGGTTGTTGTGGCTTCCTCCCATGCTCATTGCCGTTCGTTATGCAAAGCTCGGCGAGCTGTGGTTGTCGCGCCAGAAAAAATACGCCACTGTTTCAAACGGGCTGATCGCACAATCCGGCGTCAACGCGGCCCTTCGAATCGGTATCGGGCGCATCAGCGGGGCTCCTCTGGGCCTGTTCGTGGGTTATCTCGCCGGCCAGCTGACGACGGCCGTCTGGTACACGGCCAAGATTCTCCGCCCGGGCAACCGCACGTTTCTGCACGCATTCGACCGGAAGGCGATGTGGCATGCGATGAAACGATTCAAGGGATTCCCTCGGTATTCGATGCCTTCGACGTTCCTGATCGCCCTCAATACGCGTCTCCCCTTTTTACTGCTCCTGTACTTCTTCGACGAGGCCGCCGTCGGGCATTTCGACCGGGCGTGGTTTCTCTTCGCCATTCCACTCAGCCTGTTCGGAAACTCGATCGCCCAGGTATTTTTCGTCGAAGGCACAGAGGCGCACCGGTTGAATCGCCTTTCCGAGATGATCGTGCGCGTTCACCGGCGCCTGATCATGATTGGCCTCTTTCCGACGCTCGGGATGATCATAGCAGGGCCGCACGTATTCGCCTTCATCCTGGGCGATCAATGGGTTGTCGCCGGCGAATACGCTCGCTGGATCACGCCGTGGATCTTTCTATCGAGCCTCGCAGCGCCGTTGACCCGGGTGTTCGACATCCTCGAAAAACAGCGCCTGGACCTGTTTACGAGCATCGTGATGTTCGTCATCCAGACCGCTGCCTTGATCGCCGGCGGAATCACCGGTGAATTGATAACCTGTCTCCTATACCTGTGCGTCGGGGGGTGTGCGGCACGGGTCATTCAACTCACAGCCATATGCTGGCTGGGGAAGGTGCCGATCCGACGATTTCTCGCCGATTATCTGACCTATCTTGCCCTCGCAGCGCCATTTCTCGTAGCGCTGGGCTTCATCGCCCGGCTCGGACACGCATGGCTCACCACGCTGGCGTTCGCCCTAGGCGGAGCCGCCTTCCTGGGTCTAGGGATACGCCTTCTGAGCAGGAAGCCTCGCTGAGCCGATTCAGGCCAGGAGCAACTGGTACACGCCGGAGGCGCACAGGGCGATACACGAGAGCACAGCTGCGCAAGAGCGCTAAAGAAGAAAATCAGGCCGGGGCACCGCTACTCAACACCGCTATTTGATAGAGCGAAACGTAGGCGGCAGCCCGTTTGCGGCGTTTTGCGCCTCACTCTGCACCTCATTATCGCTCGGGCGTTCCGGTTCGCCTTCGGGCTGCGCAGCAGCGCCTGAGTATTTCTGGTAGGCCTGCACGAGATCCATCGCGATTGCGCTGGCGCTCCGGCCTTCGATATGGCGTCTTTCGAGCACAAATACGGGATCCCCGTCTTTGATGAGCGCCATGAAGGGCGAAGAAGGAGGGATGCCGCGCAGGTATTCGCGAGCGCGCGCTGTCGCTTCCATATCTTGACCTGCGAACACGGTTACGTAGCGATCCGGCTGCACGGGAGACTGCATGGCCAGAGCAACGGCAGGCCGAGCATTGGCTGCAGCACATCCGCATACCGAGTTTACGATGAGGAGCATGGTTTCGGCTTCTGCAACCTCGAAGGCATCATCCACAGCAGATGCATCGAGAAGCTGGTCTACACCCAGACGGGTCAATTCTTCTCGCATTGGGCGAACTAGAGGCTCAGGATATGGCATGTATTTGAAACGTTCTTGTGGCAAAAAAGCGGGTAGTAACCGGCACATCGCCGGCGTACCTCTAGAACGAAAAAGGGAGGCTCTTGATCCAATGTAGAGGAGCGGGCGAGGGCCGCTTTTGCTATGCTGCCCGCGCTACGTTGCCCGCTCTACGTTGACGGCTTTACGTTGCCGGCGCTATTTTCTCGTCATATTGCGGAGGTCCCGCACGACATCGTCCTCGCCGTCCTCGCTCCACTCGGAGGAGCCGCCGGACAGATCAGGCATATATTGATCGACCATGTCCTGAGCTGCCTTGCGGACCTTCCCTCCCAACGCTTTTCCCTTCTCCTGAATCGAGGCGTTCACTTCAGCCAGCTGTTCCTCTACGGCTTCCAGTTGTTTCTCGGCAGCCCGTAGGCGTTCGCCGGCCTGCTCCGTAATGCGCTTGCGCGTAACATCTCCGGAGTGTGGGGCGTACAGGATGCCGGCGACGAAACCGGTAGCAAAAGCGATGGCAATATAGGCAGAATCGGATAAGTTGGATTTCATAATCTTTGCTTCAATGTTCTACGTTTACGAAACGAGAAGCCCCCTGCGGGATATCAGGGCCTGTGGCAGGGTTACCCGGGATACCGAGTCCCCCTGTGTTTTACCCGTGTTTTGGGCTTAAGTACAAACACATAAGATGTTACGCAGGTTGTGCACAGCACCCCGTTTTGCCGGCTTTGAATGACTGCCTTGCAGCCGTTTTTTAGCTATAGGCGCGCATTCAAAGCCGTCCGGGCAAAGCCATAACGCACAGATGCGTACCATCCGTTATTAAGTGATGGTACGCAGGTTGTGCACAGCACCCTGTTTTGCCGGCTTTGAATGACTGCCTTGCAGCCGTTTTTTACCTACCTGAGCGCATTCAAAGCCGTACGGGCAAAACGATTACGCACAGATGCGTAACATCCGTTATACAGTGATGTTACGCGAACTGTGCACAGCAGCCTGGTTGACGCGGCTTTGCAACCGTGCAAAGCCGCTCTGGCAGCACGAATGCGCATCCGGCGCGTAACATCTGATATTACGTGCACCGCGCCTTTTGTATTCAAAAAACCAGATTCTTCTCTTTTTTTCAAGACCAGCCCATCATAGCGGCCCATCCTCATGCAGCATTTCGTGACTACGATTCCATACAGACGGTTGTGTAGATATGTATGCACCGGCTCGATCGCGCTTCTGATGCTTTCCGGCTGTACCATCTCGCAACCCGCGACGTGGCCGGCGCCCGTCGTAGCCGCCCCCTTCCCCGCTTCCAACCCACCGGTTCCCCCGGATTCGATGGATGTACATGCCGATTCGGCGGGTGGATTCCTCTCTGCCGCCTCGCTCGAACGATCGCTCCGTGCACAGCCCGAAGGTTGGGCCGGTACGCCCCATGAATGGGGAGGGACGTCCCGGGACGGCATCGATTGCTCGGCGCTGGTGCAGACGCTGTACCGGGAATTATTGAATACAGAACTGCCTCGAACGACGCGGGGCCAGTCGAAGCTGGGCCGGCGTATCGCTGCCTCGCGCCTGCAACCGGGGGACCTCGTATTCTATCGCATCGATGCCCGCACAAGGCACGTCGGCATCTTCGTAGGTAATAACGAATTTTTGCACGCGTCCAAAAGTGAGGGCGTAACCATTTCTTCGCTGAAGGCCCCGTACTGGCGCCATCGATTCTGGATGGCCCGGCGTGTACTGGAACCCGCCCCCTGGTTGCCTGGAGGCACGCCGGACGACGGCTCCATCAGCTGGTAACCACGACGTCCCCGATCTGCTCCAGCCTGTCGATGGAATAAGCATATCGGTTTTTTGGGATCATTTTCACGCTTTGCGGCGTCAAAAAGCAACTTATTCACTTTGGGGTTTTATGATTACCCCCTGCCGCCGCAACCTGAACCAGGTCGTGGCGCTCTTTTTATTTGACAAGTTTAGTTCCAGTCACCGCGAAACCGCAAAACTAGACTGATCTTTTACATGGCGGAGAACAAAGTTACCTACCTGACGAGCGAAGGACTCCAGAAGCTGAAGGACGAACTGTATCACATGAAATCCGTAGAGCGTCCACGCATTTCTCAGGCGATTGCAGACGCTCGGGCCCAGGGAGACCTCTCAGAAAATGCTGAATACGACGCGGCGAAAGAGGCTCAAGGATTGCTCGAAGCGCGCATCGCCAAAATGGAAACGACGATTAGCGAAGCGCGCCTCGTCGATGACAGCAAGATTGATACGAGCAAGGCCTATATCCTGTCTACCGTGCGCGTGAAGAACCTGAAAACCAACTCGGAGCAGACGTATACGCTCGTTTCTGCGGAAGAGGCCGACATCATGAAGGGCAAAATTTCCATCCTCAGCCCGATCGGAAAAGGCCTCCTCGGTAAATCGGTAGGGGAAGTCTCCGAAATCACAGTCCCTTCGGGCACCATTTCGCTGGAAGTGCTCGAGATCAGCCGATAACAGCCCGAACGCGTATCTCGCCCTGCGCGCAATGAGTTGGAGACCCCATACATGATCGACCTCCGCAGCGACACGGTCACGCGTCCCGGCGCCGACATGCGCAGGGCTATGTACGAGGCCGAGGTTGGTGACGATGTATTCGGTGAAGACGTTACTGTGTTGCGGCTTCAGGAGTATGTAGCCGAGCTGCTGGGTAAGGAGGCCGCTCTATTCGTTCCATCGGGCGTCATGGCCAACCAGATCGGCCTTCTGGTGCACACCGTTCCAGGGACCGAGGTCGTCATGGAGCGGGGCTGCCACATCTTCAACTACGAAGGGGGGTCCGCCGCCTGGCTCGCCGGCGTGCAACCCCACCCCGTCGACGGCAGCGACGGCATTCTCAACGCTGACGACGTGGAGGCAGCGCTTCGCGCAGGCCATTACGGCCAGCCGGCGACGAGCCTCATATGCCTGGAAAATACGCATAATCTGGCCGGCGGCGTTCCACAGACGGTCGCTCAACTGGAACAGGTCACCCGGGTCGCCGGGAAACACGGCTTGCCCGTTCATCTCGATGGCGCCAGGCTCTGGAACGCCGCCGTGGCGCTCGATACTGGCGTCCGGGCCTTTGCCGACCTCTTCGATACGGTGTCGGTGTGCCTGTCCAAGGGGCTCGGCGCTCCGGTGGGCTCCCTGCTGGCCGGCTCCGCCCGCCACATCGAGAAAGCGCACCACTTCAGAAAACGCCTCGGCGGCGGTATGCGCCAGGTAGGCATCCTGGCCGCCGCCGGCTTGTTTGCCCTCGAGCACCACCGCGACCGCCTTGCCGACGACCATACCCACGCTAAACAGCTGGCCCGGGGGCTCGCCGAACTGCCCCTTATCAACGTCGACCCCGAGAACGTCAGGACAAACATCGTATATTTCGACCTCGAAGGCGAACGAACGACCGCCGAAGTGTTGCGTTCACTCGAAGAAGAAGGCATATGGATGGTTCCTACGGGGCCCCGAACGATTCGCGCCGTCACCCACCTCGACGTGTCCCGCTCCGATATCGATCGAACCCTGCACGTGCTTCGTTCGTTATGTTCTACCTGAAATGCACGGCAGCGCGATGGCGCTTCCGGCATGTACCGCCTGTATGTATCGTATGTAGTGATGTTACGCGGCGGATGCGCATCCGGCGCGTAACATCTGGTATTTATAGACTGAACCTGCCGTCAAGGGCGCATCCGGCGCCGTCCGACAGGTTCAGCTCGTGACCCTAACGATCGGTTGATACGTTGCGCCCACTATCCTACAAAGTCCCGTTCCGTACCGAAATCCTCCGCGATGTCGCGGATCGCTACGGGACCCCTACCTACGTCTACGATGAGCAGATCATACGACGCCAGTGCAACACCTTGAAGACCCATCTCCGGGGGATCAAAACGCGGCTGCTGTACGCCATGAAGGCAAATTCGCATCCGGCCTTGCTTCAAATTATCCGCTCGGAAGGGTTCGGCATCGACGCCGTCTCGCCCGGTGAATTGCACCTGGCTCGCGCCGTCGGCTTCTCGCCGGATGAGATCCTGTACACGGCCAACAACATCACGGACGAAGAAATGCACCTCATCCACAACGCAGGGGTGCTTCTCAATCTCGGGGAATTGTCCCGACTGGAGCGGTACGGTAAAGCTTATCCCGGTTCGGCGGTCTGCGTCCGGGTGAACCCTCAGATCGGCTCCGGGCATCACCACCACGTGGTCACAGCCGGTAAATCGACTAAATTCGGCATCCCCGTGCAGGATCTCGACCCCGTACTGGCCCTCTCGAACCGATATGGGCTCCGCATCATCGGGCTCCACCAGCATATCGGCAGCGGCATCTCTTCCATGCAGGTGCTGGGAGAAGCCATTCACATCCTGCTGGACGCCGCAACCCGTTTTCCCGACCTCGAGTTCCTCAATATCGGCGGCGGCTTCAATATCCCTTACCATCCGGATGCTACGGCCATCGACTTCGAGAATTTTCAGTCGACGATCGTCGCCCTCCTCCGAGATCGAGAGAACGGCCAGCGCTCGACAGAATGGACGTACTGGTTCGAACCCGGGCGTTTCCTGGTGGCCGAAGCCGGCGTGTTGCTGGTTCGCACGAACACCATCAAAGAAGCTAACGGCCGGATCTTCGCCGGCACCGACTCCGGCATGAGCCAGCTCGTCCGGCCCGCCTTCTACGAAGCCTACCACGAGATCTACAACCTTTCGAATGCCGGCGCACATCGGTCCGACTATGACGTCGTCGGCAATATCTGCGAGTCGGGCGATATCTTTGCAAGAAACCGCGCCATCCAGGAGATTCGCGAGGGGGATATTCTGGCTATTCTCGATACGGGGGCCTACGGGATGTCGATGGCCTCGGTATATAACCTGCGCCCGCTGCCGGCCGAGGTCATGATCCGCATGAACGGCTCTATCGACTGCATACAGCCGAGGCAGTCGGACAAAGAGCTGATCACCCGGCTGTATGCCCCTTTTTTCAGCGATTAGGGCGCGTGGACATTTAGCGGCGGCCAGCGCTAAATGTCCACACGCCTTAGGCTCCGTCTGAAAAAGCATGCAGGCAGAGCCGTCTAATTCGGCCCCGCCGCATCCACGACGGAAACGACCAGGTCCGGCAGGCCGGTAATCGACGCTTCAAGCTTATCTCCGGCCCGGACGGGACCTACGCCTTCGGGGGTGCCCGTATAGATCAGGTCGCCCGGCAACAGGGTGAACAGGCTCGAGCAGTATGCGACAAGCTCATAGACGGGGACATGCATGTCGCGTGTAGACCCTTGCTGCCTGATTTCCCCGTTGACGCGCAATGAAATAACACAGTCCTGAGGATCAGGGATCTCGCCGGCCGCAACGATCTCTCCGAGCGGCGCGAACGTATCGAACCCTTTAGCGACAGACCAGGGATGCCCTTTTTTCTTGGCTTCTGCCTGCAGGTCGCGCGCCGTCATATCGAGCCCTACGGCGTATCCGGCGACGCAGGACGCCGCTTCCGCGGCCGTCAGGTAACGCCCCTCCCGTCCCATGACGGCAACCAGTTCGACTTCGTGATGGACCTCCTTCGATTGCACGGGAAGCTCCACCTGCCCCCCGCTTCGTACGAGAGCGGTAGAGGGCTTCAAAAAAACCATCGGCCGTTCCGGCATCGGGCTTTGCATTTCAGCCGCGTGGGCGGCATAATTCCGCCCGATACAAAACAAACGAGGGGCATCGACCGCCTTATCCAGGCCGGGTACTGTGATTGTCGTATTCATCATTTGTGGAAACACGGATCAGAGTGGTGCTTATAAGGGCGAATATAATGAATTTCACTCTCGCGCCGGTAGCCAACCCCGCGCCCCAAAGAAGAGATCGAATGTACGCTATCATCGAAGTTGCCGACAAGCAATACAAAGTAAGAAAAGACGAGAAAGTCTACGTACCTCTACTCAACGAAGACGTTGACGCCTCTGTAACCATCGATACGGTTCTTCTCGTCTCAGACGAAGATACGATACTGGTAGGAACACCCACCGTCAAAGGGGCGAGTGTACAGGCGACGGTCCTGGGGCACGTCAAGGCCGATAAGGTACTGGTGTTCAAGAAGAAGCGTCGCAAGCGGTTTAAAGTCAAACGCGGCCATCGTCAACGCTACACGCAGCTGCTGATCAACGAAGTATCTGCCAACGGGACGACGAAGAAGAAGTCGTCTACGGCCAAGACGGAGCCCGCACCGGCCCCGTTGCCGGTCGCAGAACCGGATAAGCCGGACGCGCCCAAGGCGCCTGAAAAGGCCAAAGACGCAAAGGCCGATA
>CAZGHT010000104.1:0-9600 GCA_964525535.1 uncultured Rhodothermaceae bacterium
GCGGGCGACCACGGGAAGCGGCAGCAGGGTAGTGAAGATGGCGAAGAAGTAGAGGGCAGCGTCAAAGCGATACTACTCGAGCCAATCCTGCCGGCTGCTCAGACAGGTCAACATGTCGTCAATGGATTCATCGCACATAAACGAGACGTATTCTACGGCCGGTGACACAAGGATGTCACCGGCCGTTTGTACATTACCGACACTGAGCACGAAAGCATGCCGCTTTCTTTGTTTCAAAACGGTTATGTTCAAAACGGTTATGTTGTCTCAACACCCGTACCTTGCGGTAGGTCATGAACCACGACGATGTAAAAAAGCACCTCGACACGAATGCCACGCTGCGACTGCTGCGTAGTGCAAACGCTCCGCTCATTTTGAGCTTTTTGTACGATCGGTTCAAGAAGAAGCCGCGCGTCACGGTGCCCCAGAACGAGCTGGTCGATCACCTCGAAGCCGAGCTGGATGTGCTCCGCTCGCATTACCCCGACAGCTACAAAGCCAGCCCGCGTAAATATCTCAGCGACTGGTGCAGCGATCAGCACCAGTTTCTTCGCAAATACTACGAAGCCGGCAGCGATGAGCCGGTGTACGAACTCACGCCGGATACGGAACGCGCGCTCCAGTGGATCGAGGATCTGAACAAATCGGCGTTTATCGGCACGGAATCCCGATTCCTGCAAATTGTCGGATTGCTCAGTGAAATTGTCAACGAAAGCACCGAGGATGCGGACGTACGCCTCGATCAGCTCAGGCGGCAGAAGGAGGATCTCGAGCGCAAGATCGAGCTCATCGAAGAAACGGGGCGCGTCGATCGCTTCAACTCCACCCAGATCCGAGAGCGGTTCTACAAGGCGAGCGAAGAGGCGCGCCGGCTGCTGGCCGATTTCCGGGAAGTAGAGGCCAACTTCCGCGATATCACACGCAGCGTGCAGGAACAGCGTCTCGTCGAAGAGGCCACAAAAGGGGATATTGTGGGATACGTGATCGATGCCGACAAAACGCTGGCGGAATCGGACCAGGGGCGCAGCTTCGATGCATTCTGGCAGTTTCTCATCTCCCCGACCCGGAAACAGGAGCTCCGCGGCCTTCTGGAACGGGTCTTTGCGCTTCCCGATCTCGCCGGCGACGTCCGAAACAGTTCGATGCTCCGCTACATGATTCAACACCTGAGCGAAGCCGGAATACGCATCGTGCAGTCGAATCATCGCCTGGCGCAACAGCTGCGGCGCATGCTCGAAGAAGCGCAACTCCGAGAAAACCGACGGGTGTTCGAACTGGTTGACGAGATCAAAAAGTGCGCGCTCGAGGTGAAGCAACACCCCCCGGCCGATCGCGATTTCTTCGAGGTGGAGGGCCGCCCGGTCGTAACGATGGACATGGAGCGCCCGCTCTGGCGCCCCCCCGAACGACCCAGCTTCGAGAACCAGCCGCTCGAGATCGACGAAGAGGCCCTGGAACACATCGACGTCACCGAACTCTTCGACCTCTTCGCGGTCGAACGAGGCCAGCTCGAACATCACATCGAGGAGGTCCTGGTGTACCGCACCCAGGCGACCCTGCAGGACGTCATCGAGCAGTTTCCTATCGAGCGCGGCCTCTCGGAAGTGATTACCTATATGGCGATCGCCTCGGATACGCACAAACATGCCATCGACGACCTTACCCGGGAAACGATTACGGTCAAGACGCCGAACCGGCCCCCGCGCCGGATCTCTCTGCCTCGCATCATTTTTACCCGTTGAATTATGTCTGCACCCGAATTATCCCCAGATTCCAGGTATCCCTCATTCGCGCCGGCCCTGATTCGCCTGTTGCAGGGCGTGGTCGACTACGACGATGAATCCACCTGGACGCTACTGCTACGGCACCGGAAAGAGATCGGCGCCTACTTTTCGACGATAGGTGTGCACGTGCACATCAATGAAGGTGAGGGGTATGCCTTTCTCCAACAGGAACGGGATGCCGAGGAAGCGTCCCTGCCGCGGCTCACACACCGGCACCCGTTAAACTACCCCACGACCCTGCTCTGCGTGCTGCTCCGGGAGCGGCTGCTCCAGCACGACACGGGGGATACCAGCTCGCCCCGGCTCGTCGTAACCCATGAGGATCTGCACGAAGCCATGCGCCCCTTTTTGGCGGCACAGACGGACGACACCCGGCTCACAGGAAAAATAGACCGGGCAATCAACCGCGTCAGAGATATGGGATTTCTCACCCCGCTGTCGTCGAGCGACGAGCAAAAAGTATATGAAGTGCGTAGAATCCTCAAAGCCAGGATTTCTGCCGAAATGCTCGAATCCATCAAAGATAAACTGGAATACCATGCAAGCGCTCATTGACTTCCAGAATAGCGAAATCCGATCCGGCTTCCGTCTCGACAGGCTGGAAGTTTATAACTGGGGCACGTTTCACGGCGCCGTATGGTCTATCGATCCGGCGGGCGGAACGTCTCTGCTCACGGGCGCTAATGGCTCGGGTAAATCGACCCTCGTCGATGCGCTGATCACGCTGCTCGTCCCTAACACCAAACGAGGGTATAACCTGGCTTCCGGGGCGTCCCGTAAGAAAGAGCGCGACGAACGCTCGTACGTGCGAGGGGCCTACGGCAAATACAAAAGCGAAGAGTCGCAGCAAAATCAAACCCGCTATTTGCGCGACAAAGAGGACTATTCGGTCCTGCTTGCGTCGTTCACCAACGAGAGCACCGGGGAGAAGGTGGTCCTGGCCCAGCTGTTTTTCACGCAGAGCGACCAGTTGAGAAAACTCTATATCGTGGGGCCGGGACACCTGTCGATCGCGACGCACTTCTCCGGATTTGACCGGATCAGCGTTTTGAAACGATCGCTGGCAGCACAGGGGGCCGAGGTGTTCGACCAGTTCAACGACTACAGCAAACGATTTCGGCGCACGTTCGGGCTCCGCTCCAAAAAAGCGCTCGATCTCTTCAACCAGACGGTAAGCATCAAGGCGATCAAGGATCTGAACTCGTTCGTGAGGAATCACATGCTCGAGGCGGCCGATATCGGCCAGACCATCGACGAGCTGCGCCGGCACTTCGAGGACTTGACGCATACGTATCACGCTATCAACGTGGCGAAAGAGCAACGCGACAGGCTGAGGCCCATCATCAAGCTGGGAGCGAAATATCAGGCGTTGACCGGTGAAGCCGCTCAAGTACTGCAGGCGCTCGAAGCCATCCCCGGCTATTTTGCCCGCCGCGAGCTGGATCTGCTGGACGCGGCGCTGAAGGAGAATCTCGACAGGCAGGGCGCAACCGAACACGCCCTCTACGCGGCGACTCAGGAACTGGACCGGTTGCGCTCACGAGAAAGGAGCATCGATGTCGCCATCAGCAACGACCAGGTAGGGCATCAGATCAGCACGATCGCTCGAGACATCGAAGTGAGTACTTCGGAGCGCGACCGGATCAGAAAACAATGGGATGACTTCGAATCGACCCTGGAGCGTCTTTCATGGTCCATGCCGCACGACGAACCTTCGTTCGAACAGGTCCTCGCCCGGGGGAACGAAGAGAAGACCGCCGTCACGGAGAGGCTGCAGCAACTCAATCCCGAGCGGGATCGGTTGGTCGTCGAGATCGAATCCCTGAGTCAGGAGATTGCGGTGCGCCGGCAAGAGGTGACCTCGTTGCGCCAGCGTAAGAGCCAGATTCCCTCCCGGAATCTGGAAATCCGGCAAAAGCTCCTCGACGCCCTCGACCTGGATGCGGAGGCATTGCCGTTTATCGGTGAATTGCTGAAAGTCAAGGACGAAGAGGACGTCTGGAAAGGAGCGGCGGAACGCCTTCTACACTCGTATGCGCTTCGTATCATCGTGCCGGAATCCTACTACGAGCAGGTGAACGCCTTTGTCAACAAAGAACATCTGAAGGGGCGTATCGTGTATGTACGGGCGCCGGAAGGGCATACCCCGCCGCCGCCTCGAAGTGAGGATGCCGATCTCCTCTACAACAAACTCGAAATCAAACCGAACACCCCGTACCGCAGCTGGCTGAGCGCGGAGCTCGTGCGGTTGTACGACCACGTCTGTTGCGACGTCCACGACTTCAAGCACCTGAGGCGTGCACTCACGGCCAACGGGTTGATCAAACAGAACCGGAGTCTGCACGAGAAAAACGACCGATACCGGGTCGATGACGCGAGCCGGTATATCCTGGGGTGGAACAATCGAGAAAAGATTCGCGCCATCGAGTCCCAGCTGGAACATCTCGAGCAACAACGTGGCAGGCTCACCAGCAGGCGGACCCGCATCGACACCGAGCTGCAATCGCTCCAGGAGAAACGGGATCTCATAACCCGGATAGAGCGATTTAATCATTATTCAGAGATCGACTGGCATGCGATCGTCCGGCGCATCCAGGCGCTCGAGGACGAAAGGCGGCAGCTCGAGGCAAGCTCCGATCGACTGAAACAACTCCGCGCCGACCTGGAAACGGTACGGGGTGATGTCACCCTTGCGTCGCAGAAGGTGAAGGAAATCGAGTCGGAACAGACCCTGTTGAAGGACAGGAAGGAGCGGTTCACGAAAAGAGAGGCGAAGTGTCGCGAGACGCTTTCGGTATATGCGCTCGACGAGCTGGATCAGTACGTCCCCGTCATCGAAGCCGAGGTGCCGGCTCCCCCGGATCTCGACACCCTTTCCGATCTGAGCCACCGCGTGCGTAAATCGCTGAGCGATCGCCACCGGCGCGTCCTCGAACAAAAAGACCGGCGAGGGACCAGGCTGGTCGGGGCCATGAAGGAATACATTCACGTATACGACGTTACGGAAGCCGATGCGACCCCCGAGAGTCTTCCCGATTTTCAGCGTTTCCTGGACACCATCGAGCGGGAGGATCTGCCGCGGCACGAAAAGAAGTTCCGCGAACTGCTGCAGACCAAGCTCCTGGAGAACATATCGTTCTTCGAACACGCGTTATTCCGCCAGGAGGAGGAGATCCACGAAAAAGTGGTCGTCCTCAATACCTCGCTTCGCCCGATTTCGTATTCGAACCATACGTACATCCAGCTCCAGGCAAAACCCACGCACGACGTCGAGATCCGGGAGTTCAAGCGTTTGTTGCGCGACGTGTTCGACGGGCGCCAGGACACCCTCGAATCCAACGAAGCTACGTTCAGGAAGATCAACGCGCTCATCGACCGGCTCAACGAGGACGACCGGTGGACCCGGAAGGTGACCGACGTTCGGTACTGGCTCGATTTCAGCGTCAGCGAACGATCGCTGGAGTCTGATGAAGAAGTCAAATACATTACCGATTCCTCTGGCCTATCGGGAGGCCAGAAAGCCAAGCTCGCTTATACGATACTTGCTTCGGCCATCGCTTATCAGTTCGGCCTCGACCAGCATCATGCACAGGCGAATTCGTTCCGGCTGGTCGTCATCGACGAAGCCTTCAGCAAGATCGACGAAGACAACGCCCGGTACGCCATGCAGCTCTTCGAGCAACTCGGCCTGCAACTCCTGGTCGTCTCGCCCCTGGGCAGCACGCGCGTGATTGAAGATTACATAGCCGCCTGTCACTTCGTCGCCAACAACGCCGAAGGCAATCATTCACAGGTACGTAACCTGACGATCAGCGAATACATGGAAGAAAAAGCCCGGTTGCTGGTTGCCCAGGGCCTGATGTAGCCCGTTGCTGCGTATGATCAATCCCGAAGACATCGAGAAGAAAGCCTTACGGTCGTACTCGGCGTATTTATCCGCTCTTGTTACCGGCGCGCCTTTTTTCCCGCTCGAGATCCGATTCGGCGCCCTTCGGCCGAAGGGCGACTACCACGCGTTCGACCAGTCGCGGTCGCGATTGCTGAATGCGGCGAAGCCCGCGAAGAAACGAGGTTATACCGTTGAGCTGGCGCTCCAGGCCACGCGCCGGTACGGCGAGCAGTTTATCCCGAGCCGGATCTATTTCGAAGACGAACGAGATTACCTGGCCGGCATCGGCAAACAGCGAGAAGCCGACCAATTCAAGGCCATGCTCAGCGACCTTCGTGAGCACCTGCCTGAAGCGCTCCCCTGGCTGGCCGATCGACCGCGGGACATGCTGCCCTATCTGGAGGTGTACCCGGATCTGATCCGGGTGTGCCGGTACATGCAGCGTCACCCTCGTCCCGGCTGTTACCTCCGCGAGCTGCCCATTGAAGTGCACACGAAATTTATCGAACATCACACGGGGATTCTGAGGAAGTTGCTGGATGCCATTTTGCCGGAGGACGCCATCGACACCGGCCAGTCTCGGTTTACCCTCCGTTTCGGCCTGCGGGATGCGGACCCTCTGATTCGTTTTCGGCTGCTGTCCGAGCCGGCCCGGCGCGCTGTAGCGCTCCCGTACGATGAGCTGGCCCTTCCCGCCCCGGCGTTCGAGCAGGTGTCATTTCACGGGCTCACGGTCGTGATCGTCGAAAACCTGATGACGTTCCTCACCCTTCCGGCCGGCTGCGGAGACGCCGTTATTTTCGGGAAAGGATTTCAAGTGCATGTGCTCGCGCAGAACGAGAGCCTCCACGACGCCGCTCTCCTGTACTGGGGCGATCTTGACGCCCAGGGCTTCATGATCCTCTCGCAACTCCGCTCGATCTTTTCACATACTCAATCCAGGCTCATGGACCGGGCGACCTACGAGTCCCACAAGTCGTACGTCGTCGACGGCCAGCCTTGCCCCGCAGAATCTTTACCCGGTTTGACCCGGGAGGAGGCGGCCCTCTTTACCTATCTGCGCGACCATAACGATCGGTTGGAGCAGGAGCACATCCCGGTGCGATACGTCGAGGAACAGTGGAGGAGATAAGGGCGCCTTGATGGGTGAATGACAGGTAATGGAACATCCGTTACAGAAGCAGTTGCGCCACGTACACGGTGGCCACGGAGGTCCACACGATCACCGGCAACACCAACAACGCGGCGGATCTGGAGCTCTGACGGATCGTCAAAACGACCCAGGCGGCTGCCAGGACCGTGAGGATGTTGCCGATAAACCCTGGAATCAACTGAAATCCGAGGGTGTAGAGGGGGTAGAGCCAGCAAAATACGATGAGTCCAATGACCAGCCTGGCGTGTCGCTTTGACGAAGGACTGCCCGCCCTGAGAAGGAGCCGGCAGGCGATCCCCATGAGTACCGTGAGTACGATCCAGACGCCGCCCGCCACACCGGGTATCCAATCGAGGCTGAAGCCGAAGAGTTGAGTTTCCATAAGGTTCTCCGTGAATAAAAGGTTTGAACGAGTGAGAACGATCAAATTGACACGGCAATATTACCACATCCTTCGATGTTTATTGGATGTGAATCGATGAACGGCGAAATAGAGCGACGGGTGTGGAGTCCAATGAGCCGTCCAATGAGCCTGCCGTTATTGCAGAAGGAAATCGTTTGCGTTCGGTACACGATACAACGCAAGGATCGCGTCAAAGTCTCTGCGTCATGATTTTACCCCTCGCGTAGCTTTCTCCCGCTTCCTACCCCATGGTACGGGCCACCTTCAGGATGCGGTCGTAGGCGCGTGCGCTGAGGCCCAGTTTGTCGATGGCCGTCTGACGACAGGCTTCGTCCTTGAAGGGGCGTCCGGCGCCCCATCCGGATTGCCGCGAAGCAGTGGATCAGGCCCCATGCCGGTGGAGACTGTTTCCGAAAGGCGATGGGCAGATGGCTTGCCCGGTTGGGAGGAGGGGGTATATTCGGGAGAGGAGGAGTAGAGGTAACATTTCATTTTGCAATGATTTGTAGCCCGGCACAAAGTAACACTCAATTAATACCGGGCCATTACCTTGTACTGCCCCGCGTACGCTACCCTGTTGAACCTGCCACTGCTTAGACGAAGAGCCATGCGCCCTCATGACCGTCGCCCAGATTCTGATCAAGTACTGATCTCAAAGATTCGGAAGGGTGATGAACATGCCTTGTCCGAACTGTATGAACGGTATTGGTCCGTACTTCTCGATAAAGCCGTTCGGGTGCTCGATAACGGATCCACTGCACGAGATTCCACTGCACAAGATGCGGTCCAGGAGGTGTTCATCTCATTATGGAAAAACAGAGATTCGTTGAATATAGAGCGCGTTTCGCCCTATCTGCATACGGCGCTGAAATACCGGGTCATCAGTCATCTCCGGCGTGAAAAGGCGTATCGGATGAAGCTGGCAGATGCCGGCCAGGAACTGGCGGTTGATACGACTCGAGAGGATGTACATCTGAATGAGTTGCGCTCAGAACTCGATGCAGGTATCCAGGCCCTCCCTGAAAAATGCGGCGTGGTCTTCAAGATGAGTCGTTTTGAGCGCATGAGCAACAGGGAAATCGCCAACCGGTTGGACATCTCCGTGCGCACGGTTGAAAACCACATTTCGAATGCGCTGAAGAAGCTTCGCCGGCACTTAAAAAGTGCTTCGTGGCTGTTGTTATCGATGCTTATCTACGTGTTTCGAGGCCTTCTGTAAGGTCTTGGCACGCCACTCCTCCTTGTTATCGAAACATTAAGTCCAGATATATTGCGGTGGCCGCTTAGGTGATACTTCTGTTTCATGCGACATGCTAATAAACAGGAGCCATGACCGACAAAGAATTCCTCCATTTGCTGGACCGCTATCTGGATGGGACCTGCACCCCTGACGAGCGCCGTCTGGTCGAAGACTACTACCAGCGTCATGTAGAGCAGGGGGAAGGTCTGTCTGCCTGGAATGAGAGCCAGAAAGCGCACGCCCGGGAGCAGATGAAGGCTCAGATCTGGAAACAGGTCCGGCAGAAAGAGGCTGTATTGTTGTTCCACCCCGCTGCCCGGTGGATGCGGGTCGCCGCAGTCATAGTCGTCTTATGTGCGTTTGCCGTTTCGCTGTATCTGGTTTTTGGCGATGTGATGAATTCCTGGAATTACGAGGAGGTGACGAGTCCGGGCAGAACGATTACCCGGATTGATCTGAGCGACGGCACCCGGGTCGAACTGAGCCCCAGCAGCACACTTCGGTATCCGGACACCTTTGGAGCGGGTGAACGGGAGGTTTACCTGGACGGGGAAGCCTTTTTTATGGTCGCCACCGATCGGGAACGACCCTTTCACGTCAAGACGGGAACCGTCACGACCACTGTTCTCGGCACGGCATTCAACGTCAGGTATATACCCGCACTAGAAGAACTCGATGTAGCGGTGATTGAAGGGCGTGTAGCGGTCGCGGTTAGGAGTCTCTTTAATCCGAAATCTGTCGAACTCAGACCTGGTGAACGAGGGCAGTATGCATTCGGAGGAGGGGGCCTTACAAAGAACACCGATATCGGGGCTCGATTAGCGTGGAGACGAGAAAAGTTAGTCTTCGAAGACCTGCAGGTAGAAGGGGTATTCGATCGAATTTCGCGGTGGTACGGAGTGTCGGTTACGATTACGGAGCCGTTTGAGGGCGCCTGTAGGATTAGAGGCTCTTTCGATAACGTTGAACTGACCGAGTTGCTGACCAGTCTGGCTTTTGTGGTCGAATTCGACTACGAACTCTCGGGCGAGAGACTCCTCGTTCAGGGAGGTTCCTGCGATTGAGAGCTGGCTCTGTTTACACGCCCACAAAAAACGTCGCACAAAAAACGTCGCACAAAAAACGTCGCAC
>CAZGHT010000104.1:9700-17011 GCA_964525535.1 uncultured Rhodothermaceae bacterium
AAACCCACCACACAAGAAACCTACGCAAGAATCAGGATGCTCGCTCATATAGATTCCAAACCGGCTGAAGAGACCACTGTAGGCCGCTCGTACTCTATCAGGTTGTTCGCTTCTGCCTCACTCCTGCTACAGATCGCCCTGCTGGCATTCACGCCGCTCACGTTTGCCGACGATGTGCGGGCTCAAAATATACATAACGTCCACATCGATATTCACGTTAGCGATGCTTCAACCGAAGACATTTTTCGGCATATCGAAGCGCATTCCCGCTTTTCCTTTATCTATACATCCGACCTTGTCGATTCTCAACCCCATCGGTATAGGTTCGATCGGGACTCGGTTTCGGTGGCCGGCCTGTTACAAACCCTGGCTGAAAGGGCTCGAGTCTGGTTCTGGCAAAACAATGCTACCATAGCAGTTAGCGATGAAAACAAGTGGAGGCAGCATGACGGGGGATATCTGATTTGCCCTTCGGCCTGCGATTCGTCTTCGAGGAGGATCGTGGACACCGGGGCCATAAGCGGAACGGTTGTAGACGGCAGCACGAATAATCCCATATTTGGCGCTACGGTACAGCTTGCAGGCACTTCTACGGGGGATGCCACCGACGAAGCCGGCCGCTTCCTTATTCGAAAGATCCCGGCCGGCGCACAGCAGTTTATCATTCGCTTCCTGGGCTACAAAACATACGAATTCGAACGAGAAATCATAGCGGGAGACACTATAGAGGTATCGATCGAACTGGAGCCTGACGTGTATGAGGGTGATGGCATCATCGTCTATTCGCAGGCTGAAGGGCAGGCGCAAGCTATCCGCGAACAGATATCGTCTACTTCGATCGTAAACGTCGTTTCCGAAACGAAAATCAGGGAATTGCCGGATGCAAACGCAGCGGAATCGGTGGGCCGGCTGCCCGGCATTTCCGTCATCAGGGATTCGGGGGAAGGGCAACGCATTGCGATCCGCGGTCTGGCTCCGCGGTATAATTCCATAACGCTCGATGGCGATCGGCTGCCTTCGTCCGATCAGGACGGCCGGGCGGTCAATCTGAATATGATTTCGCCGGAAATGTTATGGGGCATCGAGGTGTTCAAAGCGATCTTGCCCGATATGGACGCCGATGCTATCGGCGGGTCTGTCAACTTCAAGTTCGCCGGTGTGCCGGATCGGAGCGCGCTTCGCGCCAGTGTGAGTGCCGGATACAATGACCATATCAATGGCCTGGGCTCCTATAATCTATCTGTGAACGGCAGCAGGAGATTGTTCAATCAGAAGATCGGCGCGCTGTTGTCGTTGGATCTCGAGAGCAACGACCGGAGCTCGGACAGCTTCAACGGGTCGTACCAGGTGCTCAGGGACCCCCGGGAGGGCGAGGTATTTGCGCCGATCGGCGTAACGTCCATTCGCCTCTCCGACCGGGAAGAGACGAGGGAACGCCTGGGAGCCGGCCTGATACTCGATCTACGATTGCCCAACGGAAAAATTGTTTTGAACAATTTTGCCAGTCGATTGAACCGAGATATCGCCAATCAGTCCCGCGTATTTAACGTTGACACGTTTGCACAACAGTACCGCCTCAATATTGTAGAGTCCCAATCCGACGTCCTGAGCAGCCGGCTTTCCGGAAGTCATTCGGTGTTCGGCTCCACGGTGGAGTGGAAACTGTCTCGCAACCTGTCCCGATTAACCACGCCCTATGACCATTCGGTTGGATTCGAAGAACTGGGGGCATTTATAGCGGCCGAGCTCGACGAAACCCGGGGGCCGGAGCTCATCCCGAATGCTGCCACGAACGACCTGCAGGATACCCATTTCGATGGATCGACGTTTACGGATACGGAAAACAAAGAGATCGATTACGTCACTATGTTGGATGTCACCGTGCCTTTTCAGGCTGGTTATCAATTCGGGGGCCGGATTAAGTTCGGCGGAAAATACACCTCGAAGGATCGCTTCCGAACCGGCAACGAGTGGGCCATTCGAAGTGGCGATGCGGCGTTCATTTATAACAACGAGGAGCGGGATTGGGTGTTCACAAACACGGGGCGCCTGAGCATTGAAAATTATCTGGATCAGGAGTTTGAAGCGTCCGAGTTTCTCGACGGAACGTATTCCATGCCGGTTGGGCTCGATGAACAAGCCATCCGAGATCTCTGGAGCACACACGAGGAGCAGCATATCGAACGATTGACCATCGTTTTTGATGACCAGGATGCGATCGAACGGGTGACCGCAGGATATGCCTACGGGGAGTTCAATATAGGCGATAGGTTGGCCGTTCTGCCCGGCGCGCGATATGAATACACGGACTCCAGGTACACTGCTAAAAGGGGAGAAATTACCGGTTCATACCGAAATGTGGGCTCCATTGCCGATACGGTTGCTACCCAGACATTCGGCATGTTCTTTCCCATGGTACATGCCCGATACCGGGCAACGAACTGGCTCGACGTGCGAGCGGCCTATACAGAGACGATATCGCGGCCCAACTTTTCCGAGTTACTCCCCAGAGAAGAAATCAGTGCCAACAACAGAAATGTCAAGCGAGGGACCCCCGGGTTAAAGCCGGCTTCCGCTACCAACGTAGACCTGTTCTTTACGGCCTTCAGCAACCGGATCGGGCTCTTCAGTGTGGGGGGATTCCATAAAAGGATTGACCAACTGATTTATAGCCGCAAGGCGGTTGTCCTGGACCCGGAATCGCTGGGGTTACCCATGGCGACCCGGGGATACGACTTGTTCGAAGTGGTCAATAACCCCCGGGAAACTACCGTGCGAGGATTCGAAATCGAATGGCAAAGCAACCTGATCCATCTTCCGGTCCCCTTTAACGGGCTCGTAGTCAACGTCAATTATGCCCGCATCTGGTCGGAGACGCAATATCCACAGTTCTTCCTGGAGCGCACCGAGCAGGGCATCGTAGGGGTCGAAGTGTTTCGAGACGGGCCTATGATCAACCAGCCGGACTACGTCCTGAATGTGTCGGTCGGATACGACTTCAAGAAAGTATCGACGCGCATTTCGATGGTGTATCAGGGCGCAACCCTGAACGCAATCGGAGAGCGGCAAGAAACGGATAGCTTTACCGAAGCCTTCATGCGATGGGACGGCGCCATCAAATACGCGGTTACTCCGCGTATCAGCGTGTTTACCAATGTGCAAAATATAAATAATGAACCCGATCTGGCAAACCAATTCTCTGACCGATTCGCGACCTACCAGCAGTACTACGCATGGTCTGTAGAAGCGGGCCTTCGGATGAGTATCTATTGATACGAGCCGGTTCGATCTCCCCTTTCATTCCCCACTAACCCGACAATACATCCTTATGTTACATTCCTTGACTACAAGCACACGCGTTGGCGGCCGTCGTCTGTCGCGTATCTTTATTGTTTGCTCCATCGTTCTCTGTGGTTTGGCCGGAGGCCGGCACGCCGCTGCCCAGCGTATCGTGACCGTCGAGCCGGACAACTTCCCGGCGCAAGTCGGTAACCTCAATATCGCTGTCGACGGAGATACGACGGCTACCGGAGAGCGAGTCGATGAAAATACCATCTATATGCTGAAAAGAGACGGCGTATACTGGCTGGATGGAACCCTCTCAAACAGCGGATATCACCTCCATATCGAAGCCGAAGAAGGTGAGGGGCATCCGCCTATTATCAGGCCGGCCGTTGACCTTACCGGGTCGTCGTCCAAGCTGTTTCAGCCGCGCGGCGACTTCACGATACGAGGGCTTTTCATCGACCATATCACCGATCAGGGTGGGCTGGAGAAAAACCCCATCCGGGTTTCAGCTGAAAACGCCGTGGTTCGTATCGATCGTTGCTGGTTTCAGTTCGAAGAACAATCCTGGGTCCGTTTCGACAACTCGGGCCTCAAAGTATATATCACCAACAGCATGGGCAGAAATGCCGGCCGGAACGATGGAAGCTCTAATGGCCGCGTCGTAGACACGCGAGGAAATGATGTCGATACGCTCGTCATCGAAAATAGCACGTTTTACAACCACTCCGGGCACGGCTTGCGCAGCGACGGCGGATTTATGAAATACGTGAAGATCAATCACAATACCTTCGTCGATGTCGGATCTCCGTTCGATTTTGGCCGGGCGCTCGAAGTTGAATTTACGAACAACCTGTTCACTAACGTGGGCTTCAGGGGTGTTCCCTATCGATCCGATGTGAATCCAGACCTCGCTGTCTTCGAAGTTACATCCGTCGAAGAGATCGAAGGGTTGACCGATATGGAACGCAGCATCCTCGTTGCCAACAATAACTTCGAGCGGCCTACCGATGAATTGATGCACCCCGAGTATGGACAGATGGTAGGGCCGTACAGAGAGGGCATCCAGAACATCTTTGATACGGCAGCCGATTCCATCGTGTACAACCGTCGATTTGTAGACTCGACCGCGCAGGCGCTCATGGATCTGGGGGTCTGGGTGATGCGAGATAACATCAATGAACCGGAGAGCGTATTCAATTTTGCCGATCGGCCTGACTTTCAGACCATCGTCGATTTTATGGAGCATATCATCTTCACTCCCGAAGATATCGACGGCCGTCCTTTGCTGTGGGACAACCCGGAGAACAGAATTGACGGCTCACTGCTCGATGACTGGAGAGATTTCAGCTACGACATCACCTCAGCCTCTTATACGGGCGCTGCCGGCGGTTTCCCGATCGGTGATCTCAACTGGTTTCCGGAAAGACTGGCAGCCTGGGAGGCTTCGTCCGTCAGCAATGAGGAGGACGTAGCAATTGCTCAGGGCTTCCAACTGCTCCAGAACTATCCGAATCCATTCAACCCGACAACAACGATCTCGTTTGAATTGTCGTCCGTAGACGAGGTAACTCTGGATGTGTTCGATGCGATGGGCCGGAAAGTAAGAACGCTGACACAGTCAAGCTATCCCGCCGGTACGCATGCCGTTTCTTTTAATGCGGAGGACCTGGCCAGTGGTCTGTTTCTCGCTCGCCTGCGCGTAGGTTCCGGTGAGTCGAAAACGATTCGTATGCTGTTGGTCAAATAAGAATTTGTCTGAATGCACGTTTGAGGATCTATGACGGGGCACCCTGTCATAGATCCTCAACATGATTCGTCTATACTGTACTTAACCCCCTCGTGTAGTGAAATCAACTACGAACACGTATCCCCCCTTCGTAGTCCTGATTCTTTTGTTATTGAATCAGGGATGCGCAACGGGCCAGGCCGGAGAGCCTTTGGGGCCCGAGGCTATTTTTTTGACGTGGCAGCAGGATCCTACGTCCACCATGACCATCGATTGGCATACGCTGGCCCCGGAAGATCTACCGGTTGTGGAATACAGGAAAAAAGGAGAAGGTGTATGGCGGACAGAGTCGAGCGACACCCGGCCGTTTCCTTTTACTGATCGAACCGTCCATCGCGCAGAGCTTACCGGCCTGGAGGCCGGTACCGACTACGAATTTCGGGTCGGCGCCGAGGGGGATACGTACTGGTTCAGAACGATGCCGGCTACTGCGGAGCGGCCCATTCGATTTATCGAAGGAGGGGACGTGGGTGGCCCTGGCTTTGAAAAGATGACCGGTGTAGTAGACTCATTGAATCCTGATTTCGTCGTGATAGGCGGAGATTTAGCCTATAGTAATGGCGAGCCGGTGAACCATCCAAAATGGTTTCGCCTGTTCGACGGGTTTCAAGATCTGTTTGCCCGGGACGATAACCGCCTCGTCCCTATCATGATGGCTATCGGAAATCACGAGATCTGGAGCGAAGCCTCCGTACCAGATGAGCTGCCTCTGGATTATTACCGCAAAAAATACGGCTTGCGTGAGGGTGATGCCCCCTACTACAATGCCCTGATGGCTTTCCCCGGTCAGCCAGAATACGGGGCATTACATTTTGGAGACTATCTCACATGGATCATTCTCGATTCCGGACACCTGAATCCTATAGAAGGGACTCAGAAGGAATGGCTCCAACAAACGCTTGCCGCCAGTGCCGATCGCCCGTTTCTGTTTACGTCATATCACGTACCCGCTTATCCCTCGCATCGGCCCTTCGAGGGGGCGGTTTCTCAAGAGATTCGCACGCACTGGGTCCCTTTGTTTGAAGAATATGGGGTGGATGTTTCTTTCGAGCATCACGACCACACGTATAAAAGGACCTATCCGCTTCGCCAGAATGCCATCGACCACGAGAATGGAATTCTGTATTTAGGGGATGGGGCCTGGGGGGTCAACTCGCGAGAGCTCGATGCCGTAAATCCCAGGTGGTACCTGGCTAAAGCCGCCTCTCAAAGGCACGTGATCCTTGGAATTCTTCATGGCGATTCCCTTCGATTCGAGATAGTCAATGAAGAAGGGGCTACCATTGATCGGTATCCTGCCGCCTCTAATGGCGAACCGTTGCAGGTGGACTCGGACCGCCGTATTGCGACGAAGGAGTTCGAAGAGCCGGAGCCTGTCCTTCCTGCTGATTCCCTGGTGCTCGTGACCCTGTACCATCAGACCGATGGAGCGCAATGGACCAGAAATACCAACTGGTTGGCCGGCCCTGTTGAGACCTGGGAGGGCATTACGGTAACAAACGGACGAGTAACGCGCGTTTACCTCCGCGATAATAATTTGAAGGGCGCCCTTCCGGAATCGTTGACTTCGCTGACGTCTCTGGAGCGTCTCTACATCCAGGACAACCCCGAGTTGATCGGACCCTTTCCGCCGGGGCTGGAAAATCTCCAGGAATTATATCGCCTTCGGCTTTCCGGAAATGGCTTCACCGGGCCGATTCCGCCTACCATTGGGGAGCTCGTGAAGTTGAGACAAATCAACCTGGGGAATAATAGATTCGATGGGCCTATTCCGGCAGAGCTTGCCAGGCTCAAACTGGTCACGAGCCTGGATCTATCCAACAATCGGCTAAGCGGCGCCATTCCGCCTGAACTGGGGGACATGCATTATCGTCTCCAGTGGTTGGATCTTTCGGGCAACCAGCTAACGGGGCGCGTGCCACAGGAGCTTGGGCGTCTGCAATTCCTGAAAGAACTCGATCTTTCGGATAACGCGTTGGATAAGGAGTTGCCCGAGGAGGTGCTTCAACTGCAGCAAGAGGAATTGAGAAGCTTTTATTCATGGTGAATGCGGCTTACTTCGGGCACAGCATACATCGAAACGTGCTACCGGTATGATCGCTCCTCTTGCAAGAAGTCCTCTCAAGATCTCGTATTGGGTAATCAGGGGAAATCCAAGTCGACCGCGTTCAGACAAATAGGACTTGCAGCCGTTTTTCAGCTATCTGAGCGCATTCAAAGCCGTCCGGGCAAAACGA
>CAZGHT010000105.1:0-16011 GCA_964525535.1 uncultured Rhodothermaceae bacterium
CGGCTGGATGAGCACGAACTCCATACCGAACTCATTGGTAAAGGTTGGAGGAAGAGCTTTTTCTGTTCTAGTTTCCCGTATAACATCCTTCGCGGGATCCATTTCTATCTCAATTACATCGCTCTGGCCAGAGACGATGGTCGCGATCTTCCTAAAAGGCTGAAACCCCTCTGTCTCGAGCGTGATCACATGGCGACCGGGTATCAAATTAGCTGTAAAGGGGATGCCCGCCTTGATCGTTTTTACGAACAAACCATCGATATACAGTGAGCCTTCCAGGTCTGATATGCATACCAGCTGCCCCATTGCAGATGGAGCCGGCGCTTTTCTTACAGATGGAGCCGGCGCTTTTCTTACAGAGCGAGCTGGTTGCCCCATTTCTTTGCGGAGAAAAATAAAGTCACCTCCTTCATCACCAGCTCTCTGAATCGTGCCCCACTGGGGTTTGTTATTCGTGTTTTGTAGGACGGCTTCTTCGAGACTCGCAAATAGCTGAATCGAAGAGATCCAATCGCGTTCGTTCTCCCGCAATCGTTTCTCGAAGTACTTCAAAAAAACACTCTTATCTGGCACCACGTTCAGCGTACCGCTGGTCATCGCTTTACGGCTGGGGTACTCGTAACACTTTCTTATTGGCCGATCAAAATCTAAAAACCCTTTTCGTTCCCTGAATATGCTGCCTGCAAAACACGCGTCCGAAATGAGCAACGTGTGCTGACTTTTGATCGCCACAATGCTATCTCGTATGTCTGCATTGGATATCCAACTACCTCGTTTTTTATGTCGCGCATCCCTGGGCAGCCAGTAACCTTGCGTGCGTACTTCATCCCAAACACCATGGCCCGCAAAAAAAATCAACAGGTGATCGCCGGGTTTGACAGCGTCTGCTAACCTTTCATCCAGAGCCTGGAATATGTCGTCTTTGTCGGGGTTCTCCAGAAGAGCTACTCGTTCATCATGGAACGTGTATAACTCAGTGAGCACCGTCTTTAATTTTCTGGCATCCTCGATAGGGTTTTGAAGATCGTGGATATTTTTGTCATCGTACTCTTCCACCGCGATGAGAAGTGCGTGGTAGTGACTTTCAATAAGCTTTGATAGTGCTGGGTCAATCTCAGGTGCCATGTTTAAGCAATCGGTCGTATCAAGAGTCCATTGGCGCTACAAAATTTGGTGATGCTGGCAAGATAAGGCCTGCCGCTGGTTATGCCATATGAGGAAAGTAGACAGGGTGTTCAAAGAGAGCGAAGAAGGTGGCCAGTACTGCCAGGATGTGCGTACATCGTAAAGATAGGAGTAGATCCATTTTGGATCAGGACTCGAGGAACATACGAATTATGTTACGTCCCCCCCCACCTGTCTATACCAGAAAACCCACGATGAATCGATTCGACTGGTAGCCGAGAAGCGACGCTGATGATGGTCTACCAACTCGGATGAGAAGCCGAAAAACGCTTGCGCAAACTCAATGGTTCGCAGCTCTTGATCAAGGTGCTCACAGGAGTACGATTCGTCGGTGGGGAAGAAGCCAGCGAACAACGATTAGCCGCCTAGATCAGATGAAACAGGAACGCTTTCAAAATTCTTCATCCACAGCATTTGCAAGTTTCTCATAAAGTTCTAGGATTCGTGCTCAAATACGCCCTAAAAATGCTCAATTTATTTCGTAGTGCCGCGCTGTAACTGTTGGCGAAGTCAAACGCTACATGAATAGAAAGCGTCATCCCGCACTTGATGCGGGATCCAGAGACCGTTTAGATCAACTTCTGCGTTTTCTGGATTCCCAATCGAGTTGGGAATGACTGTGATAAGGGATTCGCCAACATTTACCCGCGCTTGGTGCGAAATTAAGCCTTATTTCTGTGCAGAGCAGGGGGGAAGTGCTTATATTCTTTTGTTATTTTTCGCGTATTGGACCAGCGTGCGGCATCACTTCTAGCAGCATTTCAATCTGTATTCGGCATCCTACATACAAGTCATGTGTCCCTTTCTCTAAAGAGACATTATCCAAAAGATCATTACTAACAGATGTTACGCGCCGGATGCGCATAGGTCCTGCCAGAGCGGCTTTGCACAGTTTGCGTAACATCACTAAGTGAAATCCGCCGTCTTAATCGTCTCCTCGACTTTGCTGTGGCGCCAAGCTCTTTTTACAGTCTCGATTTTTCAGGAAGCAACCTTTTTCAGGTGTACTTTTTCTTCCCACCTGCACGTGTAGGAGACCCCAGAAGCCTGCTTACTGTCGAACCTGGCGCCGTACGCCTGCCAATGCCTCGGAAAACGCGGCCGGACGGGGTCGCCTCATCCCCTATAAAACCAGACCTATAACGACCTCTCCGGACACGTGCGGAAAACCGGTCCCATTGCGGTTATCGCTTGCATTGCGCATCTTATCATTATCGAGCAGCGATCCTGTCTGCTTACTTCCCGGCCGGTTCTTTTCCACCTACCTCCCCTCACCCATGCTGAAGAACCACCTGAAGATTGCTTTCCGCGCACTGCTGAAACGCAGAAGATTCACCGCTATCCATGTCTTCGGGATGGCGGCAGGTATAACGGCCTGCCTGTTGATCGTCTTATACGTCCAGGACGAATGCTTGTACGACGACTACCACGAACATGCCGACCGTCTCCATCGCGTATCGATGGAAAGAATCGACCATACGGGCAGTTCGAGCGTCCACAGCGCGCTGCTGGATCCTCCCGTAGGGCCGTTGCTGGCGCAGGAATTCCCTGAGGTCGAACTGGCCGCTCGCCTGACGCCGGTCGGCCCGCTGTTGAGCTACCGGGACCGGCACATCGAATCCGGCCATTGTTTCTGGGCGGATCCTCAACTGCTCGATATGTTCAGCATTCCCTTCCTTGCGGGCGACCCGGCGACCGCGCTCGTAGAACCGTTCTCGATCGTCTTGAGCCGTTCGAAAACCCGAGCGTTATTCGGCGCCGGCACGAACCCGGTCGACGCCGTCGGGGAGACGATCTTGATCAACAACGACGAAGCGTTTACCGTAACCGGCATATTCGAGGATCTCCCTTTGAATACGCACCTGCCGATCGACGTACTGGGATCCATGACGACCATGGTACGCTGGTTTGGGCGTGAGCTCATGTTCTGGGACAGTCCCAACTACGCAACGTATGTGCTTCTGGCCGAGGAAGCCCCGGCGGGCCAGCTCGAAGATAAGCTGGCCGCCTTTATGGCGCGTCACCGCGGCGATCAGGCGGCTCAACAGAACGTCCTCCACCTGCAACCCATCACAGACATCCACCTCCACTCGAACCTGGTGGGCGAACTGACTCCGAGGGGCGACATCCGTTACGTATACCTGCTCTCAATCATTGCGGCCTTTATCCTGGGCATCGCCTGCATCAACTACGTGAGCATGGCCACCGCACGATCGGCCTGGCGCGCCCGAGAGGTAGGTATGCGCAAGGCCGTCGGCGCCCGGCGCGTGGAGCTGGTCATGCAATTCCTGGGAGAGTCTACCCTGCTCGCACTGATCGCTACGATCGTCTCGATAATAACAGCGTTTTTCGCCCTGCCGGTCTTTAATGCTTTTACCGGCAAGTCGCTCGATTTCGGCACACAGAACGCATTCTTGCTGGCGGCTTTCGTGCTTGGGATCGTCCTCATCGTCGGGGTGGGCGCAGGCAGCTACCCGGCGTTCTACCTGTCCCGGTTCCGCCCGGCCACCGCCCTGAAAGGCGCTCATGCCCGGGGCGGCCGGCGCTCGTCCCTGTCCTGGTGGATCTTCCTGGCGACCGGCCTCACGGCCCTTGGCGTGGCCATGCTGACGGTGTGCTGGCAGACGGTACGGGCTGCGCTCACCAATCCGGTTCATTGCCTTCACTCAGAATAATCCTTTTCGACCTTTTACGTATGCGCAACCCACAGACCCTGTTATTCGCCCTGTCTCTTGCCTTATGCACGGCTTCCTTCGCGTTTGCCCAGGAAACAGATAGCACAGCTACAGCCAAAAAACCCTGGGATGTTGAAGCAGAACACGGCCCCACCAGGGACATCGCCTTTACGACGGACGAAGGCACCTGGATGACGGTCGACGTGAGCCCGGACGGCAAGACGCTCGTGTTCGACCTGCTCGGCGATCTGTACGCGCTCCCCATCGAAGGGGGCGGCGCCACGCGCATCACGTCCGGAGCAGCCTACGACGTGCAGCCCCGCTTCAGCCCGGACGGCGAATCCATCAGCTTCACCTCCGACCGAGCCGGCGGGGACAACATCTGGATCCTGACCCTCGAAGACGACTCCCTCCGGCAGGTCACGAAAGAATCCTTCCGGCTGGTCAACGGCGCCGAGTGGACGCCCGACGGCGACTACCTCCTCGTTCGGAAACACTTCACCAGCACCCGGTCGCTCGGCGCCGGCGAGGTCTGGATGTACCACCGCTCGGGCGGCAACGGCCTCCAGCTCACCAAACGCCGCAACGACCAGCAGGACCAGGGCAACGAGATCTCGGTCAGCCCGGACGGCAAGTACGTCTATTTTTCGGAAGACGTCACTCCCGGGTCTACGTTTCAGTACAACAAGGACCCTAACCCCGGCATTTACGCGATCAAACGCTTAAATCGCGAAACGGGAGACCTCGAAACGCTCATCTCGGGTCCGGGCGGCGCCGCTCGCCCCGTCCCCTCGCCGGATGGCGAACAGATCGCCTTTATCCGCCGCGTGCGAAGCGAAACCGTGTTGTTCACGTACGACCTCGACACGGGCCTTACGCGCCCCGTCTACGATCAGCTCGACTTCGACCAGCAGGAGGTCTGGGCGATCTTCGGCACGTATCCGAACTTCAGCTGGACGCCGGACAGCCGGCATATCGTCCTCTGGGCCGGCGGCGGCCTCTGGAAAATCGACGCCTCCACGAGGGAAGCGCAACAGATTCCCTTCGAAGCCGAGGTGAGCATGAAGGTGACCGAGGCCGTACGTTATCCGGTTGACGTCCACCCGACCTCGTTTCAGGCCAGGATGATCACAGGCACCCGAACCTCGCCGGACGGCAATACCATCGTCTTTCACGCGGTCGGCCATCTATGGACGATGCAAATGCCCGATAGCCGGCCCCGGCGGCTGACCAACAGCACACATTTCGAATACCAGCCCGCATTCAGCCCCGATGGATCTACGATTGTGTATACCACGTGGGACGACGAAGCCTACGGCGCCATATATGCGGTCTCCGTCTCGGGAGGAACTCCGCAACAGTTGACTGCGGAACCGGGCTATTACGACAGCCCCCGGTTTAGCCCCGACGGATCCCTGATCGTCTACCGCAAACAATCCGGCAACGTACTGCTGGGCGTGGCACACGGCACCGAGACCGGCCTGTATTACATGGATGCCGACGGCAGCAACCCCCGGAAAATTCGGGACTCGGGCAGCGACGCCCGTTTCGACGCCACGGGAAAACGCGTGTACTTCCAGTCGGGCGGCGGCCTGTCGAAAGAGTACAAGAGTGTTCGGCTGGACGGCGGCGACGAGCGGACGCACTTTTCGATGAAATACGCCAGAGACGTCGTACCCAGCCCGGACGGCAATTGGGTCGCGTTCACCGAACTCTTCAACGCCTATATCGCCCCTTTTCCGCAAACAGGGGGATCCATCGACCTGAATAAAGACATGAAAGGCGTTCCGGTTACGCGGGTCTCACGAGACGCCGGCACCGACCTCCACTGGTCGCCCGACAGCGGCTCGTTGAACTGGATGATCGGCCCCGTCTATTACAGCCGCGACCTCGTCGACGCGTTTGCATTCCTGGAAGGCGCCCCTGAAACCCTGCCCAAACCGGACTCGACAGGCATCGAGATTTCGTTGATGATGGAGTCCGACATTCCCACCGGCGCCGTCGCGTTCACGGGAGCCCGGATCGTGACCATGAACGGAGATGAGGTGATCGATAACGGGACGATCGTCGTCGACCGCAACCGCATTACGGCGATAGGATCGGCCAGCGAGGTAGCCATTCCTTCCGGCGCCGAGGTCGTCGACGCGTCGGGCAAAACCATCATCCCGGGCTTCGTCGACGCGCACGCCCACGTGTTGCATTTCAGCAACGGCCCCTCGCCGCAGCAGAACTGGCCCTATTACGCCAACCTCGCCTACGGGGTGACCACCGTACACGACCCTTCGGCGAACACTTCTTTTGTCTTCCGGCAGGGTGAACTCGTCAAGGCCGGCAAAATTATCGGCCCCCGGGTGTTCTCGACCGGGCGGATCCTGTACGGCGCCGACGGCGACTTCAAGGCCGTCATCAACACCCTCGACGACGCCCGCTCGCACCTGCGCCGGCTGAAGGCGGTCGGAGCCATCTCGGTCAAAAGCTACAACCAGCCGCGTCGCAACCAGCGGCAGCAAGTGCTCAAGGCCGCCCGGGAGCTGGAGCTGATGGTCGTTCCCGAAGGCGGATCGACCTTCTATCACAACATCACGATGATCGTCGACGGCCATACCGGCATCGAACACAACATCCCCATCGCACCGCTCTACAAGGACGTCATGGAGCTCTGGAGGCATACCCGCGTCGGCTACACCCCCACGCTGGTTGTGAATTACGGGGGCCCCAACGGGGAATACTGGTGGTACGAAAACACCGACGTCTGGGACAAAGACCGGCTGTTGAACGTCTACCCGCGCCCGATCGTCGACGCGCGGAGCCGCCGGCCGACTAAAATTCCGGAAGAGGAATACCAGCACATCGACGTGGCCGCACAGGCGAAAAAGCTGGTTGACCAGGGAAATACCGTCCAGATCGGCGCCCATGGCCAGCTGCAAGGGCTGGCCGCACACTGGGAGTTCTGGATGTTTCACCAGGGCGGCATGACGCCGCACGAGGCGCTGCGATCGGCCACGCTGCACGGCGCCCAGTACCTGGGGCTCGACGGCGACATCGGCTCCCTGGAGGTGGGTAAGCTGGCCGACCTCGTCGTGATCGACGGCAACCCGCTGGAGGACCTCCACCAGACGGAACACGTGGCCATGGTGATGGCGAACGGCCGACTCTTCGACGCGGAGACGATGCACCAGATCGGCAATCACCCGCAGGAGCGAAACCCGTTCTACTGGCAGCGCGACAACGTCGACGACCGGTTCATCTGGCTGCCGGCCGGGCACGTGCTCCAGGCCGGCCCGTCCTGCACCTGCGAACACCCCTAGAAGGGCCGGCCTCCAGGGACATTTCGTGCTTACCGCGTCCCGAATTCGCCGGGGCGGGGCCGCGGCACGTCGCCGGCGCCGATCACCGACTGGTCGTAGTCGATAATCGACCCGGTCACAATCCCTGACTCATCGGAAGCCAGCCAGGCGACTGCCTTTGCGACGTCCTCCACCTGGATGAGCCGGCCAAAGGGTAATCGGGCTTCGGCCTCTTTCAGCCAATCGGCCTCCTGATTGTGGAATAGCCGCTGGATCTCGTCTTCGGTCGGGGTCTCGGTCCACCCGAGCATCAACCCGTTCACCCGTATCCGGTACCGCATCACGGCGTAGGCCACGTTTTTCGTGAACGTGGCCAGGGCTCCTTTGGAGGTAGAATAGGGCGTCAGAAAGGGCGGCCCTCCGTGCGCCGTAATGCTCAGAATATTGACAATAGCCCCATCCACACGGTGTCCCCTCATGTTTTCTATGCAGGCCTGAGTCAGCAAGAAGGGCGCGCGGACATTCACCGCCATGATGTGGTCCCAGAGCTCGACGGACGTATCGAAGATCGAGCCGCGCGTGGAGATGCCGGCGGCATTAACCAGGACGTGGATCGGGCCGAGGGCAGATTCGGCTTCATCGATGAGGCGCCGGCACTCTTCAACGTCAGCCAGGTCGGCTTTCAGGTAGTGCACCTCACAACCGAGCGCTTCGAGTTCAGCCGCTATCGTTTCCTCCCGTTCCTCCTTCAAGCCGGTCATGAAGATGCTGCGCGCGCCGCGCTGCGCCACGAGCCGTGCCGTAGCCTCCCCGATGCCGCGGCTGCTTCCCGTAACGAGCACATTTTTGCCTTCGAAAGAACGCATCGTCGACACCTCGCGTCAGGCAATGACCGGTCGAACGACGTGGCCGTGGACGTCGGTGAGCCGGTACCGCCGCCCCTGGTGTTTGAAGGTTAACCGTTCGTGGTCGATGCCCAGCAGATACAGGATGGTCGCCTGCAGGTCGTGGACGTGCACGCGGTCTTCGACGGCGTTAAACCCGAACTCGTCTGACGCGCCGTACGAGAAGCCCGGCTTGACGCCGCCGCCGGCCATCCATAACGTGAAGGTGTACGGATGGTGGTCGCGCCCCCAGTTTTTACGGTCTTCGATTTTACCCTGGAGAAAAGGCGTTCGGCCGAACTCTCCGCCCCAGATCACGAGCGTATCCTCGAGCAACCCGCGTTGCTTCAGGTCTTTGATGAGCGCTGCGCTGGGCGCATCGGTGTCGCGGCACTGGATTTCCAACTGGTGATTGAGGTTGCGGTGCTGGTCCCAGCCGGCGTGCATCAGCTGAATAAAGCGCACCCCACGCTCCGCAAGGCGGCGGGCCATCAAACAATTGTACGCGTAGCTGCCCTGCCGGTGAACATCGGGGCCGTACATGTCCAGCACGTGCTGCGGCTCGGTCGACAGGTCGGTGAGCTCCGGTACACTGGCCTGCATGCGGTACGCCATCTCGTACTGGGCAATGCGGGTCGCGATCTCCGGGTCGCCGTACGCTTCGAGGTTGATTTCGTTGAGCTGCGCCACGTCATCCAGGATACCGCGCCGGATCTCCCTGCTCACGCCTTCAGGATTCGACAGATACAGCACCGGGTCGCCGCTTCCGCGGAATTTGACGCCCTGCAGCTTCGAGGGCAGAAAACCGCTGCCCCAGTAGTAGTCGTAAAAGATCTGCCCGCAGCTGGCTTCTTTGTCGCGGGACGTCATGACGACGAAGGAGGGCAGGTTCTCGCTCGAGCTGCCCAGCCCGTACGTCAGCCAGGCGCCCATGCTCGGCCGGCCGGCCATTTCCGACCCGGTCAAAAAGAACGTGATCGCCGGGGCATGGTTGACCGCCTCGGTGTACATCGACTTGATAAAACAGAGCTCGTCCGCCACCGAAGCGGTCTCGGGCAAGAAGTCGGACACCCAGGCTCCGCTTTCGCCGTGCCGGGCGAATTGTGTTATTTCAGGCAGCACGGGGCGGGCGGTCTGCCCGCTGGTCATGGTGCTGAATCGTTTCCCCTGCGCCAGCTCGTCGGGGATCTGCCGGCCCTCCCATTGCCGCAGGACGGGTTTGAAGTCGAAGAGGTCCACATGGGAAGGAGCGCCGTTCTGAAACAGGTAAATGACCCGTTTCGCGCGCGGTGCAAAATGGGGCAGCCCCTCGCTTTCCTCGACGAGCGTCCCCGGCAGCGCCTCTTTCTGAAACAGACTCGAAAGGGCGGCAATCCCGATGCCGGTGGCGCACCGGCCGAAAAAGTGCCGGCGGGTCATGGTAGCCTGATGTTCGAGAAAAGGATTCATGAGCGGCAGGGCCTCATTGTTTGGACAGGGTCTCGTCGAGGTTCAATATCAGGGAGCAGAGCCCCGTGAAGGCAGCGTGTTCCACCGCGTCCAGGGTCGGATCGCGGTCGGACTCCCCCACCCCGAGCAGGCGGCGTGCTTCTTCTGGATCTTCCCGGTACTGCGTGCGAAGGGTATCCAGGCGCTGCTGCAAAACGGCCTGTTCGCGATCCGACGGCCGGCGAGCGGTCGCCAGCCGAAAAGCCATTTCGATGCGTTCGGGATCCGAAAGGCGTTCGAGCATGACGCGCTCCGCCATGTTCCGGGCCGCTTCCACGTAGGTGATGTCGTTGAGTGTAATCAGCGCGTGCAGCGGCGTATTGGTGCGGGGGGACGTCACCGAACAGGTCTGCCGGGCTGCGTTGTCGAAAAGCGTTGTAGGTCCTACGATACGACGCCAGAACGTGTACAGGGTCCGCCGGTAGAGGGCCTCCCCGGCACCCTGTTCGTACGCGATTTTTCCGAAGGTAGCCTCTTTCCACACCCCCGGCGGCTGGTACGGTTTAACGGGAGGTCCCCCCCTCCGATCGACGAGCAAGCCGCTCACGGCCAGCGCCTGATCGCGGATCATCCAGGAGGGCCATCGATGCCGGGGCCCCCGGGCCAGCAACCGGTTGTCGGGATCCAACTCCAGCCCCTTTTCCGACACGTTTGAGGACTGCCTGTAGGTGGAGCTCATCACGATCAGCTTGAACAGGGCTTTTACGTCCCATCCGCTTTCCCGGAATTCCACCGCGAGCCATTCCAGCAATCGAGGATGAGAGGGCTTCTCCCCCTGAACGCCGAAATCTTCGACGGTCTTCACGAGGCCCGTGCCGAAAAAGGCCTGCCAGAATCGATTGACGGTGACACGCGCCGTGAGGGGGTGATCGTCGGCGAACAACCACCGGGCAAGATGCAGGCGATCGGCCTCTCCCCCATCCGGAAGAGGCGGCAAAAACGAGGGCACGTCGGCGCTGACCGGCTCTCCTTCCGGCTTGTTGTACGTCCCGCGAGTCAGCACGAACGAATTCCGGGGCTCTTCGCGTTCATCCATCACCATGACCATGATATTCCGGCCGGCCTGGCGATAATACGCTTCGGTAGCCGTTTTGAGATCACGCAGCTGACCGGCATACTCGGGCCGGCTCGACGTGAAGGCCTCGATCAAGAGACCCAGGTAATAGGGCGATCGCTCTGAGGGGTGCTGCTTCAATGCATCTACATTCTCGCCCAGCAATCCTTCTGCATTCGGAGAGGCCGCTGCCGGCAACCCTTCTTCCCGGGGAAACACATCCCATTCCGCTGCTGCTACCCGGTTGGCTGCTTCGTTTAACGCGGCTTTTTTCCGGTCGATGTGCTCCTGATGGTCCGGCGGGCTCAAATCGAGGAGCGGCTCTACGCGCCCGGTGTAATGGCCCCCTTCTTCCGAGGTCTGGTTGAAGAAATCGTATAGCTGGTAATATTCCTTCTGGGTGAGCGGATCAAATTTGTGATCGTGGCAGCGACTGCAATTCAGGGTCAGACCCATCCACACTGTCCCCACGGTTTCCACGCGGTCGAACACATTTTCGACGCGTGTCTCTTCCGGGATACGGCCTCCTTCCCCATTGTACATGTGGTTGCGATTAAACGCCGTTGCCAGAATTTGCTGGTTCGTGGGCTCCGGGAGCAGATCCCCGGCCAGCTGCTCGACAGAAAACCGGTCGTAGGGCATGTTGGCGTTGATCGCCTCGACGACCCAGTCTCGCCAGGGCCACATCGTCCGGGTGGGGTCGCCCTGGAACCCGTTGGTGTCGGCGTAGCGCGCAGCGTCGAGCCAGTCCCAGGCCCATCGTTCGCCGAAGGCCGGCGAATCCAGGAGCCGGTCGACCGCTTTTTCGTAGGCCTGGTCGGACCGGTCGTTCAGAAAAGCGTCGAGGTCTTCCAGGGTGGGCGGCAGCCCGGTCAGGTCGAGCGACAGGCGACGGTAGAGCGCAGCCGGGCCGGCTTCGGGAGAAGGGTCGAGGCCGGCCTCATCCAGCTTCGCGAGGACGAAGGCATCGATGGCGTTGGTCCCCCATCGGTCGTCGCGCGTCTCGGGAAGCGGAGGGCGTTCAGGGGGGATAAAGGCCCAGTGCGGTTTCCAATCGGCGCCCTGTTCGACCCACTTCATCAGTATCGCCTTTTCGCGTGCCGTCAGTGACAGTTTGGATTCCAGAGGAGGCATGATCTCTTCCGGATCTTCCTGGAAGATGCGCTGGATGAGGGCACTCTGTGAAGGATCGGAGGGCACTACGGCCACGAGGCCCGATTCGAGCAGCGTATCTTTGGCTCCTGCTTCCACATCCAGGCGCAGATTGGCTTCTCGCGCCTCGGCATCGGGGCCGTGGCAGGTATAACAGCGATCCGACAGGATGGGACGCACGTCGAAATTGAAATCAACGTCCGCCGGCAACGACCGGTACGCACGGGCTACCTCTCGCGGCATGTCCGAGCGGCAGGACACCAGGAGCATCGCAAAAAGCGCTACCAGAAATATCGATGTACTCTTTGTCAAAGTATCACGGCAATATGGGTAGAAGGCGATACGGTAACGTAATGTACGAAGTACGGAGTACCAGGTACAGCGTGTAGACATAAATGTCCACGCGCCTCAAGCCCCCAGCATATCCGCGCAGTGCATGAGCGAACGGAAGGTATGGTAGGGCCCTTTCCAGATGTGCGACTTCGGACCTTCCTTCCGCTCGGGCTCTTTATCGAGCCCGCCGCTGTACCATCCTCCGCGCTCCGGGTCGATCAAGTTTGATTGTACATAATCCCAGAGCACCAGGAATCGGTCGTAATACGAGGGGTCTTCGTCAGGGTACAAGGCATGCATCAGCAGCAGCGCGTTGAGCCCCTCCGCCTGCGCCCACCAGTTCTTGGTATCCTCGATGACCGTAGCGCCGTCGTCGCCCGGCAGGTAATAGACGATGTCGTAAAACCCGCCGGCCTCATCGTCCCACCCGACTTCGAGTGCGTGGTCGACCATGGATTTCCCGACGCGGCGGGTCGAGTCGTCGGGGATCCCGAGCGCATGGGTGGCTTCCAGCATCAGAAAGGCCGTCTCGACGTCGTGGCCGACCGATACGTGGTCGATGTTGTAATGCGCTTCTCGGACCTCAGCCAGGGAGTCTCGATAGGATACGGGCGTCCAGTCTTCTTCGAAGTAGAGTTGCAGGTACTTTTGATCCTGCACCATCACGTCGCGGACGAGGAACAGCATCTCGCTGAGCCGGCTTCGGACCCGTGGATCCGGCCATACGTGGTATAACTCGGTGAAGGCTTCGAGGAGGTGGATGGAGCTATTCTGATCTTTAGGCGGGATTCCGTTGTAGCCCCGGATCACGTCGCCCTCACGACTCAAATGCTGGAAATACCCTCCCTGATCTGGATCGTGGCTGTGTTCGTCCAGCCAGCGGAAAGCGCGTTGCGCCAGCGACAGGGCGTCCGGGTTGCCGGTAGCACGCACGTAGGCGGCGAGACCGTAAATGCCGAACGCATTGCCGTACGCGGTCTTGACGGACATGAACCCTTGGTCTACCGGCCGGCCTTCGCGCGTGACCAGTGTGTAAAATCCCCCGTGCTCCTCATCCCACATGGTATCCCGGAGAAACTCGAAGCCGTGGCGGGCGATGTCCCGGAATTGCGTCTGGTCCGGGTACCGCATAAATCCATGAGAGGCCGTCCAGACGTGGCGCGCCTGGGTGACGATCATCTTATTCTGGGGGCCGTCTGCCTCCCAATCCGCGTTGAAGTCGCTCAAATACCCCCCGTGCGTTTCGTCAACTACGCGGGGATACCATACGTCGAGCAAGTCCCTCGTAGCCCTTTCGAACTCAGCGGCGAGATCTTGTGTCCCTCTATGTTGCGTTACCGGTTGAAGGCCGTAGGCCTCCCAGAAAGACAGCGTCATCAAGATGAGCTGTACGACGACCAGGAGTTCTGGAAGGTTTTTATGGACGAATTTGTATCGGTTCATCGGGGGGTCAGGGTTAGGGCGCCCGCTCTCATTGAGCCGTCCAGCCGCCGTCGACGGTGACCATGGAGCCGACCATGTAGCCGGCCGCCGGACTCGCCAGAAAGAGGGCGGCGCCCTGGATTTCTTCGAGCTCGCCCCAGCGTTTCAGGGCCGTCGCTCCGACGATAAACTTCTTGCCTTCTTCGGTATCCGCAATGGGGATGTTCATCTCCGTCAAAAACGGCCCGGGACAGATGGCGTTGACGTTGATACCGAACGAGGCCAGTTCCAGCCCCAGCGCACGCGTCATCTGCACGACGGCGCCCTTGCTGGAGGCATACGGAGTGCGATTGGCCAGACCGACCAGGCCCAGGGTACTGGCCAGGTTGATGATTCGCCCGTAGCCTGCGTCCTTCATGGCCGGCACGACAGCCCGGGAAGCCAGCCAGATGCCGTGCACGTTGACGCGGATCACCTCGTCGAACTGCTCCAGCGTTAAGTCGTCGATCGCACCGCGGATGTTGATGCCGGCGTTGTTGATCAAGATGTCGATCCGGCCGAAGCGGTCCATCGCCTCTTTCGCCATCCGTTCCATGTCATCCTGCTCCGTGACATCAGCCTGAACGGCCACCACATCCACGTCGTACGCAGAAGCCAGGTCTTCCGCTGCGGCTTCGCCTTCCGAAAGGGTACGGCTGACGAGCATCACCGAAGCGCCGGCCGAAGCGAGGCCGGCGGCCATGGCAAACCCGAGGCCCTTCGACCCGCCTGTAATGATGGCCGACTGGCCTGTGAGGTCAAATTGTTTGATGCCCGGTAGTGGAGTCATAATATTCGAGAGTATATACGTCCCGGCAGAACGTCTATACATAGGTGGAAAGAGCCTACCATGTACGGTTGGCGAGGTACGCATCGAGATCGGCGCGCGACATCGGGAGCAGGTCCGGGTTTTCGTCCAGCCAGGACAGAAAATCTTGTTTGATTTCATCGGACCATCGGCCGTCGATCTGACCGGGGGTGTACACACCTTCCCGGAGGCGCGTGTGGCCAAATGCATCGCGGAGTGCGATGAACTCCGCGTTGATCAAGACTTCTTCGGCGAGGTGGGCCGGTATAAAAATGATGCCGGCCTCCTTGGCGAGCACCACGTCGCCCGGGAAAACGACCGCTTCGCCGACCCGAATCGGGACGTTGATGCCCGTCACCATGGTTTCTTGCAGGAAACTCGGGTCCCAGCCACGCACCCAGGCGTTGAACCCTTCGATCTCCATGAGCCCTTCGAGGTCACGCGCACCGCCGTCGAAGATAACTCCTTTGCCCGAGTTGGCGTATATGGAATTCCCCAGGTTGTCCCCGATCAACGTGCCGTCCTCGATCTTGCCGAACGCGTCGGCAATGTATATGTCGCCTTCGACCAGCATATCGATGGGCCACGAGTTCATCGCGCCGATGCGCCCCTCGGCGTGCCCCTTCTCCAGCAACCGGTCTGCATAATCGGGACGTCGAGGCATGTATTGGACGGTCAGGGCCCGGCCGACCATCACTTCGTCGGGATGGAGGATCTCCCACCCATCGCCGGCAAACTGGTTGTGATATCCTTTGCCCCGAAGCACGCCCCAGGCTTCTTCCATAGACACGTTCTCCATGCGTTTCAGGATGTCGTCCGGCACCATGGGCCGGCCGTCGGGAAATCGCTCCCCCTCCCAGCCCTGGGTGTAAAACATCATTTCTTCCTGAGAGGGCGTCTGAGCGGAGGCGCCGGTACATAGAACCAACAGCACAGTGAGCAACAACGTCTGTTTCATCGGTAGTACGTTCTGGGTTCGGAGTTCTGGTAGGGATCTAAACTTGCGGGTTTTTGCTCGAAATCGCAATAGACCTCACTGATGTATATCGAATGATCTCCAATTTTCCTCCAGAACTCCGAACCCCGGACTTAAATCGCGACGATCTGCGCTTCCCAGTGCTTGCGATAGGGTTTAACGACGAGCTTGACCCGCTCGTGGCCGCGTTTGTAAATGACCGTACGGGTGTGACCTCGTTTTTTCACCGAAACACGCGTAAAGCCCACGCTGACGAAGTCGTTGTGGTGAGCACGGACGATGTAATCCGGGCGATCTTTATACACGATCACGTGGCCGTTTTTGACGGGGCGCTTACGGACAACGACCACGTCAGGCACTGCGCGTACGGTCAGGACGCCCGGGCGATAGGCAAACGTGCGCACCGTCGGCCCGCCGATGTCGACGCGAACACGAACGGCCTGCGCTTCGGTTTGCGCCGGCATGAAGAGAAAAAGGGCAAGCAGAACGAATAGAGGTCCAGCAAATGATTTCATGGGGACTACCTGTTTTTTCGATTATTTCCTAAGTGATGTTACGCGAACTGCGCACAGCAGGCTGGTTTACGGGGCTTTGCACATGTGCAAAGCCGCTCTGGCAGCACGTATGCGCATCCGGCGCGTAACCTCCCTTCCCAGGGCGTGTGGACATTCATCGGCATCCGCTCTTTTTCGCCGATGTTGCGCATCG
>CAZGHT010000106.1:0-15951 GCA_964525535.1 uncultured Rhodothermaceae bacterium
GAACTGAGAACTGTGCCCCCCCTGATCCTCATACTCCTGCTCCTACCCGTAGCGGGCGCTGCGTGTGCGCAGGACGCCCCCGTCATCCCGCTATGGCCGGAGGGAGCGCCGGACGCGGTCGGAGAGGGCGAGGTCGACACGCCCGCGTTGACGGTTTACCTGCCCGGGGATGACAGTGCAACGGGCGCCGCCATCGTGATCTGCCCGGGCGGTGGGTACGGGCGCCTGGCCATGGATCACGAGGGGCATCAGGTCGCTCGATGGCTCAACGAGTTGGGGATCGCCGCTTTCATTCTGAAATACCGGCACGCACCCGAATACCGCCACCCCACACCGCTGCGCGACGCCCAGCGGGCGTTGCGCCTCGTGCGTGCGCGGTCCGACGAGTGGGGGATCGACGCCGGCCGTGTGGGTATCCTGGGCTTTTCGGCGGGCGGCCACCTCGCGGCCAGCACCGGAATCCACTTCGACTGGCAGGACGAGCTCGCCACGGACGCCATCGCCCGGCAGAGCGCCCGGCCCGACTTCATGATCCTCGCCTACCCGGTGATCACCATGACGGAGGACTACATGCATCGGGGTTCGCGGGACAACCTGTTGGGTGAGGACGCCGGCGCGTCGCTTGCCCGGTTTATGTCGCCAGAGCAGCAGGTGACCGATCGGACCCCGCCCGCGTTCCTGTTTCACACCACCACCGATCAGGCCGTTCCGCCCGAAAACAGCGTGTTTTTTTACCTGGCGCTCAGACGTGCCGGTGTCGAAGCGGAAATGCACATTTATGAGCGGGGACGCCACGGCGTGGGCCTCGCTCCCGACCTGCCGGCGCTGTCTACCTGGCCGGATCGATGCGAGGACTGGTTGCGGCTGCATAGATGGATTCCGTGAGCCGGGTTGCTCCAGTTCGTACGATCATGCAACGGTTCACCACCTCGCAGTGACCATTCGCAAAGAATTGACACGATGTGTTTCCTCAAAGTTATTAAAATATATTCGGTTATTGGAAACGCTTTCAATGCCGCTATCCCTAACGTTCAGGACGATTCATCCAATAAAAACGAAGATCGAGGCGGAGTTATTGTGATGTGCCTTGATTTTTTTCTATAGATTCGGTAATTCTTTGATAATCGTCGACATGCTGTCAGCCACCTGCGAGGTCGATTGACATGCCCTCCCTGATCGTGTCGATGAACGTATCACAGATACATCCAAGTATCATACGCTACCCTGTATCGCCACCGTATGAATTCCCGCTACCATGTTTCACATGAACTGGAAGGTATGCACCACCATACGTTCGAGTAGTGCGTGGGGACGTACCGGGTTGCTTTTGATAAGTATGGTTTGCTCACGAGCCTGATTCTCTAACCAGGAACCACCAGGCGGTGCGTAGGGGCTTTCTCCCTGCTCGCACATGTTAACACATACTGTATAACGTTGTATTATTTTTCACCAGATGGAGATTCACACTATGAGATTCACGAAACTACTCGGCGCTCTTCTCCTGCTGCTCATTCCAGTGACTGGAGTGATGGCGCAGACGGGGAAGATCGCAGGTACTGTACGTGATGCGTCTACTGGAGAGGCGCTGCCCGGTGTTAACGTCGTAATCGACGGGACGACGACGGGCGCCGTTACAGATCTGAATGGTTTCTATAATATTATTAACGTCAGGCCCGGTACGTATTCCGTACGGGCTTCTTTCGTCGGGTATACCCCTCAGGTGACCGAGAACGTCGAGGTAAGCACGGGGTTGACTACCACGATCAACTTTGATCTCGGCGAACAGGAAGTCGGCCTCGACGAAGTCATCGTGACTGCGGAGCAGCCCATTGTCGAACTGGACGTGTCCGCCAACGTGGCGAACCTGACCAGTGAGGACATCGTGGACCTGCCCGTGGCCGGTATTTCTGAAGTGCTCGACCTGCAGGCCGGCATCGAGCCGGGGCTGCAGATTCGCGGCGGCGGCGTCGGCGAGATCGCGTTCATCGTGGACGGGATGAACCTGCGTACCGGCTTGCGCAACGAGCCGTTCACGAACGTCAGCTATACGTCTGTTGAGGCCGTGCAGGTACAGACCGGCGGTTTCAACGCGGAGTACGGCAACGTACGTTCCGGGATCGTCAACATTTCTACGAAAGAGCCGCCTCGCAACCGGTACACCTTCGACGGTCTCTTCCGGTATCGCCCGGCGCAGTCCAAAGCGCGCGGCGGCCTGCCCGAAGACTTCGACAGCTGGTTCATGCGGCCCGGCCTCGACCCCGAAGTGAACTTTGTCGGTACCGACGCCTGGGACGAGTACACCCGTCGTCAGTACAACGAGTTCGACGGATGGATCGCTGAAGCGGATCGTCTCCAGGACGAAGGCTTCGACGTCACGCCGGAAGATATGGTGGAGTATTTCAACTACATGCACCGTAAAGACAACTCCATCGACATTCCGGATTACGACGCGGACTTCACCGTCGGCGGCCCGCTTGTCCCTGGATTGAGCCAGAAACTGGGCGACCTCCGGTTCCTCGCTTCGTACCGCGGTACGCAGACGGCCTACCTCTACCCGCAGGCGCGTGACGCTTTCACGGACCAGAATATCTCCCTGAAGCTGACCTCGAACATCGCGGAAGGCATGAAGGTGACGGTTACTGGCTTCACCGCGAACGAGCGCGGCGTGAACAAAAACGATTGCGGCTTCGGCTGTGACGGCGCGGTCAACATGGACCGGGCCATCCTCCCCAACTATCCCTGGGAAGGCGGCGGCGACATCGACGGCGGCGCGTCCGGCCTGATCACCGGCATCAGCCGTCGTGGTGTGTACGTGTTCTCCGATTCCAAAACGAACCGGGCGAACGTCGACCACCGCATGATCGGCGGCGAGTTCACGCACACGATCAACCCGAACACGTTCTACGAAGTCAACGCAAACTACATCTTCTCCAAGTACCGGACGCCGTTCTCGGCATTCCGTGACGGCGCCTTCGTGGACGAAAACGGGACGTTCGTCACGGTGAGCGCTACGGACAACAACGGGCGCGTCGTGAACCCGGACCTCGTCGAGGTCTGTTTCGGCGGAACGTCCGACGTCAACGGGGACGGTGAAGTGCTCGGCTTCTGCGCGGGCGACGAACCCTTCGGCTACAGCGGCCAGGGGGGGAACTTCCGCGGCACGAACGAAACGACGGGCGGCCACTGGAATAAGGCGCGTGATACGTCGAGCGTCGGTGTCTTCACCGGCCGATTCGACCTCACCAGCCAGGTCAACCGGTTCTTGCTCGTCAAAACGGGCGCTGAAATCATCGCCTCCGACTACAAGAACAGAACCGCCCACGTAAACCTCGAACTCGTAGGTCCGACGCCGTCCAGAACCGTGCGTTGGGATCGCAGCCCCATCCAGGGCGCGGCGTACGTGCAGGGTAAACTCGAGTTCGGCGGCATGATCGCCAACGTGGGTGTGCGCATGGACTACTTCGACGCCAACACGGAATGGTGGGTCTTCTCGCCCTACGATCAGCTGCTGCGCGGCAATTCGCAGAACCTCGATGCGAATGCGGAGACCGAGCAGACCGACGCGATCGTGGACTTCAGCCCCCGCATAGGGATCTCGTTCCCGATCACGCAGAACAGCAAGCTGTACTTCAACTACGGCCACTTCCGCCAGCAGCTGCGCGCCGATCAGATCTTCGGCGTACGCTCTTCGCCCGCCGGCGGGATCGACGTGATCGGCAACCCGAATCACCCGCTGCCCAAGACGGTGGCCTACGAGCTCGGGTACGACCAGAACCTGTTCGACCAGTTCCTGCTGCGCATCTCCGGGTTTTACCGCGACGTCACCGACCAGCCTCGTGGGGTGGTCTTCGAAAGCCTGGGCGACGTGGTTAACTATACGACCTGGCAACCCTGGAACTACGAAGATATCCGCGGCGCGGAAATTTCGCTCACCAAAAACCGGGGACGCTGGGTGCGCGGTTTCGTGAACTACACGTTCCTGACGAAGAAAGAAGGCCAGTTCGGTTTCGCTCGATTCGACGAAAACGAGTTCCAGCAGCGCCAGTACCTGCGCACGTCGACGGACTTCCGCATCAGCGACCCGGTCGCCGAACCGTTCGCTCGATTCAACGTCACGTTCCTGACGCCGCCTGACTTCAAGCAGGATATCGCAGGAGGCCTCCTCGGCGACTGGCGCATAAACCTCCTCGGTGAATGGCGTAAGGGTGAGGCGTTTATATGGAACGGCGGCGGCGGCAATTTCCCCGAGTTGGACAACAACGTCCGGTGGCGGGATTACTGGAACTTCGACCTCCGGTTCACCAAACACTTCAATACGAGCATCGGTACGGCCCAGTTCTTCGCCGATATCTCGAACGTGTTCAACCTGCGTCACCTGTACAATACCGCAGCGTTCCACCCGGACAACTTCGACTTCGAGCAGTACATGTGGTCGTTGCACCTGCCGGAGGGTATCTACGACGACCTGAACGATCAGAGCAACCTTCCTTATGTCTGGATTCCTGGCGACGACCAGCCCGGCGACTTCCGCCATCCGAGCGTCGACTTCCAGCCGATCAACGAGGTAACGAGCCTGGGTGGTGTGACCGATCCGGATCAGATCGCGTGGTACTGGGATCAGTCCACCGGCGACTACAGCCGCTGGAATGGATCGGCCTGGGAAGCCGTCCCCGAAAACGAAGTGGATCAGGTGCTCGATGACAAAGCGTACATCGATATGCCGAACCTGCGCTTCAACACCTTCCTCAATCCTCGTGCGGTCACCTTCGGTATCCGCTTGAGCTTCTAAGCTGATCTCTGACCTCCATCGAGGCGGCGAAGCCCCTGGTACACAGGGTATACCCCATGTCCTTTGGGCTTCGCCGCTTTCCTTGGCCACCACCCGCACCCCTGTCAGATTTTATCCTGTTTAGTTATACAGGCAATCACTTTGCTACAGGCAACAATCAACGTAAACATGATGATGTCAAGAATATTCAAACTCAGCTTCGCCGCGCTCGTGCTGGTTGCATGGACGTCTGGTGAAGCCCGGGCTCAATTTCTCATGACGTGGCTCGATGTCGGTGAAATGCACAGCCGCTACATGGAAGTGGGCGCCCACTGGGAAGGCGCGACCGGCAATCGCAGCGTCGAATGGCCGGCCATCCTGCGCAACAGCGGCCACTACCGCTCCAAGGCGTTCTGGGTCGGCGTCAAAGACTTCACCGACGAATTCGGCACCCAGCACGAATACCACGTGTCCCGCGTCGGACCCCGTCCAAACGGTGAAGCGTGGTTTACCCCTCTAGAAACCACGCTGATCGCGAAATACGAAGACACGGAAGTGCTCGTCGACGGGGCTCCGTCGTTCGACAAAATTGCGATCATCGACGAAGTCGACCCGGACCTCCCGGCCGACCGAGTACTCGTCCACCGGTACACGACGACGTCCGGTGTAACCACCGAACGTACGGCCTTTGCCTACGTCAACCAGGTCCACGACGATTATCACATCATCAAACGCGTATTTACCAACACGGGGAATACGGACGAGGATGACGAAATCGAGCTGGACGGGCAGACGCTGAACGAGGTCATGTTCTACAACGTGTACCGCTGGGTCGGCCGCCGGCAGGCCGCGGATCACATGTCGAACGCCCAGACCTGGGGTAAATTCAGCATGGTCGACATCGTCGGCGACGGCAACGAAGATTATCCGGTCGACTTCACGGCGATCTACCTCTGGGGCGGCCGCGACCCGAACTTCGGCGGCGACTGGGACGAGCTCGGCAGCCCGATGCTGACGCAGCGCGGCACCAATGCACCTGGCGACACGATCGGCCGCCTGGCCGGTATGTCCATGCAGGGACGTATCGTGCTCCACGCCGACGAGTCGGTGACCGATCGCAGCTACAACCCTGACAACCAGCCCATCACACTCGGCTGGATCGACTCGGACGAACCGCTCAACGCCGACGGCAACCCGCCGCGCGACTACTACGAACTGGGCATCCTCACCCGTGAGAATCCCAGGTTCGTCGACGGCGGAGCCTCTCGCATGTACCCGCACTACGCCGATCGTATCGAGCCTTCCGGTGAATTCTGGAACGCCCAGAACGACGCGTCTACCGGTAAGCAGGGCGGCCACGCAGCCTCGATGGCCTACGGACCGTACCAGATTCCCTTCGGCGAAAGCATCACCGTCGTCGAGGCGGAAGTGGCGGCCGGCTTGAGCTACGATGCCGCGACGGTCATCGGACGCGCCTTCAAACAAAGCGGTCTCGACCCCAATGCGATGATCGACTACGATGCGAACGGAGACGGCGTCATCAACGACGTGCCGTACGATTACAGCGTGTACAAAAACGGCGGCGAGCGTCAGACCAAAAACCAGTGGGTCTTCACGGCGCGCGACTCCATGTTCCAGGCTATGATCAGAGCCCGCGACGTGTGGAGCGCCAGCAACGACATGACGACCTACCCGATCCTGCAGGCCCCGCTGCCTCCGAAGACGTTCGAAGTGTTCGGGCTCCCGAACCGGATCGAGTTGGCCTGGGAGACGATTGCCGGATCGCCCGATCCGGTCGCCTGGGAAATCTATCGGACGAGCGACTTCGAAGATAAGTTGCCCTACGAACTGGTGCAGACCCTGCCCGGATCGGCCCGCAGCTACGACGACGTTAACCTGGTCCGCGGGGTAGACTACTACTACTTCATCCAGGCCGTCGGGCCCGACAACCCGGTCGACGAGCTCGGGATCACGGGTACGCCGGGGGGTATGCCGCTCCGCAGCGGTCGCTACTTCACGCAGACCTACACGCCGGCTACGCTGAAGCGTCCTCCGGGCGAACAGGTCACCGACTTCCGCATCGTACCGAACCCGGTCAACTTTGCAGCCAACGACGAAGTCCGCTTCCTCGTGGGCGGTGACCCGTTCCGCGCTCAAGTGGCCTTCTTCGACATTCCGGGCAACGCCACCATTACGGTGTACACCGAAACGGGCGAATTCGTCAAGCGCATCGAACATACCGACGGCAGCGGCGACGAAACCTGGAACCTGACCACGGACTCCCGTCAGCCCATCTCCAGCGGCATCTACCTCGTCCGCGTGGTAGACAACGAATCGGGAGAATCTGACCTCAAGAAGATGGTCGTTATCCAGTAAATCATGAGTGAAAAGGGGCAGCGGGTGTGTCTCATTGGATATCCGCTGCCTTCTTCTCGGCCAGTTAATCGGCTGCATCAAGAAAATCTTTGAATCGCATTATGACTAGATCTATCAATACCTTGATACTCCTGGCGGCGCTCATGATGGTCATTGTACCCATGGCACATGCCCAGGACGACAACGCTCCGGACGACAACGCTCCGGACACGAACGTCGAAACGGAGAAAAGAGCGCAGACCGGCATGAAGTTCTTGCAGACTTCCATGGACGCGCGCGCTACGGCGCTCGGCGGAGCCGTTACGGCGGATGAATCGTTCGCTTCTTCTGCCGCCCTGCTCTACAACCCGGCTACGATGGCTCGTATGCAGAATACGTTCCACGTAGGTTTCTCCAACGTCCAGTTTATCGCTGACATCCAGTACAATGGATTTACCGCGGCCTTCCAGCCCCAGGGAGCCAACCTGGGGGTCTTCGGGATTTCCGTCGTGAGTGTCGACTACGGCGACATCCTGCGTACGGTCCGCTCCGACTCGGAAGCCGGCTTTGAAGACGCCGGTACGTTCAGCCCGTCCGGTCTCGCTGTGGGCCTCGGGTACGCCCGCTCCTTCACGGATCGTTTTTCCGTAGGGGGCCAGGTGAAATTTGTCGATCAGGATCTCGGCGACCAGTTCATCACGGCCTCTTCGCAGGAGGGCTTCGGCGAAAGCACAGTAGCCTTCGACATAGGTATTCTGTACAACACCGGATTCCGCAGCCTCGTCCTCGGGATGAGCGCACGTAACTTCTCCGGTGAGGTTACCTACGTGAACAACAGCTTCGAGCTGCCGCTCACCTTCCAGATCGGCCTGGCGATGGACATCATCGACTTCACCAGCCTCGACCCCAACATGCATACCTTCAAGTTTCGCATCGACGCTCAGCGTCCTCGCGACTTCCAGGAGCACGTCAAAGTGGGCGGTGAGTACACCTTCATGAACATCTTCTCCCTGCGCGCCGGCCTCGCCGAAGCGTTCGTGCAGGACGAAGAGCGCGGCGTCAGCCTCGGCGCCGGGGTGAACCTCGATGTATCCAACGTCAACCTCACGGCAGACTACTCCTTCACGGAGTTCGGTGTGTTCGAAAACGTAAACCGCTTCTCGATCGCACTCGGCTTCTAAAAGCGGCTGTTACTTCCCTTTTTTTCCAGACCACCCTTCGGTTCTGTCAGTACGAAGAGCCGGGGGGTGGTTTTTTTCAGGGCGCCGGGTACAGGGCACAGGGTTCATGGGTATACATCGGGTGAGACGTACCTATCTATCCAGTTTCGATGGAATGACACTAATTTTGCGACATATATGTTTTTTAACCGCGGTTGCCCCTCTGTTCGTGACGGGGTGTACGACCGGGACCGGTGAATCGAACGAGGCGCCTCCGTCGGCGAATGGGGAGATCCGTCTGACCGACGTCACCGACCAGGCCGGCCTGCGTGCTTTTAAACACCACACGGGCGCCGTCGGCAATAAATGGTACCCGGAGCCCATGGGCAGCGGGGGCGGGTTTATCGACTACGACGGAGACGGCTGGCTCGACATCCTGCTCGCCGGTGGGGGCAACTGGGAGAGCGATCCGGCGCAACAACCCCAATCCCTCTGGTTGTACGAAAACAACCGGGACGGAACGTTTACGGAGGTCACCGATCAGGCCGGGTTATCGGACGTGAAGGCCTACACGATCGGCATCAACGCGGCCGATTACGACAACGACGGGGACGCCGATTTTTTTCTGTCGAACCTGCGCACGAACATGCTTTTCCGCAACGACGGGGGGCGGTTCGTGGAAGTGGGTGAAGAAGCCGGTATCGCTGCACAGGCCGTATGGAGCAGCTCCACCCTGTTTTTCGACGCCAACAAAGACGGCTGGCTCGACCTGTACGTCGGCAACTACGTGGACTGGTCGCCCGAAACCGATATCTTTTGTCCGCCGGGAGGGACGGTCAAGCTGTATTGTATCCCGGCGGCGTATACGGGCATCCCCAGTCGCTTCTTTATGAGCAACGGCGACGGCACGTTCAGGGATGTCACCGAAGAGGCGGGCTTCTATCCCACCCTCGGCAAATCCCTCGGGGTGGCTGAGCTCGACTACGACAAAGACGGCTGGTCCGATCTCGTCGTCGCTAACGACGGGGAAGGGGATTTGTTATACAGAAACAACCAGGATGGCACGTTCTCCGAAGTGGGTGTACGGAGCGGCATGGCGTTCAGCGAACACGGCGAAGCCCGCGCCGGCATGGGGATCGACGCCGGCGTTGTCGACAGCAGCGGCGAAGTCTCCATCTTCGTCGGCAACTTTTCGGAAGAGATGGTCGGGGTATACAAACACCTGGGCAATGGGGCGTTTCTGGATCGCTCGGCCAACTCGCGCATCGGGTACCCCAGCCTGCTCATTCTGACGTTCGGGCTCATCCTCATCGATATCGACCACGATACGGATCAGGACGTGCTGCTGGCCAACGGGCACGTGTATCCCGACCGGATCGCGGAGAACGACCGGATTTCCTACCGCCAGCCTTCACATCTGTACCTCAACCGGGGGAATGGCACTTTCGACCACTACGAACCGGCCGAAGGCCCGCTCACGAGCCAGCTCGTGGCGCGTGGCGTTGCCGTCGGGGATTACGACCGGGACGGGGATCCCGATCTACTGATGACGGAAAACGGCGGAGGCGCCTACCTCTGGCGAAACGATATGGCCGATGACGCTTTTCTCCGGGTGCACGTGCAAGGCGCCGGCGGCAACCGGGATGCCATAGGCGCCGAAGTGCAGGCTGTCGTCGACGGTTTAACGATGGTGAGGCGCGTCCGAACCGGCTCGAGCTATCTGTCGAGCTCGGAGCTGACGGTGACATTCGGCCTCGGCGCCCACGACGCAGTCGACTCGCTGCGCATCACCTGGCCCGATGGCGAGCAGGTGATATTCGAGGACGTGGCCAAGAATCAAGAAATCCTCGTGGTGGAAGGTGAACCCACGTACACGACTCGCACCTTGCCAGGCCTATGATAATGAGTGAACGCACGCCGGAGAATCTGTCCGCAGGCCTTGTCATTACCAGCCTGCCGGGGCATCTTTCTGAAACGGGACATAGTGAGGTCGCCCATCGCTCGCAACGGCTCCTCAGCATTCTCCTTTTTATTCTCCTCACAGCGTGCAGCGGCCAGGAAGAAGCCCCGAGTGGAGGCCCGCCAGATCCGGTCTTCACCGACGTGACAGCCCAGGCCGGACTTAGTGGCTTTAAACACGAAACGGGCGGATACGGGCAGAGCCTCATGCCGGAAATCGTGGGCGGCGGCGGCGGATTCATCGATTACGACGGCGACACCTGGCCGGATATCCTGCTCGTCGCCGGCGGCAAGTGGGCCCATCGGGTGGAAAATGACGTGGATGTCGTCCGCCTCTACAAGAATCAGGGCGACGGCACGTTCCAGGACGTCACCGGGGAAGCCGGCCTGGAAGGCACGCGGGCGTACGGCTTCGGCGTAACGGTGGCCGATTACGACAACGACGGCGATGACGACTTCTTCCTGACTACCCTGCACGAGAACATGCTTTTTCAGAACCAGGGAGGGCGTTTCGAAAACGTCGCTCCCGGCGCCGGGCTGGCCGACGCCTCGGTCTGGAGCACGTCGGCCGCCTTCTTCGACGCCGACCGCGATGGCTGGCTGGACCTCTTTGTCGGCAACTACGTCGACTGGTCCCCTGAGACCGACCTGGAATGCCTGCACAACAACCAGAAAGTGTTCTGCACCCCGCAAGAATATACGGGGCGCGCCAGCCGGTTCTACCAGAGCAATGGCGATGGAACGTTTCGTGACCGGACGGCCGAAGCAGGGTTCTGGACAAACGTAGATACCACCAGAGATAAAACCCTCGGCATTGCCGTCTTCGATTACAACCGGGACGGGTGGCCCGACGTGACCACCGGCAACGACACGGAAAACGACATGTTATTCCGAAACCGGGGCGACGGCACGTTCGAAGAAATCGGGCTCCAGAGCGGCGTCGCCGTAAGCAGCCACGGCGCTCCCCGCGCCGGCATGGGCATCGATACGGGGGTGGTAGACAGCACCGGGCGCGTCTCCATCTTTGTGGGCAATTTCTCCGAGGAGACGGTCAGCGTGTTCCGATATACGGGCAACGATCAGTTCGAGGACCGGGCGGCCATCTCGCGCATCGCCTTCCCGAGCAACCTCACGTTGACGTTCGGCCTCGTACTGGTGGACATCGATCTCGACGCGGATCTGGATCTGCTGACGGCAAACGGGCACGTGTTGACGCACATCCGGGAAATCTCCGAGGCGGTCACCTTCCGTCAACCGCCCCAGCTGTACCTCAACCGGGGGGACGGCGTGTTCGACGAGTTCGCGGCTCCGGGGAGCCCTCTGCAAACGCCGATGGTGGCGAGAGGAGTCGCTCACGCAGACATCGACAAAGACGGCGACGCGGATATTCTTTTTGTCGAAAACGGAGGGCCGGCCCACCTCTTGCGCAATGACACGGATGCCGGCAACTGGCTCCGCGTTCACCTGGTCGGCACTAAGAGCAACCGGGACGCTATAGGAACGCACGTCGTAGCCGAAGTGTATGGAGTAACAACGCCTGGGGTAACACCATCTGGAGTAACACCATCTGGAGTAACACCATCTGGGGTAACCCAACACCGGACGGTGCGTACCGGTTCGAGCTTCATCAGTCAGTCCGAAAAAACGCTGACCTTCGGCCTGGGCTCGCACGAAGCGGTCGATCGGCTTCGCGTCACGTGGCCCTCAGGGGACTCATCGACCTTCACCGACGTAGCCGCCGGCCAGGAAATCCTCATCGAGGAAGGGGCTGGTACTTACGGTGCCAGGAGGATCGAGTAACCGGCGCACGGATCTAATCACGGTAGAATTTTACACGGTAGAACAACGATAGGCCAGGCTTCATCATGAACTCATTATTGAACGAACGCAGAATATCGACATCGACAAGACCCATCACCGGCAGTTATCCCGCGGTCGTCTTCGCCGGGCTGTGCCTGTTCGTATTCGCCCTGGCCGGCTGTTCCAACTCGGACGATCAGGGCCTCGATGGGATGACGACGACCGAGCGGCTGCGGCTGCGCCTCGACCCCCAGATCGGTCAGTATATGGCGTCGAGTGAGATGGCGTACCAGCAGGGCAATTATAACCTGGCGCTGGCCTACCTGGACAGCGTCGAGCAGGTCGTCCCGGAACTGGCGGACGTGCCGTTTATGCGAGGCCGCATCTACAGAAAATTGTCCCGACAGGAGTTGTCGTCGCTCTCGTTCCAGCGAGCGCTCGAACTGGATCCGCGGTATAAGGGGGCCAGCTACAGCCTGGGCCTGAATGCCTTCGAAAACGGCCAGCTGCGCCAGGCAGTGGATTACCTCCGGCAAGAAGAGTCGATGCATCCCGAAAGCATCGTATATCTTGAGTTGGGCAAGGTCTACGCGAAGCTGGGTGAGCCTGACAGCGCACGGGCGGCCTATGAACAGGCGATCGATCTGGATGCGGATAACGCATCGGCCTATATGTGGCTAGGGCAGTTGCTCGAAGAGACGGGGCAGCTGGACGAGGCCCTCGAATACTCGTTGCAGGGACTGGCCCTCGGTCCGGGCAACCCGAACTACGAGTATATCGTCGGATCGCTATATTTGCGCATGGGCGACAACGACAAAGCGATCGAGCATTTGAAGCCGGTCGCCGAAGCGATGCCCTGGCATCAGGGCGCGCAGTATAATCTCGGGCAGGCCCTGCAGCGCAAAGGCATCAGCGATGAAGCGCAAATGTACCTGGCCCGGGCCGATTCGGCCCAGCAGATGCAGCAGGCGGTCAACGAAGCCCGGGATGCGGTGAATGCCGACCCGGGGAATCGGGACAAATGGGTGTCGCTGGCTATGCTCCAGTGGAAGACGGACCAGCAGCAGGACGCGCTCGGTTCCTACGAAGTGGCGCTGAGCATCGATCCGGCCAACTTCGGCTTGCAGGCCAACTATGCGAACATGCTCATTCAGTCGGGCCGCTTCGAAGAAGGCATCGATCGGATGCAGACCATCCTGCGCATCAATCCCGAAATCGTCGAAGTATGGCTGAACCTGGGGGCGGCCCTGGCGAACAACGGCTATCCGGACGAGGCCCGCAAGGCCTGGCAAAAAGCCCTCGAATACGACCCCCAAAACCGTCAGGCGCGGCAATTTCTGGAGCAGCTGGAGGCGATCAGTAGGCAGTAGGCAGGTGTCACCTGATAACCACCTCCTCCGTGGCTGCAAACCCCGGCCCGGTCAGGCGGACGAAGTACAGGCCGCCGGCCAGTCCAGCGCCGGAAAACGACACCTCCTCGACCCGATTGGCCCCGGGCGTTCCTTCGTACAGGACGCGGATGCGCCGGCCCATGACGTCGTATATAGCCAGCTGCACGGGCGCCTCCTCCTGGACCGAGAAGCGGATGGTAGAGCGGGTATGGACCGGATTCGGGAAAGGCGCTTCCATCATGAAGGCACGCTCGCCCAGGACGACGACATCCAGTTCCGGGCTGTAGATGGGAGCCTGGCCGGCCGCCTGAAGGCGAATGCGAAACGTGTGAAGCCCGGCCTCGAGGTCGTCCAGCGGAAAGGTGTAGGTCTGGTCGGGGACTGGAGTGATGCCGCTGTCGAGAGAGCCAATCACCATAAACGAACCTCCCAGCTTCTGTTCGACGTCGAAACGCACGTTTGCCACCGGGGCGGACAGCTGCCAGGTTAACCGCTGCCGGTCGGTTTCGAACTCGGCGTTAAAGGCGATAACGGCGAGCAAGGCTTCCGGGGGAGAGCAGGCCAGCCCCACGGGAATGCCGCAGATGGACTCCGGATCGATCGAGGTGTACGCCGGTTCGTCGGGAATACACAGGGTGCCGCCTGTAGTGAGCAGGTTGCACGAGTCGATCGAACTGCCGAGACGGGCCACCGACAGGGGGAGTTCTCCGGAGAGCCGGTTGCCGGAAAGGTCGATATGCGTCAATCCCTCCAACGCACCGAGTTCCTCGGGAACGGCGCCTTCCAGGTTGTTGTCGGGCAAGGTCAACGAGGTGACCGTACCCTGGTTGCAATCGACGCCGTGCCAGGCGCATGGGTTCGTGCCGGCCAGCCAGTCTGCATTGTCGATCCAATCGAGACCCCCGGTTGAATAAAACAGGGACTCCAGGCCGCTGCACTCCGGAGGATCCAGCGTCGTGCTGCCGGAGCAGTACGTGCAATCGTTCTGCAAGGGGACGCCGCAGACGGACTCCTCCCCATTCGATTTAAACGCCTGTTGATCGGGGATGCAGAAGCTCGGACGGTTGTTTTCGAGCGAACATATAGATAGAGAAGAAGCCAGGCGGACAAAGTGCGGCGGTGGGGCGTCAGTGAGCTGGTTGTCGTCCAGCAAAAGAATGATCAGGCTGTCCAGCCTGGATAGGGAAAAAGGGATCCGGCCCGTAAGCCGATTCCCGCTGAGGTCGAGCTGCTCGAGCCGGGTGAGTTGACCGAGTTCCTCAGGAATGGCGCCGGCGAGTTCATTGTCGGCCATCCGCAACACGGTCAGGTTTTCCAGCTTCGCCCACTCAGTGGGTATGCGTCCCCGGATAGCATTGCCGCTCAGGTCTATGCGTTCCAGAGTCCGTACGTTGCCGAGTTCGGGCGGCAGGGGGCCGTCGAGGCGGTTATTCGAGAGATCGAGCTCTCTCAGGCTTTGCATGTCGCCGAGGTCGCTGGGCACCGGGCCGGCAATACGCTGGCCTTTCAGCCGGATGACCTCCAGCTTGTGCATATCGCCGAAGGAGTTGGGAACGAACCCCCCCAGCGCATTAAAAAAGCCTGCGTCCGATTCGTTTTCGATGATGATTTCTTCCAGCTCCGTGAGCAGTGAAAGTTCGCTGGGTAGATCGCCGCCTACATTGTTGTTGCTGAGCCTGATCTTCTGAACGTGCCGCGGCCATTCTTCGCTCCTACAGATGACGCCGAACCACTCACAGGGCTGATTCGATAACAGCCATCCCCGTATGTTGGTCCAGTTGATACCATTTGTTCGGGTAAAAAAAATCTCTAACGCCTGGCATTCTTCGCGCGGAATCTGCTGTATGCGTTCGCAGCCGACGAAAGGATTTGGGCGCGGCTGGGCCTGGCTTTCGATAGGTGGGGTCGCGCATGAGAGGATGAGGAGTAACAGAACACTCCTCAGTGTAAATGAGGTGCGGTTTTGGTCTTCGGAGAGGCGCTGAACGAGGTGAATGACGACTCGAGGGACCAGAGGAGGGGATACGAGCAATGATGAGTCCGATCTGAATAGCATAAGAGTGCAGTACGGTAAATACGTCGGCCGGTGTGGGCATCTTCTCATCGCCGTGGGGCGCCGTTCCAGGGTACGTCGATTTGTAGATGCACTACCTATACACCTGAAAGGGGGAGCCTGCCCATCCTTTCGTGTGACGTACGCCGCAGTGAGCCATGAGGCGCGCAACGACGAGATACGGAATTTATCAACGGCCCTCTAAAACGTCCAGAGGGCGGCCTCAGGTTGAAAAGCGGCCCACGCAAACCAGTACGACACGTATCCTTCAGGAATGGGATCGAGCCGCTCGCCCTGCAGGGCTCCTTCCACAGCAAGGCCGTCTACCTGCCAGGAGGAAGACGTCTCGCTGTCTTTTATAACGGATGGTACGCATCTGTGCGTAATCGTTTTGCCCGGACGGCTTTGAATGCGCGCCTATAGCTAAAAAACGGCTGCAAGGCAGTCATTCAAAGCCGGCAAAAC
>CAZGHT010000107.1:0-15892 GCA_964525535.1 uncultured Rhodothermaceae bacterium
CGCCCCGCAGGGGTCTCCTAATTCCAAACAAAACGTTCATCGTACGATACATTGTATTCCAGCAGCAAGGCCCTGAATTCATCTTTGAAGGCCTTGCGTTTATGATGCTCCCGTTGCCGGGCAATGTAGGTCTCCACTCTTTTGAGATGAGATTCGCTTACCGAAAATGCGCCGTATCCACTCTGCCAGGCAAAATGGGAGTAGGTTGGCCCTTGCGTCTTTATCCATTTAGACGAGGATGTCTTAACTCTCTCAACGACCTTGCTGATCGCAACCGTGCGCGTCATAACGAAAAGGAGGTGGATGTGGTCCTCGACCGAATTGATCGCCAGTGGGACGCACCCCTGGTTTCTTAATACAGTGGCCATGTACGCGTGCAAGGAGGGTCGGGTCTCGTCTAGCAGGTAGGGGCGACGAGATTTCGTACTGAATACGAGATGGATGTACACGCGAGCGAGGGATTGTGGCATGGCTGGGGCGCCCTTTCAGGGCTTCCTGTGCGGGTGAACCGTGTTGTTCGAGGCGTCGCCTCGAACTGGGATAGCGGGCCCCTTCGGGGCACAGGGTACGGCCTTGTACGTGAAGGGTGCACCCGGAAGCAGATCCCATGGGTGTTACCTTTTAACAGATGTTACGCGCCGGATGCGCATAGGTCCTGCCAGAGCGGCTTTGCACACATGCAAAGCCCCGTAAACGAGCCTGCTGTGCACAGTTCGCGTAACATCACCTTTTAAGACACCTCAAGCGGGTGTCCCATACCCTCGGGAGGAGAATTGGTCTGTGCTTAAGGAGGGCTGGAATCCCGGCCTCACCCTTACCGGGGCATCGAGCCGGCCGGGTCGGGTTGCCAGGATTGGAGCACCTTCATATAGTTCGCGCGCTCGAAGGCCGTGGGTTCGGTCACGTTTTGCTGGCTCATGCTGCCGCGCATCTGCTGAATCGATGCATACTCGTGTTCATCCATCCACGCTTCCAGGTTGCGAAGCACGTCATGCAGGTGGTCTATGCCGAGGCGTAACAGGGCAGAGGCCATCATGGTGACGCTGGCGCCGGCCATCACACCCTTCAGCACGTCCTCGTATCCATGCACCCCGCTCGTGATGGCGTAATCGATGGCTATCCGGCCGTACAAAATGGCGACCCAACGCAGCGGCAGGCGCATCTCGTACGGCGAGCTGAGGATGAGTCCGGGGGTGACTTCCAGGTCGTCCAGGTCTACGTCGGGCTGATAAAATCGGTTGAACAGGACGAGCCCGTCGGCCCCCGCTTCGGCCAGGCGCAACGCCATGTTGGCAAAAGAGCTGAAATAAGGCCCCAGCTTGACGGCCAGGGGGATGTCTATCGCATCGCGGACCAGGCGGACAATCTCCAGGTATTGCTTCTCGATCTGGTTGCTGTCCTTCCCGGGGTCGGTCGGGATGTAGTAGATGTTGAGTTCGAGCGCATCGGCGCCGGCGTCCTGGATGTACTTCGCATATTTGATCCACCCGCCGGGGGATATCCCGTTCAGGCTGCCGATGATGGGGATGTCGACGGCTTCTTTCGCCTGGCGGATCTTGTCGAGATACGCTTGCGGGCCGATGTGGTAGTGTTCCGGCTCAGGGAAATAGGTCAGTGCTTCGGCGAAGCTCTCCGTGCCGTAATCCAGGTAATGGTCGACGCGGTGGCTCTCCATGGTCAGCTGCTCTTCGAAGAGCGAATGCATCACCACGGCCGCCGCGCCGGCGTCTTCCATCTGGCGGATGGTGTCTACACGCTCCGACAGCGGCGACGCCGAGGGGACGAGGGGGTTCTTCAGCGGTAATCCCAGGTAAGTGGTCGTTAGATCCATGGTCTTCGTAGCGTCAATGGTCGATTATTGGTCTGAAGGAAGCGTCTTTTCCGGGTATCCAGGGGGCATCTTCGGCAACTTCGTACGGGGTTTCTTTTCGGCAGCACGTTCGCCCTGATCGCCGGCGCCGTTCATCCGGGCGAGTTGTTCGAGCCGACGCCAGTGATCCGTGACGTTCTGTTGCGCCTGTGCCAGGAAAGCTGCCGCCGCTTCCGGCGCGGTTTGCGTCAGCATCCGATAACGATTCTCGTTGTAGGCGTAGTCTTTGAAGGACATCCGGGGCGGTTTCGAGTCGAGCTGGAGCGGGTTCAGGCCGGCGTCGGCGCGGCGCGGGTCGAACCGGTAGAGGGGCCAGTACCCCGACTTCACCGCCCGGTCCTGCTGGTCCATACCTTTCGTCATGTCGATGCCATGCGCAATACACTGGCTGTAGGCGATGATGAGAGACGGCCCGTCGTACGACTCTGCTTCCTCGAACGCCTTGATCGTCTGGTTGTCGTTGGCGCCCATCGCGACCTGGGCCACATACACATAGCCGTAGCTCATGGCCAGCAGGCCCAGGTCTTTTTTGGGGGTCGGTTTGCCGCCTGCGGCGAATTTTGCTACAGCGCCCAGAGCGGTAGCCTTGGAGGCCTGCCCGCCCGTATTCGAGTATACCTCGGTATCGAGGACGAGGACATTGACGTTCTTCCCGCTGGCCAGGACGTGATCCAACCCGCCGAAGCCGATGTCGTAGGCCCAGCCGTCGCCGCCCACGATCCAGATGTCTTTTTTGACAAGCGCATCGGCAACGCTGAGCAGCTGTTGTGTCTCGGCGCTCTGGACGTTGTCCAGCTGGCGCTTCAATTCGGCCACGCGTTCGCGCTGGGCCTCGATGCCGGCCGGGTTGGATTGATCCGCGTCCAGCAAGCCCTCCGCCAGCGTCTCTCCGATCGTGTCACGAAGCCGGTCGACCAGCTCGCGGGCAAAGACCTGTTGCTTGTCCGCCGCCAGGCGCATGCCAAGGCCGAATTCGGCATTGTCCTCGAAGAGGGAGTTGCTCCAGGCCGGCCCGCGACCGTCTTTGTTAGCGGCCCAGGGGGTCGTCGGCAGGTTGCCGCCGAAAATGGACGTACACCCTGTCGCATTGGCCACGATCGTGTGGTCTCCATACAGCCGCGTGAGCAGCCCCAGGTAGGGGGTTTCCCCGCAGCCGGCGCAGGCGCCGGAGAACTCGAACAGGGGTTCGAGGAGCTGGACGTCCTTTGATTTCGTGAACCCGAGCGCCGGTTCCCCGTTTCCAGTCCGGCCGATCTCGGGGAGGCCGAGGAAGTAGTCCCAGTGGGTACGCCCTTCGTCCCGAATCGGGCGCTGGTCCGCCATGTTGAGGGCTCTCCGGCTGACGTTGCTCTTGTCTTTCGCCGGGCAGATCTCGACGCACAGGTTGCAACCGGTGCAATCCTCCACAGCCACCTGCAGGGTATACTGCTGATCGGGGAACTCCCGCCAGCTCGCCGGCGCCGACTTGAAGCCGGCCGGCGCATCGGCCAGTTCGGCCCCGTCGACCACCTTCGCCCGGATCACGGCGTGGGGGCATACCATCACACATTTGCCACACTGAATACAGAGATCGGTCTCCCATACGGGGACCTCGAGCGCCAGATTCCTCTTTTCCCATCGCGTCGTTCCGCTGGGGTACGTCCCGTCCGGCGGCAGGGCGCTGACGGGCAGCGAATCTCCCTGGTTGGCGATCATGCGCGCGGTTACGTCTCGAACAAACGCCGGGGCTTCTTCGGGCACGATCAGCGGAAGCTCGATCATGCCGTCGGCGGCGGCCGGTACGTCTACCTGATGGAGATGCGACAGCGCAGCGTCTACAGCAGCTTCGTTCATCTCAACGACCGCTTCTCCCCGCTTGCCGTAGGTTGCACGAATGGCGCCCTTGATATGGGCGATGGCTTCGTCCTGCGGAAGCACCCCGCTCAACGCGAAGAAGCAGGTTTGCATGATGGTGTTGATCCGGATGCCCAGGTTGCATTCCTGAGCGACCCGGTAGGCGTCGATCACGTAGAAGCGAAGTTTTTTGTCGATGATTTGTTGCTGCACCGGGCGGGGCAGGTGATCCCAGACCTCGTCCGGCCCGTAGGGCGCATTGAGCAGCAGCGTAGCCCCCTCCCGGGCTGCGGCGAGGGTGTCGTACCGCTCGAGAAAACCGAACTGATGCACGCCGACGAAATCGGCCTCGCGGATCAAATAGGTGCTGTGAATCGGCCGCGGCCCGAAGCGTAAGTGAGAGATGGTTCGAGCGCCTGACTTCTTGGAGTCGTAGACGAAGTATCCCTGGGCAAACTGCTCGGTTTCGCTGCCGATGATTTTGATCGAGTTTTTGTTGGCGCCGACGGTGCCGTCCGAACCGAGACCCCAGAAGACAGCGCGGGTGACGTCGTCCGGCTCGATATCCAGCGTGGCGTCCCAGGGCAGGCTCGTATGCGTGACATCGTCCACAATCCCAACGGTGAAATGATTCTTGGGGTTGGGCTGAGCCATGGCATCGAACAGGCTCTTGATCATCGCGGGATTGAATTCTTTCGAAGAGAGGCCGTATCGCCCACCGACGATGCGAGGCATCGTGGAGAAGGGCGCTGTGCCGGAGGCGATACCTTCGCTCACGGCCGTGATTACGTCCTGGTACAGCGGCTCACCGGCCGACCCCGGTTCTTTCGTCCGGTCGAGTGCGGCGATCACCCGGACCGTTTCGGGCAGGGCGGCCAGAAACGCCTCCGCGGAAAACGGCCGGTAGAGCCGGACTTTTACGGCGCCGACTTTTTCGCCCTGGCCCTGGAGGTAGTCTACTGTTTCTTCGACGGCTTCTGCGCCCGAGCCCATCAGTACGATCACGCGTTCCGCATCCGGTGCACCCACGTAGTCGAACAGGCGGTACCTCCGCCCGACCTGATCCGCGAAGCGATCCATGGTTTGTTGCACGATATCGGGCGCCGCGCGGTAGTACGGATTGACGGACTCTCGGGCCTGGAAGAATACGTCGGGATTCTGGGCCGTGCCCCGGATGCAGGGGTGATCGGGAGAAAGGGCCCGCTCGCGGTGGGCCTGGATGTCCCCATCGTTCAGGAGGGCGCGCATGTCGTCGTCCGCGAGCAGTTCGATCTTCTGGATTTCGTGGGAGGTCCGAAACCCGTCGAAGACGTGCAGGAAGGGGATGCGCGAGGCCAGCGAAGCGGCCTGGGCGATCAACGCGAAGTCGTGTACTTCCTGGACGGAACCGGCGAATAACATCCCCCACCCCGTGCCTCGGGCCGCCATGACGTCCGAGTGATCCCCAAAAATAGAAAGGGCCTGAGCGGCGATCGACCGGGCCGCGATATGGAACACCGTGGGGGTCAGTTCGCCCGCAATTTTATACATGTTCGGGATCATCAAGAGGAGGCCCTGACTGGCGGTGAACGTGGTCGTCAGGGCGCCGGCCTGTAAAGAGCCATGGACGGCGCCGGCAGCGCCCCCCTCGGCCTGCATCTCGACGACCTGAGGGACCGTCCCCCATAGATTCGGCCGATGCTGGGTGCTCCACAGGTCGGACAACTCTCCCATCGGCGAGGCGGGGGTAATGGGATAGATGGCGATAACTTCGTTCGTCTTATGAGCAACGAGGGCCGCCGCCTCATTGCCGTCGATGGTGACATGTTGGCGCTCGATCATAGTTCAGACAGGTCTAGGGCCCCAAAAGGTGGACTCGATTTCACAGGAGGTCGAGTAACTAATTACCTGCCGGGGGGCGGATGAACTGACGGGGTGAATCGGCGGTTTGTGTAAGGGTTTCCTTTACTCCAGGAGGTTCTCAAGGCGCGGATTGTGGAACCCACTGGCGCTGTCACAGAAGGGTGGGAGAACAGCAGGGCATATCGGTGCGATAATTCTGCTCTGGGGACGTCTCAGTAGAATCTTAGTATGGACTTCACTATACTGCGTGGGCGCTGGCGCCCAGGGTATCATCCAGGCGAATGTAACGATATACCGAGCACGCGATCCGGGTCGCAAATGCTGCTGATGTTATGCACTGAATTCATGCCATGAGTTCGACCGATAACCCATTCACACCTCGTTCGATTCAAGCCTCGCTCCGACGGCAGCGCGGTCAGGTTCTCTCCTGGACGGTCGTAGGGGTTGCCCTGGTCTTTGCGCTATTTCCGGTCTACTGGTTGTTGATGACCGCCTTTCGGTCCCGCGAAGACATCTTCAACCAGCCCGTTCTTCTTCATCCGGTGGACGTGTCCTTCGAAAACGTCCGGCACGTCTTGTTGGGGAGTACGACGAACGACCCCATCATCCACTTTCTGAGCACTAGCCTGATCGTGGCAACGATTTCGACGGTTCTCGCGACGTTCATCGGTGTGATCTGTGCCTACGGTCTGGCCCGGTATAAAGTGGGTGGCCAGTTTCTCTCGTTATGGATTCTTTCTCAGCGGTTTTTGCCTCCGATTGCCCTGATCGTGCCGTTGTTCGTCATCTTCAAGAACATCAACCTGCTGGATACTTATCACGGCCTCATCCTACTGTACGTAACGTTTAACATACCGCTGGCGACCTGGCTCATGCTGGGGCATATCGACTCGTTGCCGATCGAGCTCGAAGAGGCTGCCCTCGTAGAGGGCGCCACGCGTTGGGAAACCTTTACGAAGGTGGTTCTTCCGCTCGTCAAACCTGGCCTGGCCATCACGGCGATGTTCACGTTCATTTTCAGCTGGAACGAGTATCTGTTTGCCTTCCAGCTGGCCGGCAACGACGTGTCCACCATCACGGTCTACATTCCCCGGCTGCGCAGCGCGGTTGCCTTACTCTACGGGGAGGTGGCCGCTGCCTCGTTGCTGTCGCTCATCCCGGCCATTCTTTTCGCCTGGGTGTTGCAACGTCATCTCGTACACGGACTTGCCTCGGGGGGGCTCAAGGACGTATGAAAGCGAAGCTGTTCGGTCGGATTATGGTGACGCCGGCCGTCGCCATCCTGCTCCTGGTCGGCATCGTCCCGTTCGTGTATGCGATCTACCTGGCTTTATACCGGTTCTCTCCCAATCCGGCGGTGCCCCCCACGTTCGTGGGATTGCAGAATCTCTTCGACTTGTTCACGGATCCCCAGTTCATTCTGTCGGTCAAGAATTCCGGCCTGCTTCTCGTGTCCGCGCTCGTTCTGAAGCTGACGCTCGCCTTTTTCCTGGCGCTCGCTCTGTGGAGCATCCACCGTTTCAGGGGGCTCGTGATCAGTCTGTTGCTCATCCCGTCCGCGCTGGCTCCCATCGTGGTCGGTGTGGACTGGTGGATGATGTTCAGCGCCCGGTTCGGACCGATCAATGCCATATTGACGCAGTGGCTGGGGCTTGCCCCGATCGAATGGACGGTCCAGATGCCGGCCGCCTTTTTTACTATTTTGATCGCTACTGTATGGCAATGGACACCCTTTGTGGCTATTATCCTTCTGGGCGGGTTGTTGACCATCCCTTCATCGCTCCTCGAAGCGGCCCGTGTGGATGGCGCCACCTGGTGGCAAAGCCTGCGCTACATTACTCTCCCCATGATGCGGCCGTATTTTTTGGTAGCCGGCCTGCTCCAGATCATCGAAATCACGCGGCTCTACGAAGTGCCGTTTTTCATCACACAGGGCGGCCCAGGCAACGATACAGTCGTCGCGGGTATCTATATGTATAAGCTCGCGTTCAACTTCGGGGATATCGGGCGCGCCTCCATGATGGCGCTATTTCTGGTCGTTTTTCTCGTATTGGTATCCTCACTCTACGTAAAATGGGTGGCCGGCGATACGGATCGAACGAGAAGGTCGTTACACTGAACGCAGGAAACACGAGGACTCATGGCATGAAACGGACATTGTACATTGTGTTATTTGCAGCGTCGTTATTCATCCTCCAGAACCTGCTTGCGGGCTGTCGTTCTCCGGAGGGTCGTGATCGTGCGGTTGCCGACCGTGAACTCACCGGAGCTACCCGGTTCGACGGCGTCACGCTCCAATACATGTCGCACCCCGGGCAGATTATGCCGCACATCCGGCATAATATCGAGTACATCAAACAGGAATATGGCATCGATATCGTCATCCACGAATCCCCGGATCCGACCTCCTATCAGGATGCCTTGAAAGACTGGCGAGCCGGCGGAGGGACCTACGACATCGTCATGCATTTCCCCAGGTACAACGGAGAACTCGCGATCGGGTACTTGCGCCCGCTCGATGACCTGATCGAGGTTTATGGCGTGCGTTCTCTGTTCGACGAGATCAACGACAGCTATCGCACGCTGTATGCTGTCTGGGGAGGGGAAACTATCGCTGTGCCCATGGATGGCGATGTTTCGGTCATGTATTATCGCAAAGATGCCTTCGAGAATCCCGAGTATCAACAACAGTTCGAAGAACGATACGGCTATCCGCTGGACGTCCCGGCGACCTGGGACGAGGCCATCGACGCCGCTGAGTTTTTTACCGGCTGGGAATGGGGGACCAGCGGCCGGCCGGGATACGGGTTCCAGACGAGTACCTGGGATCGTTCCTTCATCGAACAGCAGTGGGCGCCGATGATGGCGTCGGCGGGCGGAAACTGGTTCGATGAAGCGATGAATCCTATGATTAACACGGAGGCCGGCGTAAAGGCGCTGGAGGACGTGAAAACGTTGTTGGGCTACACGCCCGAAGGATCCATTTCTCTGTCCTGGAACGAAACGATGGAAACGGTCTTTTCGGACGACGTGGCCATCGTACTCTGGTATATGGACCTCGGCAGATTGGGATGGGCCGAAGAATCCTGGTTTTCTTCGAGCGGCGGCCCGGAGAAGATGGAAAATTTTGGCTATGCGCTCTGGCCCGGTTACGAAGTCGATGGGGTCTACCGGAACTTCAACTCGATGTTCTACGGCCGCGTGCTCGGTATCAGCAGCTTCAGTGAACACCCCGAGGCCTCGTTCCTGGTGCTGAAAACGATGATCGAGCCAGCTCGCCGCCGGCTCTACCTGGACGATCCCCAGTCGGGCAGCGACATGTTCCTGAAATCGGATTACTCGCAGGACGCATTCACCGAGCTGACACCGAAACAGGAATTCCTCGACATCGCACAGCAAGCCCTGGCCAATGGGTTTCCCGAGATGCAGCTTCCCGGCGCCGGTGAATACACCGACGCCCTTCAAGGTGAGATTCACGCCTACCTGACCGGCAGCGAGTCGGACGCTCAGGCCGCTCTGGATCGAGCCGCCGCTTCGTGGGAGCGCACCACCGACCGCTGGGGACGTGAGCAGCAGTTGATATACTGGCAAGAAATAAATAGCCGATATAAACAGGCCGGGCTGAACGTTGCCGAGTAATCCCAGAGGCGATATTATTGTTTTCTCCGCTCAGTCGCTGCCACCGACAGACTGAAAGCATGTCGCAATCCATCTACGCTACATACTTCATCGAGACGGCACACCCCCTGGAAGAAGCCGCAGCAGCTATGGCCGGGGAGCAGTCGTCCGGTACCTTCGTCGCCGTGCCGGGCGAGACGAGCGAGCTCAAGGCCCGCCACGGCGCCCGCGTGATTGCGATCGATGAGGTGAACGACACCTTTTCACCCAGCCTGCCCGGGGCCCGCCTTCCTGGCGATGCCTCTCCGCCGGTGCAATACCGCCAGGCACGCGTCAGGCTGGCCTTCCCGTATGAAAATGTGGGCCCCTCTCTGCCGAATCTGCTCACTACTGTGGCAGGCAACCTGTTCGAGCTCAGCTACTTCAGTGGGCTCAAACTGCTGGACGTCGACATCCCCGCACCGTTTGCAGACAGGTACCCCGGCCCACAGTTTGGCGTCGAAGGCACCCGGGCCTTATCGGGCGTCCACGACCGGCCGCTCATTGGGACGATCGTCAAACCGAGCGTCGGGCTGTCCCCGGCCCAGACGGCGGAACTGGTAGGTTCCCTCGCAGAAGCGGGCCTGGACTTCGTCAAAGACGACGAACTAATGGCCAATCCGCCCCATTCGCCGTTGAAGGAGCGGGTCGGGGCGGTCATGGAGGTCGTCAACCGGTATGCAGATCGAACCGGAAAAAAGGTGATGGTCGCTTTCAACATTTCGGGCGACGTGGATCAAATGCGCAGGCATCACGATCTCGTCGTAGAGGCGGGCGGGACGTGCGTAATGGTAAGCATAAACAGCGTAGGACTGGCCGGCGTGATCGCATTGCGCCAGCACAGCCAGCTCCCCATACACGCACATCGCAATGGCTGGGGCGCGCTCAGCCGGCATCCCATGCTCGGGTTTTCGTACGTCGCATTCCAGAAGTTCTGGCGCATGGCCGGCGTCGATCACATGCACGTTAATGGACTGCGGAACAAGTTCTGCGAATCCGACGAGTCCGTCATCGAATCGGCGCGCGCCTGTCTCACGCCCCTGCTGGGCGGATACACGGTGATGCCCGTCTTTTCTTCGGGCCAATGGGCGGGGCAGGCTCCAGACACGTACCGGGCGCTCGGCAGCGTCGACCTGATGTACCTGGCTGGCGGCGGGATCATGGCCCATCCGGACGGCCCTGCAGCCGGAGCGCGAAGCCTGCGTGAAGCCTGGGAGGCTGCGATGCAAGGCATCCCGCTCCAGCAGTATGCCGCCAGTCACGAAGCGCTCGCGAAAGCGCTTACCAAATACGGGCCGCGGGTGGCATGAACGACCTGTTATTGACATACTACGGCGACGATTTCTCGGGATCCACCGACGTCATGGAAGCCCTCACCCTGGGCGGCATCCCAACCGCCCTTTTCCTGGAGCCTCCATCGCCAGAGCAACTCGTTGGGCCTTTTTCGCATCTCAAGGCGCTGGGAGTAGCCGGGGTGAGCCGTTCGATGGCGCCGGCTGCTATGGAGAAAGAATTGAGACCCACCTTCGGCTCATTAAAGTCGCTGGGTGCGCCCATCACGCACTATAAGGTATGCTCGACCTTCGATTCGTCCCCTGAAATTGGCAGCATCGGCCTTGCTACCGACATCGGCGCGGAGGTGTTCGCGTCGAAGTACGTGCCTATGGTGGTCGGGGCGCCCGTCTTGAAGCGCTACGTCGTGTTCGGAAATCTGTTCGCGCGGGTCGACGAGACCACGTACCGGATCGATCGCCATCCGACGATGTCGTGTCATCCGGTGACTCCGATGACCGAAGGCGATTTGCGGCGGCACCTCGGGAAGCAAACACATAAACCCGTCGCCACCATAGACGTGTGGCATCTCGCGCAGCCCGCCCCCGAGCAGGCAGACCGGTTCGCCCGGCTGCTCGACGAGGGGGCAGAGATCGTTTTGTTCGATACCCTGGACGAGGCGCATCTGCCGCTCATCGGACGATATCTCTGGGAATACAGAGGAGATCGCCCTCTCTTTGTCGTGGGTTCCTCGGGGGTTGAGTATGCGCTGGCGGCCTACTGGCAGCAGATCGGAATGGCTCGGCCTCGCCCGGCCCCCTCGTCAGCAGGGCGCCGCGACCTGATGATCGTGATGGCCGGCAGCGCCTCACCGGCCACGTCGGCACAGATCGATCGTGCGGTCGAGCAGGGTTACGTTGCGCTCCGGCTGGACACCCTCGCCATCATCGACGAGACCACGGCGGACGCGCACCTCGCTGACATGATCGAACGGGCGCTGGCAGTGTTGGCCGGGGAGCGAAGCGTCATCCTGTACACGGCCAAAGGCCCTTCGGATCCGGCCATCGAAGCGACCCGTCGGGCGGCACTCCAGGTCGGTCTACCGGCTTCGGATGTCGGCCCCACCCTCGCGCGCTGGCAGGGCAGGCTGCTGCGCAAACTGATCGAACGGACCCCCGTTCGACGGGCCTGCGTGGCCGGCGGAGATACGTCGGGCTATATCGCCCGCGCACTCGATATTTTTGCTCTCGAGATGGTGATCCCTATCGCACCGGGGAGCCCGCTGTGCCGGGTCTTCTCCGCCGATGCCCGCATCGATGGGCTGGAGATCGCCTTCAAGGGGGGGCAGGTCGGCAGCGCCGACTATTTCCTGTTCATTCAAAACGGAGAAGCTTGAGATGAAGACCCAAATCGCTCTGATGGGAGCCGGCGGCAAAATGGGGCGCCGTATCACCGGCAACCTCAAAGACCACGTCGACTATACCATGCGCTACGTTGAAGTCAGCGAGCAAGGTATCGCCAACCTGAAAGAGCTGGGCGTCGAGCCCATGCCTCAGACCGAGGCCATCCCGGATGCCGATGTCGTTATCCTCGCCCTTCCCGACCTGCTGATCGGCCGGATTTCGGCCGGCATCGTGCCCGAGCTGAAACCGGGCGCCATGGTGATCGGCCTCGATCCGGCCGCTGCTTATGCCGGCGTCCTGCCCGAACGGGAAGATATTTCGTATTTCGTGACGCATCCCTGTCATCCGCCCCTGTTTCTCGACGATCCCGAACCCGAGGCGCGTACAGATTGGTTCGGCGGCATCCACGCGCGTCAGAATATCGTGTGTGCACTGCACCAGGGGCCGGAAGAGGCATACGCCCTGGGGGAGAAGATCGCCCGCGATCTTTATGCGCCTGTGTTGCGATCCCACCGGGTTACCACCGAACAGATGGCTGTCCTGGAGCCGGGCCTGGTCGAGACGTTCACGGCGACCTGCATCACCGTTATGCGGGAAGGTATGGATAAGGTCATCGAAATGGGCGTCCCCGAGCCGGCTGTGCGGGATTTTCTGATGGGGCATATCCGCATCGAGCTGGCCATCCTCTTCGATTACGCCGGCTTCCCTTTTTCTGACGGCGCCAGGTACGCTATCGAGCAGGCCCGCCCCAAAATCTTTCGCGAGGATTGGGACCAGGTGCTCACGCTCCCCGAAATTCAGAAGAGCGTCCGGGAAATTACCGGCCGAAAAACCGGGTCAGGCTAAGGGGCGATCGCCCGCTTCTCCCCGGTGTCGGCCGATTCGTAGGCGGCAAAAACCAGTTCGAGCGTCTTGAGGTTGTCGGCCCCTGACGTCGCCGGCGCCGTTGCGTTCCGGAGACACTCGACCCAGTGCTGCTGGATCGATACCATGCTGTCCTGGATGACCTCCCCCGGCGGCCTGCTCCAGGAAAACGATTGCGGCGGTGCATGCCGGCGTGTGACGTGGTCCCCGATCACGGTGGTCATGCGGTAGCCCGGATCTATGGTGACAGCCCCCTCGCTGCCTTCGAGATGGACGAGCGTCTGGGGGAAATGCTCCTCTGCCAGTCGAGCGGCATAACTCATGTCTACGACGCAACTGGCGCCATTGTCCATCTCGAGCAAGAGGGTCGCAGTATCTTCTGCGCGGATCGCGGGATTGACGCGCTGGGTCTGGCAAGTCAGGGTGCGCACTTCTCCGAAGAAGAAGCGAGCGAGGTCCAGCAAATGTACGCCGAGGTCGTAGACGATGAAACGCTCGTCCGTAGCCAGATAGGGCTGAGTTGCATACACGTCGAAGGCGCTCCGGAAACTGATGCGCCCGAAGTGCAGGGGGCCTATCGAAGTAGCGGCTTCTTTGACGTCGCGCATCGGGGTTTGCCAGCGAAAGTTTTCGTGAATCATGAACGGAACGCCCGCCGACGTGCAGGCATCCACCATGGCGCGGGCATCAGTCAGGCTGGGCGCCATCGGTTTCTGGCAGATCATGGGTAGGCGCTGTTCCGCGACGTATTCCACGATGGTTCGGTGGCTGGCCGGCTGGGTCACAATGTCGACGAAGTCCAGTTTTTCCTGCTCGATCATCTCGGCGAGATCCGTATAGTGTGCCGGTATGCCGAATTGCTCTGCAGCCCGCCGGGCTTTTGGGGCGTCAGTGTCGCACACGGCCGCGACGACAGCGCCGTTAACTTCTCGCCAGGCGTGCAAGTGGTTGTCCGCAAAGAAACCGCAACCGATGAGGCCGGCCTTGAGGGATTGCATGGTTTATCTACACAATGTTTATCTACACAATGTTTATCTACACAATGTTTATCTACACAATGGGTCAAACGTAGGGTATCGAGGCGTCATGCATATAGACCCTCGCCGCTCAGGGCTGTACATCGAAGTCCAGGCTGGCGTAGGCATACGGAGCCAGTGTGAGGTTCAGAGACGCCGCTGCGGTTGATGCGCTGTCCGAGAGCGCTTCTTGAGGTTGAGCCTCCCGAAATTGTTCGGGCCGTTTCATGGCCTGGAACACGTTCGTTGCATCGAGCACACGTATCGAGTGCACCGTCCATCCAGGAGGAGAGGCGAGCGTCACATCGAGGGTGGCTGCAGACAAATTAGCGACCAGGATGCGTCCTTTTTCATCGCGCCGCATGGCCAGGGCTTCGGCCTTTAGAGGGGCGTTCGATGCGGTTTTCAGGATGCGTCCACCACCAAAAGCGGTGAGGTCGGCAAATACGTGATACATAGGATAAACCGAGGCCGGCATCGATCCGAACATAGGATCTGAGCCGGCTTCGGTCTCCAGAAGCCCACGCCATCCTGCTGTCTCGTAGTAGGTCAGGCTCTGTGCCCCGGCTTCCGCCAGATACTTGATGCTGCTCATCGTCCATCCGGCTGCGAAAAGGGTGTATTGCCTCCGGTCTACCGGGCCCGGCAGTTCGCCTTCTGCAGCGTGGGATTCCGGCCCGGTCGCGTTCGGGTTGAAGCGCGGTCTTAAGGTGACGGGTGTCACGGCCACGGGTGTGCCCCCGGACAGCTGCCGGGCGTTCTCCAGGGTAATTCCCTGGATTGCCAGCGTTTCGACGAGCGACCGGTTATCGAAGGCATGTACCTGCGGGTTGATCGAATAACAAACCCCATCTATCGCGTCGAATGGGGCGGGATGGCGATTGAGCTCGGTGAAGTACGCATTGCTGCCGGCATAGATCGGGATGTCGCTGCCATACCTGGAGAGCAGGGGCCGGGCTTGGTCGACCCAGGCGGCTCGGGCGGATTTTTCGCTGTGGTGATACAGCAGCCAGCGCGCAACGGCGGGCTCGAGGCTTTTCACGGCGTCGAGAAGCGGGCTCAATGCGTCTTCGATGGCATCGGAGGCGAAGAGGGCCGGTTCCAGTGAGCACGAGAGAGCTCTGGCCTGTTGTTCCGCACTAGATAGGACCTCCTGCCAGCCCGGGCGCGTGAGGTCGAGGTCGACCCTCAGGTGAGCCAGCCCCAGCTTCTTCAGCCGATCCAAACTCTGCGGATCCAGGGGGGGCGTCCTTTCGGAAGGCGCGGCCGATGCGATGCCCGTTCCGATCCGGGGTAGGGCATGATGAGACTGCGAGTGCACCTCGATACGCACCGGTGGTCCCTTTTTTCGCAGAGCAGGCCCGGAAAACGTGTCGACCAGCAGGGTGAGGTCGATACGCTGGTATATCCGGGTGCCGGCGTGCACCTCGACGGGGAACGGAAGAGCCAGCGGGGTGCAATAGGTTTTATACGAAGCATCGGTCCAGTTCCGCTGGTCCTCCATCTCGAACACATCCCCCTGAAATTCGACGCGGGCCTGCACGCCCGGGGCGACCTCGTGCGTTATCGACGCCATGTCGAGAAAGGGCTGATGGGGGGCAATGGACGACGGGAAGCGGCCGGTCGTCTCTGTGCCATCGACGTTGCGGACGACGCACGGCGCGCCGGCACACGTGTAGGGATGGAGTATACAGAACCCGATACGGTTGCGTGAAAAGGTCGAACGGGCCTCTCCGTCCATCTCGAAAGCAAGCCGCCCCTCCTTATGGAAGGTGATGACGCCCCTCCAGAGAAAATCGATGCCCCGGGTCGTATCGACGTGGCTGGCTCGAAAGCTCAGCTCGAATCCATCCGGGGTGGATTGTACGTTCGGGTCAGAAATCTCGGCCGGAATGGTGTCCCAGTTATGGTCGCGAACGGCTACATAGATGCCTCGTAACACCTCGTGGTCTTCAAACCGGATATAGCGGAGGAAGGCCGTCCCGGGTTCGAAATCGATGCTGAGCGGTCCGCATGTCAGTACGAGCGATGCGGGGTCTGGGCCTCCGGCGATAATGTCCATATGGCATTGATGTCTAACGGTGCAGGGTTCAGGAGGCAGGACGTATACGCGACCGGCGCGTACCATCCGTTAT
>CAZGHT010000108.1:0-15886 GCA_964525535.1 uncultured Rhodothermaceae bacterium
GTTATCTTATTGCATCAAGGGCCTGTCCGGATACCTGTATTGGGGATCCGGCCGCGGCGGTCGCAGCCACGCGAAGTCCAAGTGCGATGTTGGATGGGTGCTGATTACAACAGGCCTCGTTCGGCCAGAGACGTATATTCCCTGCCGGCGATGATGAGGTGATCGTGCACGGATATACCCATGATGCGGCCTGCTTCCACGAGCTGGCGGGTGACCCGGATATCCTCGCGGCTGGGCTCAGGGTTGCCCGATGGATGATTGTGCAGGCAGATGATCGAGGCGGCGTTTTCAAGGATGGCTTTTCGAAACACCGCTCTCGGCTCGACAATGCTGGCGGCCAATCCGCCCTCGCTGATGGTGTGGTCACCGGTGATCACATTGGCGGTATTCAGCAGAGCGATTTTGAAGACTTCCTGTTTCAGATCGCGCATCTGAGGGCCGAAGACGGCCGCCACATCCTGGGGGGACCGAACCTGCACGCGTTTCTCTTCTTGCTGGGATTCGACACGGCGGCCGATCTCGAAGGCAGCGACGAGCTGCGAGGCCTTGGCCGGGCCGACGCCCTGAAGACGCATGATCGATCGGATATCCTGCCGGGAGAGGGTGCGTAGGGTCTGGTGTTTCTGCATCATTGATTGACCCAGCTGGACCGCAGAGAGCGTGCCGGCTCTGGTACGGGTGCCCGTGCCGAAAAGCAGAGCAAGCAGTTCAGCATCAGATAGCGGCGCAGGGCCAAACTTGATCAGTTTTTCACGGGGGCGGTCCCCTTCATGCCATTGATGGATCGGAGTATGGCGCGGATTCGTGCGAGAATCGAATCGAGGCTCGGTGGTATTGGATTGAACGGACCGGGCTTCCGGGGTCTGTTTTCCTGATGTCGAGGATTCTTGTGCGGGTTGAGCCATGGCGGGTTCTATGGATCACTATATCCATAGACACGAGGCCGGCGGCAAACATAACCGCTAAACCGGGGCCGATAACTCATGAGGTCAGCTTGGAATCAGCTCGTTCAACAAATCTTCATTGGTAGGTATTTGTTGGAAGTGCCGCAGCAACGCTTGCATGGCATCGATCGGGGGTCTGCTGTTCAGGGCGCGGAAGAGTTTGTGGTGTTGGCCGACCATGTCGCCGAGCAGCAATTCTTCGTTTCGGGTGCCGCTCTTACGCAGGTTGATCGCAGGGTATATGCGTTTGTTGGCCATCTCGCGATCCAGAACGATCTCGGAGTTGCCCGTCCCCTTGAACTCCTCGAAGATCACTTCGTCCATGCGGCTGCCCGTTTCGATTAAGGCGGTAGCTATGATAGTCAGCGAGCCGCCGCCTTCGATGTTGCGCGCGGCGCCGAAAATTTTTCGGGGCACCGTGAGCGCTCGTGCATCGAGGCCCCCGGAAAGCGTGCGGCCGCTGCCTTCCATCCACAAGTTGAAGTTGCGGCCGAGCCGCGTCAGCGAGTCGAGCAGGAGAACTACATCCCTCCCGAGTTCGACGAGGCGTTTTGAGTATTCAAGCGACAGGGTGGAAACACGCACGTGATTGTCCGAATCGCGGTCGTTGGACGAGGCAAACACCATCGCATTCGTGGATCGGATGAAGTCAGTCACTTCTTCCGGGCGTTCGTCGACCAGTAAAGCGACGAGTTCCACTTCGGGATGATTCTGGGTGATCGATTCGGCGATCTTTTTCAACAAGATGGTTTTGCCGGTACGAGGGGGGGCAACGATGAGAGCGCGTTGTCCTTTTCCAATCGGGGCGGCAAGGTCGACCGCGCGCATCGAATAGTCGTTGGGCCCTGTGACGAGGTTCAGCTTCTCCTGCGGGTAGATCGTATGGCCCGTTTCGAAGTCTCGGGTTCGCGCCCACACGTCAGGCTTTACACCCATGACGGAGAAGCACTTGTCGACCTGCATATCGCCCTTCTTCCCGGGGCGCAACGTCCCTTCCAGCAGGACGCCGTCGCGCAGGTTAAATTTTCTAATCAGAGGGGGAGGAGTAAACGCATCATTATCCCCCTTGGGAATATCGGGACGCAGCTCACGCACAAATCCAAACTTTTTGTCTCCGATAAATTCAAGGAGACCCTTGAAGGGAGTTTCTTCTGCCATAACTCAGTTGTTGGGTACAGACCGCAAAAATTATAGGGTTTATTGTAGCGCTACCAAACACGTACCAAATCACAGGGATTATCAGGACGTTGCATCTCGGAGGTTTACTTCTCAGGTTGCAGATGAGCACAGCTCCCGCGTCGATGGTGGGCTACACCGTATGCGATAGAGCGCATCAACATATACACACGTGCCTGGTAGAGGGTGTGGTTCTTGCCAGTTCGTTTCCTTCCGCGATTACATGGGTCTATAAGATAGAAACGCAGAAATGGAAAGAAGTGCATTCAAGATAAATTTACACACTAATCCGGGTAAATGGCTGATCCGTTGAATGCACGTAAGAATAGAGATGCTTAAATAAGCTCTATAGGAACGTTGTACAATCATGTTGGTTTCCGCTGTTCCAAAGACAATTGCGATTTAGCTTTATGCGTCATGGCTGAACAGATGCGGATCGATCAGATTCATGTCGAGGTGACCGGCCCGGAGAAGGGGGCGCCTGTCGTGATGCTCCACGGTTGGGGCAGCAGCGCCGCGCTCATGCGGCCGCTCGCTCAGGCTCTTCAGGACACACTTCGGATTTACAACGTCGATTTGCCCGGCCACGGTGAAACACCTCCCCCCCAGACCGCATGGGGAGTGCCGGACTACGCCGGCCTCGTCCATCGTCTGATCCAGGAACGCATCGGCAAGGCGGTCCATATCGTCGGCCATTCCAATGGCGGACGCATTGCCCTCTACATGGCCAGCGAGAAAAACATGGCGCCAGCCATAAAAAGCCTCGCCTTGATCAGCCCCTCTGGTGTGAAGAGAACACGCACGCTGAGCTATTATGTGCGATCGTGGACGGCTCGCCTCCTGAAAGCACCCTTCCACATCCTCCCGGGCAAGATGAAAGAGTATGGGCTCGAATGGCTGCGGCATACCCTGGTCTGGTCCTGGCTCGCCTCCTCTGACTACAGCCAGCTCAAAGGCGTGATGCGCGATACCTTCGTGAAAACCGTTAATTGTTATGTCGAAGACCGGCTTGGGCGCATTGCTGTTCCTACCCTGTTGTTCTGGGGCACCCTGGATCAGGCCATTACGCGCAAACAGATCATGAAATTCGAGCAGGGCATCCCCGACAGTGCACTGATCAAACTCGATGGGGCATCCCACTATGCATATCTTGATAAGCCGGAAGTGGTCGTTCCAGCCCTCCGCCACTTCCTGGGGCAACTTTCAGGGGCGCCTCGCCGAACTCCGACGTACAGCAAATCGTAATCCGGTAGATCTCAAATAGCCAGAAATTCATGGGTATCCTATTCGTAGCTGCTGCATGGACTGCGTTTTTCGCGGGATGGCGTGTCTGGCGGCGTATCCGTTTTTTTCTCCACGTTTTTCAGCTGGAAACGTACAAACCTACAAGATACTGGACGTGGATTCGGACAAGAAGCAAGGGCCGATTTGTCAGGCTGTCCCACAAAATAGCTATCCCGATACTCGGCGTGTCCTGGTGGATTTACAGTGCGTATCCGGCGCCGTGGATCGTCGTTGCCACGGTTTTTCTGTGGGGGATTTTGTTTGCCTCTTCGCGTCATTATAGAAGCGCCCATCAAAAAAAGCCCCTGGCATTTACAAGCCGCATGAAGCGCCTCGTCCTGGCCTCGTCGGTATTGGGGGGGATCGTGATTGGCGCCGGAATAGCGATCGGGTGGCATCGCGGATCGCCCGGGGGAGCCTACTATTACTTGCTGGGATTGCTGGTTGCGGATCTCGGCGCCCCGTTACTGGTGTTGTTCACCGCCCGGTGTATGATCCCCGTCGAGTGGTACGTGCAGGAAGGATATAAACGCCAGGCAAGGGAAAAACTGTCCTCCCTGCCGGGTCTCGTCACGATCGGTATTACCGGGTCTTATGGAAAGACCAGCGTCAAATTTATCGTGGCCGAGATTTTGAAACAGCGTTTTCATGTGTTAGCGACGCCCAGCTCCTACAACACCCCCATGGGTATCTGTCTGGTAGTCAATAATCAGTTGATGCCCGAACATCAAGTGTTAGTGCTCGAGATGGGTATGCGGTACCGGGGAGACATTCAGGAGCTTTGTGGGATAGCCCGGCCCGATCTCGCCATAGTCACGGAAGTAGGCCCTGCTCACCTGGAGACCATGGGGTCGATCGAGCGCATCGCTGAGGAGAAAGGAGATCTCGTAGCAGGCCTTGGGAAGAACGGCATCGCCGTGTTGAACGTCGACAATCCCTACGTGGCCGCCATGGAGGCGCGTGCGCCCGGCAAAGTCTGGAAGGTATCCGTCGAAGGCCATGAAGGGGCCGACATCACGGCCCGGCACATTCAATATTCGCCGGAAGGGGCTGAGTTCGAGGTAAAGGACGAAACCGGCAGGCGCATCGTTTTCCGTACCCGGCTGCTCGGACGGCACAACGTGCTCAACATATTGCTGGGCGTGGCAGTCGGACGGCAGATGGGGATCCGGTTACGCCAAATCGCGCACGCCGTGGCTCGCCTGGAGCCTGTGGAGCACCGGTTGCAGCTCATCAAAAAAGAAGACATCACCGTGATCGACGATGCGTTCAACTCGAACCCTGTGGGGGCTCGTAACGCCGTCGAGGTCCTGGGCGCCTTTAAAGGGGGCCGGCGTGTGATCGTGACGCCCGGGATGGTCGAGCTGGGGCAGCGGCAGGTAGCGGAAAACCTGGAGTTCGGGACGCACATTGCTGACAACGTCGACCTGGCCGTACTGATCGGAGCAGAGCAGACGGCCCCGATCGTCGAAGGGTTGCGCCAGAAGCAGTTCTCCGAAGCTCAACTGAAAGTGTTCTCTTCCTTTTTCGAGGCGCAGTCTTTTTTAGAGGGGTACCTGAAACCCGGTGACGTCGTGCTCTACGAGAACGACCTCCCGGATCAGTACGATGAATGATCCGGGGGGATGTCAGCCGTGGAAGGTCAGGAAGGCCTGGGCACGTTGATCCAGGCGCCGCCTTTCAGGGCCGAGTCGTGTGCGCAGATGCCGGCCATCGTCCAGTTGGCCGATTGCTCGGCGTCGGGCATCGGGGCGCGGTCTTGCAAGATGGATTCGATGAACTCATGGGCCAGGTGCGGGTGGGAACCGCCATGGCCGCTTCCCTGGATGAAGGAGGTGTGCTCGTGCTCCTCGTCATATACGCCTGCCTGGGTGAATGAACGTATTTCTTCAGGCAACCGATCGGCAAAGTCGGGGACCTGGATGCGTTCGGCATCTTCATACCCCGAATAGATGACGGCGCCTTCCTCGAAGAGTTGTTCCCACTCGAAAGACCGTTCAGTGCCGTAGACGTCGAAGCTTTCCCGGTACTGGCGGATGGTATTGAACAGAGAGCGTGTAACCTCGCAGCTGAGGTTTGAATCTGTGAATTTCATCAATGCCGTCTCTACCGCGTAAGGCGCGTTATAGTGCTCGATGTAATCTTCCTGGATGCGCCCGGAACCGAGGCAGGCCACGGCCTCGATGGGAGCGCCCGCTAATGCCGCCAGAGGTGAAACGGCGTGTGTTGCATAGTGCATCGGCGGAAAGCCATACCAGTAGCTCGGCCATCCGGGAAGTCCCATGTTTTGCTGGTGCGACCCGCGAAGGAACTGGATCGTCCCCAGCTTACCAGATTCCAGCAGGTCCTTCGCGTACAGGAATTCGCGCGTATAAATCGCCGTTTCCATCATCATGTATTTTTTACCCGACGTATGCTGGGCTTCCACGATCTGAAGGCATTCCTCCGTCGTAGTTGCCATCGGAACGGTACACGCTACGTGTTTGCCTGCCTGAAGTCCCTGGATGCTCATGGAACCATGAATGGCGATCGGTGTGTTGATGTGCACAGCGTCGACATCCGGGTCGTTGAGGACGTCTTCGTAGGACGTATACCGCTTCTCGATGCCAAATGCGTCGCCGATTTCGTTCAGTTTGGCTTCGTCGCGCTGGCAAATGGCGTGGCATACGGCATTCGGGTGCTTCTGGTAAATCGGGATGAATTCGGCTCCAAAGCCCAGGCCGATGAGTGCGATATTGATGTGTGTGGCCATACCTACGTTCCTCCTTTATTGCTAGATTGTAAAACTGAAAGACCCGCACCCATGGCGAAAGACCATCCCGTTGCACCGTTGTCCATCGAGCGAACCTGTTGGCAAAGAGGGTATAAGCGTATCGCTGGCATCGATGAGGCCGGCCGTGGGTGCCTGGCCGGGCCGGTGGTAGCTGCAGCAGTACTGTTTACCCCCGGCATCCGGGTGGGCGGGGTTACTGATAGTAAGAAATTATCGCATCATAAACGAAACGTACTGGCCGGCAAAATCAGAGCGTCTGCCCGGTCCGTAGGGGTCGGGGTGTGCTCCCCGGAAGAGATCGATCGGCTCAATATTTTACACGCCGCCCTGGAGGCGATGCGCCGGGCTGTCGTGGACCTCGAGGTTGCTCCAGATTATTTACTTGTCGACGGCAACAGGTGCTTCGCAAACAGTCGCTGGCCGTACGAGACGGTCGTTGGCGGCGACAACAGGTCGTTTACGATAGCGGCTGCATCCATCATTGCCAAAACCACGAGGGATGCGATCATGACAGAGTTGCACCAGCAATATCCACACTACGGCTGGGATACCAACAGGGGATATCCTACGCGGAAGCATTACGAGGGGTTAAAAGCACGCGGCGCTACGCCCTACCACCGGCAAAGCTTCAGGCTAGCCTGATAGCTGTTCGATGATGCGGTCCGCGACCGCCGATGCCGATCGGTCGTCTGCTTCCACGATGGAATGGGCCTGTCGATAATAGGGCTCTCTGTGCCGCAACAGGCTCGAAATCCGAGCGCTGGTCGCCTCATCGTCCATCGGGTTGCCATACGCGTCAAGGAGCATCGGGCGAGTGTCACGCTCGTTTTTGAGCCTCGCTGCCAGCGTGGGTACGCTCACTTTCAGATAGACCACCGTCCCGTGGGCCAGCGTCCATCTCAGATTTTCGGTGTTGCACAATGCTCCACCGCCCAGGGCAACGATGGCAGGCGACCAGCGGACGGTGTCTTTGAGGCAATCCCTCTCGATACGACGAAAGGCAGCCTCTCCATAGTCCGAAAAGTAGGAGGCGATAGGCTGCTGGAGGCGCTCTTCTATGCGCTGGTCCAGGTCGTAAAAGGGGCGGTTCAGCCGAGCTGCCACCAGCGGGCCGATCGTGCTTTTGCCGCTTCCCATGAACCCGGTGAGGTAAATCAGGTTATCTATGTGCTGGTTCACGATGGCTTTTGCATCCGATCTTTTGCATCCGATAATGTAGCGGTCAGGCAAGATACGGCGACGCAGAAGACGGCACAACGTGCCAGCGAACAGGACCGCTCCGAGAACGATGCCGCCGTACGCCTCGTGTAGGCCTGAGAGCGGCAGAGAATGCGTTCGGATGGAGCACGTAACATCTGCGGATAAGAGACGTTTCTCGAACCAGGACCATGGGTTGCATGCGCTACCGAATGTTGATAGAGTATGACGGAACAGGAATGCAGGGCTGGCAGATCCAGCCCGAGGGGAAAACCGTGCAAGGATGCCTCGAGGAGGCCCTCCACGTCGCCCTGCGGTATCGCCCCAATGTGGTGGGCTCCGGCCGAACCGATGCCGGCGTTCATGCGAGAGGGCAGGTAGCCCATTTCGACACGCCTCAACCGATCGATGTCTTTAAAGTTCGCAACTCGTTGAATGGGCTGCTGCCTGGACAGGTCGCGGTGCTGGCGCTCGATCGCGTCGAGGAGCAATTTCACGCGCGGTATGACGCCCGCCGCCGCAGTTATCTTTATCACCTAAGCACAGAGCGGCATCCCCTTTCCGCCCGCTACAGATACGAGGTGCGCCCCGAACCCGATTTCGAGCGTATGAACCGAGCCGCTCATTCGTTGCTCGGATGCCACGACTGCAGCGCTTTCTGCCGGGTGAAATCCGAGACGAAGAACCGCGTCTGCACGTTGTTTGAAGCCACCTGGGAAGAAGAAACCTATAAAGGGGATTGGGTTTTCAAGATAACAGCAGATAGGTTTTTGCACGGCATGGTACGCACGATCGTAGGTACACTGCTGGACGTTGGGCATGGAAAGCGGCCCGTGGGGGATGTTGGGGCAATCCTCCGTTCAAAGGATCGTACCCGGGCTGGTCCTGCTGCACCAGCACACGGATTAGTTCTGGAAGAGGTTGCGTACGAGGCCCCTCGTTGATTCGGTGGTCCATTTATTGTGAACCTACATGACACTCAGACATCGGTCAGTGACGCTCGCCCTTCATCGGTCGTATAAACCGCTCGGCAGCGTGCTGGCATTTTTTTTATTTCTACTGCTTGCTGCTTGCGAGCGTCCGTTCGTCCCCCCGCGGGTGCCCGAGATTGAAGTAGTCGAACCTTCGTTAGATCGGTTGTTTTTCGATTCCCCTGTTGTGCTCAAGGTACGGGCGACCTCCTTTCGCAGCATCGAACGGCTCGAGTTAAACGGTTCCCCCATGTTGTTCGTTGGAGAAGATGAGGTCTGGGTAGATACTGTTCGTCTGGAGCCCGGGGTGAACGATCTTCGGTTGACCGCGTTCGATGTAGAAGATTTTTCGTCCACGCAGCGGATCGAAATGGCATTCCTCCGGCCTCGATTCGATGACGATGCCCCTCAGTTGCCGAATCCCTGGCGTGTGGGCGGTCACACAGCTACGCTGTTGTCCGACGAGAGTATTCTGGTCACCGGAGGAGCCGGTTCGATATCAGAGAATGCCCGCCCGGAGGCTTTTCACCTGCCCCGTTTCGCTGACGAGTTTGTTCTCCTCGAGAACAAGATGAATGGGGGGCGGATCGGCCATACAGCCACCCTGTTGCCGGATGGGCGCGTTCTCATTGTTGGCGGCAGCTCAACGGCGGCGCTGGTGAATGCGTCATCGCTCGTAGATACGGCGGTGTTGTTCGACCCGGATACTCAAGATTTCATACCCATCCCTTTCGCCGGTACACCGCTCGAACGGGCGTACCACGTGACTTTTTTATCGAGGACCGAAGACGCCCTGCTGGTGGATATATACGGCGGGCTGGGGAGGGCTCCTCTGGCTTCGGCTGACGTGTTGACTGCGAGAAATGACTTCGTGACCTACTCGTTTCAGGACGACATGCTGGTCGAATCGAGTGCGTCAGGCGAAACACTATCGGGGATTGAAGGCACGGAGGGGCTGACGAATATATTGACCACCCCCGGTTTCGATCTCGAAAATGCCAGATATCTCGTGTCTGGATCGCGCTTCGTTGAGAACGGTTCAGAGAATGTGAACTTTACTATTGACTTTAGTAGCTTCACCGTCGATATATTACCTGAACTCACTATACCGAGGATTCGCCACGCTGCGGCTGCGATGGACCGGGGACTTTTTGTTTTTATCGGCGGATTTCAGGGAACCCGAGGAACAACATTGAATTCTTCGGAAGTATACTTCGAGAGCCTGGATCGTTTTATCGAAATCGATGACAGGCTGGCCACTCGACCTCGTTTTTCCCACACTGCAACTAAATTAAATTCCCAACGAATACTAGTGTTGGGAGGTTTTAACTTCACCGGTGAGGCTGTTGCGAATTCGCAATACCTGTTATGGCGGTGAGTAAGCGGGGATGACGGCACTCATAAATATTTGATTTCACACGATCAAACGAATGGATATACAGCAGATCATACGCTGGATTGTCATGGCAATCGTGATGCTGGTTGCGCTCATGATCCTGGATGTTCTTATCAATATTGCGAGTTTCCTCATCCCGTTTGCTCTTGTCGCTCTGGTCGCATTGTTCATCGTTGCCGTCATCTTGCGCTTAATTTCTTCCTTAAAAGGGCGGCGCTAGCGATCTCCATCACCTATCTCACATGAGTTTGTCTTCGCTGCTCGAGCCAGACCGTCGTTGGATGAAGCTTGCCTTTCAGGAAGCCGAACGCGCAGCCGAAGAAAAGGAAATCCCTGTTGGCGCTGTAGTGATTCAGGACGGGCAGCTGATCGGGAGGGGGCGAAATATGGTGGAGCAGCTCAAAGATCCCACCGCACACGCTGAAATGATCGCCATCACCGCTGCCTGCGAAACCATCGGCTCGAAGTTCTTGACGAAGAGCACCCTCTATGTCACGCTGGAGCCGTGTCCCATGTGTGCCGGCGCGGTGGTCTGGTCAAGGATGCAGCGTCTCGTCTTTGGCGCCTTCGACGAGAAAGCCGGGAGCGCCGGTACGCTCCTTAATATTGTGCAGGACGGACGGCTGAATCACCGGGTCGAGGTCGTGTCCGGTCTCGAGGGGGATCGGGCCGCTCAGCTCCTTCGCGATTTTTTCAAGGCAAGAAGACCCCTTCGCTGACGCCCTTTTTTACTTCTGCTCTTCGCCCCCCAGTAAAACCCCTTAATGTATACGGTAAATTGCCTTCAGAGCCCGTAATCCATTGGTTTATGGGCCATTAGGGAGTATCTATGAATACGCTTGACTTGTGACAACATTGCAATAATCGCGTGATGCAGCCCCTCTTGGGGGTGTCTTATCATGCTAGCGTGCAATCATCAACCAAGTACCATCCACTATGAAGTACAACCCTAGAGACCCTTGGGATCGCGCTGCTATGGGTCTGTTGTTGGGGATCATAGTGCTTCTTCTAGTAAGCATGTTTTCGATATTTGCGTGAGAGATGATTTGAGATGCTTGTGCGAAGCGAAGTTCTCAGTTTTTTTCTTGATACCGTACCCTCTTGATGTGAGTACGATATCCTAAATGTCGATAATGATCCTGGGTTCAGGGTGGTATGTCTGGCTCGTTCTCGTTGGTCTCATGGCTACAACGGGGACGAGCCTTTTTTTACGATGCCGGTTCAGGGTTCCTCGGCACGCGACCCAATAGGAGTCCGGTGGAAATAGTTGCCTGTAGTGGAAAAAAGGGGCGTCAACAACGAGCGTTCAGGGCCTGAGAGTGAGGAGACAGGTCGATTTTTGCTATGGCATGCATGTTGGTGTAGGTTCGTTCGGCTTAATCATGCGAACTCCTGTTTGGCGAAAACCCGGCCCCTCAAAAGGTCGGGTTTTCGTTTTGACCCTGTTTTTCGTAACGCAGGTGAACGAAAGGCGAGTGGGCTATTGGTGAAAAGGCAGGAGTTCCAGCGTGGTGCTGCGCAATCTGGGCTTTGATCTCATGGCATGTGCTGTTAGATCCACCTTGAATGGTCTTCAGGATTCAAAATGAGCGATCCAACCAGCAACCCGAATGCACGAAATTGCGTGCTATCGGATATAAGGTGATGTTACGCGACCTGTGGACGGCAGGCTGATTTACACTACACGACTTCGCATACAGGCAAAGCCGCTCTGGCAGGCCCTGGGCGCATCCGGCGCCTGCCATCGGTTATAAGGTAAAAGCGGCCCATAAGCTGGTTATAGCAAAAAGAATGTTGGCTGCTGCGAGTACGAGCGTAATGCGCCACCAGCGCCGAGAGTTAGATCGTTGCATGTCGAACGGCTGGGATTAGTAGTACAATTCGGTGACCAACACGTTACAAAAATGCGAAAAGATCGACAATCACGCGTTTGCGTGAAAATTAGCTAGCCATCAGTAAGCCGAGTAATTGCTCCAGTTTTTCCTTGAGTACTCTTCGATCCACGATAAAGTCGATAAATCCTTTCTCCTTGAGAAATTCGGCGCGTTGAAAACCTTTTGGGAGGTCCTGTCCGATGGTTTCCCGGATGACGCGTGGGCCGGCAAACCCGATCAAGGCTCCAGGTTCTGCGAGATTGAAGTCTCCGAGCATAGCGAATGAAGCGGTCACACCGCCGGTCGTCGGATTTGTCATCAGAGAGATGTAAGGGAGTCCTTTCTCGTGAAGGGCGGCCAGGTTTGCGCTCGTCTTCGCCATCTGCATGAGGCTCAAGGCGCCTTCCATCATGCGTGCTCCGCCGCTCTGGGAGATGATGAGGAGAGGTATTTCCTGGCTGTACGCTCGCTTGATCGCACGCGTGAGCACCTCTCCTACCACCGACCCCATGGATCCGCCGATGAAAGAAAAATCCATCGCAGCGGCGGAAAGTCTGTGCCCGCCAACCTGGCCTACGGCGGCAACGGCGGCGTCGTGCAGCCCCGTACTGTTACGAGCAGAAGACAGGCGAGCCTGATAGGGTTTGCGGTCCTGGAACTCGAGCGGATCGGACGGGCGCAGGTCTGTGTCGTAGACCTCATAGGCGCTGTTGTCGAAGATCAAATCGAAGTAGGCCATTCCGCTCATACGCATATGGAATCCGGAATTCGGGAAAACGAGCTCGTTTTCTTCCAGAACACGACGGTTGATGATTTCCCCAGTAATCGGGCATTTGGCCCATTGGCCTTCAGGGACGTCGTTCTGCTCGCTGCGTTTGGTGTTGATACCCGCCTTTTGTCTCTTGAACCAACTCATAATGCCGTGCTCGTATGCGCAGGTCTAATGGTGTAAGGGTATTTTGAGTGCGCTCAGCATAAAATCAGAAATAAGCGACTGCAGGCTAATCTACTAAAAACCTGCAACATCAACCAGAAGGGCCGGATCATCGCTCTCAAAAGGGAAGACGGTCAAAAATATTTTTTGTGCTTCTTCTAGGGACGAAGTCTTTCAGATAGCAGGGTTCGAAGCGGCTGAGCTCTTCAACGCGTCCGGCCTCGTAGCGCTGGGCGCCCAGCATCGCAACACTGCTGGCCGAGGGCCGAACGAAGGAAAGATGGTGGATTGCGGAGGCTGTCGAGGGGGGTAATGCGGCCGCAAGAACTGTCGAGAACGTCTCGCCGCCCTCGCCGGCGGTCCAAAACGTCGACCCTTCATCCAGGGCCGGCCATTCCACGACGCCCAGATCGGTATGGGCCAGCGCGCGCGGCGGCATCACCAAAGTATACGAGGGTTCGTGATCCTCTTTGCCGCCCTCCTTCCTGAAGAGAGCGACATAAAACTCGTTTTTCCGGGCATTCAAAACCACCGCCAGATAGTCTCCCTTGTTCATAAATGGGAGAGCCGAGTAGGCGAGGGCTTCCAGGGTTGGGATGGCAATCAACGAAATATCATGAGCGAAGGCGAGCCCCTTCGCTGTGCTGACTCCGATACGGAGCCCGGTGTACGACCCCGGGCCGCTCGAAACGACCACGGCGTCCAGGTCCGCCGGCTTCATCGTGCAGTAATTCAAGGTTTCACCGATCATGGGCACGAGGTGTTCGGCATGAACGCGTGGATTCGTCCGCGACGCTTCGAACAGAACGGCCCCTCCCTGCCAGACGGCAACGCTGCAGGTGTCTGTAGCGGTCTCTAATGCGAGAAGATCGGGCAAAACGGCTCGTTTGATAGGGGAACGGGAAGAGATACATCGTCTGCCGATTTCAAACGCATCAGTTCACTCCCGGTTGCCGATCTGGAATGCGAAGGGGGTGTGAAGATATCTCTACAGAGGGCTTGATTATTAAATTGTTACGTGTATTATGTATGCGCGCCCTCTTTGTGCGACTATGAGCCTATCCTAAAACCTCATTCAGGCCTCGCGCGGTTGCAACGACCTTGCCCGGGTCCGAAACGCAGGCTCTCAAGTCAGGTTTTCGGATATGCTGTAGAGAGGCAGCGGTTTTTGGACCCCTTTGTCAACCCTTGCCCCGAAGTTAGAAGGGTAGAGTCTCATAACCTGGAGAATGCTCATGAAAGTATACGACGCCAATCACATTCGAAATGCAGCTTTGGTCGGCCATCAAGGGAGCGGTAAGACCATGTTGGCGGAAGCTATGTTATACAACACAGGCGTGCTGAGCCGCATGGGAACTATCGAAGAGGGGAATACTGTGAGCGATTACCACCCCAGCGAAGTCGAGCGGCAGATGTCCGTCTTTTCGTCCCTTCTGCACGTTGAACGGGATGGACACAAGTTGAACATTCTCGATACCCCGGGATACCCCGATTTTTCTGGAGAGGTGATCACAGCGCTCAAAGTATCCGATACGGCTGTGTTTGTCCTGAACGCCATGGAAGGGGTTCAGGTCGGCACCGAACTGGCCTGGGGCTATGCCGAAAAAGCGAATGTGCCTTCCATGTTTGTGCTGAACCAACTCGATCGAAGCGAGACCAACTTCAGGGATCTCGTGGCCCAGATTCAAAAGCGTTTCGGGCGGGGCGCTACTGTCGTTCAGTTGCCAGGCGGCCCCGGTACGCGATCCGTCATCGACGTGCTGCTGATGAAACAACTGTATTTTCCCGAGGGTGCAGGGGCGCCTACCGTATCCGACATCGACCCGGACTTCATGGAGGAGTCGGAGCGCCTGCATAACGAGTTGATCGAGGATATCGCAGAAAACGACGAGTCGTTGATGGAGCTGTATTTCGACAAGGGGACTCTCACGGAGTCCGAAATGCGGAAAGGGCTTCACGAAGCGATGCTCCATCGCCAGCTTTTCCCCATTTTCCTGACGAGTGCGACGGAGAACATTGGCGTGATGCGGTTGATGGACTTCATCTCCAATGTATGCCCTTCCCCGGCGGAAATGCCTTCCCCGGCCCTGGAAGAAGGGGATCCAATAAAGGCGGATGCCAGTGCCGATCCGGTTGCGTTCGTCTACCGGACAATGGCCGAGCATCACGTGGGGGAATATTCCTTCTTTCGTGTTTATTCGGGCACCCTGGTGCAAGGGATGGATCTCGAAAATGCGCAGACAGGGTCTCAGGAACGGCTCGGGCAGTTGTACGGCATCAATGGACACGAGCGAGAACCGATCAATAAAATGGTCGCCGGCGATATCGGGGCGCTAGTCAAGTTGAAAAACACCCATGCGAACGACACCTTGAGGGCCAAAGGAAGCCGCGTCGTAATCAAACGCATTGTCTTCCCCAATCCACGCTACACGACCGCTATCCGTACCCTGAAACAGGGCGAGGAGGATAAGATGGCGCAGGGGCTCCATGCGCTCGCGAACGAAGACCCTTCTCTCGTATTCACTCATGACCCGCATTTGAATCAACTGTTGCTCGGGGGCCAGGGGGAATTACACCTCGCCATCGCAAAATACCGCTTATCCAACCGTTTTCATGTTGAGGTCGAATACGTTAAACCCCGGATATCTTACCGCGAAACTATCCAATCCCAGGCCAGATCCTCCTATCGTCACAAGAAACAAACCGGCGGGGCAGGGCAATTTGCCGACATTTCGATGCTCGTAGAGCCTTTAGATGGTTCATTCTCACCGCCGTCCGACATCACCGTCCGAAATGTGAGCACATTCGAGACCGACTGGGGCGGTAGCGTAGAATTCATCGATGCTATCGTCGGCGGCGTGATCGACATGAGGCGTTTTTCAGGCTCGATACAGAAAGGGATACTGGAGGCGATGCAGCAGGGGCCCGTTGCCGGGTACCCCGTGGGCGATGTCCGGATCGTCGTGTACGATGGGAGCATGCACTCTGTAGACTCCAACGATGCGGCGTTTAAAAGTGCAGGACGAATGTGTTTTCGAGATGCCTTCAAAAACGCGGTTCCAGTCATCCTGGAGCCTATTATGGATGTCGAGATATTGGTCCCTGAAGCGCACACCGGCGATGTTATGAGCGATCTCAATACGCGCCGTGCGAGAATTCACGGCATCGAGACCGAAGGTGTGCTGCAGAAAATAAAAGCGTACGTGCCGGAAGCAGAACTGTATATGTACTCGACGGCGTTGCGTTCGATGACACAAGGGCGCGGCCTGCACTCGGCGTCATTTCTAGCATACGAGGCCATGCCGCGCCACGTCCAGGAGCAAGTACAGAAAGAGGC
>CAZGHT010000109.1:0-15836 GCA_964525535.1 uncultured Rhodothermaceae bacterium
TTCCCTTCCCATTCACCGAACCATTCACGGTTCCCTTCCCATTCACCGAACCATTGACGGTTCCATGCCCATTCACCGAACCATTGACGGTTCCATGCCCATTCATCGAACCATTAACGGCCCGGTGTTTTTTACCATTTACATGGCCGTTCACATAGCGATGGGCAGCCCCGTTTACGTTCTCATGCAGCGCCCCGTTCACCTTCCCATTGGTTATCTGTTTGACGATAGTCCCATTCGTTTTCCGATTAACGGTTCCGTTCCCCTTCCCATTCACCTTGCCGCGTCCATTCTTCGATCCATGTCCTGTTTTTCTGGAGGCAGCCGGCGCCTGAACCGATATTTTTGGCGTATTGTTGATATCCGGAATATGTACGCTGGGCATTTTCGGCACTGCCGGAATGGATTCTGTTTTGGAAACGTCAGAAACAGTCTCCAGGATAAGCCGGGCGCTCCGCCGTTTGGTGATGTAGTTGCATATCCAGCTGATCAGGACGTGCATTCTATTGTGAAATCCGACCAGTAAAACCAGATGCAGGGCGAGCCAGGTGATCCAGGCGAAGAAACCGGCGAGGCGGATATCGCCGGGAAACTCGGCTACAGCGGCATGACGGCCTATCGTGGCCATTTTGCCGGGATTCTTGAACGTGAATGGAACAGTCGGCTTGCCGTCCATCTGGCGCATGATCTGGGATGCGACATGTTTTCCCTGCTGGTTGGCCACAGAGGCGAGTTGAGGCAACAGCCGGCCTTCCTCGTCACTGGCTCCCGCCATGTCGCCTACAATGAACATGTTGGGCCGGCCGGGAACGCTGAGATCGGGATTTACGACGATTCGTCCGCCCCTGGTTTGTTCGAGATCGAGTTTCTCGGCCAGGGACGAAGCCTTGACACCTACAGCCCAGATGGCCGTTGCAGCCGGGATTACTCGTTTGCTCTTGAGGTACACCTTCGTTTTCGAGATGCGTATCGCTCGTTCGTTGCAGACGACGTGAACCCCTCGTTCTCGTAATTTTTCGATAGCGTGTTCTCTCGATTCGTCTCTGAACATGCCGATGAGGGAATCTCCGGCTTCAATGAGTACGACCCGTGCCTTCTCGACCGGCAGGTGCGGGTAGTCCATCTTGAAGTCGTGTTGGAGCAACTCGGCCATTGCTCCGGCCATCTCAACGCCGGTCGGTCCACCTCCTACGATGACGAAATTCAGGATGCCGGCTTTGATCAACGAGGGATTCTGGTCGGCCTTCTCAAACAGGTGCAGAATATGGCTTCGCAACTGGATGGCATCGGACAGGCGTTTGAGGGGAAAGCAATTTTCCTCTGCGCCGGGGATGTTGAGGTAATTGGGTGTTGCTCCAGCGGCCACCACCAGATGATCGAAAGGAATGGCGCAATGATCGGTCAGATGGACCCGCTGTTTTTTCCAATCGACGTCGCATACCTCTCCTAACCTGAAGCGAACGTTATCTTGCTGCTGAAAAATGCCCCGGATGGGATACGTAATCTCTTCCGGTTCGAGACCGGCCGTAGCTACTTGATACAGAAGCGGCTGAAACGTCATGTAGTTGTTCTTATCGATCAGGATGACGTCGACGGGTTTGTTACGCAGTTTCAAGGCCAGCGATTGACCTGCAAAACCGCCCCCGATAACAACAACCCGCTTCCGGCGAGTCAATGTACTTCTTTTATCTGTATTCATGTTTGCCGAATGAAACTGGTACTACTCGTTAAGTCTGTAACGCAAAATGCCGGGGGGAGGACAGAACCCGGGGGCTGCCGTTTATGCTTAATGGAGGGGGCGAAAACCAGATACAGATTAGAACGAAGTCCTAATCGAACAGAAGAGGGGGATGCTTGAATATGCTGTCTAACGAAAGTTCAAACATGATGCCATGATAACAGCCTGGTGGTTATTGTTTCTGTATTAATAAAACCTGATCCAATGTAGCTGCTATTGAGGGCGAAAAGGGAGTATAGATAGATCCAGAGAGGGTGCTACCCGGGCTTGCCAGCCGTCGAAGTCGTTTTCGACGTTCTTTTCCGTAGTGCGCCCAGAAGTGATGGAGTGTATAGTACTACGCTATGGTCCCGAGTCGAGGCTGATCGTCTCAAATTGGAACATCATACGTTCGGCTGTGGGCGGCGAGGCTCGGAATTCCGATATGGAAACGGCATAATCATTGTTAATCGTGATTTGACTATTTCTGCATTGCTCAAGGCTTGAGAGCCTGGCCGAAGCCTGCGTTGAGTCCAAAACGCAGACGAACCCCAGAGGGGTATATACAGGCTCGTCGGTGCTCCCCCCGGTACTTCCATTCAGTGCAATCCAGTACTCTAGTACAGTACAATCTCAATGAAAAGATGAAAAATCAGAACAACGTATTGTTGAATTGGATAACGCTTTCTGTATGCTTGTGCCTTCCTACGGGCCTCGTACTGGGGCAAAACGACATCGGCGGCCACATTGGCGCCGTGGTTCCGCTCGTCCAGTCTACCGATGGTAATGTAACGTCTATTTCCGACAATCTGGTAGGCGGATTTCCTATGGGAGTCACCATCAAGATGCGCCATAACGTGGCTTTCGATTTCGAGGTGGTGCCCTTCGTGGACGAGAATGCGGTGACCAACGTGTTATTACATCCCGGGATTTTGATGGGCCTCACCGGCAACTTCACCTTCGGCTTGAGAGCAGCCTTCGAGACCGAGGGGGCCTTTGGAGTCACGCCGTTATTGAATAAGGCGTTTCCTTTCCCGAGCGATCCGAATACGGCCTTTTTTATCGAAGCGGTCGTGCCGATCCGATTTTTCCAGGAGCCCCCTGAATACCAGGGTGCGCCTGTGGATGTCTCGAAAACGATTGCCGCCGCCGTGCATGTCGGCCTTGCCTTCTAATCGTGCACGTTCGAGTTATTTGACGACGAGCCGGGCATATCCTGATATGGCCCGGCCATCCAGCGTATACACCCCGTGGTTATTGCTGTTGAGTGTCACGCGGAGATCGTATTCCCCCGGCCGCAATCCCGTCAGGTGGTACCAGGGGCTATACAACCGGGCTACCTTCTGCCCATTGATGTAGAGGTGTGCATGCCCGAATCCTTCTACATGCTCCTCACCGCAATCCTCCGGCGAAAACTGGAAGTTTGACGTATCCAGGTATAAATTCCACCCGCTGTGATTGTCTTCCTCTACAATTAATTCGACACTCGGTTTTTCAGCGACGCTGGCCATCTCTATCCGTACGTCGTGTGGGTCTTCAGCGGTTTTTGCGACGGCAACCTCATAGGTGCGCAAAGCCGTTTGTGCGTACCAGGGGACCAGTGTCATCAGCCCCAATGCAAAGCTGAATACCGCAAAAATGACGCGCTGGTGTATGTGGTAGAAAAAGGTGATGGGCGTCCGAAACGTAGTTCCAGCTCCTTTCAGGATAAAAACGATCAGAACGGCGTGCACAATCGCATGGCCGACGAATTCGAGTTTGCCGAACACAAAGGTTGTGGAAATAAACAGCAAGGTAATAGCCAGCGCGATGGGACGCTGGAGTAAACAAACGATGAGCAGAAAACCCAGGCTGAATTCTACAAAAGCTGCCGACAGCAAAAAGAAATCCGGATCGAACCCCATCGTCAGGTAAGGTCTTTGGGTAAATATGTCCAGCGCCCATTGAGGGTATACGATTTTTTCGATAGCCACCCAGCAAAGGGAAAACCCGACGCTCGCGTACAGGCCTGGCAAGGCGAGCGCGCGCAGGTTCTTCTTGGAGGACGAAGCTACGATCAGGTAATAGCCGACGCCGAGGATGTACAGGTAATCGAAGAGATGGAGAATCCCATGGATCAGTAAAGCAATGAGGTAGAGCAATATGACCCCGGCTCCGGCGTACCGGGTATACCTGTTGAATAGAATCAAAAAGGCCAGTACGAGCTGGAAGAGTTCGATCCAGGGGTTGAACACCATGAGTTCGGGGACAAGCCACGTCTGTGAGTGCCAGGATAACAGCAGGACGGCCCCTGTAGCCACGCGGATGATCAGGTCGCTTTTATCTGCATACCTGGAAAGTTGCATCTCCACCTTCTTATACCAGGGCAGGCTGATCAGCACGTTGTCCAGGTATACCGTCAGGCCGATGGCGAGCGTGCTTGCCACCGCGAAGGTCAAGAAAAGGGGCGTCAGTATCTCCGACAAAGTAAGCGGCTTTTCGGCGAAGCTAAACGGGCTGAACCATTTGACGTGGGCGTAGAGAGGCCATTGCAAGAAGAAGACCAGCACCATCGTAATCCCCACCTTCTTTCCGGGCAGAAGCGTAGACATGTCTCCTCAAATTAGTGGTTATCGAAAAGGGGGGCAGGGAGGATATGTTGGGGGGATCAAATTGACGTCCCTCATGTACAGCACGCGCGGTTGCGGCCCCGCGTAGAGAGCACTGCATGGAGGATGCCTGTTCTCAACGACGAATGTGCCAGATCGATCGCAAGGAATGTGCCAGTCCCGAGATGATAAATCAACCACATGACGATGCTATGGATATTATTACCCCGGAATGGGTCAAACACGCCGTTTTTTACCAGATATTCCCCGATCGCTTTGCTAGAAGCCAACGGCTTCAGCCCCCGAGCGGATTGAAGTTTAAGCCATGGGGAAGCCCTCCCGATGAGCAGGGTTTTCAGGGAGGAGATCTGTACGGGATCATCGAGAAGCTGGATTATCTGCACAACCTCGGCATAACGGCCCTGTATCTGAATCCCATATTCGCCTCCGCTGCGAATCACCGGTACCACACGTACGATTACTTCCAGGTGGATCCGATGCTGGGAGGAAACACTGCACTCCATCTGCTGCTGGACGAGGCGCACGAACGAGGTATGCGGATCGTGCTGGACGGGGTATTCAATCACGCCAGTCGGGGATTCTGGCCCTTCCACCATATTCTCGAAAATGGACCCGAATCGCCCTACATTGACTGGTTCATCATTGAAGATTGGCCTCTTCGTCCCTATCAAAACGGCCCGGGTCAGCCTCCTAACTACGCCGCCTGGTGGGGATTGCCGGCCCTGCCGAAGTTGAACACCAGAAATAAAGCCGTACAGGAATATATTTTCGAGATCGCAGCTTTCTGGGTCGATTTCGGGATCGACGGCTGGCGATTGGACGTGCCGATGGAGATCGACGACGATGCGTTCTGGCGACACTTCAGGCACGTGGTCAAAGCGGCTAATCCCGACGCCTACATCTGTGGTGAGGTCTGGGAGAATGCCCAGCGCTGGCTCAGGGGGGATCAATTCGATGCGGTGATGAACTACATCTTTTCCTGGGCGACGATGAGCTTCACGGGCGCACGCACCCTCAGGATGGACTACAAAAGAAACCACCTTTCCCTGGAACCCCGCAACGCTGAACAATTCGGGGACGTTATCGATTATATGCACGGCCTGTATGACTGGAATGTCAATCACGTGCAACTGAACCTACTGGGCAGCCACGATACAGCCCGGGCATTATGGATCATGGGAGAAGACAAGACGGCCCTTCGGTTGTCTGCTTTCTTGCAGATGACGATGCCGGGCGCACCCTGCATCTATTACGGCGACGAGATTGGACTGTCAGCCGGCGATGACCCGTATTGCCGGGCCGCCTTCCCATGGAGGGACCTCGATCTATGGGATCACAACCTGCTCGAATATTACCGGCGCTTGATCGCCCTTCGTCACGAAAACGAGGTGTTGCGTGTGGGAAGTTACGAACGGATCTATGCGAAAGATGCCGTGTTCGCATTCAAACGGGAGTGGCGGGGCCATATGGCCTTCGTCCTCCTCAACACAGAATTCACGCCCGTCGAGGTGTCGATCCCGTTGTCTATGTACGACGCGGCATCCTTCGACTTCGTGTGGCCTGTGGCGGGGAATAGGCTCGAAAAAAGCGAGACAGGACATTTGGTCGTGGATCTGGACGGGCGATCCAGCATCGTACTCATTGCCCACGAGGATCGAGAATAATCGCAGATGAAGAATAATGTCAAATGCATTATCTTACCTCTGTATGAACGCCTTTTGAAAACCGGCCTTCCAGGCCAGTACGAAGGTTTCGGATGACGTTCATCCCACCCTTACCCCACATTTACATCTACGATTCGAATTCGAATATCAATATGAATGACATCAAACATGAAGGAAGTGGACAGATCTTTAAATCGAGTGTCCTTGAGTTGCTGACCAAAGCTGCTCCGCTTGTTTCGGTTTTCGTATATCTGTCCATCATGGCGATCCTGCTTATTATAGGTGTTCAGCAACAGGTTGTGGACACCTTTCTCGGAGGATTGGCGATCTATGTAGTGGCGTTCTTCAGCTGGACGCTGTTCGAATATCTTTTCCATCGCTTTATCAACCATCTGGATTCGTTTTTCCCTGAGTCCGAAGCCATCCGGAAGTTCGATTATGCGATTCATGGAATCCACCACGAGTTTCCCCGGGACACGAGCCGGCTGATTATGCCCCCGGTACCCGGGACGATCATCATCAGCATCCTCTTTGGGCTGTTCTGGTTGGCGATGGGAGACTACGTGTTCGTCTTCCTGCCCGGTTTCCTCAATGGGTATCTGACGTATGCATTCATCCACTATGCGACGCATGCGTATAAACCGCCCAAATCGAAATGGCTGAAGGTGCTCTGGAAGCATCATGCAATCCACCATTATAAACACCCCGACAAAGCGTTTGGCGTTTCGACTCCGCTCTGGGATTATGTTTTCCGTACCATGCCCCCGGAAAAAAAGGTCGAATCCAACGCATAACCTCAAATTCCCCCGCTCCTATGTTAACGACTCCCCGCGTACCCCTTATTCTGGTTGCGAGCCTGATGGTATGGGTGCTGCCTTCGTCGCTGCAAGCGCAGAACACCGATCAACCGCTACGCATCATCGCTATTGGCGCTCATCCGGACGACTGCGAGATCAAAGCTTCCGGCGTAGCCCGGAAATGGGCCCTTCAGGGGCACAAGGTGAAGTTCGTTTCGGTCACTAACGGAGACATCGGCCACTTCGAAATGGCGGGAGGGCCGCTGGCATTGCGACGAACGAGTGAGGTCGAAGAATGTGCACGGTTGCTCGGCATCGAAACCGAAGTGCTGGACAACCACGACGGCGAGCTGATGCCCACCCTCGAGAATCGCAAAAAGATTGCACGGCTCATTCGCGAATGGCAGGCAGACGTCGTGCTGGCGCCGAGGTCGAATGACTACCATCCGGATCACCGTTATACGGCGATCCTGGTGCAAGATGCCGCGTTTATGGTCACCGTGCCGTTCTTCACGCCAGATACGCCCCGGGTAGAGCAGAACCCGGTATTCCTCTATTATTACGATCGGTTCCAGAAGCCTTACCCGTTTGAGCCCACGATCGCGGTTGGCATTGATGACGTTGCGGATCCCAAATGGGAATGCATGGCCGCGCTTCGGTCTCAGTTCTCCGAATGGAATGCCTGGTTGGATGGGTACGACCATGAAGTGCCTGAGGACGAAGAAGGCCGGAAAGCATACATCGCAGGCCGTTTTCAAGCACGCGATGCCTTCCTGGCCGACACCTACAGGCCGCTGTTGGTAGACCTGTACGGTGAGGAGAAAGGCAATGCGTTCCAGTATGCGGAAGTGTTCGAAGTTTCCGAGTACGGCCGGCAACCTTCCCGGGAAGAACTACTGGCTCTATTTCCCTTTTTTGAATAGAGAAGACCGTTGATACGTAACGAGAACGGGAAGGCCAGGCCTTCCCGTTCTCAAATCGCTAACGATATTATCCACCGCTCCCTTTCCGCTGTACGTCCACAACGAACACCCTCCTCTATTCAGCGTCAATACCCCTCTGCACGTATCTATTTAGCGTTGTTACATTTTCTGCAGAATACATCGCTCCCCATGAACATCAGGTAAATGAGGACGATCCCGCCCCCGGAGAGCAGGTATTGCCCTTCCAACCACGAGAAAACAATTCCAAATACGGTCAGAAGGGTAAATACGATAAGACCTAACACGACGAAGATGTTAGGCGTAGGCATCTTAATCTGATTCGTTTTTGCCGGCATGATTTATTTCCTCCATAAGAGTCAGGCCATGAGGCAGGCTCTTCGAGTGTTTGCATGAGTAGATCAAAGCCTCTGATACGCCCCAGAGCAGTTCAGTTTCTTCAAAGTTCTGCGAAGATGCATCAAAGATCGCATGACGATCACAGGCAAATTTTATGGCCATGTAAGCAAATGCTTCAATGTATATGTGTACCTCGTGCCCGGGGGCCGAAGCTGCGGAAAGAACTTCGATGCACCGCTTTTCTTGCACGCCGCGTTCCTCGCATACCGCTATTTTTTACATCGGCTTCAACGGGTGAGCGATAAATGGAGGATCGGTATTCCTGTTCGGTGGCCTGGGAGCAAGGAGGGAATCCAACCGGAAGTGAACCCTTTTTTGAAAGATTTCGTGTAACACATGTGTAAAACAGTACTCCAAAATATAAGAGCCTACTCTGACTGCTTTGGACTGGACCCAGACAATATGCGTATGAATTACAGCGACGATAAATTCCCTTTTCGAACAGTGCTCAGCCTCGAACCTCTGGTTGAATACTGGCGCCGTTTTGCGGAAAGCAGGCCCGGGATACAGGCCGATCTGGTCCGTCAGGTTCTCGAGAAGGTCGAAAGCGTACCCGAACTCCTGCAGCCGATCGAAGACCTCACGCTGGTCGACACATACCGGGAACTCGTTGACATGCTGATGTTTGCCGTCTTACCGGCCGGCGTGTCTGATAGTACCTATGCTGCTGCGGTCATCCCCTTCCAACCCGAGAGCTTCTATTTCACCTCCGGGTTCAAAAACCTGGACCTTCTTCATCACCTGGTTACGCATTTCAGTGCACAGGGCGACTTCATGACGCGGGGCAAAGCCTTGAAGGCGTATTCGATGATCTTCGACACGTTTTATGGGGAAAACGTAAAGGCTAAAGTGCCGATGTTTCTTCCCGTCAATAATCCGGATGAGGGATTAACTCGATATTTCAAGATTGACTTCGATATCAGCTTCACGGAGATCGTTGCAAACGGCCCTATCCCAGAGCTTAGCGCAGAAGACATAAACCGCCTTCTCGAAGAACGGATGAATCTTGAGCTATGGAAAAAAATGCTACCCCCAGAAATATTCGAATTCAGGGGGTTCGGAATTTTAACGGCCGTCGAAGTGACTGAAGGGCAACTCATCTCCGCCATTCAGAAAGATCTTCTCGATAAGGATACGCTGAGCACCCCCGGGAAAATAAATACGTTGCAATCCCGAATTCGCTCACTGATGCGACTTCCCTCGCTGGAGATGGGATTGATTTCGGTCGAACGCGGCGAGTTCGACAGCATATCGAGCATACAGCCGCTCGGTAAGAGCCTGCTGCTCAGCAGGGGAGTGCCTCCTAATTGTCCGCTGTGGAGCAAATCGCTGTATTCTGACGTCAGCCAGGAAATTGCAGAGCCGCTGGTTATCAGTGACCTGGACCGGTATCCGGAACGCACGGGTTTCGAAGAATATCTGCTCGATCAGGGATACCGAAGCCTGTTGCTGGCCCCCCTTGTATCCGAGGGGCGACTGGTCGGCATTCTGGAGCTCGGCTCTCGAAACCCGCATGACGTCAACGCTTCTCTACTCTTGAACCTCAAGGAAGTAACCTCCCTGCTGGCTGTTGCTGTCCATCGCGAGATCAGTGAAAAAGAGGATCGTATCCAGGCGATCATCAAGCAGCAATACACGTCAATCCATCCGACGGTGGAGTGGCGTTTCCGCGATGCGGCCAAACACTACATCGAGCAACAACAGATCGGGGAAGCCGCACGCGCCGAGTCCATCGTGTTCCAGCACGTGTATCCCTTGTATGGACTTTCAGACATCCGCGGCTCTTCGGAAGAGCGCAATGCCTCGATTCAGGCCGATCTCGCCAAACAGCTCGCACTGGCCAGAGAGGTCCTCGTCGAAGCCAACCACTATAAACCCCTGTTTGCTCTCGAGGAAATCATCTTTCGGTTGAATACATGCATCGAGGACGTGCAACGGGATCTGCGTTCAGGAGATGAGATTACCATCCTGCAATTTCTCAAGGAGGACGTTGCCGGGCAGTTCAAGCAACTGGCTGAATTCGGCCCTCGGGTCGTCGAGGCTATCGCAAAGTACGAACAGGCCATCGATCCGGAAGGGAATATGCTCTATGAACGTCGCAAGGAATATGAGGATAGCGTGCGAATGATCAACGACACCATCGGAGCCTATATAGAAACCCAGGAGGTCGAAGCCCAGCGTATGTATCCCCATTTCTTCGAAATGTTCAAGACGGATGGCGTAGACTACAACCTGTACGTGGGGCAGTCGCTCGTGGAAAATAAACCCTACAGCGACCTCTATCTTCACAACTTACGTCTCTGGCAACTGAAGATGATGTGTGGAGTGCACGCAGAGATGAGAAAGCTATTGCCGAAGTTGCCCGTACCGCTGCATGTTGCCCAGCTTATACTCGTGCAGAGCATTCCGATAGCCATTCGATTTCGCATTGACGAAAAAAAGTTCGATGTCGACGGGGCTTACAACATCCGCTACGAGATTGTGAAGAAACGCATAGACAAAGCCCTGATCGAAGGCACAGGCGAAAGGTTGACGCAGCCCGGTAAAATTGCTATCGTCTATTCACAGGAAGAAGAAGCGCAGGAATACCGGCGCTACATCCATTTCTTGAAATCCAACGGATATCTCGAAGATACAGTCGAAGATCTCACGCTCAAAAACATGCAGGGCGTTCACGGCCTCCGTGCGCTGCGGGTGACGGTGAATGAGGCTAGAGCAGAACTGGAATCGTCAGCGGGCGCGACGGTATTGCTTCAGAACGGCGACGGAAAGGTAGAAGAAACCGATATTGTCGTCGAAGTCAAAAGAGGCTGACCGTTGGAATGCGGCAGGCTTTCGGTATCGTATCGTGAAATTGAGATTGAGCAGCTGTACTACAGTGCACCTGCGGGACCAACAGCTTGCCTGTCCCCGGCGCAATGCTCAAATCTCGGAAGGCCTCGGTTTAGCCTCCTTTTCTTCGATGGATATCTCTCGGCCATTGATTTCGATGCGAACATCGAGTTCTTCGTCCCCGGGTAACGAGAACGTTTTGGGCCGGTTTTTCCCGCCCCGCGCGTGTTCGCCCTCTTTTCGGTCCCACTCTTTGTTTTCACGATGCATGTAATCGTGATGCATCTTCCCGTTGAATCGGAAGTGACGGTATTTCAGGGCTTCTGGATGGCCCCAACAACGGGAACGAACGGTTCTTCCATCGCGGTGTACATAGATACGCAGGTCCCGGTCGGCATCGTGAAAATGATCCCTATCGAGATCGATTCCGTTGGAGATGCCAGAGGACACCATGTGTTGAGCAGGTACGAAGGGCGACAGGTATTGTTGGAGAAAGCTGGAGAAATTCAGAAACAACAGAACGAGGGCTGTACATCCCAGTACGCTAACCAGTCGTTTTCGGGGGAAAAAGGACCGTACCCGAAGGAATAATCGGTTTGTATTGAAAGTCTCTTTTTGGGACTGCCTTTTGTTGGACCGCATATCAGTGCCTCGCAAGGATAGGTATATTCGTACAGGCTCTTAATATCGAACGCACACCCCGGCGTCTTTATTGCGGGCGGCGCACATTAAATGGTAGTGATGGTGAACATCGCATAGATCCAGCGGGTACGCGCCGGATGCGCATAGGTCCTGCCAGAGCGGCTTTGCAGATAGGCAAAGCTGCGTAATTCAGCCTGCTGTGCGCAACCTGCGTAACACGACTTAGATATTCAGGACAGGCGAATTGGAATCCCGGAATGGTCCAGAAAGGACTTTGCTTCACGGATAGTATACTCGCGGAAATGAAATATGGAGGCGGCAAGAACGGCGTCGGCCTTGCCTTCGAGCAGGCCGTCTCGAAGATGTTCGAGATTGCCGGCTCCACCGGAGGCAATAACCGGAATATTCACCAGGTTGTGCAGGTGCTGGAGCAGTTCGAGGTCGTATCCGTCTTTGGTGCCGTCGCGATCCATGGATGTAACGAGGAGCTCGCCGGCGCCGCGGGACTCGGCCTCTCTGGCCCACTTCAGGGCATCGATCCCAGACGGTTTTCGGCCCCCATGGGTGAATACCTCCCAGCGGAGTGGGTCGTTGTCGACGCGTTTGGCATCGATAGCGACGACGACGCATTGCGAGCCGAAGGATCGGGCGCCTTCTTCGATCAAGGAGGGGTTCTTCAGTGCTGCAGAGTTGAGGGATACTTTGTCGGCGCCGGCATGGAGCATGGCGCGCATGTCTTCCAGCGTCCGCAGGCCCCCGCCGACCGTGAGAGGGATGAATACCTGATCGGCCGTGCACCGAACCACGTCGTGCATGATCCCTCGTCGTTCGTGCGTGGCCGTGATGTCCAGAAAAACGAGCTCGTCGGCGCCGGATTCGTTATAAAATTTGGCCTGTTCGACGGGGTCTCCCGCGTCGACGATGTCCACGAAGCGAATCCCTTTGACGACACGACCCTGATCGACGTCCAGGCAAGGTATGATGCGTTTAGCTACCATTAATGCGGTTTGGCCGGAAACGGATGAGCAACTTCGTCAGCAGTCTCTGAGCGGGGCAGTAGAGAACTCATCCAGGTTGACTGCGTCCTTGTCGTGCCAGCACCAGATCTTCTGACAGGGGAATTTATTTTCATACAGGGCGCGGCCCACGATCACGGAGTCGACGTGGACCTTCTTGAGCGGCGCCAGGTCCAGCAGATCTTTGTAGTTGCCGACGCCGCCTGACGCGGTGATGCAGACGGTACGCAGTTTGGACGCCATCTCCCGGTAGGCTTCGATGTTGGGCCCCTCCAGGGTGCCGTCACGGCTGATATCGGTATACACGATACGCCGGCAGCCCCTCCGCTCCATGTCGAGCGCCAGCTCTACGGCCGAGATCCCGCTGCCGGAGAGCCAACCATCCGTGCGGACCTCCCCGTCTCTGGCATCGATGCCGACGACGATGCGGTGCGGGCCGAAGGTCTTTATGGCTTCAGTGACCAGCTCCGGGTCCTTGACCGCAGCCGTCCCGATGATTACCCGGTAAATCCCCAGCTCCAGCGCGGTTTCTATGTCACGCATGGACCGGATCCCGCCCCCCAGTTGGACGGGGATGTCGAGGGCTTCGCACACGGATCGGATGACCGCCCGGTTGATCTTGGAACCCGATGTATCTCCCCGGGCAGCATCGAGATCGACCATGTGCAAAACTTTCGCGTTTTGAACGCGCCATAAGCGGGCCATTTTTACCGGATCCTCGAAGTACACCGTTTCTTTCTCGTAAGAGCCCTGATAGAGCCTCACACACTTGCCGCCTCGAAGATCTATGGCAGGTATAATCAACATGTCGCTACCTGCTAAAAGCTTGAATGATGGATGAAGAAAGAATGCAGGTGGTGAAAAGTCTATGGGATATGGGCGAAGTTGCTGAGTACTCGCAGACCGTTTTCATGGCTTTTCTCCGGGTGGAACTGGACCCCATATACGTTGTTCCGCTGAACGATGGACGGGAATTCGTCCCCGTATTGGGTGTAGGCGAGGACGTGTTCCGGGTTTTGAGCGACGGCGTGGTAGGAATGGACGAAGTAGAAGTAGCTGGGCGCATGAAGGCCCTCTAGTAGGGGAGACGCTCTTACGGGGCGAATCGTATTCCAGCCCATATGCGGAATCTTGAGGAGAGACGCTTCTTCCTCCGGTGCAGGGATGCCCTCGGGACCTGCCACGGGGGCTTCCTCCAGGACATACGAGGGGCGAAAACGCGTCACATGGCCGGGGATCACATCCAGGCCAGCGTGAATACCCATCTCGTTGCTATATGCAAAGAGCAGCTGCAGCCCCACGCAGACACCGAGAAAAGGCTTTTCGTCCGCTATTGCTTTCTTGATGGGGGCGATCAGGTTGCGCCGGCTGATCTCGTCGGCGCAGGCGCCAAAAGCGCCGACACCGGGCAGAACGACTCGATCGGCCCGGTCGATATCTTCGGGCCGATCAGAGCGTATTACCGGAGCGCCGACCGCCTCGAAGGCTTTTTCGATGGACCGGAGATTCCCAATACCGTAGTCTATAATACAGATCATATGCGTTCGGGCCGTGTCAAGAATGTTGCACCTTGCTTAATTCGTGCGATTTCGCCGTTGCCGTCGCGACAGCATTTATGAGCATCGTACGTAATCCGTGGCTTTCGAGTTCGGCGATGGCGGCAATGGTTGTGCCTCCGGGGGTCGTTACTTCGTCGCGTAAGATGGCGGGATGTTTCTGCGTGTCGATAACGAGTTTGGCAGCTCCGAAAACCGTCTGGGCGGAAAGCCGTGCGGCAACCGGTCGGGGGATCCCTTGCTTGACGCCGGCATCGGTAAGGGCTTCGATGACCATGAAAATGTACGCCGGGCCGCTGCCGGACAGCCCGGTTATGGCGTCCATGAGGTCCTCTGTTACGAGTTCAACGGTGCCGACTGCCTCGAAAACGGCGCGGGCCTGGGCCACGTTGTCATCGGTAGCGAAGCTTCCTTTGCAAATTGCCGTAGCCCCTTCGTCGACGAGCGCCGGCGTATTGGGCATCGTGCGCACAACCGGTAAATTCAGCTCGAATCGCTCGTGGAGGGTCCGCGTCGTGATGCCAGCCAGGACCGAAATGACCAGGGTGTCTTCATTTACCTCGTGTTTGATCTCGGAGATCACATCCAGGGCTACCTGGGGCTTGACGGCCAGGATTACGATGGTTGCCTCTCGGACAGCCTCTCTGTTGTCGGTAGAGGTTACTATACCGGGAAACTGGCGTTCCAGCTCCTGCAGGGCGTCGGCGTTACGCCGCGAGGCTCGTATGTGCCCTGGCGGCAAGTCGTGCCCCTTCAGGAGTCCACCTATGAGGGCGCGGCCTATGTTGCCGGCTCCGACGATCGCAATGTGGTGCTGTGCCAGCGGCTCTATTGGATTCATGAACCTGGAGCAGGTGAGAGTATTAAAGGGTCCCTTTCGTCGACGGCATGCGTACGTTATGGGGCGTTCGCTGGACGGCTTCCCGGAGTGCGCGAGCCGTCGCTTTGAAAATGGCTTCGATGGCGTGGTGTGTATTGTCGCCCGTCAAAAGGGTAATGTGCAGGTTCACACGGGCGTGTTCAGCGAAGCTGTACCAGAAATGAGGGATCATCTCAGTCGACAGCGTCCCCACAGAGGGCCGGGAGAATTCCGCATCGAACCGGAGGTAGAATCGTCCGGATAGATCGACGACGGCTCTGGCCAGCGCTTCGTCCATAGGTACGTACGCCGAACCGTAGCGGTTGATATGCGCTTTGTCACCCAGGGCCTGGCCAAACGCCTGACCGAGCGAAATGCCGACGTCCTCGGTGGTATGGTGGTCGTCAATCTCCAGGTCGCCCTTGCATCGTACGTGCAGGTCGTACTGGCCGTGGCGGGCAAACAGGTCCAGCATATGGTCGAAAAAGCCGATACCGGTGGCATTGCTGAACGCCCCGTTTCCGTCCAGATTGAGCGAAACTTCGATATCGGTCTCACGGGTCTGTCGTTTTACGACAGCAGTCCGCGGTTCGAAAGGCGACCTTTCCATAATCTATCTGTGCTGAAGATGGACGATTATAAACGTGAAGATGCGGAATTCTCCCAGGGTTCTTGTTGAAGAACTGGTGAATGTAAACGACATGGGTCTGCAGGCGGCAATTCAGCGAACCTCATCACGCAATAACCGTTTCTACGCTCTTATTTACAGATGTTACGCGCCGGATGCGCATACGTGCAAAGCCG
>CAZGHT010000110.1:0-3003 GCA_964525535.1 uncultured Rhodothermaceae bacterium
TTAGCCATTTCAAAGCCGTTGAGGCTGTACGATGGCGCACAGATGCGTACCATCCGTTCGTAATTTATAATGATCATCCGAAATCTATTATGATGAATCGTACTGTTGCATCCTTTATCGCACTGTTAATGATGTTTCTGATATCATCAACGTCTGCGCAGGCGCAGGTTGCCCGGTTGAACGAAGTCGTCAGCTTGAAGGACGGCCTCAAAACCATGTTGCAGGAACGAGGCGCTAATTCCCTGAAAAAGCTTACGATCAACGTCGATGCTGACGCCGCCGCGGAGCTGCGTGAGCAAGGCGTCAGTGCCTCGGGTAGTTATGCCCTGTATCAGGGGACGGACGAGCAGGGATCCGTCGTAGGCACCGTGCTCGTCATCAATGAACGCGGTAAAGAAGGACCCCTGCAGGTCCTGGTAGCCGTTGATACGGAGGGTGAGATCTATGACGTCGGTTTCACTATCTTCGGGGAAGACAAGGGAAAACCGGCCCTCAGCTGGGCGTATCTGAACCAGTTCATGCAAAAGACCTCCGACGACCCCTTCCGGATCGGAGCGGATATCGATGGCGTCAGCGGCGCCACCTGGACGTCCGAATCCGTTGCCTCGGCCATACACCGGGGAGTGGCCCTGTATACGAAGTTTATCATGAACGCCTAACCGGGCACATTCATCCAAGCGCTTTGCACCGACTCATGAGATCCTATATCATAACAGGAATTGTTTTCATGGCCATGCTCTCGGCAGGGTGTGGTACCGAAAATCCGTTCAGCCGGGGCCCCGGCACGGAAGACGACCAGATCGTTGGGCCCGGCCCGGGGGGTGAGGTGTCTTTCGCGAATAACGTCGTGCCCGCACTCAGTGCGTGTGTCGCCTGTCATCGCAGCGGAGCCGGGGGGTGGACGTACGACGGCGGGGCCGAAGCATATGCCTCGGTTCTGGAAGTGATAGACAGAAACGCCCCTGGTGACAGCGATCTGCTCGTTGCGGCTACAGGAGGCGATAACCACGGGGGCGGCACTGTGTTCTCCGCTTCGAGCGACACATACGCGGCCATCCTGGCCTGGATCGAACAGGGCGCCCTGGACAACTGATTTCAGCACTCGGCTCAGTGCGCCACTCCCAGAACTCTATACCTGGCGCACTGAGCCTGCTCGATGGCATCCTTCAGGAGAACAGAGAGCCGGTCATTTCTTCTTTTCGGCTTCTTCTTCCGCCTGATCCGTTATGTCCTCGACGGCTTCATCCGCTTTCTGGGCGGCCTTCCCGATCGTTTTTTTGAGGCTTTCTTCCGCTTTCTCCGAAGCCTGCTCCACCGTGTCTCCGGCTTTCTGGGCCGCTTTACCGATGGTCTTTTCCGTCTTCTCCGCCGCCTGCTCAGCGACGCTCCCGGCCTCTTCTACGACGTCTTCAGCGCTCCCCGCGGCTTCCTCGGCGACGCTCCCGGCCTCTTCTACGACGTCTTCGACGGCCGATCCCGCTTCAGCAACGACCTCCTCGCCTTTGGACCGGTGCTCGTCGAAGAAGGCCTCGGTCTTATCCTTCAGGTCTTCGGCCAGGTCTCTGGCTTTTTCTGCAGCGTCCCCGGCCAGCTCACGGGCTTTTTCTACGTAAGGATCCGCTTTCTCCTGGAGGTCTTCGGCCACATCGCGCGCTTTCTCCACGGCGTCTTCCGCTGCATCTTTGGCTCGCTCGATGTACGGCTCGGCTTTCACACGCGCTTCCCTGGCTGCCTCGGACGCTTTGTCGGAGGCTTTATTAATGTAGGGCTCGGCCTTATGGACCGCCTCCTCCGTGGCCTGCTTGGTAGTCCTGAAGAGGTTTTTGACAAATTGAGTGATGCCCATGGTGTGGTCGGTCTGGGGTTGGTGAGTGGTGGGATGGATACAACGTCAGTGACGGTTGAACGAAATAACACCCCGTCAAAATACTGCTATTTTCTCTTATTTGCTCGTATTACGCGAGCTCGCGGAGGGATACTTTTTTAGTTCGGGGTGCAGAGTTCGTTGTTCGTTGTTCGTTAAGGAATGAAATCAGGTCGATTTGAGGTGAAAGCCCAAAAACCAGTACTCTGCACCCTACACTCCGAACTCTGTACTCCGAACCCCGAAGGAACTGCGCCAGGAGATATAGATTTAACCGGTTACGCTCCAGAACAGCGTTTCTGCCGAATAACTTTCACAGCAGCTGGTCCGGACGATACGTGTACTCGATGATACAGCAGCATCGCACATCAACGTTGTGCGGCTAAATAGCCCAGCAAACCGAGCAGGCCTGTTTCATGAAATGGCTTAAATCAGAACGTTTCAGGCAATTGATCGCTGCCGGGCTCATTCTGAGCCTGTGGCCTTCGTTCTGTCTGCCGCTGTTGAAGACGCCCGGCCGGCACGGCGGGGTCTGGCACGTCGAGTGGTTGAAAGCCCAGCTCCGGTATCAGACGAACGACGCGATCGAACGGGCGATTGAGGAGGCGCTCGGCCGCGATGCTCACAACCTGCGCCTGTTTCTGGAGGCGTTCGTCGACGCCTATCTACAGCAACAGGGCGTGGACGACGAGCAGGTTTTTGCCGACGCCGTCCTGCATGCGCTGTTGAGAAACCACTGGCTCCAGCTGATCGGCGAGGCCGTCGTATCCAACCTGTCCTTCAAATCGGTGCAGGTGCGGACGACGTCGACCAAGGAGCGTAAAACCGCCTACCTGTTTGTATTGTTCAAAGGGGCAGCGGCCGACGAAGCCCTGTACGCTTCCCGGTCGCCTCGCGTTTTGTCGTCCCCATTGTTCGTGCTCGCGCCTCTTGGCGCTTCCCTTCAGCCGCGCGCTCCTTAGGACCCTTCCGGGTAGAACCTGCTCGTTTCTATCCTCCCCCTCTCTTATCAATCTCTTACCTTCCTGATTTCGCACGTCAGCCGTTGCGCCGGGTACTGGCGCCCCGATAACGGCCGAGTGACGTTTTCGACTACCGTTTCGGACTACCGTTTCGGCTGCAGCATGAACCCGTCGCAT
>CAZGHT010000110.1:3103-15328 GCA_964525535.1 uncultured Rhodothermaceae bacterium
GCATGAACCCGTCGCATACACCTGCCGCATTCGAGCAGCGTGCTGGGCTGGCGTCTGAACGGATGTATGGATGAATCCAGACATCCCCTTTACTCCCATTCTTATGAAAGACAGCAGTTTAAAAATTTTCATCACGATCAGCTTCATCATCCTGTGTGGATGGGAGCTGTATCCGTCGATTCAGAGTATGTTTATCCAGTCCCGCCTGAGTGAGCTCGAGGGTGAAGAGCGGGCTTCGTATGTCGCAGAAAACGCAGACATGATTCGAAGTGTCGAAGAAGAGTCTCTGAAGCTAGGGCTCGACCTTCGCGGCGGCATGCACGTCACACTCGAAGTGCGCCTCGATGCGCTGATCCGAGAACTGGCTGTGGACCGAGACGCCGTGTTCGAGGAGGTGATCGTCGAAGCGCGCGATGAGGCGCGCAGCGGCACCGAATCGATGATCGATGCGTTTGCTGCGTCATTTGCCGAGCGGGATCCGAACGCACTGCTGTCCCGGTATTTCCGTGACGACGATGCCAACATCACCCGCCGGTCCACGAACGACGAGGTGATCGAATACCTCCGCAACGAAGCCGATGAGGCAGTGCTCCGGGCTATCGAGATCATCCGTCAGCGCGTAGACCGTTTCGGTGTGACGGAGCCGTCCATCCAGCGACAGGGTACGCGCCGGATCGTCGTCGAATTGCCCGGTATCTTCGATCCCAATGCGGAAGACCCGAACAGCACCGACCGGGATACGGAGCGCGTAAACAACTTGCTGCAAGGTACGGCCCGGCTGGAATTCAGGCTGATGGCGGAGCCGTCTGACCTGATGCGGACCCTTTCGCTTGCTCTCGAGGAGTACGAAGTCGAGTTGATGGCAGCGGATACGACGGAAGAGAGCGTCATCGCTGAAGGAGATTCGGCCGTCAGCGACGAAGATTTGACCGAAAGCATCGAATCCCTGCTGGCCGATGAGGAGGAGGTGAATAACCCGCTGCGCGAGCTGGTGCTCCCACAGACCTCGGGCGGCGTGCGCTTCGGGGCCGTGGCCGCCAGCGATACGGCCGCGTTTAATGCCCTCCTCCGCGAAGAAAAGTTCCAGGAACTGCTTCCCGTCAATACGACCCTGATGTATACGGCCTCGCCTGAGCTGTTCGGCGACGATGAGGCCTATTTCGTGCTCGGGGTTCAGGAAGAAGTGGCCCTCGACGGTGGGGTCATTACGGATGCCCGGGTCGATTATACCGAGCTCAACCAGCCCAAGGTATCGATGGAGATGAACTCCGAAGGAGCCCGGGCCTGGGCGCAAATTACCGGCGCCAACGTGAATCGCCCGGTGGCGGTGGTGATGGACAACGTGGTCTTTTCGTACCCGAACATCACGGAACGTATTTCAGGCGGCAGGACCGAAATCACTGGCCTGGATTCACGCGAGGAGGCGCAGGACATCGTCAACGTCTTGAAATCGGGCGCGCTGCCTGCGCCGGTCGACATCGTCGAGCAGAGGACGGTAGGGCCCAGCCTGGGAGCGGCCTCGATCCGCGCCGGCTTGAACTCCGTGCTCGTCGGTCTGCTGCTGGTCGCGCTGTTCATGATATTCTATTATCGGACAGCGGGTATCGTCGCCGACATCGCGCTGATCATCAACATTGTCTTTATCCTGGGCATTCTGGCGGGCTTCAGCGCAACCCTGACGCTGCCCGGCATCGCCGGGATCGTGTTGACGATCGGTATGGCGGTAGATGCGAACGTGCTGATCTTCGAGCGCGTGCGTGAAGAACGTTCGACGGGGAAAACCCTGAAAGCCGCCGTGGAAGGAGGCTACTCGAAAGCCCTCAGCGCCATCTTCGACGCCAACATCACCACCTTTTTCGTGGCCGCTATCCTGTTCTCGTTCGGCGTTGGGCCGATCAAGGGATTCGCCGTCACGCTCATGGCGGGCATCATTGCGTCCATGTTCAGCGCAATCATCATCACCCGGCTTATCATCGATTACATGGTCATCGAACGCCGGATTAGCGTGAGTTATGGGTGATATCCCAGGCCTACCCTTATTTCGGGGCCCCTCGCGGCCCTACCGTCAATGAATGTCAACGTCGCCTCGTGGGCGACGCAAAACCATAGATATCATGCGTATTTTCGAAAATGCCAGATTTCCATTCATCCAGAACCGGAAGATCGGGTACGTCATCTCGAGTCTCCTGATCGTGTTGAGCATCGGCTCTCTATTTGTGCGCGGGCTCGAGCTGGGCATCGACTTCCGGGGCGGCATGGAGTTCGTCATCGAGAGCACGGAGGCCCTCGAAGTGGCCGAGGTGCGGGAAGAACTGACAACAGCGCTGCAGGCCGAGCCCGACGAAGTGAAAACCTTCGGGCAGAACGCACTGCTGGTCAGAACGGCCGGCCAGGGCGACATCAATCAGGTCCAGTCGGTGATGTTGAGCCAGCTCCAGCAGGCCTACCCCGGCGTGGAGCATTCCTTCGTGAAGTCCGATATCGTCGGACCGCGTTTTGCCGAAGATCTCAAACGGGGAGCGATTCAGGCGGTCCTGGCGTCGCTGTTCGTCATCTTCCTCTATATTCTGTTCCGCTTCGAGTGGCGGTTCAGCGTGGGGGCGGTTTCGGCCCTGACGCACGACGTCGTCATCACACTCGGGTTGTTTTCCATGCTGCATCACCTGGTGCCGTTCTCTTTGCAGATCGACCAGGCGATTATTGCCGCCTTCCTGACCATCGTCGGGTATTCCCTCAACGATACCGTCGTCGTGTTCGACCGCGTGCGTGAATATACCAACCTCTTCAAGACCGAACCCTACGAGGACGTCGTCAATCGGTCGATCAACAACACGCTCAGCCGGACGGTGGTTACTTCGGGAACGACCTTGCTCGTCGTATTGACGCTCTTTATATTCGGGAGCGAAATATTGCGAGGATTCGCTTTTGCGCTCGCCATCGGGGTTATAGTTGGTACCTATTCATCTATTTTCGTAGCTTCTCCGATAGTCGTCGAGTTGCGCTTAAGAGCGATCAAAGCTCGGAAATAGTGTGATGATACGGGATGGGCCTTTTCTCACCAAGAGTATTTTGACTTATGAATTTTAATGTTGACGAGCGCTACAATGCCGTAGTGATTACGCTGAAAGGGAATGTCATGGGCGGCCCGGACGGGTCCAAGCTGCACGATACGTTGCGTGAGCTGAAAGAGCAGGGCAAAAAGAACGTGGTCGTGGATCTTTCCAAAACGAAGTTCATGAACTCGAGCGGCCTGGGTATGCTGGTGCGAGCCATGGCGACCCTGCGCGAATCCGAGGGCGACCTCCGGCTCGCAAACGTCCAGAATCGCATCCAGTCCATTCTGGTCATGACGAAGCTCATCACCGTGTTCAAACATTACGATTCGGTCGACGAAGCCGTGAACAGCTTCGAAGAATAACCGTTCGCGTTCTCGATAGCGCTGCGGCTTCCGCTGCAGCGCACCAGGAAGCTCATCTTCATTCACCAGGAAAAGCGTCGTGCGGCGGGGCATATGAGGCCTCGCCGCACGATGGGTTAAGGTCTCGGTACGATCATGTCTGTCAGTGTAGTTATTGGTACTCAGTGGGGCGACGAAGGAAAAGGAAAAATCGTCGACCTTATAAGCAAAGAGGTCGATATCGTAGCCCGTTACCAGGGAGGCGCCAACGCCGGCCATACCATCTGCTGGGGGGACGAAACCGTGGTGCTGCACCTGGTACCCAGCGGCATCTTCCAGGACGACGTCACCTGCGTGATCGGGAACGGGGTCGTCATCGACCCGGTTGCCATCATGAGCGAGATTCGAACCATCCGGGACAAAGGCTACGACATCGACGGCCGGCTGCTCATCTCCCATAACGCGCACCTCATCATGCCCTACCACAAAAAGATCGAGGAAGCGCGCGAGCGGCATCGCCAGGGGAATGCCATCGGCACGACCGGGCGCGGCATCGGGCCGGCCTACGTCGATAAATTCTCCCGTACCGGCATCCGGGTCGTGGACCTGCTCGACCGCGACGTGCTGCGAAAGAAACTGAAACGCTCGCTGGACGAAAAAAATGCGATTCTGCGGGGCGTCTATGGAGCCGAAGAACTCGACGTGGAGACCATGATCGAGGAATACGTCGAGTTCGATAAACTCATCGATCCTTTCGTGACGGATACCGCCCAGTATCTGTGCAACGCGCTAAAAAAGGGAAAACGGATCCTCGCCGAGGGCGCTCAAGGGTCGTTGCTCGATGTCGACTTCGGGACGTATCCGTATGTGACCTCCAGCCATCCCACCGTCGGTGGGTGCTGCACGGGCCTGGGTATCCCGCCTACGGCCATCGACCGCGTGATCGGCATCGTCAAAGCCTATTGCACCCGGGTCGGAAACGGCCCCTTTCCCACGGAGCTCGACGACGCCGTGGGCGCATCGCTTCGCGAAGTCGGCCACGAATTTGGGGCGACGACGGGGCGCCCTCGCCGCTGTGGATGGCTCGACCTCGTCGCCCTCCGATATACCTCGCTCATCAACGGCCTCACCGAACTCGCGATTACCAAACTGGACGTCTTCTCGGGTCTCGATGAACTCAACGTATGCGTGGCCTACCGGTATGACGGTAAGGAAACCACCCGATTTCCGAGTGAACTCCAGACGCTCGAGCGGGTCGAGCCCGTCTACGTGACCCTGCCCGGTTGGAAAGAAGATATCGTCGGCATCCAACACATCGAGGAACTGCCGGATAACGCCACGTCGTATCTCCGCTTTATCGCAGATCAAACTGACGTGGGCATCAGTATGATATCGACGGGCCCCAAGCGGTCCCAGACGATAACGAGCACAACGCCCTCGCTCCTCGTTGCGAGCTGATGCGCTAAACCAACCGTTCTGTTCTTATGAAGTCTTACCGGCTATCGACCAACCTGAAACTGGGGCTGGTCCTGTTTGCCGTCGTGATCGCGGTGGCTTCGCTGGCCTATACCAGCCGTGTCGTCAACAGGTTGAGGGCCCGCGAAACGACGGTTGTGCAGCTATGGGCGGAGGCCCTGAAGGAGATCACGAAGATCCAGTCTGAATCGACGAATCCGTACCAGCCGGAGCTGTCCGGCCTCTTGAGGCTCGTCGAGGCGCTCGATCGCGGCGATACGGCCGGTGTGCCGTCCGCCGAAGAGCTGGATCGGTACAAGGCGGCGCTCCAATGGGCCCAGGGTATGCCGCCTGTGGGAGAAACCAGCTTCATCGCCAATTTTCTGACGAACGAAGAATATACGCTCACGATCCCGGCCATTCTCACCGACTCGTTGCACCCGATCAACTGGCGCCACCTGCCGGTGAAATCCGACCTCGCAACGCGCGAAGATTCGGTCGAGGCCTTCGAGAAGCTGGCCCGGTTTCAGGCGGAAATGGACGAGGTCAACCCGCCGATCCTCATCGAAGTCAGTTCTCCGCCCTATGGGGAATTTCGCAACTGGCTGCACTACGGAGAGTCTCAGCTGATCCGTGAGTTGCGCATCTTTCCGTATGCCCAGCTGCTTTTCGTGGGCCTGTTCATCCTGGTCGGTTATCTGGGGTTTTCCTACGTACGCCGTAGCGAACAAAGCAGCCTCTGGGTGGGCATGGCCAAGGAAGCCGCCCATCAGCTCGGGACACCCATTTCCAGTTTGATGGGATGGGTCCAGCTGTTGAAAACCGATGACCTCGAAGCCGATCAGCGGGCGCAGGCTCTGGCCGAGATCGATAAGGATATCATGCGGCTGCAACGGGTGGCCAATCGATTCTCGAATATCGGTTCGACCCCCCAGTTGGAGGAGACGTCACTCCGCCCGGTGATCATGGCCATGGTCGATTACATGCAGCGGCGGATCCCCCGGGATGCCCGTAAGGTAACGCTGAATGCAGAGGTCGAAGAAGGCCTGAAAGCGCCGCTCAACCCCGAGCTCTTCGAGTGGGTGCTGGAAAACCTGATGAAAAACGCGCTGGACGCCATCGAGGTCGACCCCGGCCGGATCACGGTTCGAGCCTATTCGCATAACGACGGTGTGTATATCGACGTCGAAGACAACGGGAAAGGCATAGATCGCCGCCATTGGAAGAATGTGTTTCGCCCGGGCTACAGCACGAAGAAGAGAGGGTGGGGGCTCGGGTTGAGCCTGGCCAAACGCATCGTCGAAGATTATCACGGTGGATCCTTGCAACTGGTGCATTCCAGGCCGAATGAAGGCACCTTGTTCAGGATCGGGTTTCCCCCGGGGTAACCGCCGGGCGAAAGGCCCTTTTTAGTCGACCTGGATGCGATCCAGAAGCCGTTCTTCGTCGGACGAAGCTACGGCGACGAAGATCTCGTTGGCCGACCTCCATACGAACGCGTTTCTGTCGGATCCTACCGAGAACGTGTCGATGTGGTCGTCGACGGCGATAGAGGCCAGGGTTTGCGGGTCGAGGTCCAGCGTCCCCTGGTATTCGTCGAGCAACGCATAGGTATACGCGTAGACCATAATGACGCCGGGGGCGTCGGGCTCGGCGCGGTCTTCATAGAATAATACCGGAATGCGCACCCCCTCGACGATTTCGCTGATGCTCACGCCCATGATGTGCGCGTCGTCGATGACGGGGAGCGACAGGTTCCAGCCGGCTTCTCGCTCCGTCAAGAAGTCCTCGATTTGCTGCGGATCTGAGGAGGGGAGTATGGGGTCGTTTTCCCGGCCGGCCTGAGCCGCCGACAGCACGACGATATTTGAGTCCGGTTCGGATTCCAGGATGGCAGAGCCGATGTAGCCGGCGAGGCCGGCGCTCAAGATGAGAAGAACCGTGAGCAGCCCCCGGGAAACCCGCAGCCCCGTCCGGGGTGCGTAGCCGGCGTCGCGCTGCAGCGAAGACCGTTTTCGATCCGGGGCGCCCGCCTTGTCTGTGAACCGGCGGGCGATCGAAGACCGGATACGCGGTTCCAGCGTGGCCGGCAAAGCCGTATAGCTGGATTTCAGGATCCGCCGCAACGAGGGCCCCAGCCACTGTACGTAGGGCATACTCTGGACGAGCGCCGCTTCAGCCGGCGACGTATTGGACAGCACTTTGCCGACGAGGCGCTCGCGAACCTGATCCAGTTTGGCGCAGATCTTTTCTGAATCGCTTCCCATGACGAGAGACGCATCGGCGCACGAAAATTGTTCGACGTCACACAGAATGAGCAGCACCCGCTCCGGGGCGGTTAACGAAGCGAAGGCCGTGGGCATCACACGGTTCAGAATGTGTTCCAGGACGTCGCGCTTCACGCTGTCCGATGTGAGGGATTCTAACGACGCCGGCGCTTCCGAGTCGCCAGGGGACTGAGACGGCTTCGTAAGGCTTTCTCGATATACCTCGAGCAGCAGTTGCATCAGATATCGCCGATCTTCGATGTTGATCGGGTTGATGTCGGGCCGGCTGAAAGCACGTGCGTACGTCTTCTCTGCCAGCCGGGAGGCTTTTTCCTGATCCAGCGTGAGCACCTGTGCCATCGCATGGAGCGCGTCGAGATGGCGAAGGGCTTTTGCGAGAGAATCGGTTCTGGGAGGGCGAGATGGGGCCCCGTTGGAAGGGGCGGACGTGCTCGAAAATAGGAAAGGTGGAATAAATGCCATATGAGGTTCCGTTCTAGCAGGACTTCGACCGATCAGCCGTCGTCGGTGAAAACAAGGTTCACGGGCGACCCCTTTCGAATGCTCAGCATCTGAGATGCGTTCCCGGAATTGATGGCTATTTCGAGCAACCCACTGCTCTCGAACAGCATCACGGGTTCGCCGTGCGGAGCTTCGGCATAGGTAGTCTGTATCGCCGTGAGGACGGTCGCCCCCACGTAACATTTTACGGTGCGCTTTGCGTAATGGCTCTCGATCAGAGCCTTCGAAATATTGGTGATGCAGTTGCCGAAATGGTCCACGTGGACGACCCAGCCCTGGATGCCCTGCTGATCCGATATCGGCAGGGCCCAGTACAGCGGCTGCAGGGTTTCGACAGGGCTGCCCAGCTCCTCGAGGGGCGTCCGGTTCGCCAGGTGCGCCGCCGCCGGCGCGAAGATGTCCCGCCCGTGGAAGGTCGCACTCGGTACCATCGTCTGCCAGTACGCCGGGCGATCCAGCTGGATGATGGTTTCGGGGAGCTGCCCGTCCAGCACGAGGGAAAAGATGCCGTTGTCCGGCCCGACGAACCACTGCTCATTGGCCCTGAGGGCCACGGCGTGCCGCTCCGTACCTACCCCCGGGTCGACGACGGCCAGGTGAATGGTGCCGGCCGGGTAGTACGGCACGGCGTTTTTGATCACGAAGGCCGCCCCCATCACGTCCTGCGGCTCGATCAGATGAGTGATGTCGATGAGTTCGGTCTCCGGCGCAATACCCCGGATGACGCCCTTCATGGCAGCGACGTACGAGTCTCGCAGTCCGAAGTCGGTCGTGAGCGTTATGATGCGTGACACTGGCGTTCGTGTGATCTCTGGATGGGCGGCGAAAAGTGTGTTTTAACTTTCAGTAATTTTTGAAAATAGTGACTGCATAGGAACTGTTGGTATGAGACTCCGTCTTAGACATGTACTACGATGGCGTTTCGATTCTTATACCACGTGCAACAAATCTCAATGTAGTAGGCGCATACAGAACGGTTAATCGACTTATGTTCGAAGGTAGTGAACTCTCAACCTATAGTCCGAATCACCGGGAGTCACTCTCAAGGTTTATACTTTTCTGGGGAGAAATGGCTTCGCAGTGGGGGATCAATCGCACCATGGCGCAGATCCACGCGCTGTTGTACGCTTCCGAAGAGCCCATGGATACGGACGAGATTATGGAAGCGCTTCAGATCAGCCGCGGTAATGCCAATATGAACCTCCGGTCCCTCATCCAGTGGGATCTCGCCCAGAAGGTTCACCTCGCTGGCTCGCGCAAAGACTTCTACAAGGCCGAGAAAGACGTCTGGAAGATTACCGCCCGCATTATCAAGGAGCGGCAAAAGCGGGAGATCAAGCCGATCAAGGACCAGCTTCAACACTGCCTCGACATCCTGAACTGCGGCGAAGGGGGGCAGCCATCCACCCTGGAGACATCCCTCATCGAACAGCAGTTTCACGAGCGCATCGAAACCCTGCTCGAACTGATGAAGATGTTCGAAGAAATCTTCGATACGTTGTTTCCCTTCGTACAGGAGCGGAATATGCGGGAGGCGAAGCAATTTATCAACCTGGTGCGGCAGCTTACGGTTGATGCGGAAGAAAACGATTAGGGAGGGCTCCGCCGTGACGGCCACACGAGATTCCAGAAAACGTCTCGGGGACGAAGGCGAACGTGTCGCCCGCCAGTACCTCCATGCTCAGGGGTATACGCTCGTAGCTGCGAACTTTCGGGTTCGGGAAGGAGAGGTAGACCTGATATGCACCGAGTCTCTCGCCGATGGCAGCCTGCTCTACGTATTCGTGGAGGTGAAAACGCGATCCGACCTGGAATTCGGGGATCCGCTGGAATCGTTGACGGAAGAAAAAATGGCCCGCGTTCGCCGGGCCGCCGAAATATTTCTGCTTCGCCATGCGGATGAAGATGCGCCCTGCCGGTTTGATGCCATCGGGATTCTGATTACTCCGGAAGGCCCGCGCATCGAACACGAAATAGATATTATCGATTACTGAACACGTTATCCGGGGGACGATATTCCTTGGGCAATTCGTCGGCGACACGCTCGTACGCATAATACCCGTATACGGTGACCCCATACGGATCGATAATTTCACCGTTCGGATCGATGGCGGTAGGTCCATCGGTCAGTTGGATCCACGATCTCTGGAACGCAGGGGATCTGTGTGGGGAACGGCCTTTCCAGCGCAGATAATCAAGGCTCTCCCGTTCGTTGAGGTACGTGATCTCGATCAGGCCGTGAAAGGACAACAACGTTTCAGAGGGTTTTTCGCCAGCCATGACGATCTCTTCCGCGGTGATGCCGAACCGTCGTTGATTACGCGCAATGTCTTCCTCCGAAGGGATATGCATGAGTTCGAAGCCCTCTTCGTCGGTTTTGCCGTCGAGCAAGGCCAGCAGGAAATGGTGGAACGAGCCATAAAAGGCCGCCTGGCGATTCTGGAGCCATCGGTTCCTGTCTTCGAGGGTTTCAGGAAGCAACTCTTCGAAGAGCGGATCCCCATCGTATCGGATGGTGCTCCCGTTCCTTTCGAATTCCTTGAGCACGTATTTGATTTTGTACCCCAGCGCCCTGTTTTCGATGTGCAGCGGCGCCTGCGCCCTCGCTTTGAAGGAGCCGAGCCAGTTGGCGTCGAAATCGAGTACCTCGGGATTCAGAATTTCGGTTTGCCGCGAGAAGGGGGTCTCTCCCAGAAACATATCCTCGAATCGTCTGAGCCGTTTCTTCCAGCGCCGGTCCCGTTTCGCCGTCACGGTCAATTCGCCCACCTGGAGCACAGCCGGTTCGAGAGAAAAATCGAGCCGGATCGGCGCCAGGCCCGGCGCGTCTTCGATCGCGAATTCTTGCGAACTGGGTTCGTACCCCATCATCGAGACCCATAACGAATGTGCGCCTGCCGGAACGCGTTTCAGGGAATACGCGCCTTCCCGGTCCGTTACGGTGCCGATCAGGGTGGAGCCCACGAATACATGCGCCCCGATGACGGGCAGGTCGGTCTCGGCATCCACTACGGTGCCGTGAAGTGCTCCTTCGTGCACGGATTGCGCATGACCCGATCCTGCCGCGAAAAGCGCCAGCACGAGCCAGATACATCGTAAGTGTGAGGTGGCAGGACGCACGATGGAGCGACGGGTAAATTGAATACGGAAATCACCTACAAGGTATATAGAAGGACAGGGGAATAGGTTTCTTGCTGCTGGCTACTGGACCCCGGACCCCTAGAGACGTATGCACACCGCACTCCCTACCGGCTGGGGCGGTATTCTTTCGGCAGTTCGTCGGCGACGCGTTCGAAGGCCAGGTGGCCGGATACCGTGACGCCATACGGGTTCAGGATGTCCCCTTTGTAGTCCACGAGTGTGGGGCCGTTTTCCTGCCAGAAGAGAGATCGCTGGAACCGTTCTCCTCGAAAGCCGGCCGGGCCGCCGTAGGAACGTTGCCATTCGGCATAGGCATCGCTTTCGAGCTCTCCCTTGAAGATGAGTTCGATGGCGCCGTCGATATCGAGTAACTTCTCGTTCGGGTTATCGGTGTCCTGCAGCAAGTCTTGCATGTCGAAGGGCGCTCTCGTGTTGCCGATGGCGCTGGAACGGTTGAAGGTGCCCTGGCCGGCCGCTCCGGTGGGGGCGGGGACCTGAAACGTCTCGAACCCGTGTTCCTGGCCGCGGCCCGAGAGGACAGCCAGCAAGAAGTGGCGGAACGACCCGTAAAACGCTTTGCGCCGGTTTTCTTCCCACATCTTGGCCTGTTCCGGGCTTTCCGGCTCCATTTCTTCATACAGCGGTTCGCCGTCATACCGGATACGGGTGGGTTCGGCTGCAAAATCTTTCAGGAAATACTGGACGCGGTAACCCAGCGCATGATTTTCGATTTCCAGGATTTCGCCCGCAAACGCCAGCAGCGTCCCTCCCTTGTCGGCGAAATCCAGCACTTCGGGGTTGAGGAGTTTGGTTTCTGCCGCGTTCGGCGTCTCTCCGATAAAGGCCCTCTGGAACCGCTCGAGGCGCCTTCTCCAGCGTCGATCGCCTTTTGCTTCGACCGTGATCTCGCCCAGTTCGGCGACCGATTCGGTCAGCCTGAAGTCGAAGGTGAAAGTACGCGACTCACGCAGGATGATGTCCCGGGGCTGCGGCTCGAAACCAATGATGGATACGTAGAGCCGGTGAGCGCCCAACGGGACCCGCTCCAGCCTGTACCGGCCGTCGCCATCCGTCGTCGTTCCGATCATCGATTCGGCGATGAAGACGTGTACCCCGGCCAGGGGCGTGCCGGTTTCGTCGTCTACCACGGTTCCGGTCAGGACAGCCGCCGGCACTTGCTGGGCGGTTGCTTCGGGGGTGAACGCTCCGCTGAACAACAACAGGAGTGCGGCAAGTACAGGAACAGATGGAGGCCTTGTCATGGATCTATGATCAGTCTCTGAATACATGGTCGGTTTATTAATGTCGGTCTATTAATGATGCGGTTTTGATGATGCAGTTCTTGATGATGCAGTTCTTGATGATGCAGTTCTTGATGATGCAGTTCTTGATGATTCAAAGCGTGAGGTTATGCATGCCGCTCGATGACAATGATACAGGATG
>CAZGHT010000111.1:0-15209 GCA_964525535.1 uncultured Rhodothermaceae bacterium
CATCGAAAAGCTGGGGACCGGGTTCCGGCCGCTGGTCTCTGGCAGCAGAGCCAGGACCCTGAACTGAGAACCACGAACTGAGAACTACGAACTGAGAACCGAGAACCCCGAACTGAGAACTACGAACTGAGAACCCCGAACTGAGAACCCCGAACTGAGAACTACGAACTGAGAACTACGAACTGAGAACTGAGAACCCCTACGGCGTAACGCCCGCGTGCCAGCCGAGGGATTCGGCTTTCTCGCGTGCCTGCTTCGGGATGTCGGCCTGGATAAACAGTTCGTCGAGGATCTGAACGCCTACGAGGTGATTGATGATCGCATCGAGCTGTACCAGGCGCGCGTGGGGGGTTTCGGAGTCTCGATGCTCGTCGAATAACGCCGATACGCCCTCGAAATCCAGCAGCTCGCTTTGTTTGATGGCTTCGGCGGACAGGTACCGGTGGGTGAGCCGTTCGAGTGCGGCTGACTTCTTCTGATCGGTATGGGCCGGCGGCGCCATAAACGCAAACTTTTCTCGTTCGTACAGCACGTTCGGCAGGAGCCCCTTCATCGCTTCGCGGAGCACGTACTTCTCGATCCGACCCTTGATGCGCACGCTGGGAGGCAGGGTGGCTGCATACTCGGCGAGGTGATGGTCCAGGAAGGCCGGCCGGGCCTCCATCGAGTTGGCCATGTCGACGCGGTCGCCGCCCCAGGTGAGGATCTGCCCTTCGAGCATCGTTTTGATCCACACGTACTGGGCGATGTCCAGCGGATGCCGGCCCTGGATCATGGTTTTGTCCAGGCTTTCGGCGATGGCGGCGCCCGGTGCATATCCCTGCAGCGCCTTGCGGATCGGGGGCGCCAGCAGAGGCGGCACGCTCTTCGAAGCGTGCAGCCACGGCTGTAAGCACGACGGCGTGAAGCCGCATACCGCGTTCAGGGCAGGGTCGTCGATCGTCTCGGCGGAGAGCATCGCGCCGCTCACCAGGGCGTTCGATTCGGAGAGCAGGTCGTTCCAGGCCTGGCGCTCCGAGGCCGGCAGGTCGTCCAGGCCGTGCAGGAACATATCCCTTCTAAAGCTCGGGTACCCGGCGAACAGCTCGTCCGATCCTTCGCCCGTCACCACTACTTTGTAGCCTACCTCGTGCACGTGGCGGCTCATGAGCAGCTTCGCCACCCCCAGCGTATTATAGATCGTGCGTTCCGTGTGCCAGTGGGTTTCGACGAAATGGTCGTAGAGATGGGTGGCGTTCAGGCGAAGGATGTCCTGGTCGGCGCCGACCGACTCTGCCATCTCCGTCGCGATGGGGCTCTCGTCATAGTCTTCGTGGTCGAATGCGATCGTAAAGGCTTTCACCGGATCCTGCCGGCAGGCGGCCGACAGGCCCAGCATCGAACACGAATCGATGCCGCCCGAGAGGTAACAGCCCACGGGTACGTCGGCGACGAGGCGCAACTGCACGGCTTCGATCAGTTTGTCGCGCACCGCATCGATGTACGTCTGTTCCGGGCGTTCAGGGTTTCGATCGCCGCGATGCGGGAAGGGCATGTCCCAGTACGCGGTATCCTGGATGCGGAATCCCCGGGGGCTTCGCTGGATGACGAGGGCGTGGCCGGGCTTTACCTGATGGATGCCTTCGAACGGCGTAGAGCCGGGAACGATGGTCTGCATGAGCTGATGGTAGACCCCCTGAGGGTTGAATCGCCGCGGGACATCCGGGTGAGCGAAAATGGCTTTGATTTCGGAGCCGAACACGACGGTGTCGCCGGCCTGGGTCCAGTACAAGGGTTTGATCCCGAACCGGTCGCGCACCAGGATGAGCCGGTCGCGTTCCCGGTCGAAGAGGGCGAAGGCAAATTCGCCCCGGAGGTGCGCCAGGGTGCCGAACAGGTCGTAGCGCGGGTAGAGATGGAGCACGAGCTCCGAGTCCGACTTGGTTTTGAACGGAGCGCCTGTCGAGGTCAGCGCAGCGCGAAGCCGTTGGAAGTCGTAGAACTCGCCGTTGTGCGTCAGCAGCAGCCGGCCGTCGTCGGACAGGAAAGGCTGGCGGCCTCGTTCGTCCAGGTCGATGATGGACAGCCGGGCATGGCTGAAGCCGACGCCGGTGTCCTCCATCGCGTGCCAGCCGAAGTCGTCCGGACCGCGGTGGTGTTGTATGGCGGCCATGGCGACCAGGGTGTCGGGGTCGGCGGGTTTATTCCGGTCGAGGTTGAAGTATCCAGCGATACCGCACATAGGTTATCCGTCGTTGTTGGGGGTGAGGGTTACGTCAGCCACGTGGCTGATGCGTTGCATGATGCTCGTCAGCAGGGCCATACGGATGAAGACGGCGCCGCGGGCCTGGGCGAAGTACCAGTTATGGGGGGTGTCGTCGAGGCTCGTGTCGAGTTCGTCGCCGCGGGCCAGGGGATGGAGCACGATGGCGTCATCTTTCAGGGGCGACTTCGCGCTCAGCTTCATGTCGCCCGTGAGGCGCTCGAACGTGTCGCCGATCCAGGCGATCGAGTTGATGTAAACGACGTCGAGGGAGGGGAGGACGGCATGCAGCTGCTTTTCGACGCGGAGGGACAGGCCGGCTTCCTCGAGCGACTCCCGCTGGCTTTCGTCGAACAGGTCAGTCTTCGGGTTGACGATCACCACCTCCTCGATCGCATAGTCGATCAGGGATAGAAGCGATAACAGACTCCGAACCGTCCGCATTTTGTTCGGCGTGCCGATGATGCCCACGCGTATCGGCGGTGAACCGTTTTCGATGGCCAGCTCTGGCCGCCACTTCAAGAGCGTGTACATGTCAGCGAGCGCCTGCGTCGGGTGCTCGTCGATGCCGTTGCCCGCATTGACGATCGGGATGCGCAGCCCGCGGAGCATCTGATAGACGGCCGTCTCACTACTGTCCCGCAGGACGACGACGTCGCCGTAATTGCTGAACATTTCTGCGACGTCGCGCAGGCTTTCCCCCTTGGCGATGCCCGTGGTCGACCGGTCTGTGATCGAGATGACGTCCCCGCCGAGACGATGCCAGGCGCTCTCGAACGAGAGCCGCGTACGCGTGCTGGGCTCGTAGAACGCCGTGATCATAATTTTGCCTGTCAGGGGCAGGTGGATGAGCGACGGCTTCGTCTCCAGGTCCGCCGCGAGCCGGCAGAGCTGGATCAGGACGTCTCGGTCGAATTGTTTGGACGACACGATGTGCCGGTGACTCAGGTTCAGGAGCGGATTCGGCGCCTGGGGGACGGTATCCAGCAGCGCCAGGGGGTGATCGATGCCGGCCACGCCATTACGTACTTCGACCGGCTGACCGAGCAGATTCATGATGTGTTCTGACATTACCATAAGGCGCCGGCCCTCCAGTCCCGAATGAGCAAAGCGAGCAAAATTACCGGTGCGACGGCACTCAGCACGAGCGCGACCAGTACGAGAACGAACAAAAAAGATTCGGACACAATCATAACGTTGCCTGTTCAGGAGTGGATGGGTTGGCTTGTTGCAGACGTTTCAACGGGAGCTTCCTGAAGGTCGGACCAGTCGAACGATTGAGGCCACAGCCAGGTGCTCAGCAGGACCGCACCCATCGATACAGCGGCGCCGAATAGCGCCGCTACATAGAAGCCGACGAGGAAGTACGCGCTCAGGCCGGCGATGCTGCCGAGCAGCATACCGAGGGCGGCGCCAGTCGTATTGGTCTTTTTCCAGTACAGCCCTGCCACGATAGGCCAGATCGTGCTGGCCACGAAGGCGCCGGTGAAATGGAGCAGGCTCGCCAGCGTGGTAATATTCAGGATGCACACGAACCAGGTGACCAGGCCCAGGAGCACTATGGTCGCCGAAGCCACGCTGCGCAACCGTTCCGACGAAGCCTCTGGATGTAGGTGTTTCTTATAGATGTCCTCGACGATCAGGTCGCTCGTCGCCGCCAGGAGGGAGTCCAGGCTCGACGCCAGTGCAGAGAAGACGATCACGAAGACCAGGATCGCACCGGTCACCCCGAGCAGGTTGGCGGCCACGAGGGGCCCCACCATGTCCGCCCGTGGGACGTTGAGGCCCATAGCCGGCGCCGCAAGCGCCACAAAGCCCGCCGCGACAGGGATCGGCGTCCAGAATAAACCGGCGATGAGATACGCCTTGAACCCGACTCCCTTGTCGAAGGCGAAAGCCCGGCTCCACCAGACATTGGAGTGAAAGATTTCTCCGACGCCGAAGAGCAGGTTGTTGAATAAAAACATGATGGCCGCCGGCATCAGGAGATTCAACAGTTCGGGGCGTTCCGCAGACAGGGTTGAGTGAATCTGGTCGACCCCGATCTTCTGCAGGGTCAGAAACCCCAGAATTACCACACCGGTGACGATGATGATGGTCTGCACGAAATCGGTGCCGATGACCGCCCGCAGACCGCCGAGCAGCGTGTAGATGACGCAAATACCCAGGATGACGCTCATGCCGATCCAGTAGGAGATGCCGCTCAGGGCCTGGATCAAAAGGCCGCCCGCCATGCCGAGACTGACCAGCCAGCCGGCGCTGTAGAACAACGAGATGGCGAGGAAGATGCGCCAGGCCGTGGGCCCGTACCGCAACCGGATGAAGTCGCCGCTCGTGAATCCGTTGGGCATCAATCGGCGGATGCGGGCGGCCATCGGAGCGAAGAGCAGCAGGCCGACGGATCCGAGCGAGTACCCGATCATACCCCATATACCCATCTGCAGGGCGAGTTGCGGGGCTACCATCGTCGTGTTGCTCGTCACCCAGGTGGCCATGGCCGTTGCCGTACCCAGGGCCAGGCCTACTTTGCGCCCCGCCAGCATGAAGTCCTCGAGTTCTTTCGCGTTGCGTCCCCACCACCAGCCCAGGAAGATCCAGAGGACGCTGAATCCAGCGAGTAACGCACCGGCCCAGGTTGGATTCAATATCGTTTCGTTGACCATGAGTATAATGATTGATTCAGTGATCCATCGACGGAGAGCCGTCCCGGCAGGACGGCCTTAATCCCCACCGGCTTTACATCGAATGGCGGCTCAGGCCTCCTGCACGGAAAAAGCCGATTCCCCGGCGTGGCCGCGCAGGATCGTGACCAGGGTGGTGAGAAACACGACGGCCCCCAACCCTAGAAATAAAAGGGCCCGTGGCAGAGCGTGGTGGGCCACCTCGACGTGATACGCAGGGCTCCAGGAAGACGCGGGAGCATCGTCCGTGGACAGGGCGCGAACGCGGTAGTAATACGCTCCGTCCGATTTGCCGCTCAGGGTCGTCGCTCGATCAGGGCCGGCGTACACGATGCGCGTTGATTCGAAGGATTCGGATGGAGACTCTTGAACTTCGAATGTGATGGGCTGCGCTTCATTCAGGTCGATATCCCAGCGGAGCGTATAAAAGCCGGCCGTGGCGATTTCTTCACCGGCGTTGTCGTTGAGAATGGGGGGCGGCGGCTGGTTCTGGCCGCGGGCCGGGGAGGTAGCCGGCAGTGCGAAGAGGAGGGTGGAAAGAATAATAAAAAAAAGGGTGTATATACGAGTCCTGAAGCCTGGCAACACGTCAACGAGGTTTGAGCTAAACATGAAACGGAGGTTATTGGGGTTCGGGGTCCTTCTGATTCACCATGACGATTTGTTCTACGGAACTCACGATGATCGAGCCGTCCCCGAGGTGCTCGGTCTGGCCCGCTTCCTGAATCAGCTCGACGATGCGGTCCACGTCGCCTTCCTGCGCGAAGATGACGATGACAATACGCGGTATCGCGTCCATCTCATACGAGGTGCCCCGGTATACGTCGGTATACGTACTCACGGTGTTGAGCTCCTGGGCATCGTAGATGCGGAAGATTTCGATAGACGCATTGGCCAGAGCTGCTTTGATCGCCTCTAACGTGAATGGTTTGATAAACGCTTCGATCTTTTTCATGAATCAAGAAGAATGAGGGATATTGTTCGTACACCAGGTGGGGGGTAAAGACTGGCAAATGGGCTCCGAGCGAAGAGCGAGGCAGGACGATGAGAAAGGCGAGGCGTGGATGCAGGTATATACACAGCCTGAGGTTGATATCAATACAAATGAGCCTATTACTGTATAGATCCATGAGGGATGTGTTCCCTGAATCGGGAAATCGGGAGGATCAAACCCGATTGGCCAGCTGGATTGTCGTATTGAGGAGTACATTGACGCCTTTTTCGACGTCGTGCCAGTGGGTCCACTCGTCCGGGGCATGGCTGATTCCGTTTACGCTGGGGACGAAGATCATGCCGGCTTTAGTGATCTGGGCGAGGAATTGCGCGTCGTGCCCCGCCCCGCTGGGCATGCACAGGTAGGGGTAGCCGAGATCGTCGCTGGCCTGGATGATCTCCTGTTTGACGTCTGCATCGCAGGTTTGCGGGGTCAGCCAGCTCATTTCTTCGTACTCGAACATGAGGTTTCGCCTTCTGGCGATGGCCGACAAGACCTTTCTGCAGGCAATGGTGAGTTGCTGCATCACCTCGGCGTCCAGATCGCGCCCGACCAGCGAAAAATCGACTTCGCCGGGTATCGTGTGGGGGTTGCCGGGTTTGAGTTCGACGCGCCCGACCGTGAGCCGGCTCTTGTCAGTGCCTTCTTCTGCGATGATGCGCGGGATCTCGTGGGCGAAGTCGGCGAGCCCCATAAAAGCGTCGCTGCGCATGTCCATCGGCGAGGTTCCGGCGTGGCCGGCTTTGCCGATGAAGCGGACGACCCATTTAAATACCCCCGAAATGCCTTCGACGACGCCAATCGGAATCTGAGCGGCTTCGAGCACCGGCCCTTGTTCGATATGTAATTCGACGAAGGCATACATGGAATCGGGCAGGCGGCGTGCCTGCAAGACCGTCTGGGGGCTCAACGCCTGGCGGGCGAGCGCCTCCGTGAGCAGCTCGCCCTGGACGGTCTGAGCGGTGTGCAGCCACGCCGGGTTGAGCTCTCCTGCCAGAGCCTGGGCGCCCAGCATGCCGCCGAAGCGGCCCTCTTCTTCGCTCGTGGCGATGATTTCGATCGGGCGTTTCAACGAAATGTCGTGTTCCTGGATGATCCGGATGCACTCCAGGCCGGCCAGTACGCCGAGGGCGCCGTCGAACATGCCTCCGGACGGCACCGTGTCCAGGTGTGAACCGATCGACACCGAAGCGTCTTCGGCCGGCCCCAGGCGGCCGAAGACGTTGCCCACACCGTCCATGTGCGTTTGCAAGCCATGCGCCTTGAACTGATCCATGAGCCACTGCCGGGCCTCCATGTCGATATCGGTCAGCCCGGGCCGGTAGATCCCCTGGTCGCTTTCGTTGTACCCGAACCGGGCGAGTTCGTACATGTCCTTTTCGAGCCGGTTGAGGTTGATGGTGTACGTCATGGCGATTGAGTTGGTGGCAGAACGACGTAGGCCGACAGGGAGTGTCGGGGGACGAAAATAACCTGTAATTCAAATGCAGTATACGAATGGATTAGCATGCCGTCTGCAAAGATATACAGACTTCGACTGTCGACGTAAATGGGAGCCATTGTGAGGCTGCGGTGTGGGCTCGCCCTGTTGCTTCTGCTGGTATCCGCCGGCCTGCTGGTGGGGTGGCGCCTCTTCGACAGCACGTTGCTGATGGTCCTTGCTTTTATCGGCCTTGCTCCAGGAGGAGGCGATCTTCGCCAGTTCGGCGCGCGCGTCGTTCATGGGGAGCCGGCCGGAGGGCGAAGCAGCAAATCCTGGTTGCGTGAGCGTTATGAAGTGATGTTACACGAACTGTGCACAGCAGGCTAGTTTACGGGGGGTGTACATGAACGACAAAGACATCGAAGCGCGGTTCTTCTCGTAAAGCGGCCGGGGTTTTTGTTCTCTCCGGGTGCAGCCTGAAGGGGTTCTGTACGTGTCAGAGCCCAATGGCATTGCATCCTTACGGCCCGGTTTTCCGTAGGACGAGTACGCTATCAGGCTCCCGCAATCAGCACTAAGCTAGCATGGACTTCATAAAGATACTTTTTGCCATCCTGTTGCCCCCACTCGGCGTATTCCTGGAGGTCGGTCTGCGTGTGGACTTCTGGATCAACATCCTGCTCACCCTGCTCGGCTACATTCCCGGCATCGTGCACGCGGTGTGGGTCATTGCAAAAAATTGACGGCCGTTGCGAGTTCACGGTTCACCGCTCTGGGTTCAGCATTGAACAGCGAACCCCGAACTGCGAACCGTGAACCCCGAACTGCGAGCCTCTATTCTTCACCCGGTGTGCGATACGGGACCGTGTTCTCGTGCGTACGTTCCGGCGTATCGGAGATCGGGAGGGCGATCATCTCGTTCGGCCCTTCGTCTTTACGCACCAGGTCGAAGGCGTCGTACAACTGCCCGGTGACGGTGAAGGCGCGGTAATAGAGCGTATCTGTCGAAACCGTGATGATCTGGTAGAGCTGTGTGTTTTCGGCGGCGCGCTGCATGTCGGCGCCGAAGCCTTCCCAGCGGTCTTCTTTGATGCGGTACATTTTGGCGCCGCTCACGGAGTTGACGTAGACCGTGCCGGCCGATTCGTCGATGGCGGTAACGCCTTCGGCCACGTTGATGTCGCGGCCGCGCGCGTACGTGTGATCGTGCCCCTGCAGCACCATGTCGACGCGGTTCTTGTCGTAGATCGGCTTCCACAGCGCGCGCAGCTCTTCGTTGTCACGGCGCTCGGAGGAGGAGTAAATGGGGTGGTGGTGGGTGACGATCGTCCAGCGGTTGGGGTTGTCTGCAAGGACCTCTTCGAGCCACTCGGCCTGGATCTCTCGCTCCGTATTGGAGTTCAGCCCGACGAAGCGTACGCCCTGGATGTCGATGTAATATACCGTTTCTTTGAGCCCTTCCGGCCCGTTCATCGGGAGCGCAAACTGGGGTCGCCAGTGCACCGAGAGGCTCCTGCTTTCCCCTTCCTTGAAGCTCTGGTATTCGTGATTGCCCGGAATAGCTATGCTGGGGAGCATGCTGTGGATGAAGCTGCCGGCATAAAACCACTCGCCCCATTCGACGTTGCGATGGGCCCGGTTGACGAGGTCGCCGGCGTGAAGCACGAAACGAACGTCCGGCGCTTCCGCGTAGGCAGCGCGGATGTTGCGCGACCAGTGCGATTGGATCCCGTTCTGGGCGTCGCCGAAGTAGATGAACGAAAACGATTCTGCTTCGTCGCTCGCCGTGCGCGATTGAAACCACTCGCTCCATACCTCGCCGTCGCCGACGCGGTAGGCGTACAACGTATCCGGCGTCAGGCCCCGGAACGTCACGCTGTGGTAATGGGCAACGACGTCTTCTCCTTCGACGACCGTTGCGTCGAGCCGTTCAGTTTCCGCCTCGAGGGTCTCGGCGTTGCGGTCGAAGCGGGGCGCCGGCGTGGCCATGGCGATCTGGGCCAGAGGCGCTGTGACCGTCGTATCCGTCCGCCAGGACACGCTGAGGGTGGACGTCGGGTCTTCCGACCAGGTCAGCGCGATGCGGTCCGGGTAGCGCCCGGGCTCGGCCCACGGTTCGACGTATTCGTCGTTCGGGTGCTCGTGTGCGTGATCGTGGGGATGGGTGTGGCCGAACGGACCCAGCAGCAAGTAGCCGGTCAACCCGAGTACGGGTATCAATATTCCTAGATAAATCAGTGTGCTTTTCATGGGGTATCACTTTGTGGGTATGAAATACTGTATAAGGTAACGGGTTTGTGGGGAGCATTCACCCCTGATGAAGATATTGATTTATCGATAACACATACCGAGGTCGCCAGGGTAATCGTTGTGGCATTGGGCACGTGATATAACGATTCAGGGCATGTCTGGGGGAGGGGAGAACGGCGTTGAACAGTCAATACACGATATTTTTACTCCTGAGGTACTGGGTAATCGGGTGGATGAGCAACGGGCGAATGCGGTATCGGGCGGTTTCGTCGATCAGGGTGCTGTCGAGGGGATGAGCAGCAGCCTGGAGCTTGTCGAAACCATGGGTTTGCTGGATCAAAAAATGATTGCCCAGGGCTTCGAAGATTTCGAGGCTCTCCTCGTCACGCATGTTGAAGATGGCGCTGTGCTCGGGGACCGTCAGCGAAGCGTGTTCCAGAAAGGCTTTCAAGGTGAAGGCGTGGTTCAGGCCGAACTCGTCAAGGAACGAAAAGCTGAGGGCGCGAGCCGGCCTGACATACAACAACTGATCGTTTCGGTCGAGCCGGATGGATCGGAGCCAGTAAAACAGGGCGAGCATTACGTTCTGGCCGCAGATCTGGACGAGCCGGTCGAAGTAGTTCTCCTTCAGCAACTCTTGCCGTTCGTCTTCGTTCTTCGCCTTCGTCAACTTACGCTTTAAGAGCGTCGATGGCTCGGCCGGCATCTCGAAATGAAGCGGAATGCCGCTGCGCCGGTGGCGGTTGAGGATGAGCATTTCCAGCGACCGACGATTGTATGGAGTCAAGGTGTGGTGACGAACCAGCTTCGAGGCGGCCGACTCGGTTTTTTCGATCAGCTGCCATCCGTAGTCGGTAACCGTGACGATCCAGAAGATCCGGTTGTCTGTGCGAGAGATAAACGTCAGGATACGCTCGACGAGGTTTGTGCCGCCGATGGTGCGAAGCAGCAGGTGCTCCAGGTGTTCGATGGTGAGCACTACAGGCGGTTCGGGCGGTTCCTGGGCCGTGAGGTGGTCTCTGATCTCCCGCAGGGACTCCAGGGAAGGATCCAGCTTCAATGCAGTAACGACCCGAGCGGCGAAAGCCTCTTCGCCGGTCCATCGTTCGTCGATCTCGATGGCATGTTTCGCCGTGCCCTCGAGTACCTCCGAGCGGAGTACGTTCAGGAAACTGGTGTGGCCGCTGCCGTAAGGGCCGACGATGATCAACCCGTTTGCATGTCCCCGTTTCCACTGGTTCAGCTGAGTGCTGACCAGTTCGAGATCTCGTTCCCGGCCGATGAGCAGAGCGGGGTCCGTCACCGGACGGAAACTGAACAGGCGCTTGTATACGAGGGGCAACCCTTCGAGCAATGCATCGAGCTCGACGATGGCCTCGAGCGTTTCTCTGAATTCGACCTCAGAGCGGTCGGCTACACCGAGAGCGGTCTGTCCCATCTGGACGAGCGCTTTGGCCTGCCTTCGCCCCAGGCGGAAGGTGCTCAGCAGCCGGTACCATCCTTTCCGTGCCAGATCCTTCGACGTGTCGTACGTTTCCAGCGCCCTGCCTCGGAGCCGGGTTAATACATCGACGAACTGCTCCTGCATAAACCCTTCCAGGCCGATCCGGTTGTGGAGCTGTACCCAGCCTTCGTTGTATGCTTTGTCGATGCGCGAGGCCGCTTCGAAGAGGGCCGGGCCAAGGTTGTCAGTGCTGGCCTTGACGGCATCGGCTGAGCGAGTCAGGCCTCCGATCGTGAGCTCCCTGGATGCGGAGATCGGGGCCGCATCTTCGTCCGGCGTGCCGGGGTCAGCCTGAGCGAGCTCTTCTACGGCAGCCTCCAGGTTGAATCGTACGATGGTCGGTATCTCTCGCGCCGCACCGACGGTCTCGTTCAAGGCCTGGGATAAGGGTGTATGCGCTACTCGGATGCGTTCGATCAAGAGGGCATTCCAGGCGTTTTCTCCCAGCTGGCGAAGCGGTACGTCGCGGTCGTCAATCAGCGGGTTTACTCTCCGGACGTCGACATCCTGAAGCGTGTTGATCGTATACTGGTCGTTGAGTGCGTGGATGTGCTGCAGCACCTCGCCGGCGCATCGTTCGGTGATCGAGCGCGTTTTCTCCGACAACGTGTACTGGTCCAGTGCCCCGACGAAGTCCGTTTCGATCGTTTGCAGGGCCTTCCCGAGCATATCCGTGACCGCCCGAGAGCAGGCTCTGCTATCCGCGCTGTGGGCGGAGAAGACCTGTTCGGCTTCTTCGGTCAAGGCGTTCAGGTTCTCTCGCGTCGTCGCTGCCGCTTCGAGGGCGGGTTGAACGGCTTCGTTGTACAAAGAATCGATCGTCGTCTCCTCGAGAGACTCGAGGTGTTGGGCGAAGTGGATCTGATCTTCGATGAACCGAAGGCGGGCCGTCGCTCTGCGATACCACGTTGCCCAGGCCGATATCCGTTTTTGCGTTTTCTCCTGTAGTAACGGCCCCTCGGGGGGGAGGGTGCGCTCCGAGACGTCGAGCATGAACGTACCGATCTTGCGTACGTCAGCGCGGAGCGCCTCGAAGGCCGCCAGCGTCTTTTTGCTCAGATCCTGCCTGATTTTTTCAGAATCTTCCAGGGAGCTCATGGACGTGAGAACGGCGCGAAGCGTACCGATCTTGTCCAGCGCTTTCCCGGCGTCACTGGCGAGGTCTGCACGGGGGGCGGGTTTATCTGCCGGCAGGTCAGCGGGGGAGAGGGCGTCCGTTCCGGGGGGCGAAAGCGGTAAGGAGGGGTCTATGTGATAGGCCGGCACATTCATCTTCCACTCCAATTCGAGCAGCTCCTGCGACCACGCCGTCAGGATCCGCTCCAGGTGAGCCAGAGGGGCGGCCAGGTGTTGCTGCAGCGTTTCGAGGAGTTCGAGCCATGGCTCGTTGAGGCGCGCACGCACGTGGTAGGTTGCAAGAGCGCGCAAGGGGATATGCTGGTCCTTCGGCGCTATCTGGAGAGCCGGTTTCCTGAACACGGCTCTCGCAGCATTGAGGGATTGTACGCGGGCCCGGGCGAGGGCGCGCCCCATCCGGATCGTCGACTTGCGGCTGCGGCGCAGCAGCCGGTCATCCCCCTCAGGGTCGTACAACCCTTCGGGTTCAGGACAAACCAACACCTCCGGGCAGATGGAGTGGATGGTATAGAGCCTGACCCTGGCCTGCCTCCACATCTCGGTGATCCGGTGTCCCGGGTCAAGGTGCTCCAACCGGGCCTTCAGGGGGGCCAGTACATGTTCGTTGGTTTCGTCTCGGTAGGCGCGTAATTTTTCCCACAGGGGCCTGTCTATTTCCGAAGGGTCGATGTATCGACCGAATGGGATCTCGTGGTCCGCGAGGGTACGCTCATGGGTCTCGTTGCAGAGACGCGCCTGTTCACGCATGGGAGTCCAGAGCTCTGTTTCGACGTCTCGCAGGAACCCGTCGAGAGTCCGATCGATGTGACGCTCCAATGCGGACAGGGCTCTATCGCGCTGGCGGCCGGCTTCGAGCCAGTCGTCCGGAGGCGGCGCCTGAAGGGTGAATGTGCTGGAAGTAGAAGACGCCATGCTCATGGTTCATTCCGCTCCTGGGTGTCGTCGTCCCGTCCTGGCGAGAGGTCTATATCGGGGCGGCCGTCCCCTTGTTGCGGGGGATACGCTCGAGGCCATGCGCCGTAGGTGGGTTGGATCAGGCCTTGCCGCCTGAATTCGGCCCGGGCGCGCTCGGTGACGTCGCTCATGAGTGCAAACTCGTACCGGATGTCGAGCACGTACGCTTTGACACGAATACGAGTGAGAAAAGTGTGGTCGAAGACATCCTTGACGAGGACGACGATGGGCTTCTTCAAATAGACGTACTTCGAACTCGCGGCGGCCTGATAGGCGATTTCTTTGGCCAGCGACTCGTCCACCCAGCCGGGCAGGAAGAGGTCGGTAACCACCTGGCAGTCGAGGGCGCCCGCATTCGCGTTCGATACCTGGCTGTCGACGATCTGCGAGTTGGGAACGGTGACCTGGTTGTCGTCGGGGGTGACGATCCGGGTCGAGCGCAGCCCGATCGAGGTCACTTCGCCGTAGGCGCCTCCGATCGACACTTTGTCGCCCGTTTGAAAGGACTGGTCGAAAATGATAACCAGCCCGCCGAAGATGTTTTTCAGGACGTCCTGGGCGGCAAAGCCTATCGCGACGCCGATCGCAGCAGTGGCGGCGAAGAACCCCTGGGTATCGACCTGAAAGATGCCGCGAACGACGAATATAAAGACCACCGTCCAGGTCACGATGCGTGCGATCGGGATGAGCCGTTTATAGAACAGCCGGCGCTTGGCGTTCGTCTCGGCGCGCCGCTCCAGCAGGAAGGTCGTTCCCTTGACGAAGTACCAGGCAATGACGACCGTGATCAGGGCGAAGACCATCCGGAATCCGAAATACTGGATCGCCTCGCCGGCATTCTCCAGCACTTCTCCGGTCCGAGCGCGCGGATCCAGGCCGCGGCCGGTTTCTCGCTCGAGAGCCGCCGTCATGTTCTCGATGGCCGACCGGATGCTGTCTTGCTGCGCTTCGATTGCGGCGAGAGAGGATTGCAGGTGTTCGAGCTGTCTGTTCAGAGAGTCCGGCAATACGCCCTCGGCGGCGGCTAGCGAGTCGCTCGCATCCTGGCTCGCCGTCGTGGGCGACAGGGCTTCGCTGCAGCCAATCAAGCTGGCACAGAGGGCCGTCGTTAGAAGGGTGTTATGAAAGATGCGTGACACAGGGGTTGGTAGACAGAAGTCAGTAGGCAGTAGACAGTAGTCAGGGGGGGGATGTCGGAGAGCGGGCAAAGGAAACCGTGTCCGGGTCGGGAGCCAGTCGTTCGCCGGTTTCTCCCCTTTTCGGATACGTGATTCCGTTGAGGACGTAACGCATGGCTTCGAGTCGCGCCCGGTCTCGATCGTTTCCTTGAATGACGACCCACGGGCTCTTCGGTGTATGGGTATGATCGAACATGAGATCCTTGTAGCGCGTGAATTCATCCCATTTGATCTGTGCCTGCGCATCTACCGTGCTCAACTTCCATTGTTTCAGGGGGTTGACTTTTCGCTCTTCGAGTCGCGCTTTTTGCTCGTCGATATCGATCGAAAACCAGAACTTCACGATGTCCAGCCCGTCTTCGATGAGCATGTGCTCGAGTGCGGTGACCTGCCGGATAAACCGTTTGTACTGGTCCGTTGAACAGAATCCCATGACGGGTTCGACGACGGCGCGGTTGTACCAGCTCCGGTCGAAGAAAACGATCTCGCCGGGATCGGGCAGGTGTTTGAGGTATCGCTGGAAGTACCACTGCCCGGCTTCGACAGGGGTTGGTTTGGGCAGAGCGACGATGCGGTAATATCTGGGGTTCAGGAACCGTACGAAACGCATTATTGCACCGCCTTTGCCGGCTGTATCGCGGCCCTCGAAAATGATGAGCAGTCGTTTCTTGGAATCGTGCAGCCACGACTGCAGCCAGACCAGCTCCGTCTGCAGGTCGATGTATTCCTTATTCGTCTCTAAAGAATGAAAGGCCATGGCAGGGTTATAGGATAGCATGCATTGTTAAGCTTGCATTGTTAGGCGTGCATTGTTAGGCGTGCATTGTTAGGCGTGCATTGTTAGGC
>CAZGHT010000112.1:0-2492 GCA_964525535.1 uncultured Rhodothermaceae bacterium
GGGAGATGAAACCAGAAAGCAGTTGGGAGAACACCTCACTGACGATCAATTGTCTACCTGGGAAGCGCTCGAAAAAGAACGCAGGGACCGGATGCGAGAGCGAATGCAAAACAGCAAGTAAACACGAGGTAGTCGATGGGATGTCCTTTTTGCGCTTGTAAGCGGCATTACGCAGGAATCCGCTTCTGCTCCTTCTCGAAGATGAGTTCCAGCAGGCGGCGTTCGCTGTCGGAGAGGGCGATCTTGCGCCGGCTCATCACGCGTTCCGCTACTTGCAGCGCCTTGTCGATCCGGTAGGGCTGATACCCCTCTTCCGGGCTGCCCCACGAGAAGGAGGGGATGTACCTGGCGTGAAACCCGCTCCCATACAGGTTGCAGAATACCCCGACGATCGTGCCGGTGTTGAACATGGTATTGATGCTGCACTTGCTGTGGTCGGCCATGATCAAGCCCAGGAATTGACGTCCGCTGGACTCGTAGAGCCCCAGCTTTTCGTTGTAGAGCGGGACTGTGCCGTAGTCGTTTCTCAGGTTGGAGGTATTGGTGTCGGCGCCGAGGTTGCACCACGAGCCGATGTAGGAGTTGCCGGCAAAACCGTTGTGCGCCTTATTGGAGTACGACTGGAAGATCGCGCTGTGGATCTCGCCCGCCACCTTGCAGACGGGTCCGACGGCGCTCTCGGCGATATTCGTTTGCGCTTTGACGACGCTGCCTGGCCCGATGTACACGGGCCCTTTGACGATGGCGGCCTCCATCACGGCCGCTCCTTCGGCGAGATAGATGGGGCCGTCTTCGGCATTCAAGATGGCGCCCGGGTGCACCCGCACCGATTCGGCCATATAGATGTCGGCGGACTGAACCAGCAAGGCTTTCGAATGAATGCGTGACGTCGAGCGATCCGCTGAGGCGGTGCGACGCGCCAGGACGTCCAGGTCCTCCCCTAAGGCGCCGGGCAGGTGATCCAGCAGGTCCCACAGGTGGCGGATGAGGACGGCGCCGCTCACTTCTTCTTCGGCGACGCCCGAGAACGCCGTCATGGAGAGGCGGTCCTGTTCGAGCAGCGCGGCTCCGCCGGCAGGCATCCAGGCTGCAATCACCTCCTCTCCCTGGACGAACAGGCGGGCTTCATCCCCCGATGCGGATATTGCCTTCAACTGATCGAAGAACGCGGCCGGCGCATGGACCAGCCGGCCGTTGACAAACAGCACCGGGCCGTCTCCCGCCAGCCGGTTGACCGGCGTCTGTGCCCGGTGGGCGATGTGGTCCGTGAGTTCGTTGCGCGTATGGAGGACGAGCGGAGGCCGCCCCAGTGTATCCCATGTACGGTCGATAAGGGTTCGCGCGCCCAGACGCAGCTGGTACACCCCGCGGGTGTGGATCAGAGGATAAAGATCGTCCAGGCGATCGTCTTCGAATAAACAAAGATGCATGGCTGTTCGAACAAAGATGCAGAATTAAAAAGGGTCTTTCCGGCAGCGTCACTTCGTATGCATCGTCGTACATACGCCGGGAGAAAGGGCTATGCGGTGAAACAGGACGTTACGTTCGGGGAGCTGTGATACTCGCTTACCTCGATCGAGAAAGGGAGAAAGGCTACAGAGTGTGCTGAGATATACTCGAAAATAAATAGGATTCTCATTCTAGTAAGGGCACCAGTTGTAAAAAGTTTCGTTAGATTGTAACAGTTCTCAATCGTTCTGCTTCTGAAACGTAGAACACCTGGCGCGCCGGATCCGTTTTCGCTGGACGCAAACGCACCTGTTTCATCATACAAGCTCATTCTGCCCATGAAATTTTTTATCGATACCGCCGACCTGGATGAAATCCAGGAAGCTAACGATCTTGGAGTACTCGACGGCGTAACGACCAACCCCTCGCTCGTACGTAAGGTGGGGAACGTCGATTTTCACGAGCATATCTACCGCATCTGCGAAATTGTGGACGGGGACGTGTCCGCCGAAGTGACGGCGACCGACTACGAAGGGATCCTGGACGAAGGCCGCACCCTGGCGAAGATCCACACGAACGTCGTCGTCAAAGTGCCTCTGATTCTCGACGGCATCAAGGCGATCAAGACGTTTTCCGAGGAAGGCATTCGCACGAACTGCACGTTGTGCTTCTCGCCGACCCAGGCCCTCATCGCCGCCAAGGCGGGCGCAACCTACATCAGCCCCTTCATCGGCCGCCTGGACGACATCTCGCACAATGGGATGGAGCTGATCGACCAGATCGTTCAGATCTACCAGAACTACGGCCTCGAAACCGAAGTGCTCGCCGCGTCGATCCGCCACCCCATGCACGTCGTTGAAGCCGCGCTTGCCGGCGCCGACGTCTCCACGATGCCGCTCAAGGTCATCAAAGCCATCCTGCAGCATCCGTTGACCGACCGCGGCCTCGAGAAATTCCTGGCCGACTGGCGGGCGTACGAAGAAAGCCTCAAGGGCGAAACGGCGTAGACGGGGTTTTCAGTTCGTAGTTTTCAGTTCGTAGTT
>CAZGHT010000112.1:2592-15053 GCA_964525535.1 uncultured Rhodothermaceae bacterium
ACGAACCCTGAACTGAGAACTACGAACCCTGAACTGAGAACTGAGAACTACGAACTGAAAACTGAAAACCCTATCCGCTGCGGTCGAGGAACGACGTATAAAACGCGTCGACGCGTTGCTTCAGCGCGTCGAGCGTACCGTCGTTGTCGATCACGTAATCCGCCCTCCGGCGGAGTTCGGCGGCGGGGAGCTGGTGGTCCATGCGTGCGCGCACCTGCGCTTCGGTCACGCCGTCGCGGTCCATGACGCGCCGGATGCGCGTCTCCAGCGGGGCGTCGACGACGAGGACGGCGTCCAGGTGCCTGTCGCCCCCGGATTCGAAGATGAGCGCCGCCTCGTGCACGAGCAGCGACCCCCCCTCGGCGGCCACGCGTCGCTTTTCGTTCTGAAAGGCCGCGAAGACCCTGGGGTGTACGATGCGGTTGATCTGTTTGACCTTCTCCTCACTGCTGAATACCTGGCCGGCCAGGAAGGCGCGGTTCAGCGAGCCGTCTTCGTGGTAACTCTCCGCCCCGAAAGCCGCCCGGATGTCCTGCCGTGCCGAGGGGTCGTCCGTCATGATCTGTTTGGCGACCCGGTCGGCCGAAAACACGCGCGCGCCGGCCTCCGCCAGAAAGCGGCATACCGCGCTTTTGCCGCTGCCTATCCCGCCGGTGACGCCGAGCGTGAGTAAGGGAGGTGTCAGAGATTCCATAATACCGAGATCGAAAGGTTCGGGATGATTCGTCGGGTTCCTCTCCGCGCTTCTGCACGAATATGTTTCGCCAGCCCTTCGGGCAAATCCCCGTACAGGCGTTGCCGGATGCGTTGCACGTTGAGCCAGCCGTCCAGGCGTAAGACCGACGTATTGTTCATGACCCACGACAGGGCGAACGTAGGGCCGATCTGCTCGATCCAGCGGCGGCCGGGCCGGGAGATGGTCGCTCGCGCCGGGGTACCCTGCTCGTCCAGCAGAACGGCGCCGCTCTCGTCCAGGCGCCGGTACCGGACCGTGCTGGCGCGCTCGAAGTCGGTTCGGATAAACGCCCGGGCGCCCACCTCGGCCTGGATCTCGCCCTGCGACCGGATGCGGATCCAGCCCGAATAGGTTTGCAGCGTATCGAACGGGATCTCGGCGAAGCCCGACCGCAAGAAGCGGCCCAGGCGGAGGTCGCTCACGCCCCCTTCGGCGAGGAGCTGAAAGAAGGGGCCCAGCCGGTGCTCGATGTCGCCTTCGTACCGCAGCTCGCGCGCCGCCTGGTCCGTAGGCCGGCGCCCCTCCAGGACGAAGTCGTCGACGGTATAGGTGGCCCGCACCTCGGAGCGAAACCGGACGGCCGTCCGGCTCGACGGCGTCCACCGTACCGACGGCCGAAAACGGAGCGATCGCTGTACGTTGTTCTCGGCAGACCGGCGCGCCTTGAGGTATACCGTGTGAAAGTACGTGCCATACACGTCGAACTGCATCGTGATGTACGGCGAAAGCCGGTATTCGAGCCCCATTTGCGTGCGGAAGAACGATTCGTCGCGGTCGTCCTGGTTGATCGCCGGGGTGTCGTGGCGCAGGATGCTGGCCGAGGCCTCCAGCTGGAGCGATATCCGGTCTGTGAGGGCCGCCCGGTTTTGCGAACGGACGCCGATGATGTTCCGGTCATAGTCGGCCTGCTCCAGCAGCTCGCCTTTCTGTATGGCCTGCACGTCGGGCAGCTCCTCCCGGTCGATGAGCTGGCGTTGTTCGACCTCGGTCGTTCCAGAGAAGGTGAGGCGGGAGGTGAACCGGGGCGAAGCGTACGAGAGGTCGACCTCGATGTCTACCTTGCGCCGGTTGAAATCGGTGTCGAAGAAGAGTGATTCTTCGGGGGTGTGCAGGGTGCGTATCTTCCGGTTGTTCGACCGGTAGCCCACCCGGTTCGACAGCTGAAAGGAGGAGCTCAGGGGAGTTTCCAGCTCTACGGTGACCGCGAGGGTGTCGCTCGTCGTGGCTTCTATCGTCTCCGAGAGCGGCTCTACGTCGGCGTCGCGGTTCAGGAAGGAAATGCTCTGGTACGCATCGCGACGCACGTTGGAATAGGTCGCCGTGGTGGCGAACCGCGTTTTGTCGAAGAGGCGCTCGGCCCGCCCGTTCATTTTCAGCGAGCGGGCTCGTCGGGGCGTAATGAACTGGACGTTGCCGACGGCATTAAGCTGGACGGCGTAATCGAGCAGCCTCGTGGGGGTGATCGAGAGCGACCCGCCGAAAGCAGGGCCGGCATCTCTTCGCAACGGCGCCTTGCCCTCCTGCGGCGTGGCGCCGGGGCGCTGGTCGAGGGCGAAGCCGACGGCGGGGCTCACGACGAGACTTTCGTAGACGGGCACCCTCACGCTTGAATACAGGTCCTGCGACAGCACCCGGCTCTGGCTGTACCACGCGAATCGCCCCTCGAAATCGGGAGAAAACCGCCTGCCGGCCGGCGAGCGCAGGGACCACGCCGTCACGTTCTCGTCCCTGAAGCTGAGCAGGTTGTTGAACAGGATGAAGGCGTCCGACGTGAACCGGTTGTCGATCGACAGCGATCGAGTGGAAACCGGCTGGTTGACCCGCACGCCGGCCGTCCACCGATACCGGTTGATGTCCCGCTCGAAGAGCGTCTCGACGCTATTGGGGGCCTGCCCGAGAAGGGGCGCGGTCCAGAAACAGGCCAGCAGGGCGAACCCGATCTGCCGGCGGATCAGGCTCCAGAACAGGCCGGCACGGACGAGAGATCTCCTGCCTGAGCCCCAGAGGCGAGAATCGGATATGCGATGAGCCACGACGCAGCAGGCCTCAGCCTGGAGGCCATGCCATGGGTCTGCCGCCCAGCAGGTGAAGATGGATGTGAAAGACCGTCTGGCCGGCTCCTTCCCCGCAGTTGAAGACGGTCCTGTATCCTTCGGTCAGCTGTTCTTCCTCCGCGAGCTGGCGGGCCACCGTGAACAGGTGGCCGACCAGAGGTTCGTCTTCGGGTGTGAGATCGTTGAGCGTCGGTATCGGCTTTCGGGGGGTGATGAGAATGTGCGTGGGGGCCTGGGGATTGATGTCCCGAAATGCGACGCACTGGTCGTCCTCGTAGACGAGGTCCGCCGGAATTTCGCGATCTGCTATTTTTTGGAACAGGGTTTTTTCTGGCATAACGAGTTGTTTTAATGCGCGTACAGTACGGGCGTCAGCCGCGAATCGGCCCTCAATATACGGATCTTCGGACGAGGAATCGATCCGCTTGTACGCAGCATCGGGAGAGACGTGCCGCCGTCGGGATTCGTTCCGGCAAAGGCCCCGTTTGAAACCCGGCCGCCTCCCGGTGGTACTGTCGATGAACGTAGGTTAGGGCGTGTGGACATTTAGCGGCGGCCAGCGCTTTTTTGATGGGTGTTGAGCCGGTCAAGGCGCTCCCGCATCGAGTGCGGGGCAGGATTCCGAGGCGCGATACGGGGTATCTCGCGAGGAATGTAACGCAGCGATGCGCAACGTCGGCGAAAAAGAGCGGATGCCCATGAATGCCCTCACACCCTGAAACACCGGTTAACATCTATTATTTCAGCAACGTATGCGCGACAGCGCGCTACCTCCCATGCCCACCGTTTACGTTACGCGGAAAGTCCACTTCAACGCAGCGCACAGGCTCCACAACCCGGACAAGCCCGACGCGTGGAACCGGCAGACGTATGGCAAATGCAACAGCCCCAACTGGCACGGGCACAATTACGAGCTGGAGGTGACGGTGGCCGGCGAGCCGGATCCCGAATCGGGGTACCTCATCGACCTGGGCGTCCTCAAGCAGATCCTGGAGGACAAAATCCTCGACAAGTGCGACCATTCGAACCTCAACCTCGAAGTCGATTTTCTGCAGGGCATCATTCCCTCGTCGGAAAATCTGGTGATTGCGTTCTGGAAGGAGCTGGAGCAGGCGCTGCCCTCCGGGCGGTTGCATTGCGTCCGGCTCTGGGAAACGGAACGCAACATGGCCGAATATTACGGGGAATGAGCGCCGGCTGTGTAACTTCGCTTACTCACTACCATCATGAAAGACAAACGTACGTCGGGTAAGGCCTCCGTCAATGGCACCTGGATCGACGGCCCGAAACTTTACGAACGAAACGATTCGTACGACGAAGAAACGACCCGCCAGCTATCGGACTCGGTCCACACCATCATCGATGTGCTCGGCGAAGACGTCGCGCGCGAAGGATTGGCCAAAACCCCGGAACGCGTAGCCAAAGCCTACCAGTTCCTGACCCACGGATACCGGCTCGATCCGGACGCCATCTTGAAATCGGCCGTCTTCGAAGAAGATTACAGCGAGATGATCCTGGTGAAAGACATCGAGGTCTACTCGCTGTGCGAGCACCATATGCTGCCCTTTTACGGCAAGGCGCACGTCGCCTACATCCCGAACGGGCGCATCGTCGGGTTGAGCAAGCTTCCCCGGGTCGTCGACGTGTTCGCCCGGCGCCTGCAGGTGCAGGAGCGTTTGACGCTGCAGATCCGCGATGCCGTGGATCGCGTCCTGGAGCCGATCGGGACGGCCGTAGTGATCGAGGCCCGCCACCTGTGTATGATGATGCGAGGCGCCGAGAAACAAAACTCCGTCACGACGACCAGCGCCGTCAGTGGGGAGTTTCACCGCGAAGCCACCCGCCTGGAATTCATGAGACTCATCGGAGCGTAACCCATGCCCATCATCGTCATAACGGGCGCCAGCCAGGGGATCGGCCGCGCGACGGCAGAGGCCTTCGCCGCAGAACCGCTGGCCCAGATCGCCTTGCTCGCGCGCAACGTCGATAACCTGAACGAGGTCGCTGCGGCCTGCGAAGCGAAAGAGGCGGACGCACTGGTCGTGCCGTGCGACGTCTCCAGCGAAGACGACGTCCGGTCGGCGCACCAGGTCGTCGTCGACACCTGGGGCATCCCCGACGTCGTCGTCAACAATGCCGGCGTCTTCCAGCCCGGGACCCTCCTCGACCTGGACGCCGCCAGCTTCCAGCAGCAGATCGACGTCAACCTGACGAGCGCGTTCCTGGTAACCCGGGCCTTTCTGAAAGGGATGGTGGAGCGCGGCAGCGGGATGTTGTTCTACATGGCTTCCGTCGCGTCCATACGAGCGTATGCCGGCGGAGCGGCCTACTGCGCCGCGAAACACGGCCTGCTCGGGCTCGCGCGGTGCGTCCGGGAGGAGACGCGCGAAAAAGGGATCCGGGTCACTACACTGCTGCCCGGCGCTACGTTCACCCCCAGCTGGGAGGGCGTGGATTTACCCGAAGAGCGGTTCATGCCGGCCTCGGACATCGCGGACGCCGTCCTCGACATCTACCGCCTCTCCGACCGTACCGTCGTTGAGGAGATCCTGCTGCGCCCGCAGCGGGGAGACCTCTAAACCCGAATCGCTCAGGAAGCGCCGGCTTTCGTTTCGAATCCGATCGCTTCGATCGCCTCGACGAGCCGGGACCGCGGAACGACGTCCCTGTCGTACCGCACGCGCGCCAGGCCGATTTCTACGGATTCGACCTCGACGCCGTCGGTCTCTTCGAGCGCCCGGGTCACCGACCGGACGCAGTGGTCGCAACTCATACCTTCTATACGAATATCGTCAAGCTGTTTGCTCATACTTCTTTGCTCCTACTATCGAGTCGTGTCTGGTTGTTCGTAGTTCCGCGGGCTCTCGGGCGATAACCGGTCCGGATTCCATCCCCGCAGGCGAAGGCTGTTGGTCACCACCGACACGCTGGAGAGCGCCATGGCCGCCGAGGCGATCATCGGGTTGAGCAGGAGGCCCCAGAACGGATACAGGATGCCGGCGGCGATGGGGATGCCGAGCACGTTGTAGATGAAGGCGAAGAATAAATTCTGCCGGATCGTTTGCATCGTCTTCTTCGATATCGAGACGGCGTCGGCGACGGCGCGCAGGTCGTCCCGGATCAGCGTCACGTCGCTCGCTTCGATGGCGATGTCGGTGCCGGCGCCGATCGCGATGCCCACATCCGCAGCGGCCAGCGCCGGGGCGTCGTTGATGCCGTCCCCGATCATGGCGACGACGGCGTCCCGATCCCGGTGTGCCGACACAACGGCGGCCTTTTCGTCCGGACGCACGTTGGCAACCACTTCTTCAATACCGGCCTCGTTTGCGATGGCCTGCGCCGCTTTGTTCTGATCCCCGGTGAGCATGGACACGCGGATGCGCTGCCGCTTGAGCAGGTCGATGGCCTCGGAAGCCTGCGGGCGCAGGGTGTCGCTGATCGCGATGACGCCTTCGACGCGGTCGTCCATGGCGACGAAAACGAGCGTGTCACCGCGTTCGCGGACTTCGGTCAGCCCGGGATGCCGCGTGTATTCGGCCGGATCCGGCATCAACCCCCGCTCTGCCATAAACGCTTCATTCCCCATCAACACCCGGCGGTCTTCGGTGACGGCCTCCAGCCCCAGGCCGGTCGTCGTGGCGAAAGAGTGGGCGGTGGCCCAGCTGAGTTTTCTGGATCGAGCGGCATCCAGGATCGCCGCTGCAATAGGGTGCTCCGAATATTGTTCTACCGAAGCCGCGCTGGCGAGGAGGTCGTCTTCGGAGCGGCTCGAGAACGGTATGACCTGCGTGACCCGGGGCCGCCCTTCGGTAAGCGTTCCCGTTTTGTCCATGACGATGCGGTCGATCTCATGCAGCCGTTCCAGCGTATCCCCACCCTTGATCAGGATGCCGAAATCTGCGGCTTTGCCGGTAGCGACCATCACGGCAGTGGGTGTTGCCAGGCCGAGCGCGCAGGGGCAGGCGATGATCAGCACGGATACCGTCGCCAGCAGGGCGGTCGACAGGGGCTCTGACGGCAGCAGGATCCTCCAGAGTAAAAACGTGAGGACCGCGATCCCGAGGACCACCGGCACAAAAATGCCGGACACGCGGTCGGCGAGCTTCTGTATCGGCGCCTTCCGGCTCTGGGCGTCTTCGACGAGCCGCACGATTTTCTGGAGCGTGGTGTCTTTGCCTGTGCGGGTCACTTCGAAAACGAAAGATCCGGTTCGGTTGATCGTGCCGCCGACCACCGCGTCGCCCGTCTTTTTGTCGACGGGCAGCGGTTCGCCGGTAACCATGCTTTCGTCGACGGCCGAGGCACCCTCCGTGATGCGGCCGTCGATGGCGACGCGCTCCCCGGGGCGGACGAGCACCCGGTCGCCGATGCGGAGCTGTTCGATGGGAGTCGATACTTCCTGCACCGGCCGGTTGTCGGAACCGGCTTCGTCCGGCGTCGCCGGGCGAAGCAGCGTGGCCCGGTTGGGCTGGAGCGAGGCCAGCTTCTCCAGAGCCGTTCCCGTTTTTTTCTTGGCGCGCGCTTCGAGCAGGCGCCCCAACAAGACGAGCGTGATGATGACGGCCGCCGCCTCGAAGTATACGGCCGGCATGGCGCCGTTGGGCGACTGGAAGAGGGACGGTGCAACGGTGGCCGCCGTACTGTACAGGTAGGCGGCGCCTACGCCCAGGGCGATCAACGTGTTCATGTCGGAGCCGCCGTACCGCAGCAGCCGGATCGCGCCGGCAAAAAACGGATACCCCGAAACGAGCACCACCGGCGTCGTCAGGGCCAGCAGGACGTAATGAATCCCCGGAAAGTCGAGGGCGCCGTGGGCCATCGAGAGGATAAACACGGGGAGCGTGCAGAGGGCTGCGAAGAGGAATCGGTTTCTCAGCTGCCGGTATTCCGCGTCGCCCTCCGCTCTTGCCTCTACCGTCACCGTAGCCGCGCTTTCGAGCAGACCGCGCTCCGCCAGCACGCGCTCGAGGTCTTCGGTAGACGTCGCTTCGGGCACGTGGTCCACTTCGAGCGAGTCGTCGTCCCCCGTGCGTGACGTTCGGATAGCGAACACCCCCGGGAGTTCGATCAAGAACGATTCGATCGAAGAGAGCCCGTCTGAAGCACGCACGCGGAAGGCGGAGGTGGTCAATGGCACCGAGAACCCGGTTTTTTGGACCGCCTCGAGGAGCCCGGAAGGGCGGATCGCTGCAGGGTCGTAGGTGACGTGCGCCTTCTGCGTCGCCAGATTGACCGTGGCTTCAGCGACGCCGCTGCGCTTGCGCAGCTGCTTCTCGATGCGTACCGCGCACGAGGCGCATTCCATCCCCTCTACGGGGAAGGTGATCCCGGTCCGGCCGGCGGGTTCTTGTGAGGGGGATGGTGGGGTATTCTTCATAGTTACAGCACAATAGTTACAGCACAGATACAGTGCGAAAATCCATGCGCCTGCTCCCACAGGGGGATCGGCTTTAATTACGCCGGGCCTGGGGCTAAGTTCGTCACCCCGGATGTTCGGGTAGACCGCAGAATAGACTGCGTGACGGACTTGGATAACCCCTCCCGGTACAGTAGATTTCGGTTCGGGCTCCGGACCCCTTACCTCCAACATCACCTAACTGGTACGTCGACTATGAATTTGGATTGGTTGTCACCCGAAAATATCATGACCTTTGTTCAGACGATTGCATTGCCGGGCATCTTCGCGCTCTTGATGCTGATCGTTGCTTTCATTGTGGCGGGTTGGGTCAAGCGGATTACGCTCAAGGCGCTCCAGAGGGGGAACGTGGAGGCGACGCTGGTCAAGTTCTTCTCCAATTTCGCGCGGTACGTCGTCCTTATCATTGCCATCGTCGCCATTCTGGGGTACGTCGGCATCGAGACGGCCAGTTTTGCGGCCGTGCTGGCAGCGGCGGGTTTTGCCATCGGGCTGGCCTTCCAGGGCACGTTGTCCAACTTCTCGGCCGGCGTCATGCTGCTCGTCTTTCGGCCCTTTAAAGTGGGCGACGTCGTCAACGTGAACGGCATCACCGGCAAGGTGGACGAGATCGAGCTCTTTACGACGCAGATGAACACCTTCGACAACCGCCGCATGATCATACCCAATGGAGAGATCTTCGGGTCGACCATCGAAAACATCACCTACCACGACACCCGCCGTGTGGACGTTAACGTGGGCACCGACTACGGCGCCGACCTGAAGGCAACGCGGGACGTGCTCGTTGCCGCCGCCCAGACCGTCGACGGATTGCTCGAAGACAAGGACGTGCAGGCCTACCTGCTGGAACTCGGCGGGTCGTCGATCGACTGGGTCGTGCGCGTATGGGTGCCCGCCGCCGCCTACTGGGACGCGAGAGAGCAGCTCACGCAAGCGATCAAGGAGCACCTCGACGAGGCCGGCATCGGCATTCCTTTTCCCCAGATGGACCTCCACGTCGATGGCGGGCTGTCGCCGGCCGGGTGACCGGCCCGGCCTCGTCACGGAGGAAACGGGAACCCGCGCTGCCGAAATCCCCTGCGAGGGAGTTCGGTACGATATCTGTTATATCTCTCGTACCTAAGCTGCAGGGTGCTATAATGAGATCGGAGGGGGGTGGCAGGACGTGTGGATCGGCACCCTGATGTGCCATGAGAAAAAAGAGTTCGCTATGATTTATCTAACCGGTCAACTCCTTTTCTTCCTTCTGGTTACGGCCATTTTTGGATTCGTACTGGGTTGGACGCTCCGAGGAGCGATGCTGCCAACGTCTGTATTGAATGGGAGAGAGATGTTTTTTCAAGCCGAATCCCGGACCGACCAGGCCGGCTTTCTCGTGCAGAAAGCCGGTTCGGTCTCGATCGAGCGCGGTTCTACGAATGAGTCTCAGAGGTGAACGTCATACCTCGATGTCGTGCCCTTCGTTTTTGTATTTTTCCAGGAGTCGATACACTGTTGAGCGGGTTACACCCAGTCTGATGGACGTCTGATCCACGTTCCCGTTGCACACTTTGTAGGCCTGGAGAACGGCCATGCGCTTCATGTCGTCCAGGGAAAGAATGTCTTCGGGCGTTTTCGGCCGGAATGGGTGGCCCGGGGCCGCCGGATAGGAAGCCTGCCCCTCCATCGGTCGGTCTGAGCGGACCTGCACGGTGTGATGCGGGGAGCCGCTCGGCAAGGCGGCGTTCAGGCTGCGAGCCGGCGCGCGTTCCAGCATCAAGTCTTCAGGAACGATCTCGTCGTGATCCGAGATGAGCAGCGCCCGCTCTACCGCATTCTTGAGCTGCCTCACGTTGCCCGGCCAGGCGTATTCGAGGATGGTGCGCCGCGTGCCAGTGGAAAAGTCCAGGGGCGACAGGTCCGGGTGCCGTTTTAAAAACTCGTCCCTGAAGAAATGGGCCAGCAAAAGCGCGTCCTGATCGCGTTCTCTGAGGGGAGGGATGTGGATGGGGAACTGAAAGAGCCGGTAGTAGAGGTCTTCCCTGAACGTGCCCTCTTGCATCATGGCTTCCACGTCTTTGTTCGTAGCGCAGATCACGCGCACGTCCACCCGTATCGTCTCGCTGCTGCCCACCCGCTGCACCTCTTGATTCTGCAGCACGCGCAGCAACTTGGCCTGCAGGTCCAGGTTCAGCTCTCCGACTTCGTCGAGGAAGATGGTCCCCTTGTTGGCCTGTTCGAATTTGCCCGCCTTCCGCGCGTAAGCCCCGGTAAACGACCCCTTCTCGTGCCCGAAGAACTCGCTTTCCATGAGGTCGCGCGGGATGGCCGCGCAGTTCACCACGACGAAGGGCTCTCGGCGCCTCGGTGAGTTGTAGTGAATGGTGTGAGCGACGAGTTCCTTGCCGGTTCCGCTTTCGCCTACGATGGCCACCGACAGGTCGCCGACCAGCGTCTTTTTGATGAGACGCAGCACCTGGCCCATGCTGGCGCTTTCGCCGATCATCCCCGGGATGCCCTGCGGGACCCGCAGCTGCTCCCTCAGGAGCTCCACCTCGCTGGCCAGCCGTTCCCGCTCCATGACCTGCTGAACGAGCCGGCGGATCTTGACCGTATCGTCGTGCCCCTTGGTGATGTAGTCGTACGCGCCCAGCTTGAGGGCCTCCAGCGCGACGCTGACCACCGACTGGGACGAAACGACGATGACGGGCAGCTCGGGCTGTTCGGCCTTGAGCTGGCGCAGGGTTTCGAGGCCGCCCTGACCGGGCATCACGAGGTCGAGTATGAGCAGCTGCGGCTGACGATCCAGCCGCTCGAGGGCGTGCTCCCCCCGGGCAAACACCTGCACGTCGATGTCGGTCAACTTCCTGAGCTGGAATTGAAGCAGCGCACTGTATTCGGGGTCGTCATCGACAATAAAAAGGCAAAAAGGCATGGGTGGATGCTGGCAACTGGATGCTGGATGCTCGCAGCGGGATACTGGATGCTGCACTCCGAACTATGAACTATGAACCCCGAACTCCGAACTATGCACTCCGAACCCTGAACTCCGAACTCAAAACCCTGAACTCCGAACTATGCACTCCGAACTCCGAAGGCTGAAACGTCACAGGTCGGGGTAGCCGAATCCAGAATCGGGCGCCGCCGCTCTCCGAAGGGGTATACCCGATGGTGCCACCCCAGTGTTCCACGGTGATGCGGCAGAAATAGAGGCCGAGGCCGGTCTGGCCGGTTTCGCCCGGTCCCTGGCTGAATCGGTCGAATAACCGGTCGACGATCTCATCGGGAACGCCTGCTCCCTCGTCCTCGACCGAGGCGAGTACGAAGCGTTCTTCCTCCCGCACTTTCAAGACGATCCGGCGGCCCTCCGGGGTGTGCCGGATGGCATTGACCAATAGATTGAATAACACGCGTTCCAGGCGTTCGCTCTCGCCCACCACCTTGAAGGGCCGGTCGGACTCGGGCAGGTCTACGTCGATACGCACCCCCTTGACCGACGCCGTCGCGCTGAACGACTGGGCGACGTCCTGGATGCACGCGCCGAGATCGGGCGCCACGTCCTCACCGATCAGGGTGGGCACGAGGGTCTTGACGTCGTTGGCAAAAGTCGAGAGGATGCTCTGGATGAGTTGACGCATTTTGCGCACCTGGCGGAGGCCGAGATGGACCAGCTGCTGCGCCTCGTCCGGAGTGAGGTCGTCGGCGTCTTCGAGCAGCTCCAGGCTCCCTTTGATGCCGGAGAGCGGGTTCGATAAATCGTGCACGATGCAGTGCAGCAGAATCTCGCGCTTGTTGATCTCTTCGATCATCTGTTCGTTCTCCAGCCGTTGTTCGCGCGCCTGCTGGTAGATCGACCAGGTCTCCTGTTGAGGCGGAATGCGCAGGAGCAACAAGGGGTGGTCATCGACGTAGAGCGCTATTGCCTGCAGCAGATGGTCTTTCCCGTCGGGCCCCGTCTCCGTCCAGACGCCCGACGTGATGGGCGTAGCTGAGGGGCGTTGCCAGAAGCCGGCGTGCCGGTCGAGGAAATCCTCCAGAAACAGAAACGTATCTTCCGGCCGCAGCTCCTTTCGGTTCCGGCAAGCGTCCGGCCACAGCGGGCACAGCCACGCCGGCGCCTCGCTCAGGAGCGTGTACGTTCCGGCAGCCTGCCGTTCCAGGACGGCGATATCGAGGTTGGAGAACAATCTGGAAAGAAGATCGGACATGCGCTCGGCCGGCTAAATCAGTGATGTTACGCGAACTGTGCACAGCAGCCTGGTTTACGCGGCTTTGC
>CAZGHT010000113.1:0-14649 GCA_964525535.1 uncultured Rhodothermaceae bacterium
AGTGCGGGATGACGCTTTCTATTCATGTAGCGTTTGACTTCGCCAACAGTTACAGACAGAAAAAACGAAATTGATTTCGAGGCCTGAGAGCACTACATTCTATTGTTATTATTTCGCAGTGGGCGGCGTTCTACGAAATGTTAGAATAGCAGATTAGGTAGTTACAATCTGGCTGGGATGAACTATAGTTATACCAGGTAATGCTGGGAAGTCATCCACATCGAACGTGAGTAGATGAGAGGTTTTGTAGACCTGCATAACAGCTAGTATACGCAAATCAAAGATGCGGCGGCCGGTAACTTTAAATTTGTCTATCAGGTCAATCCACCGAGGAAAGATCTCAGCTGTCTCCTCGAGAAAGGAAAATCGGGCAATCCACAAGTCGCGTTCAAGTTTGCCGCGCTCAGTATCCCAGCCAAAGCCATTTGAACTGATGGGCCGGGTAACAACTGAATAGTATTCACCGATTACTTGTGCAGTCAGTAAACACGTATGGCCTTGGGATATAACTGCTTCAAAGGCTCCTTGGGCAAGACTCTGCTTATCCGAGCCCGCATCCGATGCACGTAGGAGAATGTTGGTATCAAGCAGATACTGCGCCATCATTTGTAGATATTTTCGCGGCGCAGTGCCTCATCTGGCAGACCTGGCCCATCGGTAAAGCGCTCCATCCACGCACGAAAATCTTTGCATCGCTCTTCAGCGGAAAGGCCTTGCCATGCGGGGCCCCATTGTGCTGTTTTGGCCCCATGCGATTTGGCCGACTCGACCAACTCAATAACACCAGTTGCAATGCTTTTCTGTTCTTCCTCGGGAAGGTCTTCGAGGGAAGCAAGGGCATCAATTGCGTCTTTGAGTCGTTGCGTCATATCAGTGTGCTCATTGTTCATGTATGCATGATAATGTCTATATTAACGCAGAGCAAGTCTGTAGGTTGTCAGCAGTGGGAGAGGGGCCTATCCAAAAAAGCGTCAGCAGGTCACGACATCGCTCGCAGGCATGGATACTGCTGGCGAAGTCAAATTGAGAGCACTGCAATGTGTAAATTAGGGTATCAGCCCTACCCACAAGCTCCCCCACTACCATGTCTCTCAAACCTCAACTGCCAACGGTCCCAGAACAAACAGCCCAGGTAGCCCGAGCCGCTTTCCCCAAAGGCAATCCGTGTGGCTCTACGTGATTCTCTTGGTTCTGTTTTCACCGATGAGGACTTTGCCGATCTATTTCCTACACATGGTCAACCGGCCTATCCTCCCTGGCGCTTAGCTCTAGTTACTCTGCTCCAGTTTCGCGAGAATCTCTCTGATCGCGGTGCTGCCGAAGCAGTGCGTGATCGGATTGCCTGGAAGTATTTGTTAGGTATGGAACTGACCGACTCTGGATTTGATGGCAGTGTCCTGTGCGAGTTTAGAAAACGACTCCTTGATGGCGGTGCCGAGATGCGTTTGCTCGATAAACTACTGACTTGTTTTCAAGAACTAGGTTTGTTCAAAAAGCGGGAATGCAGAAATACGAATTGCATCACGCCTCGAATACCTTACGGGCTCTCAACAGGTGTTCATCCTCGTCCAGGTCAACGAGTGTATCCAGCAGACGCAGCACGCGTTGGATCGTCCCCCGGTCCTGGTTGACGGTGAGCCCTTCCTCGAAGGCCTCGATGGCGCTCTGGACGTGGGCCTCCTCCATTTTGCAGAGCGCAAGGCCGCACAGGGATACGCCGCGAATGTGAAGGGCAGTCACGTTCTTGCGGGATACGTTGAGTAATACGTCCGTTGCCTCGATGGCCCGGGCGAAAGCGTCTACAGCCTCATCGGTCCGGCCCAGGCAGCTCGAGATGACGCCCTGCAGCGTATGCGTCTGGTGGTTGTTGGGGGGGTAGTCGTAGTGGAGCGCTTCTTGAACGATTTTCGCCGCGCCCGAGTAATCCTTTTTGTACAGCAAGGTCAGGGCGAGGTCGTGACGCCCTTCGTTCTGGATCTGGTTGAAGCCCAGTTCGTCCGCCAGGCGGATGGCATCTCTCAGGAGGGATTCTGCCTCCTCGAACGCATCGATGCTGGCCGACACCGCCCCTAGATTGTTTAACGTCGTGGCTTCCCCCAGCACATCGTCCAGTTCCCGGGCGATAGCCAGGGCCTCCTCGTAATGGGTATGCGCCGTGTCCGTCTCGCCCAGGTTGAAATAACAGACGCCCAGGTTGCCCAGCCAGATGCCCTCTCGAAACCGGTCGCCGATGTCCCGGGTGATCGCCAGGGCCTGGCTCTGGTAATCGATGGCCCGGTGGGTGTCCCCGAGGATGATATAACAGCTGCCCAGGTTTCCGAGCCAGGTGCTTTCGCCTTCCCGGTCCTTTTGTGTACGCACGATCTCGAGCGCCACCTCGTAATAGTGGATGGCTTTCATGTAGTCGCCGATCTCGCTGTACGCCGTGGCGAGGTTGCCTGTCGAGCCGCTCTGGAGGACCGGCTCCGTTAGGCGCCCTTGCAGCTTTTCATGCAAGGCTGCCGTCAAGGCATAGTGCCCCCAGAACATGAGATACTCGTGGTCGATCTGGAGCAACACCTCGGCGGCGTTGTCGTAGTCTTCCGCCTCCACGCGTAGATCGAATTCGGCGAGCTGCGCCGCGAGGTCGTCGATGTTCTGCCAGGCTTCGCGGTCCATGCGCACCTCGGTGAAATACCGGGCGCCGCGATTCAGCAGGGCATACTGGCTGAAGACGTCCTCGTCGAGGTGTTTGTCGGCCGGCTCGCCTCGGGGGATTCGGGCGAGGGCGTATTCGCGGTCGACCGGGTGCAGGAAATAATTGGATCCTTCGCGGCGGATGAACTGCATATTGACCAGCCGGCTCAGGATGCGGGCCACGTCCAGGCCGATCAGGTGAGGCTGGAGCATGAAGTCGATGGCGACCTTCGGTACGGGCCGGCCGTAGATGGCGAGCGCCTGCATGACCTTCTGGGCGTCCGGATCGAGCCGGCTGTAGGCCTCGCCGACCATCGTCTCCACGACGTGCTCGGGGAGAAGCTGTTCGACGTCTTTCAAGAGATCCTCGAGCGATGTGGCCCGGTCCGAAGAGAGAATGGCGAACAGGGCCTCCAGGGCGCGAGGATAGCCGTTCGTACGCCGGCGCGCCTCGTCGAGCAGCGCAGCGGGAGCGCCCCGGAGGCCGAGCTTGCCGTCCTTGTCCATCTCCCGGAGGATGTTCTCCGCGAACGGCGATTCCAGGCCTTCGTCGAGGACGAGCGTCGTTTGCAGCGAAGGGTTCACCAGCGCGAGCGCTTTTGGGGCGATGCGCGTCGTCACGATGATCTTGACGCCATGAGGGGGGGCTTTCAGGAAAGCCTCCAGGACCTCGCGCAGCTCGTCGTCGAGGATGCGCGTCGACCGGGGGTCCACCTTGTCTTCGAAGTTGTCGAGGAGCACGATGTGCCGGCCCCCGGGAAACGCCTCCAGCAGGGCCCGCATCTGGTCGGCCGGGCGCATCATGGGATCGCGGTAGTGTTTGTCCATGTCTTCCGCGACCTCCCGGGGCAGGAGCTGGCAGAGGCCGGTGAACAGGTCCAGGAAGCGCACCTTGTGCGTCCCCCGCTCGCTCAGATACACGATGCCGTCCACCGACAACGCCTCGCCGTCGTCGGGCAGGTGGCCGGCCTCCAGCGCCTTGAGCAGCCGGCAGACCATGGCCGTCTTGCCGATCCCGCCGCGACCCACAATCGTCATCACCCGTTCCACGTCGTTGGCCAGAAATCGGCCGATGAGGCGAGTTTCGAGGTGCCGATTCTGGAAGTACAACGGCGCGATGCCGGGTGGGTAATACACGAACTTCGTCGTACTCGTGCCCGACGCGGGTTTGCGGGGCCGGCGCTCTCGTTCGATGGCAGCCGTAACGCTTCGCTCCAGGCGTTCGGCGGCGCGCCGGGGGTTTTTGACGATCAGCTCCTGATCGGCAATTTGCTGCTTGAGGGCTTCGATGTCGGATTCGATGCGCGCTTTTTGCGCGGCGTCGAACGTCCTGCGCGCGTCCCGCTGGCTGTCCATCAGGCGGTCTTTGAGGCTTTGCAGCTTGCCTTCGGGGGAGTTGCGCCACGCGAGGTGCTCCCGCAGCTTGACGAGCGCATCGTCGTAGTCGCTGGAGAAATCGATGTACTGGCGGTTTTCGAGCTGGAATGGCACCTCGGCGTCGGCGTGGACGAGCAGGGGAACCACCGGCTTCTTGTACTTGATCGCGCGCGTCCATTCGTTTTTGCACACGGAAGTGCTCTCGACGCTGTCCCGGGTCATGACGAACAACAGGCATGCGCAGGAGCGGATGGCTTCTACGATCTGGTCGTCCCAGTGTATGCCGGGCTGAAGTTCGTTCTGGTCGAGCCAGGCGGCAACGGGAGGCGCGCCGGCTTTCAAGTCGTTCAGCAGCTTGAAGGCAAACGAGTCAGCGTCAGCGCGCGAATAGCTGATGAACGAGTGGCTCATGGGAAACAGGGAATCGGGTTTGGAAAGAATACAGGCAGAGCGTCAGTCTTTTGCGTCGAGCAGGTCGTCGATGCGGGCGACGACGTCCTCGAGGTGATGCCGGGTCATGAGATCCCGGCTGCGCGTACTTCCGAGGAACGCCTTGTTGCGGATATCGTTCAGCTGAGCCCGAACGACGGGGCGGATGTCCGACTGGCTGACGTCGACCTCAGTGCCGTAAAAAGAGGCGAAGTTCGTCGAGAACTCCTCGGTCATGAGGTATTCCATCCGTTCGAGATACCCGCGTTGCAGGTTGCGCCGGTAGGTGTCGACGACCGGCCGGCGCGATTCGATCTCGCGCCAGACGATCCGGGTGAGGTCGTCCATGAAGGTGAGCAAATCGTACGCGTCGCGCTCGTCGACGGTCTGGGCCTCGGTGAGGCGCTGGAGCCGCGCCGGGTGGAGCAGGTTGTCGAGCAGAGCCACCTGCCGGCTGCGCATGCGTTCGATGGCGCCGGCCGGCTCGATCAGGCGGAGGAGGCCGGGATCGAGCAGCCACTCCGGAGTCTGAAAGACGTGTTCGTCCAGAAATTGCATGGCTTCCTCCTGACGGGACCGGGGCACTACACGGTACACCGTTCCGTCCTGTCCGCTCGCTTTACGCGTCTCGTAGACGCCCCCGACGAGCGTCACCACGTGCCTCATGTAGCGGTTCCATTGGGATACGAGTTCTCCGTAGAGCTCCTCCAGGTCGTCGTAATCCTCGCCCTCGGTCGTTGTCCAGTCGACCAGGTTGGGCACGACGCGCTGGAGATTTGCGACCGCATAGGTGCTCGCCCCGACCGGGTTGTCGCCCAGGTCCTCGGTTTGCGCCTCCGGGTTGTAGGCCGTAGCCCCTCCGAAGCGGAATCGCCTGTCGTCCGCGTGGTCGAGGATCATCGCATCGAGCAGGGGTTTTTCGTCTTCGGGAGTGGTTGCGTCGGGATACCACCGATACCCCCATTCGATCGAATAGTGGTCGTAGGGGCCGATTTTCCGGACGAAGCGCTCGACGCCGTCGCCGGGCTGGGCGATGTAATTCTGGCGTGCGTAGTCCATGATCGTCGGAGCCACGCCGTATTGCGCCGTGAACGTCGGAGAGCGGAGGGAGTCTACCGGAAAGGAGGCGCTGGCGATCATGTTGTGGGGCAGGCCGATGGCATGGCCGATCTCGTGGGCGATGACCTGCCGCATCGTTTCGCCGATGAGGTCGGCGTCCAGCTTCAGGGACCGGGCGCCGGGGTTCGAGGCGCCCGTTTCGATCATCAGGCGGTTGCGGTAAGAGCGCATGTGGTTGTGGTACCAGATGATGTCGCTCTCGATGATCTCGCCGGATCGGGGGTCGGACACGCTGGGGCCGACGGCGTTGCGCGTGGTGTTGGCCACGTACCGCAACGTCGAAAACCGGACGTCCTCCGGGTCGAAGTCGGGGTCGTCTTCAGGAGGGTACCTGCATTCGATGGCATTCTTGAAGCCGGCCGATTCGAACGCAGCCTGCCAGTCGTTGATGCCCTGGCAGAAATAGGGCCTCCACCGCTCCGGCGTGGCCGGGTCGAGGTAGTACACGATCGGTTTGACCGGCTCGACGAGCTCTCCGCGGGCGTAGGCGTCAGGGTCTTTCGGCTCCAGCCGCCACCGGCGGATGAAGGTTTGGGTCGCCGCCTTCTGCTCGTCGAGGCCGAAGTCGATCTGTTCGATCGAGAAGTAGCCGACCCGCTCGTCGGCCAGCCGCGGCATCATGGGTTCTTCGGGCAGGAGCACCATCGACTGGTACATCTGCATCGAGATCGTGCCGGTGTTCGAGTTGGAGGGCGGTTCGGTGGCTTCGTAGGTCATCGTGTGCCGCACGTTCACGTTGAGCGGGAAGCTCCGGGCTTCGTCGATGAAGGAGCGGCTGGTATCGAGGCGGCGCACCTTGAAGCGGGTCCGCTGGCTCTGGCTGAGCCCGCTCAGGGCCGGCACGTCCGTCTCGAAGAGCTTGTCGACCTCGATCACGACGTTCTGCGAGTCGGGGGAGACCGCCTCTATATCGAAGGCGAACAGGATCGGTTCGAAATTGTTGGCGCGGACGGACCGGGCTACCGGGAGTGAGTCGCCGGCGACGCTCTGGTAGGACATCTTCCGCAACAGGATTTGATCGGCCCGGCGCTGCCATCGAACGACCTGCTCGGCTACCTTCGAGCCGCCGTTGATGTATGGGCTCAGGTTGGTCGGCGTCTGTGCAATACGGCTGATCAGCAGCATGTCGCGATCCATCAATGAATCCGGGATTTCGAACAGCCACTGGTCTTCGACGCGGTGCAGCAGGAACAGGCCTGTATCGGTAACCGCCTCGTCCGTGACGATCGCCCTGTATTGGGTATCGGAGTCAGTTGTGTCGGATGCATCCGTTGCCACAGCGTCACGGGTCTCCGCTGAAGTATCGGGTTGCGCGGTCGGTCGGGTGGCTGAGCAACCGGTCAGCAGAACGACGAAGGCAGTCAGAATCCAGTATGCGTTCATGAATTACGAGCTTGTTGATACATGAAATGGAAAAACAGACGCAAGATACGAAGAGAGGGAGACATTCACCGGCCGGCAGTGGGGCCTTGCCACTTTGCCTGTCTCAATGATCAGGAAAGGTTCATCCGCATCGCGACGCGTTCCATGAGCGCATCCTCGCGTTCCTCATCCAGTATTTCTTTGAGCCGGCCTGCCAGGGCGACTTCGGGAACGACCGAGAAGCCGGCTTTCTGGTAGTAGGGGGCGTTCCAGGGGACGTCTCGAAAGGTGGTCAGCGAGAGCGTCGGGTAGCCCCGTTCCCTGCACCAGTCAGCAACTCGATCGATCAGCCTCCGGCCGATGCCTTGCCGGCCGTATTCGGGAAGCACGTCGATTTCGCGGAGGTGACCTTCTCGATCGATCTCGTACGCGAGCGCAAAACCGACAATGCGCTCGGCTTCCGTAACGGCCACCCATAATTTGCCGGCTTCGATGCCGGCCCGGTGCTCCTCACCGAACGTGTCCGGCTCACCGTCCTCCTGCTCTTCAGGCGGTATCAACCCGTAGTCGCGGAACCGCTCGCCGGCGTCGCGTTCTACCTGTAAGATCGTTTCTAATTCCTCCGGGCGTGCAAGACGGATGTGGATGGACATGAGCGGATTCGTGAACCGATTTTGAGGGGTGACACCTAGATGAATACACTTTTCAAGGCCCTGCGTTTCTCCGCGTCTCAGTGCCGGCAGAACGAATATGTCGTGATAGATCGCCCGTTAAGGCGTCCCGGTGGGGCGTCTCATCGTCTACCCCTGAGCTGCACCATGAACGCCGAACCCGAAAATCACGACCTGCTGAAAGAAATCCGCGACCTGCAGCAACAGCAGGTACGCATGCAGGAAGAATACCTCCAGCTTCAACGGGACTTCGTGACCCGCTACAGCAGCCACCTCGATCGAGTCGAGCGCATCAACGACCGGGCCGAGCAGATTCAGGATCGGAGCGCCGGCATGATGAATACAGCGCGCACGGGGGCTATCATCATCATGGCCGTCGTCGTCGTATTGTTGACTTTCCTCGCGTGGTTGCTTTTCCTCTGATCGAGGCATATATGCAGGATCCCGGCCGCGATGGAACCTCGCAAGGTGGCTCAATCGTACGCGAGGATAGACGCTCATCACCGATGAAGGTCTGACGTGTAAATCCTACAACGAACGACGGGCCGGCATGCCCCTTCTCGAACTCCAGGATCAGGGTCTATACTGCGAGGCCGGGGATTTTTTCATCGATCCCTGGGATCCGGTCGACCGTGCTCTCGTCACGCACGCGCATGCCGATCACGCCCGGCCGGGGTCCAGGCGTTACCTCGTGTCGGCGCCCTCGAAATACGTCTCCCGCCTTCGGCTCGGGGAAGCGGCATCGATCGAGACCATCCCCTACGGAGAAGCGCGCTCCATCAACGGCGTGAAAGTATCCTTTCACCCGGCGGGCCACATCATCGGATCGGCCCAGATACGCGTCGAGCACGAAGGAGAAGTGTGGGTAGTCTCAGGCGATTACAAGATCGGTGAAGACCCCACCACTACGCCGTTCGAGCCGATCCCCTGCCACACCTTCATCACTGAGGCGACGTTCGGCCTGCCCATCTACACGTGGCCGGATCCAGGTCAGGAATTCGAGGCCCTCAACGACTGGTGGCGTGCGAACCAGCAGGACGGCAAAGCCAGCATCGTCTTTGCGTATGCGCTCGGCAAAGCGCAGCGGGTGCTTGCGGGCGTCGACGCGTCGATCGGGCCGATTTTCGTCCACGGCGCCGTACACAAGATGAACGCAATGTATGCCCACAGCGGGGTGGAGCTGCCCGAGACGACCTACGTGGGTACGGTGGCATCCAGATACGACTGGAGCCAGGCGCTCGTTGTGGCTCCCTCCTCGGCGAGGGGTACCCCGTGGATGCGGCGTTTCGGCCGGCAGTCGACGGCCTTCGCCTCGGGCTGGATGCGCGTCCGCGGCCAGCGCCGCCGGCGGTCGGTGGACCGGGGCTTCATCCTGTCCGACCACGTCGACTGGAAGGGACTGATGCAGTCCATCGACGACACGGGCGCCGAGCGCGTCCTCGTTACGCACGGCAATATCCCGACGGTCGTGCGATTCTTGAGAGAGGAAAAGGGCCGAGATGCGTATAGCCTGAATACCCGGTTTGGCCAGGACGAAGAGGATCAGGACACCGTAGATCCCTATGGCGCGGCCGCCGGGGAGGGTGAGTCATGAAGCGATTTACCGAATTGTTTGTTCAGCTCGACAGCACGACGAAGACCAACGAGAAGGTGGCTGCTATGGTCGCGTACTTCGAGGAGGCCGCGCCGGCTAACGCGGCCTGGGCCGTTTTTTTCCTCAGCGGCCGGCGGTTCAAACGCCTCCTCTCTTCGGGGCTGCTGCGCACGTGGGCAGCGGAGTTGGCCGGCATCCCCGAGTGGCTCCTCGTCGAGAGTTACGGGGCCGTAGGCGACTCGGCAGAAACGGCGGCCTTACTGGCCCCCTCAGCAACGCGCCAGTCTGATCTCCCGCTACAGCAGTGGATCGAACACCGGATCCTGGCCCTGATGGACATGGACGACGACGAAAAACGCGAGGCCGTATCGCAGTGGTGGAGCGAAGTCGACGAGCAGGAGCGGTTCGTGCTCAACAAGCTGCTGACCGGAGGGTTGCGCGTCGGTGTCTCGCAGCGGTTGATGACCCGGGCGCTTTCCCGCTATTCGGGGATCGAGGAGCCCGTCATCGCCCACCGCCTGATGGGGACCTGGGAGGCCACGCCGGCCTTCTTCGAGCAGCTCATTGCCGAAGATCAGGGCGACGCCGACGCCAGCAGGCCCTATCCCTATTACCTGGCCTATGCGCTCGAAGGCGATGTGTCAGAGCTCGGAGCACCGGACGAATGGCTGGCCGAATGGAAATGGGATGGAATCCGCGCCCAGCTGATCCGCCGGCAGGGGCGCACGTTCCTCTGGTCGCGCGGGGAGGAACTCGTCACCGACCGGTACCCGGAAGTGGCGGCCGCCGCAGCATCGCTCCCCGATGGGACCGTGCTGGACGGCGAACTGCTGCCCTGGAAAGGCGGCCGCGTGATGCCCTTCGCCCAGTTGCAGCGCCGCATCGGCCGGAAAAAAGTCGGCAAAAAGCTACGGGCCGACGTGCCGGTGATCTTCCTGGCGTTCGACGTCCTGGAGCTGGATGTCGTAGACATTCGCTCTCGCCCTCAAACACAGCGCCGCGGCGCACTCCGCACCCTGATCGAACAGGCCGGCGAAGACCACCTGCTGCTGTCCGAAGCGGTCGCTTTCGACTCCTGGGACGAGCTGGCCGAGCGTATGGAAGAAAGCCGCGATCGGCGGGTCGAAGGGGTTATGTTGAAACGACGGGAGAGCGTGTACCGCGTGGGCCGAAAACGCGGCGACTGGTGGAAGTGGAAAGTCGACCCGTACACCGTCGACTGCGTCATGATCTACGCCCAGCGCGGGAGCGGCCGGCGGGCGAGCCTGTACACGGATTATACGTTCGCCGTCTGGCACGAGGGGGAGCTGGTGCCCTTCGCCAAGGCGTATTCGGGGTTGACCGACGAGGAGATCCGTCAGGTGGACCGCTTCGTCCGTCAGAACACCCGAGAGCGGTTCGGTCCCGTACGCAGCGTGAAGCCCGAACTGGTGTTCGAACTGGCCTTCGAGAACATCCAGCGGAGCACGCGCCACAAATCGGGCGTCGCCGTTCGGTTTCCCCGAATCGTGAAATGGCGGCAAGACCTGAACCCCTCCGAAGCCGACGACCTCGATACCATCAAATCGTGGATCGTCGATGGCTGAAGCAACGGCACATCTCGTCGAAGGCTGGTTCGAGAAACACGGCTGGGCCCCGTTCGATTTTCAGCGTGACGTGTGGCAGGCTATGCTGAACGAGGAAAGCGGTCTGCTGCATGCGCCGACCGGGGTGGGGAAGACGTACGCGGTATGGTTCGGAGCCCTTCTGCACTGGATGGAGCATACTCCAAGATCGACGTGGGACGACACCGAGCCGCCCCGGCTCAAGGTCGTCTGGCTCACGCCGCTCAAGGCGCTGGCGGCCGACACCCATCAGGCCCTGCTCACGCCGCTCGATGAGTTGAACGTGCCCTGGACGGTCGAGCGGCTCACCGGGGATACGTCCAGCTACGCCAAACAGAAGATCGTCAAGAAGCCGCCCTCGGCCCTGATCACGACCCCCGAGAGCCTGTCCATCCTGCTCTCACGGGCGCAGTCGAAGCGCATCTTCAGCCGGCTCACCACGGTGGTCGTCGACGAATGGCACGAGCTGATGGGCGGAAAGCGGGGCGTGCAGACCGAACTGTGCCTCGCGCGGCTGCGCCGGTGGCGGCCGAGCCTGAGCGCCTGGGGCGTGTCGGCCACACTCGGCAACCTCGAGGAGGCGCTCGCAGCGCTCGTCGGGGTCGATTCGGACGGCGTCCCGCGAGGCGGGAGGGTCGTCCGCGGTCTGATGCCCAAAGAGACGCGCATCGACGCCTTGATACCGCCTACGATGGAGCGCTTCCCCTGGGCCGGACATCTCGGATTGAAGATGCTGCCCCAGGTCATCGAAGCGATCCAGGACGAGCGGACGTCCCTGATTTTCTGCAACACCCGCAACCAGGTCGAACAGTGGTATCAGGCGCTGATCAAAGCGCGGCCCGACTGGATCGGGCGAGTGGCGCTGCATCACGGCTCGCTCGCTAAAGCGTCGCGGCAGTGGGTCGAGGAAGGGCTGCGGGCCGGTACCCTGAAATGCGTCGTAGCGACGTCGAGCCTGGAGCTCGGGGTCGACCTGCCCACGGTCGACCGGGTGCTGCAGGTCGGCAGCCCCAAAGGGGTGGCTCGCCTGTTGCAGCGAGCCGGCCGGAGCGGGCATCGCCCGGGGGAGCCCAGCCGCGTCACGTGCGTGCCCACGCACGCGTTCGAACTGATCGAGGTCGCTGCCGTTCGTGAAGCGGCCGCCCGGCGACACGTAGAGCCCCGGCCGGTCATCGAGAACCCCCTGGATCTGTTGTCCCAGCACGTCGTTACGCTCGCCCTGGGGGGTGGATTCTCCCCCGAAGAGCTCTACGACGAGATCCGAACGGCGTATGCCTTTCGTCATCTCAGCCGGGAGGAGTGGCACTGGGTCATCGACTTTGTGACGACGGGCGGGCAAAGCCTCCGCGCCTACGACGAATACCGCAAGGTGGTCGTCGAGGAGGGGACGTACACAGTGACGGACCGGCGCATCGCAAACGTGCACCGGTCCAATATCGGCACTATCGTGAGCGACGCACAGATGCAGGTCAAGTATCTGAAAGGGGGTACGCTCGGGAGCATCAACGAGTCGTTCGTGAGCCGGATGAAACGAGGCGACCGGTTTATCTTTGCCGGCAAACCGCTCGAATTCGTCCGTATCCGGGACATGACCGTCTACGTGCGTCGAGTGAGCAGCGTGCGGGGCGCTATCCCGCGGTGGGCGGGTACGACGCTGCCGATCTCCGATGAACTGGGCGCCATGGTGCGCGAACTGCTCGGCGAAGCAGACCGGCGGGAAACACTCCATCCGGAGCTCGTCGCGGTGAAGCCGGTGCTGGACGTGCAGCGTACGGGGTCGCAGATTCCCGAAGCCGATCAGCTCCTCATCGAACGGATCAAGACGCGGGAGGGGCATCACCTCTTCATATATCCTTTCGCCGGCCGGCTCGTCCACGAAGGATTGTCGGCGCTTGTGTCCTATCGTTTGTCCCGGCTGGCGCCGGCCACTTATACGCTGACGTCGAACGATTACGGGTTCGAGCTGCTCTCGCCCCAGCGGGCGCCGCTGGACGAGGCCGGCGAGGCGCTGTTCAGCACCGATCACTTGCTGGACGACATCCGCCGAAGCCTGAACGAAAGCGAGATGGCGAAGCGGCAGTTCCGAGAGATTGCACGCGTGGCGGGGCTGGTTCATCAAGGGCCGGTCTGGCAGCGCAAGAGCGCTCGCCAGATCCAATCGACGAGCGGTCTGCTGTACGACGTGTTCGAAAAGTACGACCCGGACAACCTGTTGCTCGGGCAGGCGCACCGGGAAGTGCTCGAGCGGCAGCTCGAACAGAGCCGGCTCGTCAAAACGCTGGATCGCATCCAGCGAAGCGAAATCGTCATCGCAGAACCGCCCCGGCCGACGCCGTTCTGCTTTCCGCTGCTCGTCACGCGCATTCAGGCCCGGCTTTCTTCCGAAAAACTGGCCGACCGGATTCAGCGTATGACCCTACAGCTCGAAAAATGGGCAGGTTGAACGGCTATGGCAACACGTTTCGATCATACCTTTTGCATTGCCGGCGAGGCCTTTACGGCGCTCCCCGAAAAGGCCCTGTTCTGGCAACGGGAACGCACGCTGGTTGTTGCCGACCTGCACTTCGGTAAGGCAGCCGCCTTTCGGCGTTACGGCATCGCAGTTCCCGGAGGCACCACGCGAGACAACCTGGACCGGCTCACGGCGGCGCTCGAGCGCACGGGGGCGGAGCGGTTGCTCATCCTGGGCGACCTGCTCCACGCGCATCCCGGCCGCACCCGGCAGGTGGTCGACCAGGTCAGCGACTGGCGCGCGGCCGTCGAGACGTTAGCCATCGACCTCGTACTCGGAAATCACGACCGGCACGCCGGCCCCCCTCCGGAGGCGTGGCGTATGGATTGTAAGGAGGAACGCATCGAACCCCCTTTCGTCTGGCGCCACGAGCCGGGGGTGTCGGACGACGGGTACGTGGTGGCCGGCCACCTCCACCCGGGCGTCGAATTACGGGAAGCCAAAGAACGGCTCCGGCTGCCCTGCTTTTATTTCGGAGCGACGTACGGCGTGTTGCCTGCTTTTGGCGAGTTCACCGGCACGAGCCGGATCGTACCCCGCCGCGGCGATACCGTACTGGTGGTGGCCGACGGACGGGTGATCCCGGTGCACCCTGTATCCTGGATCGATTTCAACCAGCAGAATGCGTAACTTCCCCACTACTCAGCCGGCTCAACACACTCTGTTATGTTCCTGAAAGCCCTCCTCGCATTTCTGCTTCTCCCCTTCACTTTTGGCATCGCCCTTCCCGTGATTCTGGGGGTCATCGATCCCTGGACCACGCAAGGACATTTTGGGGGGATCTTCGTTGTTGGGGTCGGGCTGATCACCCTGGGGTGGTGTATTCGGGATTTCTACGTGGCCGGCAAAGGCACGCTGGCGCCGTGGGCGCCCCCGGAACGTCTGGTGATCGTCGGGTTGTACAAGTATATGCGAAACCCGATGTACGTCGGGGTGCTCGTGCTGGTGCTCGGAATTGTCCTGGTATATGGCTCACCGCTGGGAATCGCGTACTGGATCGTACTGGGATGCGGTTTTCACATCCGCGTGGTTCGTTATGAAGAGCCCTGGCTGGCGTCTACGTTCGGAGCAGAGTGGCAGGCGTATAGGGCCAAAGTTCCCAGATGGGGGATAGGGTCTACATAAACAACCCGATAACCAGCAGCGTAAGTAAGAGAGCTGCGAATCCAGCGACCAGCACGGATAGAATCTTGATGGCGGGTGGCAAAACGGTTCGTTTCAACATGGCATCCAACAAAGTGTGAACAATACAGCAGACTGGTGTACCCGGCAGGGCCTGTGCGCATCCGGCGCCTAACATCTGTT
>CAZGHT010000114.1:0-14587 GCA_964525535.1 uncultured Rhodothermaceae bacterium
GAAGATTAGGGCGTGTGGACATTCATCGGCATCCGCTCTTTTTCGCCGATGTTGTCCATCGCTGCGTACCATTCCTCGCGAGATACCCCGCATCGCGTCTCGGAATGCGCCTTGATCTGCTCAACATCCATCAAAAAAGCGCTGGCCGCCGCTAAATGTCCACACGCCCTAGTTCTCTTCGCCCAGCTGGTTGCGCCCGTCGATAACGACTTTGAAATTGACGGCATTAAACGGGGGCACCCGGGCAGAATCCATGCCCGCATAAGGGCTATTCGCCAGATCGATCTCCGGCAGGGACTGGGTGCCCATACCCAGGAATTTGACGACTTCGCCATCGAGATCGAGGCCCAGCCGGATCAGTTCGGAAACGACCGCTTCGGCACGGCGCTGGCTGATTCGGATGTTCTCTTGTTCGGTGCTGGCGTAGGTGGAGTGGCCGAAAACATCCACCGAGAGATTCTTATGGCCGATTTTAGCCTGATCGAGCAGGCCGTCGAGCGAGAGGTAGATCTCACGGAAGACGGCTTCCTGCGTGGAGTCGATCTCGGTCGATCCATTGCGGAAATAGACCAGTTTTTCCTCGAGATCGGCTTCGTCGGCCTTCATGGAGCGCTCGTCGAAGATGATAATGGCGTCGTCGTTGTAGTTGGCGATGCCTTCCATGTACTGGGCCCGCTCCTGGGCCATTGTCACCCAATCTTTAGGCACCATCGTGCCCGAGGCCATCAAGACCGAATTTTCGATGCGCAGCGTTACCTCCCGGGGCACAGGCCCGAGGAACTGGTACGCCCGGCGTACGATGATTTCCTCCGAGAAATCCTGATACGGCGTCCAATGCTCTTCGACGACTTCGGGATTCAGGCTGGTTCGGACGATGACCGAGTCCGTCGGAATGGCCAGCGGGTCTTTCATGCCGCGGACGAACCACTTGCCGTTTTCGCGCCCCGACTCCAGGACGACGATGCCGGGTTCGGCCTGCAGCTCGGCCAGATAGCCATTCCAGTACACGTTGTCACGTATGAAGAAGAAAGCGATCACGACCAGCCAGACGGCGAGGCCGCCGACGAGGGTCCAGAACAGCGGCGAAATGGGTCGCTGAGGGATCTGGTAATGGGATAGGAGCTCGGACTCCAGGATCGGCTTCGTGGCTTCGAAAGGCGTGATGTCTCCGTCGAAGAACGTCAGGGCGGCATTAAACTGGAGGTGAATGGAGCGGGCGGTATCTTTGAGGACCCGCCGCAGTTCGGGTTCCGGGGTTCCTCGCACGACGGCGGCGAGGATGGCTTTGGGCCCCTGTTCGATCCAGACGGTCAGTTCGCCGACCTGCAGGGTGGCCAATCCTTCTTCGGCCTTCGTGCCGAACGAGTCCTGGACGAAATCCTGGATCGCCGTGAGCATGCTGGATACGAGCGACCCGTCCTGGGCCTTGACCGAATCGGCGACGACGTGCTGGAGCGGGAGCCCGCTGATGCGGTGGATCAGGAAGACCTGTTCGACCCGATAGCGGATCGTGTGGCTGAGCACGACCTCAGAGAACGAGCGTTGGCTCCGCATCGCTTCGATCTGCCAGCGGATGCCCTGGAACGATACGCCGTACTGCAGCGCCCACTTCACGGCGTTGCGCGTCGACCGAAACGACTCCCGGAGCCCGCGTTTCAACGCAGGCACGATGAGCGGGGAGATGCCTTCCACCATCGTTTCGGTATCCTGTTGCACCGAGACGTCGAGGGTGCGGCTGAACGTTTGCGCGAGCGCCTTGGCCAGCTTGTCGCCCTTACGGGCGTTGATCGCTACCGCTTCGGGGAGATATTTGCTGATCGACCCCAGTTGCGCATCGGGCGCCTCCAATTCGTCGAGGCGTCGATGCAGCTGCATCAACTGATATTGCTCCGGCGCCAGTAATATCCGGCGGAGCTCCTCGATCTCTTCTTCGGTGAGCTTACTCAATAGACCTTCCCCTGCATTGCCATACACGGTGCCTACCACCTTGCCGCTAAAAGGTGAGCGTTTGTAGGGATTGACTGGAGACGCGTCCGACATAGTCAGTTACTCGTACGATTTCAGGAGATTGATTAATGTTAGCTTGTACGCAACAACGCTACTGAAACGCTACCAAGCAGCGATGCTCAATGGTGATACTGAACGGTGATACGGGGCAGCGATGTTCAACGCACCGGTACTTTACGCAAAGCACCGGCCACGAACCTACCCCTCCCGGACCAATGAGCTTCCCCGAAGGGCTGTATCTGGCCGGCTTCCTGGCATCGCGTCCACAGCGCGCAAGTCGCTCCGTCGGCAGTCCACAGAACCGTTCGGCATCCTGGCGTGTATTATTCGAGCTTGGTAATATAAGGCTTTGAATAACCTTATAGAACGCAAAAAAGTAGTAAACCGCTACTTTTTTCTTTTCAGGAAGCTTATATAATACGTAACATTCAGGTTCTCACGATGCCCATGCCATCCAGCCCAAACATCTACTTTTGGCGCATTCGTATAGTGTAGTTTTGGGTAATGCGGATAGGTACTTTTGCTGCACAAGGACTCGCGCGCCTGGGACTCATCGTGGTGAATATGCAGCCCTGTTTTCCTTCTAACCTGTTCTTCGTAACGACTCGAAGGGTAATCGGACGACTCACTGGCATTTTGATTCTACCGTCATACTATTTCTCAAAGACTTCTCGGGGGTTGTCATCTCCGTTCTGACTCATCAGAGATGATGCCAACGACACTGCAGGGATGTTTGCAGGATGGGTGCAGTACCCGATGGCTCCCCGAAGCCCCGCCGGTACCTCAAAACTAATTGCCTGAACCATGATCCATCATTCTTCGGAAGAAGTTACCCCTAATCTAAACTTGCAGATGACGCAAAAGAAGATTTGTACCCTTGGTACTTCAGCAGTCGGGAAGAGTAGCCTGGTCGCCAGGTTTGTAAAGGGGATTTTTTCTGACAACTACTTCACGACCATTGGTGTAAAAATAGATAAAAAGTCGGTTACTTCGCGTGGAAAAAAGATCGACCTGCTCATCTGGGATTTGAACGGGGAAGATCGTTTCCAGAAACTTTCCATGAATTACTTGCGTGGGACGGCCGGCTACTTGCTGGTCGTGGACGGCACGCGCCGGAGCACGCTAGATGCGGCCATCGCCCTGCACCACAAGACGCAGGCCGCGATCGGCTCCGTCCCTTTTGTCTTACTCATCAACAAGTCTGACCTCGTCGACGAATGGGAGATCGAGGAAGCAGATATCGCCGACCTCCAGGCCCGCGGCTGGACTGTCCAACAGACCAGCGCCAAATCGGGCAACGGGGTCGAAAAAGCCTTCACGCATCTGGCAAGCAAATTGCTGTAACCAGGCCACATCCATGGCCTTCGCTGATTATGACCCATATCTGATAAAGACCATGCCCCTTTCCAGTCCCCCCGTCGAATCATCGCGACTGTCCAGCATGAATCCTGTACTGCTACCTCCAACCCTCCTCGCCCAACTGGATATTGCTGTTTTCCGGCGTGAGCAGGATGATGCGTTTACCCTCATGGGTAGCCCGCCCAACTGGCTCAAAATGATCTATCCCAAGTTGCCGACGGACGGCACGACCTGGAACCCCGGTGATCACCTGATGTACCTCGCTCATTTCATCAAAGAAGCCGAGCAGGTATGGAGCGCCGAGGATTCGATCCAGCTCACGTCGGACGTATGGACCGAAGAGGACCTGGAAGGCCGCGAGTGGCTGCTCGAGGCCATCGCCCTGAAAATCGGCGAGCAGGATATGCTGCTCGTCAAGTTCCCTTCGAACGACTTCAAGACCCTCCGGAGCGTTTACCAGGAGGCCCGGGACCAGAGCCTGAAGCACTATAACCTGCTCAAGGAGATCGACAAACGGGAGGTGTTGTTGCACTGTACCGTCCACGACCTGTCCGCGCCGCTGGCCGGCATCCGTGCAAGCCTGTGGCTGATGCACGAAGACAAGATGGTGCAACCCGTCGGGGAGGAGTTTCTCGAAATCGGCCTGGAGCAGGTCGACAAAATGCAGCACCTCATCAATGAGACGCTCACCACGTTCTCTACGCGCTCCAAGCCGCTCCTGCAATCGTCGGACGACCTCCAGGAGGCGCCCAACGTCGCCGAGAGCGTTCGCGACGTGACCGAAGCGCTCACAGCCATGGCTGCCCTGAAAGGGGTCACCTTCCGCATCTCTTCGGAAGGGCCGGACGATACGATGTGGGAGGTTGTCGGCGACCATGCCCGCCTCGAGCGGATCCTGTTCAATCTCCTCGAAAACGCCCTCCGTCACACGAAGGACCAGTCCGAAATCGTCGTACGCCTGCGGGATGAGGGCAACACGGTCCGGGTCAGCATCAAGGACCAGGGCGAGGGCGTCCCGGACGACATCATCGACCAGCTCTTCGAGAAGTTCTCCCAGAGCGGCGAAAAGTCGGGGAAGGTAGGGCTCGGCCTCTACTTCTGCCGCATCACGGTCGAAAGCTGGGGCGGAGAAATCGGGTGCCTGCCCAACATGCGCGACGGCGCCTGCTTCTGGTTCACCCTCCCCAAAGCCGGCCAGAACGGTACGGCGGGGTAGGGGTTCTCAGTTCTCAGTTCGGGGTTCTCAGTTCTCAGTTCGGGGTTCTCAGTTCTCAGTTCTCAGTTCGGGGTTCTTTTAGGCGCGTGACTCTCAGAGTATACTGAGCTCCCATCCCTCCTCCAGCATTCCGGTTCTCCAGCACTCCCGACCTTTGCGCTCACTCGCCCTGGAGGGTAGCGACCAGCTTTCGAGAACCGCCGCGGTTTCGGTGTTCGCACAGATAGATGCCCTGCCAGGTGCCTAACCGAAACGATCCGGACGAAATGGGAATCCACAGGCTCGCCCCCAGCATGGAGGCCTTTATATGCGCCGGCATGTCGTCCGGCCCTTCTATGGTGTGGCGGTAATACGGCGCCCCCTCAGGCACGGCTTCGTTGAAGTAGGATTCCATGTCCTGCCGTACGTCCGGGCTCGCGTTTTCGTTAAGCGTCAACGACGCCGACGTATGCAAGATAAACAGGTGGGCGAGCCCCACGTCGAACTGCTCGAGTTCCGGCAATTCGCGCAGGATGTCGCTCGTAATCAAGTGAAATCCTCGAGGACGAGGCGATAAGTGAATTTCTTTCTGATACCAGGGCATGGGGGTTCGGAGTTCTCAGTTTGCAGTTCTCAGTTCTCAGTTTGCAGTTCTCAGTTCTCAGTTTGCAGTTCGCAGTTCGGGGTTCTCAGTTTGCAGTTCTCAGTTTGCAGTTCGCAGTTTGCAGTTCTCAGTTTGCAGTTCTCAGTTCGGGGTTCTCAGTTCGGAGCTTATGTCACGAAACGCCTTGCCTGTCTTAGACCTTAATAACTATGAACTATGAACTGTGAACTATGAACTGTGAACTATGAACTATGAACTGTGAACTGTGAACTCCTACGGGATGCACAACACCTTATGAATTTGGAGGCTCAATCGCCATTGCGGGTGCTCGAGGCAATACGACACCGCGTCGCGGGTGTACGCATCGACCAGCGGCCCGTCCATGGGTTGTAGGAAGAAATAGTCGAAACGGAGTGCCGCGAACTGCTCGGGCAGGGCGCCCTCCTGCCGGTAGACGAGCTTGAGCTCGTTGCCCCGGGTCGCCTGCAGCGGCGCCCCGGCTTTGGGGCTCACGCACAGCCAGTCGATACCGGTTGGAGGAGCGAGGGTGCCGTTCGTTTCGACGCCGATCTCGAATCCGGCCTCGTGGAGCGCGTCGATCAGGGGGGCGTCTAGCTGCAGCAGGGGTTCCCCGCCCGTGCAGACGACGTAGGGTCGAGACGGGCCGGCCCCGTTTGCCGGCCAGGCCGCCCGCACTTCAGCGGCGAGGCCCGGCGCGTCGTACTTGCCCCCGCGCTCGCCGTCCGTACCGACAAAATCCGTATCGCAGAACGTACAAATAGCCTGGTCGCGGTCTTTTTCGAGGCCGGTCCAGAGGTTGCAGCCGGCGAAACGCAGGAAGACGGCCGGCCGGCCGGCCTGAGCGCCTTCACCTTGCAGCGTGTAGTATATTTCTTTGACGGTGTAGGTCATGGCGTATTGAATATGCTGGATCCGCCTCCGTATGATGTACCTTCTGAGCGGCGCACGTACCACGTTCAACGGCTTCCACAAGGGCGAGTTCTTGTTCGCTCAGGGGCTACGCCTTCGCGTCCTGCGGCAATCCGCAAGCAACCGGCGGCCTCGACCTTTACAACCCTTATCCCTCCGGACCATGGCCCACCTGAACCCCGATACCCTCAGCCCAACACTCACAGCCTGGCATGCGCGGGGCGCCGCACTCGAAGTCCCCGGCACGGCGTCTACCCGTATCTGGCGCGACGGAGAGGGGCCGGCGGTCGTATGCCTCCACGGCGTGCCGGCGTCCGCATTCCTCTATCGCAAATTATTGCCCGAACTGGCTCGTCGAGGCCTGGAAGGCGTCGCGTTCGACTTTCCGGGACTGGGTTTTGCCGACCGCCCCGTTGATTTCGATTACAGCTGGACGGGGCTTGCAGACTGGATGCAGACAGCACTGGATGCCGCCCACATTGACGCCTTCCATCTCGTCGTTCACGATATCGGCGGGCCGATCGGTTTCGATTTCATTCGCAAGCACCCCCAGCGCATCCTGTCGCTGACGGTCCTCAACACGCTCGTCTATGTTGCTCGATTTACCAAGCCGCTGGTGATGCGCCCTTTCGAAATGCCCGTCCTGGGTGCAGTCTGGGTGCGCATCATGGATTCCCCGGCGATAGCTCCTTTCTTTCGGTGGCAGGGGGCTCTTTCGGGACCCGGCTACAGCGAACTGCGAGCGTATGGCGAGCTGCTCAGGCTAGGCGATAGGGGCCGCGCCTTCCTCGATATCATGCGCAGCTTCGAAACCACGGAGGCCTTCGAAGCCCGCATCCTGCCTCCGCTTCGGGATCGCACCTTTCCCGCTCAGGTCATCTGGGGCCGGTACGACACCGCTCTCCCCATGCGTACGCGAGGCGCCGACCTGAAACGCGCCCTCCGCCTCCAATCGGACGTTCACGCCGTTGCCGGTAAACACTTCCTCCAGGAAGATGCGTATGAAGACATCGCAGAGCGCATCGAGCGGCTCGTTCAGACGGGAAAGGACCTCTGAGTCCAGGCGCACCGGCAGGCGTCAGGCCGTGTCAGACTCGGGACAATGCCCCGGGATGAGATAGAACGCCCCTTCGGTCACGTCCTGGAGGGGCGGGTAGTGAAATCACTGCCCGCCCTGGAGACTTACGGTTCAATTACGCGTTGTACTCGGGCCAGACATTCATCACGAATGCCTTGAAACCCTTCGGCGCTTCTCATGCAGATATCCAGGCGGCCGATTTCGAGAGCCCCGGTATTGTTTTTCAGATTGGCGTTGCCCCTCGAAGAATCGTATAAATAAGAATGGTTTCAGTCGTTGAGTCGGCCGGCGTGTTATGCGTACCGTTTCAGGCTATTGCGCGATTGGGAGCTATGGGGTTGAAACAGCGCATCAACAACAACGAGATTGGCGACGTGGTCGTCATGCACCAGACGAGCCGTTGGTCCATTGCGGAAGACTGGTACCGATCGGGTAAACCAGGATGGTTCGTTGATCCCAGGCACGTACCTGGCGGCGCACTCATTGACGAAGGGATCTATGCCCTTGAATTGTTCAGCTGGCTGGCAGACAGCGAGATCGTGAGCGCTGAGGCCAGAGTGGCAAACCTCGTTCATACGGATATTGAAGTGGAGGACTGGAGTATGGCGACCTTTACGCTCAGTAGTGGGGTCATCGCAACACTGGAAGCCGCATGGACCATCAACGCGCCCAGGAAAAGCAAACCCTCCCCCAAACAAAACGCGGTTGTCCGGCTCGAAATCATCGGCACGCGTAGCGAAATCATGACGCAAAGCTTCCGGGATCCCGGGTTAGCGATACTGGCTGCAGGGGCCGATAACTGGGCATTCGAGCGTCAGGCAGGAGAGCTGTTTGGCCCCTCGTCTCCGGGTCCCATCGCCCACCTGATCGACTGTCTCGAACAGAATCAAAAGCCGGTTTCCACCATCGTGGACGCTCGCCACTCTTTTGCAACCGCACTCGCGGCGTACGAGTCGGTCCGCCAGGGCAAACCGGTTCGCCTGGCGGAGCTGGTCACCGAATAGTACGGCCTTTCTGTACCCCGTACCTGTTAGCGAATTTATAAATTATAGGGTATACTCCAATCTCTATCCCTACTCATCAATATGGGAGTACGCCATGAATCGTCGAGGATTTCTTATAACTGCAGTATCTCCCCTTTTACTGGCCATGAGAACACCGCAGATTTCGTTTCCTACCGCCACCCTATCAAACGGGCTGATCGAGGCCGTGTTGTATCTCCCCGATGCAGAAAAAGGGTTCTACCGCTCAACCCGATTCGACTGGTCGGGCGTGATTGGCAGTCTCGAATATGCAGGCCATGAATACTACGGTCCGTGGTATACAAAGTCCGATCCCCCCGTCCGGGACTTTGAATACCGCGGTTCCGACATCGTAACCGGCGCCCAGAGTACGATCACGGGCCCTGCTGAAGAGTTCCCGCGCCCCCAGGGATACCAGACTGCTGAACCGGGCGGTACGTTTGTCAAGGTCGGCGTCGGGGTGCTCCGTAAAATCGATGAGTCTGCGTATAGCCCTTATACGAATTACGACATCGTCGATCCCGGTACGTGGCGAAGCCAGGTCAACGCTGACGCTGTGGAATTCACGCAGGAGGTCAACGACCCGGCCTCAGGGTACGGGTACAGGTATCACAAGACGGTTCGCCTGTCTGACGGGCGACCCGAGCTCGTCATCGAACACCGCCTGACCAACATCGGCCGCCGGCCCATCCAGGCCAATCAGTACAACCACAACTTCCTCGTGCTGGACGGAGCGACGACGGGCCCCGATTTTCTGATCACGGTTCCCTTCCAGATTGAGACGACGCAACCGCCGGATCCTGCGCTCGCTCAGATCCAGGGAAACAACATCGCGTACGTCAAGATGCTCGAGGGTCAAGACAGGGTATCCTTTCCGATCCAGGGATACAGCAATCAGGCGAGCGATTACGACATCACCATCAGAAATACGCGCATGGGCGCCGGGGTTCGGGTTACTGCCGACCGGCCGCTGGCAAGAATGGCGCTCTGGTCCATCCGGAGCACGATATGTATGGAGCCTTTCATCGACGTCAGTACCCATCCCGAAGATACTACCTCGTGGACGTTGACGTATAATTACGACGTCACGGAGGGATAGTTGGGGGACGCGCCCTATCGTGAGGGGTCTGTCGAACCCCTGCGGGAGTACTGTGCCTTACCGGACTATAAAACGAAAGCGACACACCCGCTGGGTGCATCGCTTTCATTTATGCGTGCCCGGGAAGATTCGAACTCCCGACCCTCTGATCCGAAGTCAGATGCTCTATCCAGCTGAGCTACGGGCACGTGGCAGATCTACAACACTTGCATCGGCCGGCAAAGATCCCGAGAACCGCCAGAAAACGTACCGACTGCCGATACTTACTGCCTGTATTTTCTGGATCCCCAGTCACGCTGGGAATGACTATTTCGTTTGAGTCTGAAACAGACAGTATTCACAACCGGGCGAGGTCTACGGGAAATACGGGGAACTGCTTGTAGGGTACAGGATACAGGAATCCAGGAAATTTGCGATATGAAAACAACGGACATCGCGATCATCGGAGGGGGCATCGTAGGGCTGGCCACAGCCTATCACCTCACACGAGCCCTGCCGGACTCGACGGTGTCCATCCTGGAAAAAGAACCGGGCATCGCCCTCCACCAGACCGGCCACAACTCAGGGGTGTTGCATTCAGGCATTTATTACAAACCAGGGTCGCTCAAGGCGATCACCTGCCGTAAGGGAAAAGCTGCCATGGAAGCGTTCTGCGAGGAAAATGGCATTGCCTACGACCTATGCGGCAAGGTGATCGTAGCCGTCGAGGAGCGGGAGCTGCCGATGCTGGATCGGATCTACGAACGCGGGCAGGCCAACGGGGTGGCGTGTTCGCTCATCGATGCGGATCGCCTGAAGGAGCTCGAACCCCACGCCGCCGGCCTCCGGGCGATTCACGTGCCCGAAGCCGGCATCGTCGACTACAAAGCCGTGGCCCGGGCCCTGGCTCACGCCATCGCTTCGCGAGGCGCCCCGATCTTCACCGGATTCGAGGTCCAATCCGTCGCTCGTCACGGAGATCGCTTCGTGATCGCCTCCCCGGCCGGCGAGGTCGAGGCGCGGTATGTGGTCAATTGCGCCGGCCTGTATACGGATCGTATCGCCCGGCTGAGCGGTCTCGACCCGGACGTACAGATTGTCCCTTTCCGCGGGGAATATTACACGCTGAAGGAAGAAGCCCAATTGTTGTGCCGCTCTTTGATCTACCCGGTGCCCGATCCCGATTTTCCTTTCCTCGGCGTCCATTTTACGCGGATGATCCACGGCGGCGTAGAATGCGGCCCCAATGCCGTTCTGGCCTTTGCGCGCGAGGGCTACACAAAGGCGCACATCGACGTCAGAGAACTGGCCGAGACCCTGGGCTACCGGGGGTTTCGGCGCCTGGCTGCCACTCACCTGAAGCAAGGGACACACGAGCTCTGGCGGTCGTTCAGCAAAAGGGCGTTCGTGAAATCCCTCCGGAAGCTCATACCGGCTATCGAAGGGCGCCACCTCGACGAGGCGCCGGCCGGCGTACGGGCGCAGGCTATTCGTCCCGACGGATCCATGGTAGACGACTTCCTGATTCTGGAGTCCGACCATATGGTCCACGTGTGTAATGCCCCTTCTCCGGCGGCGACGGCGTCGCTGCAAATCGGCGAACACGTCGCTCAAAAGCTGCTGCATCACGTGCTCTCCTAACTTCCATCGAGTATGACCAACACGACCGTCTTTCCTCATACGTACCTCCACGACTTCGTCCGGCGCGTCTTCATCCGTTTCGAGATTTCGGAAGAACACGCCCAACAGGCGGCCGACATCCTCCTCGCCTCCGACCTTCGAGGCGTGGACTCCCACGGCGTGGCCCGGCTTCGGACGTACGTCGAGCTCATGGAAGCCGGCCGCATCAATCCCCATCCCCACATCCAGGTCGTCCGCGAGACGGCCAGCACAGCCACCGTCGACGGAGACAACGGCCTCGGGCTCATCGTAGGCCCTTTCGCCAACGCGCTGGCGATCCGGAAAGCCGTCGACGCCGGCTCCGGCTGGGTCGGCGTCCGCAACTCGAACCATTACGGCATCGCCGGCTACTACCCGCTGCAAGCGCTGGAGAGCGACTGCATCGGCCTGTCGATGACCAACGCGTCGCGCATCGTCGCGCCGCTCTGGGGCGCTGAAGGCATGCTCGGCACCAATCCTATAGCGATCGCGTTTCCGGGCGACAAAGAACCGCCCATCGTGATCGACATGGCGACGAGTGTCGTGGCCTTCGGGAAAGTCGAGATGGCCAGGCGCAGAGACCAGCCCCTCCCCGACGGCTGGGCCATCGACCGGGCAGGCATAGTCACGACGAGCCCGGAAGCCATGATCGACGGGGGCGCCCTCCTGCCCCTCGGCACGAAACGCGAGACGGGCGGGCACAAAGGGTACTGCCTGGGCGCGATGGTGGACATCCTGTCGTGCGTGCTCAGCGGCGCCAACTGGGGGCCTTTCGCTCCGCCGACGGCGATCGATCTGCCCGTCGCCGACCAGCAGGTGGGCCTCGGGCTCGGCCATTTCTTCGGCGCCTGGCAGATTGCCGGCTTCATCGACGTCGAGGCCTTCAAGAAACAGATCGACCACTGGATCCGGGTATTCCGGGCAACCCGGCCGGCGCCCGGCACGGCCGGCCCGATCATCCCGGGCGACCCGGAGCGTGAAGCCGAAGCCGTCCGGCGTCGAGATGGCATCCCGCTGCTGCAGCCAGTCGTCGACGACCTTCGCTTCGTCGCCCAGCGAGCCGGCCTGACGTTCTGAGGCCCGTCCACTCCCCTCACGTACGCTCTTTCCCCTCAGGACCCGCCGGCTCTTGAATTCCAGTGCGGTGTGGCGTTATTTCTAACAGCCTGATTTCTAACAGCCTCTAATCCTGCCCTGGAATCCGTTCATCTGGTATCCTGTTATGCATCACCATTTTCCTATGCCCCTTTTTCCTATGCCCCTTTTTTACAGGCACATGTGCAACGGGTCTGCCTTCGGCCTGCTCGTCGCGATACTGATCGCCCTGTCGTCCTGCGAGGCGCCCCCTGCCGAGCCGGCAGCCCCGCCCAACATCATCCTGATCATCACCGACGATCAGGGATACGGCGACTTCGGATTCCACGGCAATCCGGTCATCCAGACACCTCACCTGGATGCCATGGCCGAGCACAGCGCCCGCCTGGCCAACTACTACGTGAGTCCGGTATGCGCCCCGACACGCGCCTCGCTCATGACCGGTCGCTACAACTACCGCACGCGCGTGGTGGACACCTATATCGGGCGCGCAATGATGGAACCCGAAGAAGTCACCGTGGCCGAGCGCCTTCAGGAGCAGGGGTATGCCACCGGGATCTTCGGCAAATGGCACCTTGGAGATACGTATCCGATGCGCCCCATGGACCAGGGCTTCCAGGAAACGCTCGTTCATCGGGGCGGCGGCATCGGCCAGCCCTCCGACCCGCCCGGCGCTGAGGGTAAATACACCGACCCGACGCTCCTCGTCAACGGCGAGCTGACCCCGATGGAAGGCTACTGCACCGACATCTACTTCAACGAAGCCCTCGACTGGATCGACAACGTCCACGCCGACCGGCCCTTTTTTGCGTATATCCCCACGAACGCGCCGCATGGCCCTTATCACGACGTCCCCGACAGCCTGTATCAATATTATAAATCGCTCGACTTGAGCCATGACCTGTTCCCGCAAGAAACAGGACACCCGCTGACCGAGGAGATGGATGCCGACCGGGTCGCTCGCATCTTCGCCATGATCACCAACATCGATCAAAACGTCGGCCGGCTGTTCGAGAGATTGGACGAGCTCGGCGTCACCGACAACACCCTGGTGATCTTTATGATCGACAACGGACCCAACACGCGGCGGTACGTCAACGGCATGCGCGGCATGAAGGCCTCTGTGTACGAAGGGGGCGTGCATTCTCCGTTCTTCGCCCACTGGCCTGAGGGGCTGGAGCCCGGCGTTGCGTCCGACCGGATCGCAGCCCACATCGACGTCGCCCCGACCCTGCTCGAGGTTGCCGGGGTCGACCCCGCCTCCCTGGCCGACATGGACGGCCGGAGCCTCCTCCCGCTCCTCACGCGGGAAGCCGCCGATTGGCCGGACCGCCCCATCGTCATCCAGACCCACCGGGGCGATCAGCCCATGCGGTATCATCATTTCATGCTCCGTACCCAGAACTGGAAACTCCTGCACGCCAGCGGCTTCGGACGCGAGTCGTTCGAAGGAGAACCTGCGTTCGAGCTGTACGATATGGCTGAGGATCCCCTGGAGATGAATGACCTCGCCGGCACCTATCCGGATACGCTCCAGCGCCTCGTTGCGGCGTACGATGCCTGGTTCGACGACGTGAGCGCGACGCGGCCCGACAACTACGCCCCTCCCCGCATCGCGATCGACCCGGTGCACGAAGACCCGGTCGTACTCACGCGGCAGGACTGGCGCTACCCCGGCACCCACGGCGCCGGCGGCTGGGCGCGCGACGCTCTCGGCTACTGGCTGGTCCGGGTCGACGCCCCCGGCGCCTACGATATCGTCTGGCGGTTCACGCCGGACGACGTCCCCGGACAGGCACGCCTCATCGTCGACGGTGAGGTCTACGAGACGCCCCTGGAGGCAGGCGCCGAGACGGTTCGATTCGAAGCGATTCCCCTGCCGGCCGGCCCCATCCAGCTGGAGGCGGAACTCGAGCACGATGGTCAGACGCGCGGCATCCATCAGATGGACGTGGTCAGTTCGTAGTTTTCAGTTCGTAGTTTTCAGTTCGGAGTTCTCAGTTCGGAGTTTTCAGTTCGGAGTTTTCAGTTTGGGAGGCGGGGGTATTTTTGGGGATGGAAATACGTCTATTGATTAAATCTCTACTTCAACAACTACTGGTATCTCACGTGTCCTCCTTTAAAAAATTTGAAGATATCATTGCCTGGCAAAAAGGCCGCCTCTTAACGCATCGGGTTTATCAGATTACATCGAACCCTCCTTTCAAAAAAGATTTTTCCTTGAAGGATCAGATCAGACGTGCTTCGCTTTCTATCATGGCTAATATTGCAGAAGGGTTTGGAAGGGGATCGAATAGAGAATTTGCGTACTTTCTGGCTATAGCGAAGGGGTCAGCCGCAGAGGTAAAATCTTTATTGTATGTTGCATTGGATGCAGAGTATATACGTCAGATCGACCACAATATATTGTACGATTTATCTACTGAAATAGAAGCCTTGACCGGAGGTCTGATCCATCACTTGAAAACCACCCCCTACAAAGGATCAAGACATCTGACATCTAAAGAATAATCCTTCTCGGCACCCCACGAACTGTGAACTACGAACCCCGAACTACGAA
>CAZGHT010000115.1:0-3046 GCA_964525535.1 uncultured Rhodothermaceae bacterium
CAAAGCCGTTGCGGCTCAGCGATGACGCACAGATGCGTACCATCCATCATTCAGTATAAATAACTACCACGGTCGGTGTTTCTGCATCCGGTAGAAACATTGAAAATCAGCACCCACGACTTGCGGCGAGCCTCTACCTATCGGGTCGGCGTTCGGGTATCGGTGTAGGTCGAACGCGCCTGTGCCCCGTAAAACAGCCGCTCCATCATGCGGAATCGACCTTTTAACTGGAGAAAAAAGAATATGCACGACAGCATCACGAGGGAGGCACAGGCATAATAGAACCAGGCATACGAGGCCGGTATCCGCCAGAGCACAATCAGCGGCAACACGTGCCACAGGTAAATGGGCAGAGAATGCCGGCCCACCTGCGACAAAAAATGCTCCCTGCGGCCGGGCCGAGCCTCACACAGAGCCAGGCACACGTTGATCAGAAGCAGGTTCGTCCATACCTTTACCAGACCGGAGAGCCAGGGATTGCCGGCCAGGAAGGTATACGCCATACCGAACAGCGCGACGAGGCTGCATTGAAGGACGAGGCGCCGTGCATAGACCGGGTGGTGATTCGCATACGCGTACCCAACCAGGAAATAGACATAATAATAATAGAATCGCTTATCTCCAATGAGCAGGAGTGCTTCATGGGTTTCTTCCAGATGAGCGCCGATGCTTTCGAACAGAACAGTGATCGCCAATGCGGCGAGCAGCACCGGCTCGATCCGAAGCCTGAGCCGTTCGAACATTTTCGTATATACCATGAAGACGAGCACAGCAGGTATATACCACAGGTGAAAATACGGGTATAAAAAAGACCCTGCGATACGTTCGATCGTCAATTCACCGAGCCGGTACTTTTCAACCCATAGAATGCCGGTAAACACGACAAAAGCGACCAGAAAGGGCAAGATCATGCGGTGATAGTATCGTCGGGCCAGCCAGATAAACGGCCGTTCGATCACCGATCTTTTTACGAAGTATCCTGTTACGGCGAGAAAAAGCGGCATGTGAAAAAAGTAGATGAACCGCCGGATGCCGTTTTCTTCGAGGGTGCCGATGAGTACGTGGCCGCATATAACCAGCACGATGAGCCCTCCTTTGAGGGCATCGAAGGAATGATTCCGCATGAAGGCTGCAACGCCGGGGGTAGGATTAGAGGATAGCGCGATGTGTGGGGCGGCATGCCGTTGTGACCAGGGAGGCTATGGCCCGGGGGCTGTCCAGAGATCTATTCCAAAGATAGTGCCAGGATAACGCTCGAGCGTTCAACTGTCCGGCGCGTCGATCCTCAAGCCTCGCGATGGTTTTCTTTCCATCGGCTCAAAACGACGACAAGCCAGAAGCTAACCTCAAAGATGACTCCTCCGATGAGGATCGAGCGCATATCTTTAGCAAAACCTAACGAATAAGCTACAATAGCACCCACCAGCAGGATAATCATAACAAGGCTGTGCATCGCGTTGGTCGTTTTTTGATCTGCCATGATGCAATAATCGATCTAGGTTCAAAGAATTGGGGTCAGACATCAATGCACCTGATGAGACCCGTTTATTTTTCAGGGGGTGAGCTCAGAGTTGAAAAGGCCAGAGTGTGTGTACATTAGCGGAATGCATGCGATAGACTCTTTTGATACTTGTAAGGGGGTGTAGGGTTGCACCCGGCAGGACCTGATTGGCTAAAAACGCAGAAGGTCGCAGACGTTCGGCATGTGCGGTACGTCTGCGACCTTCAATGAAGTACAATATGGTTGGGGTGAAGCGAAGGATTCTTACCCGACTCCGTCAGGATTCGAGCTTAGCATCCATCGTGATTGCGGCATTCAGCACCTTAGATACGGGGCATCCTTCTTTGGCGTTGTTGGCCGCTTTCATAAAAGCGTCTTGATCGGCGCCCGGTATCTTTGCGGAGACATCCAGGTGAACGGCTGTGATCGCAAAGCCCTCATCGGTCTTTTCCAGCGTCGCCGTCGCGGTCGTATTGATGCTGTCTGGCGTCAGCCCGGCTTCACCGAGTTGCACGGAAAAGGCCATAGAGAAACAGCCGGCATGTGCAGCGGCGATGAGTTCTTCCGGATTTGTACCGGCTCCCTCTTCAAATCGAGTACTGAATGAGTATTGTGCATTCTGGAGTACGCCGCTGCTCGTACTCATCGTTCCTTTTCCTTCTTTGAGGTTCCCTTGCCAGACGGCGGATGCTTTCCTTTTCATAAGCGATACAATGCGATGACTTTGTGAGTGATGAGAATAGCTGAATTACGATAGAGCCTGAATAGGCCAAGATAGGCGATTTTCACCAGCCGTACGTTTAAGACGACGTTAATTCACCTATTCGGCGTATCCGATCTCTTGGTCTAATTCACGGATTTTGCCATCGAGCTCGCCAATCATATCGTTCAGATCTTGTCTGGCCTCCTGAAACTCTTCCGCCGAAGCGTCTTCCATCTCCTTCCATTTCGAATTGATGTCGCTTCGCAGCGCCTTCAGGTCTTCCAGTGTGGACGCATATTCTTCCTTTGCGGCGCCTTCGGCTTGCGCGAGTGAATTTTCCAATCCTTCAATCCGATTGTCCAGATTTCGTACCTGCCGAGTGACTTCTTCGTTGAATTCTTCCTGCGTCTCTGCAATCCGGAGGTGAATCTGATCCAGGGTAGTATCCAGGTTGTCAAGACGTTCGCTTAAGTACTCCTGCGCGTCTCGTCCGGCCGTAATACCTTCCGCTTGAAGTTCGTCCAGCCTGCGAGCGACGTCCTCTCTCTCTTCTTCGATACTTTCCAGCGTCGCAGTCCAGTCTTCACGGGCACGTTCAGAGACTTCACTGTTCTCGAGTTCTTCTTCGAAAGCCGCAAGCCGGTTTTCCACGTTGTCCAGCGACGTTTCCAGTGCAGATTGCACCTCTTCCACGTTGACATCGGTGGCCTCATTGGTGGCCTCATTGGTGGCGGTCGCTTCATTCGAATTCGTATCGCCCTCTGTGCAGGCCGTGCCAATGAATGAGATTGCGATCAGGAAAGCTACTATTTTATACAATGGAGTAATTTTCAATGGAGTAA
>CAZGHT010000115.1:3146-14288 GCA_964525535.1 uncultured Rhodothermaceae bacterium
CAATGGAGTAATTTTCAATGGAGTAAATTTCATACGTATTCCAAAACTCATACTTTGCTCGACACCCACGATATAATACCGGTTTGAAATAATACCGGTTTGAAGGCCTTTGGAAAACTATATTGAATCCAATGGCCGGCCGTGATGTTGAGCCTGTTTAAACGAACTCCTGACGGATGTATCCATCCGATACAGGACGAAAAAAGGGGTCGCCCAACACACCATCTCCGGTAGGAATAGACTGTGTGCCGGGCAATTTCCCTTACACCCTAAAAGCTTTTTCAGATCTGCCCGGTGTTTCAGATATTGTTCTTGATATTGTCGGCGATATCCTGAATGCGCTGCTGAATGTCGTTGCGTTGCTCACCGGTTCGCTCCTGGATGATGCCGATCAGATTCTCGAGCTTTCCCTCGGCTCGGCTAACGTCGTCATTGGTCAGCTGACCCCAGGTTTCCTTTACCTTGCCGGTAAACTGATTCCATTTTCCTTCAAGGACTTGTTCCAGGGGTGTCTTCGTTGCTGCGTTTTCCATTATATGATTAACCTTTCAATTAAACGTTGGTTGTAAATATCATTGTATACCCGTCAACCTGTGGTAATAATAAAGAGGTTGGCTTCGGTGATTATGATCAATCACATTCATAGTATAGAGCCTTTGTGAGGCAGCCACCATATATAGATATACAAGAGCAGGATATATTTTTAGATACAGTTCAGGGTGGGGAGTGAGCGCTGCACCCCTTCATGCAGGATAATCCGGTATTATGTATTTTACATGCAGGACTTCTTATATAATCAGGACGCTCTTGTAGGATTATGACGGTATTCCCTCATAACACGTGTTTCGTCGTTTTATGGATCGGCGCCTGGATAGGGGGGTGCGCCGGCCCGTCTCAGCAGGAAGCCGAGTTGCTGTTTGTCCACGAAGTGCAACCCCTGCTCAAAGAAAAGTGTTATGCCTGCCACGGGGACAACCCGGACGAGATCGAGGGGGCGTTCGACATCCGGTCGCTGGAGGGAATGCTGGCCGGCGGCGAATCCGGGCAGCCGGCCCTCGCACCCGGCCATGCAGACCGGAGCCCGATCTACACTGCCGTCACCTGGGAGGACGAAGACCTGGAGATGCCCCCCAAAGAAAACGACCGCCTGACGCCCCGCCAGATCGAAACCCTGCGTTCCTGGATCGAAGGGGGGGCTCCGTGGCCGGACGCAGAGCGGCAGCGCGAGCTCGGCGGTACAGCCTGGGACTACGCCGGCAGCATCACCGTAGCAACGTCCGGAGGGTTATCCGAAGCATGGACCCGCCGCCGCTACCGCCCGGAAGACTTGTGGGCTTTTTACCCGGTTCAGCGTCCTACCGTCCCTTATGAAACGCTCGATGACGGCATTGAGGGCCATCCTGTCGATGCATTCATCGAGCGCAAGCTCGAGCAGCGCGGCCTCGAGCCCGCTGGCCGAGCAGATCGATTAACCCTGATCCGCCGCGCCACGTTCGACCTTACCGGCCTGCCTCCCCGCCCTGATGAGGTCGAGGCCTTTCTGCAGGACACGTCCCGGTACGCCTTCCAACGCGTCGTCGACCGGCTCCTCGACAGCCCGCACTACGGCGAACAGTGGGGCCGCCACTGGCTCGACGTCGTCCGGTACGCCGACACGAATGGCTTCTCCAACGATTACGAGCGCCCTAACGCCTGGCGGTATCGGGACTACGTCATCCGTTCGTTCAACGAAGACAAACCTTACGACCGCTTCATCCTGGAGCAGATCGCCGGCGACGAGCTCGACCCCGCCGACCCGGAGATGCTGATCGCCACGGGTTTCTTGCGGATGGGGCCCTGGGAACATACCGCCATGAGCGTGGCCGCAGAAACCCGCCAGTTCTACCTCGACGACGTCACGAACAGCGTCGGTGAAACGTTTCTCTCCAACCCGCTCCGCTGCGCGCGCTGCCACGACCATAAGTTCGACCCGATTCCTACCCGAGACTACTACCGGGTGCAGGCCGTTTTCGCCTCCGTTCAGTTCGCCGACCGCGAAGCCCCCTACCTGCCCGAAGAGCGCGTCGAGGGCTTTGACGACGGCAGATCCCGCCTCCAGAACCTCATCAAAGACGCTGAAGCAGAACAAGCCGCTCTCCGCGAAAAAGAAGAATCCGCGGCCCGGGCCTGGATGGAAGCCCGCGGGTTGACCTACCTGCCCAGGCGAGAACGACGCAAGCTGCCTGACGACCGGCAACCCCCTCGCTACTACGGATTGACGTATCAGGACCTCGGCTATCGGAAAGTCCTCAATAAGCGCCGGCAACTTTTGCTCAGGCAGCTCGACCGGTATAAACCTCTCGCCTTCTCGGTCTACAACGGCCCTCCGGTCAAGAATCCGAACAGCGGACGAACGAGACCCGTGCCTGAACAGCGGGCCGGAGACATCCCGCCGACTTTCGTCCTCACCGGCGGCTCTGTGTATGCGCCGTCGGATTCTGTGGCGCCGGGCCTGCTCAGCGCCGTCCGCACACTCGGCCGGCAGGTGGACTCGCTCACGACGGACGCCGCTCCGATTCCCAGCGCCGCCTCGGGGCGTCGCCTCGCCTTCGCTTCATGGCTCGCCAGCGAAGAACACCCCATCACGGCCCGCTCTATCGTCAACCGGATCTGGCAATACCATTTCGGCCAGGGCCTCGCCGCCACCCCGAACAACTTCGGTGTCATGGGCAAAAAACCCACCCACCCCGAACTGCTCGACTGGCTGGCCCGCTACTTCGTGGACCACGGCTGGTCCATCAAAACGATGCACCGGCTCATCATGGCTTCTGACGCCTACCAGCGTGCCAGCACGCACCCCGAAAGGGGCCGGCTGTCCGAGATAGACCCGGACAATACCTTGCTGGCCTACTACACGCCCCGGCGCCTGACGGCCGAAGAACTTCGCGACGCCATGTTATTCGTCTCAGGTGAGCTGCATGACGCGATGGGGGGGTTGCCCGTCAAGCCCGAGATCAATATGGAAGTCGCCCTCCAGCCCAGGCACCTGATGGGGTCGATCTCACCGGCCTACCAGCCGTCGCGCACCCCCGAACAGCGCAACCGCAGGAGCATTTATACCTACCGGTACCGGGGCCTGCCTGACCCTATGCTGGAGGTCTTCAATCGGCCCAGCCCCGACCTCTCGTGCGAGCGACGCACGGCATCGACGGTGACGCCCCAGGCATTCACGCTCTTCAACAGCCAGAACACCTTCGACCGGGCGCTCGCGATGGCGCTCCGTGTAGAACGCGACGCCTCGTCGCTCGAAGCGCGCGTCGAACGCGCCGCCTGGCTGGCCTGGAATCGAGCACCTACCGACGACGAGCGGAAAGCCGCACTGGACTATCTCAGCGAGATGCGGGTCTATCACCGGGAACATCCTCCCACGCCGCGCACCTACCCGGCGGAAGTCAAACGGACCATGTTCGAAGAAATGACCGGCGAGCCGTTCGAGTACGTCGAGCGGCTGGACGTCTTCGCGTCGTACGTCCCGGATGCAAAACCCTGGGACGTCCCGCCGGAGACGCGCGCCCTGGCCGACCTGTGCCGGGTGTTATTCAACACCAACGAATTCATCTACGTGTACTAAACCGACCCCAGCCCGTGAACCGCGATGTATATCGGATCAAAAACCTGAAGGCGGCGCGCACCCTGAACCGCCGCGACTTTCTGTTCGGCCTCGGATCGAGCGTCGGCGCCGTGGCGTTCAGCAGCTTGCTGAACCTGGACGACCCGTTGTCGCCCAGGGCGCCCATGCTGCAGGCCCGGGCCCGGGCCTGCATCTTCCTGATGATGGAAGGCGGTCCGAGCCATATCGACACGTTCGACCCCAAGCCCAGGCTGGAGGACCTGCACCTGAAGCGATTCGAACGGCAGGGCGAGAATTTCTCCGCCATGTCGTCCGGGAATCGCTACTACGTCCAGAGTCCTTTCGAGACGCGACGCGTGGGGGCATCGGACGCCGACATGAGCGCCCCGTTCGTGCATCTGGCTGAAGTAGCCGACGACATCTGCTTTTACCGGGGGTGCCAGGCGGAATCGGTCAATCATCCAACGGCGATGTACCACATGAATACAGGCAACCGGTTCGGCGGAGACCCGGCGATCGGCGCCTGGGTGACGTACGGGCTGGGGTCGTTGAACGAGAATGTGCCGGCCTTCATCGTTCTGCCAGAGGTGGCGTATCCCCAGGGGGGGGCTGCCAACTGGTCCAACGGCTTCCTGGAGGCGCACTACCAGGGCACGCCGCTACGCTCTATCGGCTCGCCGATCCTCGACATCGACCCGCCTCCGGGGGTCAGCCGGTACCACCAGCGAGAAAGTCTGGACCTGCTCGATACCTTTAATGAGGCGCACCATGCCCGGCATCCCCATCACGACGAACTCGCCGCCCGCATGGCGAGCTACGAACTCGCCTACCGGATGCAGGCCGAGGTGCCCGACCTGATCGACATCGAACACGAGGACGAGAAGACGAAAGCCCTGTACGGTATCGGGGAGGAGGCGACCGATGCGTTCGGCCGCAAATGCCTGCTGGCCCGCCGGCTGGTCGAACAAGGCGTCCGTTTCGTGCAAATTTATTCCGGCGGATGGGACTCCCACGACTATATCGCCCGCGCCCACAGCGCGCTCATTCGAAGCATCGACAAACCCATCGCAGGGCTGCTTAAGGACCTGAAACGCCGCGGCATGCTCGAGGAGACCCTGATCGTCTGGTGCGGCGAATTTGGACGAAGCCCGGACAACGGCGTGCGCGACGGCGGCGTCGCATACGGCCGGGATCACAATCCGGAAGCCATGGCGCTCTGGCTGGCCGGCGGCGGTGTGAACGCCGGGCATACCATCGGCGCGACCGACGAAACGGGCGAAAAAGCCGTTGACGTGGTCCACCCTATCAAGGACCTGCACGTTACCCTTCTTCGCCTTATGGGGCTCGACGACAACAAGCTCACCTATTTTCACGGGGGGCGCTTCAAACAGCTTTCCCAGGTCGGCGGCGAAGTTATCGACGACCTCATCGCGTAATCGCCTGCTCCCTCATACTCCTCCGTCGTCCAGGCGGTAGCTCACGAAAGCCACTTCCCGGCTATCCGGCGACCACGAGGGCACGTTGATCGTGCCCTGCCCGCCGTACAATTCGGTCAGCACCTCGACGTCTCCCCCACCGGCCGGCATGATGCGCAGCATGACTTCCCGGTTCGGCGGATGACCCTCAACGTCGGGCTGATAGGACAGGAAAACGATCCACTGCCCGTCCGGGGAGGGATGCGGAAACCAGTCGTTGTATTCGTCAAAGGTCAGCTGCTCCTGCTCGCCGCCATCCGGGCGCATCCGGTAGATTTGCATCGTGCCCGTCCGTACCGAGTTGAAATAGATGTACTCGCCGTCGGGGGAATAGTCGGGGCCGTCGTCGAGGCCGGGCGCAGTTGTCAATCGCGTTTCTTCGCCTCCTTCGACGGGTATGGTATAAATGTCGAAGTCGCCCTCCCTCCGGGCTACGTAGGCGAGCGTATTCCCATCGGGCGACCATCCGTGCCAGTACGAAGGGCCTATCGGCGTGATCAGTTCAGGCGTGCCGCCCCCGGCCGGCAGGGTGTAGATCAGCGAGGTGCTGTCTCGCGAGTTGTCGCTGACAACCAGCATCGTGCCGTCGGGCGAGATTCCGTGGTCATTGTTGATGCCGGTCAGAAACCCGGTATCGACCTGTTCCGGCTCCCCGCCATCGGGAGCGATCCTGTACAGCAATCCCCTGCTGTTGAACAAGAGGTAACTGCCGTCGGGCGCCCAGTTCGGCGCTTCGATGTGCCCGACCACCTGATAAATAACCGTTCGTTCTTTCGTTTCGATATCGATGCGTTCGAGGAAGCTCTGCAGCACCGGTTCAGAGGCCGAAGGAGCTTCCTCCGCACTGGCGTTTGTATCTTCCGGCTCTGCACAACCCAGAGCCGCACCTATCATTCCTATGAGAAGCAGAAAAACGAAAGGGATTCGATGTCGTGATAGCATGAGGGTCTCTTATCGTGGATGTATATATCGTGGATGTATAGACACGTAAGGTAGCACAAATTCGCCTCATTTCCCCCCATCATACAGGAAACCGTACCGGGAGTCGAAAGCAGAAAAGAAGCCAGAAAAACAAGCAACCTGCATCACGCCGGCCTGTAACAAACGACCCACCACAGCATGTAGTCCACTACACCTGCACGAGAAGGCGCAATTTCACCGATAACTACCCGGTACGATCAGCCCTTCAGCACACGTCGTTTTTTGCCGACCTTACCGGCTGCGCGCTTCACCACGGAGCACGCAGGCAGTATTGGAGCGCCTGTTTGCAGGCAGCTTCGAGCACCGCCGGGAAATATGCCAGACGCCCCCTGCATTCTCGTCTCGCATGAATACTCGTGTATTTCACACGCGAGTGCTTACTTCGCAAAGATGTCTGCCGACATCCTTGAACGTAAAGGCTCGACAAAAGCTTGCGTTTTTTGCCATACATGACCCGTACACACTGCCCTAATTATGCATGTATTCGATGCCGTAACTAGAGCCTGTACAATGCCAGACTGGCAATCGGAGCGAGCGCGAAGCGTGTTATTTTCTCAGGCAAACTGCCACTTCAACCCGATTACAAAACTTTTAATCCCTACATCTATGAAAGGTACTTTCAAACATACCCTTTTGACGTTCTTCCTCATGACGGTCGCACTGTTCGGCTGCTCGGAGGACAGTTCGCTCGTCGGCCCGGAATCGGATGAGCCCGAACTGACCGGTCCGCTCAGCGCCCCCTCCCTGCTTTCGAGCGCTTCGGAGGGTGTGCTTTCAATCGATTACGACGTCGACAACAACAACTATTACGTCGTCCTGAACAACGGCGGTTCGATCGACGTGTACTACGGCCAGCACGGCAGCTGGAAAAAGCTCCAGGAAAACCGCGACATCGACAATCGCTACAGCCCGAGCGATTTCGTCGACTTCGCTATCGGCGGTGAACCCGGCGAAGCCATGTTCGGCGTCGCCATCGGAAACAAACCCGACTACAAAATCGCATGGCGGACGTACGCGCCGCGCTGTACGTCGATCAACGCGCGTGAGTTTTACGACAAACCGTACTTTGGAGACGGCAAACCGGTTGCCATCGGCGACCTCGAGGAATGCCTGGCTATCGAGTACGACAAAGACAACAACACGTACGTGGTCGTAGGAAAAGGCCCGAACAACCAGATCGATGTGTACTACGGCCAGCACAAAAACTGGAAAAAGCTCCAGGAAAACCGCGACATCGACAACCGATACACCCCTGGCCAATTCGTCGACTTTGCGATCGGCGCCGGCAATGCCATGTTCGGCGTCGCTATCGGAAACGTGGACGACTACAAAGTAGGCTTCCGCATGTACGAACCGCGTTGTACGTCGATCAATACGCGTGAATTCTCCAATAAGCCCTGGTTCGGGGATGGAAAACCGGCTGCCATCGGCACCCTGGTTTCTTGCCTGAGCATCGATTACGACCGCGTCAACGATAATTACTACGTGGTGGGTGAAGGACCGGACGGCGAGATCGACGTCTGGTACGGCCAGCACAAGAGCTGGACGCAACTGCAGGAGAACCGCGACATCGACAACCGCTACAGCCCGAGCGAGTTCGTCGACTTCGCCCTCGGCGACGGCGAGGCCATGTTCGGCGTCGGGGTAGGCAACAAAGACGGGCTGCCGACCTCGATCAACGCCCGCGAATTCTACAACAAGCCGTACTTCGGCGACGGCAAACCGCAGCAGATCAACTGATTTTCGGTTTCTGTCTGTGAAGTACGTATTTATTCGGAAAAGCGGGGGCGCCGGCAGTTCGCCTCCGCTTTTTTCGTTTTTCGTTTACAGATTGGTTATACTGAAGGCCGAGTTGACCCCAATCTCTACCCCCTTATTTCGATTGAGATTGTGTTACTGTTTTACTAGCCTCAACCCATCTGTCATGAATCGTCGCCGTTTTCTTCGAACCGCCGCCGCATCGGCTGCGTCAGGTAGCCTGCTCATGGCCTGCGAAAACCCGTCTTCTGGGGCCGCCGTTGCCAGTAAACCGGTGGATCTCGGCCGCATCGGCGTCGGCCTGTTCACGATTCCTTTTATGCTGGAGCAGGACTTCGCAGGCGCCATCGGCACGCTGGCCGAGATCGGATACAAAGAAGTAGAGGTGTTCGGGCCGTATCCCTTCAGCGCTCAGGAAGCCAAAGACTACTGGAATGCGCTGACGGACCGGCTCGGCTTCAGCGGCAGCGGCTACTTCGGTCACACCCCCCGGGACGTCCGCTCCATCCTCGATGAACATGGGATGACAGCCCCGTCGATGCACGTCGATATCCAGACCATGGAAACCCGCCTCGACGAACTGATCGAAGCGGCGCAGATCCTCGGGCACCGGTACGCCGGCATTGCGGCCATCCCCGAAGAGCTCCGACCGGACCTGGATGGGTATAAGCGCATGGCCGACCGGTTCAATGAAATCGGCATGCGGATGAGCGAAGCCGGCATGAAGGCGTTGTACCATAACCACGGGTACGGACTCGTCGAAATGGAGGGGGAGATTCCTATGCAGGTCATCCTGGAGCGCACGGATCCGGACTACGTAGCCATGGAGATGGACGTGTACTGGACCGTAGCCGGCCGCGCAGACCCTGTCGCCTATCTCACCGAATACCCCCGGCATTACAAGCTCATGCACGTGAAAGACATGAGCGAAGTCGTCCACTTCGAAGGGAGCGGCAGCACCGCTCAAGAGTGGATGGAACTCTTCCCGTACATGAGCGACGCCGGCTCGGGCGTGCTGGATCTGACAACGATCTTATCCACTGCCAAAAAGAACGGCGTCGATCACTTCTTCCTGGAGCGGGACCTGGCCGCCGAGCCGGAGGCCACTCTGCAGAATAGTTACTCTTTTTTATCCGCCGTTGAAATTGGTTGATGCAGGCGTCTATCGCGTGGAGTGGGTCATAATACTCACCGTGGCGCGGCCAGCACCATCGTCCAGTAGATGCGGTAGGCCGACTCCCTGTCCTCAGCCATACCGACAGCAAACTCCGTGAAGGCGCCGTTCATGATGTTGGCGCAGTGGCCCGGGCTGCCGAGCCAGCCCTGTATCACCGCCTCTAACCCCGGCTGCCCGGCCGCTATGTTCTCGCCCCACGTCCGGGCCACGTATCCAGCCGCCTGGATCCGATCGCCGGGATTGCCCCCCTCCGGGCTTCGGTGATTGAAGTAATTCCGGGACGCCATATCTTTCGAGTGCGCAACCGCCGCCTCTTCCAACCGTTCGTTCCAGGTGAGCGCCGAGACCGCGTCAAAGCCGCGGCTCCCGCACTGGCGCGACGCCGTCCGCGCGGCGTTGGTCAGTTGCATCGCCTCATCCGCAAAGGTCGGCGTCCGCGGGGGATCGCCCGTCGAGATGTCTTCAACCGGGTCGTCAGAAAGTTCGTCGACGAGGGTCGTCGAGTCGCACCCGACCATACTCAGAACGAGGTAACAGAACAACATGTATCGCATGGCTTCCCTTCATCTTGCAAGTAGGGGGGCGACGCCACAGATATCGACAAAACTCATTCCATAAACAGTTGAACGACATCCCCGGTGATGCCATTCTGTGCAAACCCATCAAACCCAATTCTTTTTGCTCCCTCGCCAAGACGCTCATGAAGGTGTCTGGTGCGTAACATCTGGCGGTAATTGTATGCAACCCCCTTGCTCGCGTCAATAGTCAATCACAAGGTCAGCATCCATAAACATGGAAGCAATAGAGTCGGACGTGCCGAACATGCTTCCATCGCGGAGTTGACTTTCCTCCACGCCGGCCAGCTCGGCGCAATGCGGGCACACGACGACCTCACCGCCTTCATCTACAAATTCTTCGTAGAGCGATTCTGCGTCCGAATCAGCGTAAGCCAGCGCTTTCTGAGTTTGATCTGCCAATCGAACGCCCTCGCGATCAAGAAACACGGTTACCTGAGCCCCTTCTTTTTGCAGCATGTTGGCCAGGCTGAGTCCCATAGTTACCGAATGGAGGTCCTCTGAGAACTTACCGATGTGTACGACCACATTTTTGTCCTGTGCCACCGCGGGGCTTGAGACGAACAACGCAGATACCAGCAATCCAATAACCATCCAGGCACGATATAATGTAGAGTCTGACATAACTTCTTCCGGATTAATCCAGGTGAATTGTTTTTCCGAAAGGCAAAATGCCAAATCCGAACGTGATGACGCTACGGGCCAGGCCGTCGAAAGACGTAATGCAGTGAATCGTTTAGCTGTAAGGCAAATTCGCACATACTATAGGTGGGCTTTATATCGAAGGAGGGTCTCTATGCTGGATAGCATAGAGACCCTCTTAAGGACTCTCTTCGTTACAAGGCGACCCACGAACTTGCGTGAACAGAACCCTATTCCATTAACCCGCTGGGGGAATCTACTGCTTATAAATCGCCTTACCCGTTTCGAGCTTTTCTGCGATGGCCGATCGACTACTGATAAACCGATACTGATTGTTGTGATCGCCCGGCGGCTTTTCCCCGATCACGTAGTGACGCACCTCGTATTCGCTGGGCGTGTTTAGCACGATTTGATCCGATATCCGGACCGGTTCGTCCGTTTGAGCCAATTCGTTTCTTTCCAGCCTCGAGATCACCCAGAATTTGTCGTCTACCAGGTATACTTCCTCGATGTGGACCTCATGCCCCTCGCCTTCCAGCTCCAGCTCGACTTTATACGTCATCTCTTCGTTCGTCTCGCCCGGCATTTTCACGTCCACGACAGGCACCCGCACGGTGGTCGACTCCATGACAACAATCACCCGGGGTACTTGAACCGTCCTTTCGGTCGTACTGATATTGATATCAGCCACCTCGACGTTATACTCGGGCATCTGACCGCTCTCCGCCTCGACGTTCACTTCGGGCATCTCTCCTTCCTGGGTTTTTTCGACTTCGCAGCCAACCAGGATGAGAAATGAGAGTGTGAGCAGGCATGCAAATACAGCGACACGAGGTTGATATTTGGAAAAGTGTTGATTTCCTACGATATCATACATGGTTATTGGTATGTCTTATTTACGGATGGTACGCATCTGTGCGTTAT
>CAZGHT010000116.1:0-14054 GCA_964525535.1 uncultured Rhodothermaceae bacterium
TTCCGACCCTTAGCAGGTCGCACGTAGCGAAAAGCGAAGTCCTATTTGAACCTATTCTTCAGCCTGTCGTATATTAATCGATACAACTACTTGTATCGCCTTGAAAGAAAGAGAACTGGAGTTCATCGGCTCCTCCCTGGAGGACTTGAGAGAATTCCCAAGAGATGTCCGTGGAGTCGCCGGTGCTGAACTTCGACGTGTTCAAAGAGGGGAGAAGCCTCTGCATGGACGGAGCATGAAAACGATAGGAGTTGGCGCCTTTGAGATCAAGGTTGAAGATCGACAAGGTGCTTCCCGAGTTTTCTATATGGCTAAATTTGCTGAGGCAATCTATGTATTACATGCCTTTCAAAAGAAAAGCCAGAAAACGAGTAAGCAAGATATTGCTCTTGGTAAACAACGCTATAAAGAAATGCTAGAATTACGGGGCGATGAAGGATACTAATATCAAATCAACCAGGTCGAGCGGCAATGTATTCGAGGATCTGGGCTTTGAGAAGCAGGAGGCCGCAAACATGTTGATGCGTGCCGATCTGATGATCGAGCTAGAGCGTTTCATTCGGGAAGAAAAGATGAGTCAGCGCAAGGCTGCAGAATTCTTTGGAGTACACCAACCTCGAATTAACGATCTGATGAATAATCGGATTGAGAAATTCTCCATCGATGTCTTATTGAATATGCTCCAGGTGGCCGGTAAACGAGTCCGAATTCAGGTAGAATCAGCAGAGCTGAGGTAATCAAATGGAATTATTGGGCTGAACAATCAAGATACCCGCCTATTTCGCTTTCAACCCGGGGATACTGCTGGCGAAGTCAAACTCTACACGAATAGGAAGCGTCATCCCGCACTTGATGCGGGATCCAGAGACCGTCTAGATCCATTTCTGCGTTTTCTGGATTCCCAATCGAGTTGGGAATGACCGTGATAAGGGATTCGCCAGCAGTATCAACCCGGGTTTACCGAAGAGTTTACCCAGATTTGTTCTTTGTACAGGTTTTGCTAAATTGCTGACTCGCGGCCATGAAAAGAAACGGGCCAAAAGCAAACGCCCCGACAAGACACCTGAACTTGCCGGAGCGCTCGATCTACCCTTCGGCAAATCTCGTTATAGCAGTTCTTTAAATCGTTGACGTCTTGAATCCACAGCTTCTGTACCAGCCTTCTATGTCGCTCACATTGATCTTTGTCATGGCGTCTAAAATGCCGGGCTCCAACTCGCTGAACAAGTCGATGCGCGCCTTCTTCAGATAGTGTTTCAGCTTTTGCCATTGTTTTTCGATGGGATCATACTCCGGGCTATAGCGGGGAAGTCGGACCAATTCGCTATCTTTTAGCGATCGTCGATCGCCATTCGGAGAGCGGAATGTCTTTTTTTCGCGTTATCCCGAGCCGTTTCACCGCCGCACCCATCGTGCTGCGTGCGATGGGACGGCCCGTCTCCCGGCTGAAGCGCTCGGCCATCTCCTCCTGGGTGGCGTTCGGATGTTCCTGGTACCACTGAACCAGGAGTGCTTTATCGTGCTCGATAATGATGGCGTTGGCCTTGCCAGCAGGATTGGGTGTGGGAGCTACCGTACCGGTCGCCTTCTGCCGACGCACCCAGCGTTCAACACTTGAAGGGCTTACCGAAAAACGTTCGGCCAACTGATCGATCGTGCCTTCGCCCTCGGCGTAGGCATCAACAACACGCTGGCGTAGATCTACAGAATATGGCTTCATGGCACGATGAGGAAAAGTCAGATACGTTCATGATATCGGGTTAAACCACGTATCTTGGATTCTAAAGTGTACCCCTGCTTATTCCACTTGGCGTTCTGTGTCGGATGTACCTGTGGCGATTTCGATCGCCATAGCGACTGGCAATTTCATTGGTGGTCAGTTCGCCACGTAGGGCTTCCAGGGCGACTTTGGCTTTGAACTCTGCCGTGTGACTTCTTCGTTTGCTGCTCATGTTCTCTCGGGTTTGGGCAGCAATAATTTATCTTATTTCTCTGTCCAATTTCTGGGGTACATTATACATCGCTTCTTTGACAGGCAAGTGGCAGACTTATCAGAGCACTATCATGTAGTTACATACGACCCTCGCGGACAGGGTAGATCTGACAAGACGGAACATAAGAATACTTACGCAGATCATGCTTCTGACCTTCGGGAGATATTCCTAAAGAAAAATTTGAACGATATAGTCCTTGTCGCATGGTCAAGTGGATGTCTGACAGCGTATGAGTATATCCGTGCATTTGGTTCTGATCGAATCCACAAAGTAGTGCTCATTGATGAGCCTCCTAAATGGATTGGAGATGTTGATACCGAATGGGTCTATGGCAGTTTTGATAACTACCGAAGCAGTCTTAAAAGCTTGATTTCTGAACCCTCGGGTCCTGATGGCATTATTGATTGGATGCTCGAAGATCCTGTCGATAGTGTGACCAGGCAATGGATGAGGAAAGAGATGTTAATGACACCTCGACCGGTAGCCATTAGCCTGTACATAGATGGCCTGGCATCCGATTACACGAAGGAAGCAGCAAGGCTAGGATCTGCTATTCCCACACTTTATCTGGTTCGATCTTCGTGGTTTGATCGTGCAAAATCCTGGCTGGCCGGAACGTCTCCCGATTCAAAAGTCGAAAGCATCTCCAGCCATGCCATGTTTTGGGAGCGACCGGAGGAGTTCAATGCTATGTTAAAAGAGTTTATTAAGTGATGTTACGCGAACTGTGCACAGCACCCTGTCTTGCCGGCTTTGAATGACTGCCTTGCAGCCGTTTTTTACCTACCTGAGCGCATTCAAAGCCGTACGGGCAAAACGATTACGCACAGATGCGTAACATCCGTTATTAAGTGATGTTACGCGAACTGTGCGCAGCAGCCTGGTTTACGCGGCTTTGCAACCGTGCAAAGCCGCTCTGGCAGCACGGATGCGCATCCGGCGCGTAACATCTGTTAGTCGGATTGCTCGAGCCATGCTAGATCTGCGAGATCTTTAGGGCGTCCGGTGGATTTTTTGTTTCGGATGAATAAATCCTTGCCAATTACAGGAATCTTTATTCCCTCAATCGTTACTTCAATTCGAGTCAACCAGGCCTCCTTAAAGTCATTCACGCCGCTAATCTGAGTAAGAATATCGATTCTGTTTGGCTCAATTCCTATTTGGAAAACGATCTCAGGAGTCTCAAAGTCTGATTGTGAGATATCTGAAAGCGGCGCCCCAAATAGCGCGAGAGCTTGTATGACTCTTGACGCATTGTTGGATGTGGGATTTATCCAAAGATCAATGTCACCTGTGGCGCGTGGGTATCCGTGAGCGGCCAGTGCATAGGCGCCCACAAGCAGGAATTCTACCCCTCTATCGGAGAAGATTTGTAATATGTCGCGATAGTCTGGATTTAGCAAGATGTTCTCCTTTAAAAAGCCAGGCATCGATGGCCAACTGCCACATCATACCCAAACGTTCAGCGGGAGTAGACTGGACTAAATCAGATTCTTTGCCCTGATTCTGAAGCGTACTAATTCGAATTTGACGATGCTTGTTTTTCATTTGTTCAAAGACGAGTTATCAGGTTCATTATACGACCATAACTCCGATTAGTCTCTTCTAAGGTACAATTCAACGTGCATACCTAACACTAAAAATACTACATAACAGATGTTACGCGCCGGATGCGGATAGGTACTGCGAGAGCGGCTTTGCAGGTATGCAAAGCCACGATAACCAGGCTGCTGTGCACAGTTCGCGTAACAGCACTTATCTGGTTGATATTACTCAAATCTAACGCTGATAAATGCCAGAGGTTGTATGTATATAAGGAGACGAGGTTATAAACATATACGATGGAACTTAGGATTAACTATCGCTCGATGTCTTTACTATGCTGAGCAAACTTCCGTCCAAATGTGTTTTACGAAATATCGACTTCGCAAAAAAGCGATACTACCCTGGAAATAGAATTGTATGAAGCGCAGTTCGACCTCTGGATTTCTATGCATCGTGGTGTAGGAGTGGTGTAGGACGCGTCTACATGATGATTGCTGGCGAAGTCAGACTCTACATGAATAGGAAGCGTCATCCCGCACTTGATGCGGGATCCAGAGACCGTTTAAATCCATTTCTGCGTTTTCTGGATTCCCAATCGAGTTGGGAATGACTGTAATAAGGGATTCGCCAGCAATAACAAACAGCATCTACGAAGTCCTAATCCATCTGTCCTTCAGCTATTGATCAGGGGGAAAATCGGAGGGTAGTGCTCTGCATATTCATCTCGAGCATCGATGCCCTTCTAACACCCGGATAAGGCCTGTCTTCGCCTTTTATGGTCATCCATAACACGCGGTTGAAGAGGTCTTCATTTGCGATATCCTCGAAGTCGAAATCAAGTTCTTCTGAAAGTTCGGCAGCAAGCCCTTCCTCTGGGTTTCGTTCGTCCATGGGCACGTCGGGGATGAGCGCAGTGTAAGGGGTCAGGTCCGGTACCTCCGAGAATACATCGACGAGAGGCCGGCCGTAATAGTCGAACTGTGACAACGCATCCAGCCCCAGAATTCCTTCCATGGTTGCGAGCGCGTCGGTTGTGTTGACGAATCTGGATACTACGCCCGGTCTGTTGTACGGAGAGACCACCAGGAACGGAGCACGGTGGGAGTCGACGTGATCGGGTCCGTTCTGGGAGTCGTCCTCAACGATAAACACGATAGAGGTCGCCCAGAAGGGAGAATTTGAAAGCGCCTCGACGATCATGCCAACGGCCAGGTCGTTATCGGCCATGTAGGCACGCGGGGTTAGCGCTCCGGCCCGCCCGCCTGCGGTATGGTCGTTCGGGATACGCAGAATCTGAAACTGCGGCATTTCGTCTGCCTCGATGTAGCTGTTTAACGCTTCGATCCACACTTCAGCACGTTGCACATCGGGGATGGACAGATTGTAGCCCGGGAAGTCAGGGTCGGTATTCGCCTCCAGGAATGGTTTATTGCCTTTGTAGCCGGTGGGCATGTCGGCATCCTCATCTACATATTCTGGTATGACGAACTCCCCAAAATTCCGGAACGTGATCCCTTTTCGCTGCGCCAGATCCCACAGGTATCCCATCGCGGGCTCGGCCACGTCATCGAATTCATCGGGGTCAGGGGGAGTCGTATCGTATCTGAACCGGTTCATCCCTTCATAGTCGTACGTGCGGCCCCGGCCAGAGTACAGGCTAGGCACCGTTTTCTGGAGGTAGTCCGTCGTATACGCTGCCATCGACCAGTTGTGGCCGTCCGGACTGGCTTCCGCGTTCACGAAGAAGCGGTCGTAGAGCCCGAACCGGTCAGCGAGTGCATGGTGGTTAGGGGTAACGGGACGGGGGAAATACACCAGTGACGAATCCCCGTCGCCTTCCGGCATGTCCCCGAACACTTGATCGTAGGTGCGGTTTTCTTTGATGATGTAGATCACATGTTCGAAGGGAGGGAAGACGGGGGCCTCTCGTTCGATGTCCCAGTTGTTCGCTGCCGCTACTCGGTCCGTCAGGGGTGAAAGGTCCGTGTTTTCTATATCGTCAAGGAGTGTGATTGTGCCCGATATCTGCCCGAGGGGGTAGCCATCCGGATTTCGGGGTTGGCCGAATCGATGGCCGGTTTCGGCATTGGCGCTCGTACCACGCCCTTTTCCGTTGGCAACGACGAGGGCGCCGTTTACCATAACCATTGCGGTTGGATACCAGCCTACCGGGATGCGCCCGATCAAGCTGTCGTCGCCTGTCGCACTCGATATGCCGGATGTTTCAGCGGACAGGTCGAATACGGCGATGGCATTGTTGTCTGCTTCGGCAACGTACAGACGGGTTTCGTCCCCGGAAAGGAGCAGGGCATTCGGTGTACTGCCCTCGTGGGGGCCTTCGGGGGCTGGATCTTCGAGTAAGGCGATGACCTCTAGCGATTCGGTGTCGAGCACCGTAATGCGATCGGTACTTGCTGAAACGGCATAGAGCCTCGTACCGGCCTCGTTCATGGTCATGGCGGATGGCCGGCGCGCAACGGGCACCAGGACGGCCTGATCCTGCAACCGGTTAGCGCCATCGGGCTCGAAAACCAGGAGGTGGTCGTAATTCCAGATCGATACGAACACTCTTCCGTCGTCGTGGACCTCAATCTCATAGGGGTACCGTCCGGTATCCAGGCGCTGGACCACGGCGCCTGAGGTGAGGTCGATGACGGCCAGTTGATCCCCCAGGTTTTCGGCTACGTACAGGTGGGTTCCGTCGGGTGAGAGGGCCAGCCCGGCGGGATAGCGGGTGCCTGGAGCACCGGGCTCCTTCTCAGCAAGAATGAGGCTATCCTGCAATGAGGCCGTTCCATTCGACCAGTCGTACAGGTACACAACGTCCTGGTTGCCCCCTGAGGCATATAACGTACTACCGTCCGCTGAGAAGGCGAGTCCTACAAAAGCAGCGTCCTGTTCCAGGGTCTGAACGACGTCCTGGGAAACCGGGTCCACGACCTGAATCCCTTGCATGCGCCATCCACTGAGCAGCATGACAGCCCGATCCCCCTCGGGAGAAACGCGCATGTTCAAGGGCAAAGGGCCAATGTCGAAGGTTGGGCCGGCAGGATCCAGAACCACGCCGGTGGGCAGCCAGTTTTCGCGTTCCGATAAATCGGCGATCTGCCGCTGGGGCTGTTCCGTGCAACCCGAGGCGAAAAGTAGAAACAGGACGAGTACGAAATAGTGACGTATCATGAGAAAACGTTTAAAGTCTAGCGTGTGGTTACGATCAGTCCTGCAATCACATTGAATCCAGGGGCGTCGATCCCTGAACCGTGAAACCGGTATCTGGTGTTGGTTATATTTTCGAGGCCGACATTCAAGGACAGGTGTTTCGAAAGGTAAAGGCCTCCGCGTAGATTCAACGTGGCCCATCCTGGTGTGCCGCCCTCAGGGATGCGTTCATCCCTCATATCGCCACCGGATAGCCGGTCTTGCTTCAAGGCGCCTCGCACAAAAGCTTCCAGCCAGCCTTTGCTTTGAAAATGGTCCCACCGGACCCCGAACCGCCCGAGAGGAGGGGGGATGCGTCTGATGGGGGAGTCGTCGTCCAGGCTTTTTCCCCAGATGTAGCTGGCCTGTCCCGTGACCTGGAAAAAACTGCGTTCGGTGGTTACGAAGAGCCACTGGCCGCTAAATTCACCGCCCCGGATTACAGCTTCTGCTACATTCTCGAACTGAAATAAATCGTCTCCAGTCCCTTCTTCTCCATCGGCTCCTGCGTCGAGGAAGGCTCGTTGTATGAGGTCGTCAAATCGATTTTCGAACAGCGAAAGTCCGAATGATAGATTACCCCGATCCACTTTGACCCCTGCTTCATACTGAATGACCTGCTCGGGGTCGATATTCGGGTTGGGTACGTCGCGTCCCGAATCCCAGGCTCCGTCCACGGCGAGGTCGTCTACGTTGGGTGCGCGGAATCCCCGGGCTATGTTGCCAAAGAAGTTAACATTGGGATGGACCTTGACCAGGTGTTCCACGCTCCAGGTTAAATCCGAATACGTATTGTCTACTTCATCCAGGGTACCGAGCGGTCCGATCTGAATACCGCCGAGGTCGGACGTTATGTTGAATTGGGAGTACCGCAGCCCCAGGTTCATCGTCCACCGTTGTGACATATAAACCTGGTCCTGAACGAAGGCGCCGAAGGTGGTGTAGGTGGTTCCGTCAGGGAAGCGGCCGCGCTGGTCCATGACCGTGCCGTCATCCTGCTCCCTGAAGCCGTTTGATGCGATGTCGTCGTGATATAAATCAAGGCCGGCCGAGAGGGTCTGGCGATTCCAGGGCCGGCTCATAAGCTGAATCCCGGCGCCCAGAGTAGTGATTTCATCTTCGGAAAAGTCCGTAAAATCACGCCCGGCTCGGCGTCTCCGGCGCCCTTCTGTCTGAACATTCAGGGATGCATTCGCTTCCAGTGCAGCAACAAAACCCTCCACTGCTTGATCGAACTTCACATACCCGAAGTGCAACTGTTGGGGGGCAAAGGCATTCTCAACGTCTGGGGTATCGTAGTAGTCATTGACGATGAGGTTGTTGCTTTTCGGGACGTCGTCCTGCCGGGTGAAGAAGTACTGTGCGCGGACGGTCCCTCCTCGGCCTGCAGGGACCTGGATGCCCGAGTTAAAATTCACTTCGTCGTATCCCGTGAAGGGCTGCACACCGTCTACATCGATCGCTCCGACGGGGCTCGCCCCGCTCCCTGCGCGCAGATCGCCAAAGCGTTTGTAGGTGCCCCCCGCTATCAGCGCAATTGTACCCAGTACACCCTCCAGATCAACCCGAGTTACCGTACTTTGCTCGGCCGAAGCGATTCGCTGGTATGCGCGAGCACCTGCGTTGTTATCGTTACCGCCTGGCTGCCGGGTACGAATGTTTACGACTCCGCCCAGAGCGTCTGATCCATACAAAACCGAACCGGGGCCAAACACGACTTCTGCCTGGTCGGTGATGTACGGGTCTACCGTATTCAGATATTGATTGGGGCCGAAACGGAACGTGGAGTTATTCAGCCGGATGCCGTCGATAAGAATGAGGATTTGCTTCCCCGTCAGCCCACGGATGAACGGCGACCCACCCCCCAGATTCGTTTTTTGCATGTGAACCCCGGGTAATTCAGCCAGGGCGTCCGGGGTCGTGTGATAGTTTCGTTCATAGAGCTGAGAAGCCTCGACAAACGTAAGCGTCCGTGGCACGTCAAATAATCGGGCTTCCCGCCGGGTAGCCGTGACGACAACCTCGTCGAAAAAGCCCGCCAATGCCAGCGAGTCTCGTTGCGATTGTTGCGCGTGAACAGGACGCAGGGTGGGTGAAAAGAACGATAGAATGAAGAACAGGGGAGCCAGGCAGGCGGGGGCAATTCTAATCATAGAGGTATATCAAAAGCATTTATTGTTCATCCCTCTTTCGGCGCTTCTCGTCTTCCTCTGCTGCCCAGGCTTGCATGGTCTCTACGTCATCCATAACTGGAGATTCACTTAGCGCTTCCCAGTTAAATTCCTCGTCTAGCGGATCGAGTGCATTCTCCGGATTAAAGACACGCAGGTCGGGGGCAATCGCGTCGTATGGGGTGAAATCTGGTGCGTCGGTGAAAAAGTCTGCGAGGTCCGTGGCGCCTGCGTCGTACTGATTCAGGTAGGGGGTTCCCAGCACGTGCCAGAAGGTTTTCATGATACTGCTGAAGCTGTAGTGCACGGTCGATACGTGTCCTTGCTTCGCGTAAGGGGAAATCACCATCAGCAGACTGCGATGGGCGTCGATGTGGTCTACGCCTCCCTGGGCGTCGTCCTCAGTCACCACGATCGCCATTTCGTTCCAGTAGGGTGTGCGGGACAGGTATTCGACGACTCTTCCCAACGCCAGGTCGTTATCGAGCATGTAACTCTCTCCGAAGGGATACCCATCATCCGGGCGCGGGCGATCTCCATGATCGTTGGGCAGCATCATCGTCACCACCCGGGGCATCGTTTTGCCTTCACCCATCCAGCGTTCTTCGAATTCCTCGATGAACATATCCACCCGGAACTGGTCCGGGATATTCATATTGTAGGTGGCATATTTGCGAGACGTCCGCTCCAGGAGCGGCCCCGGCATGGGGTAGTTGACAGGCAGTCGAATTCCCGTATACTTGAATTCCTGGGTTTCGATGGCTGGCGCGAATTCAAAACCGAGCCCGAAATTGAAGAAATCGATGTCGAACCGGTCGAAGTGCTCCCAGATAGAGCCGGCTTCATTATAGTCCTCCGGGTAAATAGCTCCAGACGAGCCCACGAAGGCCAGCATGCCTGGAGCCGTTGAGGGAATTTTCATGCGCCGCCCGCCGCCATAGCTGGCCGATACGCCAGTTTCAACCCACTCATTGGGGTAGACACCCACAAGCCAGCGATGGCCATCGGCAGAGACGTCGGAATCGACGTAGAAGTTGTCGCTGATTCCGAATCGATCGGCCAACGCGTGGTGATTGGGCATGACGTCGGCGCCTTCGACGGTCACCGATCCATCAGCACGCGTAACGGTGACGTCCAGCCCGTAACGAGCCAGTTCAGCCGCTCCCCGGGCCCCTGTTCGTTGTCCAAAAACCTCATCGTACGTACGGTTCTCCTTGGTGATAAACACCAGGTGCTTGATGGGCGATTCTTTCTGGCCGGCATAAAGCGGGATGGGGTTGTTGCCGCGATCCGCGAATGCAGGGTCATCTGATTTGCGGAACAAGAAGTTGTTGGAAACCACCTGCTCAGTAAGTTGGGGCAGCTCGTTGTCCGCAGGAATATCCAGGACAGACACGAAGCCGTTCATCAGGTTACCAATATAGCTGCCTCGCTCATCGATGTCGAATGTGCTCCCCCCATTCGGCCCGCTGCCCCACCCTTTGGCGTTGGCTACGATCAGCCTGGTTCCATCCGGGGTGATGGCCACTTTAGAGGGAAACCAGCCTACCGGTATGTGGCCAAGAACCTCCAGGCGCTCCAGGTCGACCACTGCCACTGCATTGATGCCGGACTCAGCGATGTACAGACGCCCTCCATCGGGCGAGAGGGCGATGCCGAAGGGGATGTGCCCACGCAGGTTGCCCAGGCGTTCATCGAGTTGCAACCACAAATCTGCGACTACGCTATCCTGCTCGGTATCGATAATTGAAATGCTGTCGTTATTGCCATTCGTTACGATGACGCGCGTATCGGTGGACACCAGCGAGTTAGGGCTCGAACCTCCAACGGTTGGGAAATCTTCCACTTTCTCGCCCACCAGGAACCCCGTTTTGATGCGTGAAATCACGTTGGGCGATGCCGGGTCCGACACGTCGATGCCCCACACGGAAAAACTTTCATCAACATTGGGATCACCCAGGCCGGGAACCCCATACCCCTCTGCCTCCGTGCCCTCCCGTGCCTCCTTACTTCCCTGCGCAAATGGCGGAAAGGACGTCCCCAGCCGCGGTGGGTCCGATTCCGCGTCCAGGCCCTCCAGCATCGAATACTCGTACATGCCCACGTTAGCCACATACACCCGCGATTGGTCAGGCGTCAGTGTAATTCCGAACGGATAACGCCCAACAGAGACGCTTCCTACAATCTGCCGGCCGTCCAGGTCTATCGCAATTACACGGAAATTCGTCTGGTCCACCGCATAGAGCATGCTGTTGTCATCGCTGAGGACCAGGTCGCCGAGATAGCTGTCCTCGTAGTTTTGTCCTCCGAAAGCGCTGTTCGCGTCGATGTCTCCGATCCGATCGCCTGTATTCAGGTCAAACAGAATAACTTTGCCTTCCTGGCCTCCGCCTGCATAGAGGGTTGAGCCGTCGTTCGACACAGCCAGCCCCATAAACACGGCAGCGAGCACGCCCTCGTCGGTCTGTGCGCCTTCAGGAACCTGCTGGACGGTCAGCTCCCCCGTGTCTATGCCTCGAATAATCGAAATGGAAAACGGTCGAACGCCAGAATTCGACGTGATAGCTGTCGAGCCGTCGGGGCTGAGGGTGAGGCCATACGGATGCGGTGCGACCTGCACAGACTGTCCAACCGGGCGGATGAGCCGGCCGTTCGGAATGACCGTCGTGCCCGTTCTGTCGATTTCGGTGTAACGGCCTTCTGCCGGCGCCGTAACAATCCAGGTATCGGTGCGATCTCCGGGAATGCATCCTATACACGTGCAAACCAGCAGGAATAGGAGATAACCAAATGGCGCAGGTGAGGTAATGGACATAAGGGGTAGTTTTGTTGATGATATAGGTCCTTAAATTCTACCCCCCGTGCATAAAAGTTGTAACGCACGCTTTGCCAGATTGTTAAGATACTGTTAGTGCCTGGCCCCACCTGCTCGATTTTGGTTAGAAATGGACAAATGCCTGGAAACCAGCCTGTTGTGCACAGTTCGCGTAACACCCGTTATTCAGCGACAGCATCATTTCTCCAGATGTAGAGATTTTCTGGATTTCTCCACGCAATGCTGACGAGGTCCAGGTCTCCGTCACGGTCCAGGTCGTGCAGTTGTGCACCCAGGTGGCTTTCACGCCCATCGGGCAAGTCGTGTTGGGTAAACTGCCCCAGGCCATCGTTCTCCCAAATTTGAGTGCGTTCGATTTCTTCAAGCACCATGCCTTCTTTAGGCATCCGGTGTTCGCTTGTCGCGATATCCCAATCGCCATCGTTGTCAGCATCTGCCACATCAAGGTTGTTCATCGAATATTGCGTGACGATTGTATGCGGCGTCCATTCGTCATGGGGGTTCTCAGGGCCTTCAAACCAAACAAGGTTGCTATTTGGCTCGAGCCCCCACCAGCGCTCTTCGCTGATGGCAAGATCCAGCCGGCCATCGCCATTAAAGTCAGCCAGCTCGAACCGATCTGCATGGGTGGCCTGTCCAATGCGAGAGGCAGTCCACGAGCCGGCCTCCACGCCTGGGTTCTTCCACCATATCACTTCGCTATTCCACCACTGCGTCCGCGCGGTCCCGGGCACTACGTCATTTTCGTTTTCAACCCGCCGGTGGCCGGCGACATCCACGAGTCCATCGCCATCGATATCCCCGGTTGCATACCCGAATCCCTCCGCCGTAATGACGCGATAAGGCCAATGATCCGTTTCCAGATTGTCTGGTATTACGAAGTAGAAAAGGCTATCGCCGGCGAGTAAGATTTCAGGCTTGCCGCCCGGCTCAAACTGTGCCAGGGCATAACCTTGCGTACTCATGTTATGGCCGCAGATGGATAACGTACCAATACGACGCGCTTCCCAGGAAGTCGCAGCGATGTCTTGTGCCTCTATCCAGAACTGTTCATTGCACGCTGCTGCGATGAGGTCTGCATACGCATCGCCGTCAATATCGGTAATCAACAACGCATCCATCTTCTCTTCCAGCTCGATGCGGCGCCAGGCAGCAGTCATATCGGCGCCTGGATTCAGGTAGACGTATGGCCCGGATGTAATGTCGGCCAGGCCATCTCCCGACAGGTCACCCATGGCGAGACCAAACGCCCGCCGGCTGCGACTGTCATCGACCTGGATGAACGTCCAGGCATCTAACGTTTGAGGGTCAGCGCTTACTTCGCCGGCGGTCTCACGCTGGCAACCGGACAAGAACAGTGCGAAACAAAAAAGGGTGACTAACACCAGGCAATCCTTCATCGTGGTATCCTGTTACAATTTTATTCACGATACAGTGTTAATTAGTCGTGTTACGCAGGTTGTGCACGGCAGCCTGATTGACACGGCTTTGCACACGTGCAAAGCCGCTCTGGCAGGACCTATGCGCATCCGGCGCGTAACATCTGTTAATTACCGCAAAGGCGGGGGTTCATGCAGGAATATTAAACAACCAACATAGAATTCCAATAATACGGCATTTCTGAGAGAATAGATTTAGGAAATGACCGAGGCCAGGAGTGTCCGTGGCGATCTGGGCGATTGCCGTATGGCCTGACAACATACTCCATAGTGCAACCAGCCCTAAAGCGAGAAAGCGCCAGGCTCCAGGAAGATAACACCTCACTTAGATCCGAAAACCTGCTTTTGAGGTGTTCGGATAGGCTCTTAGCCCTTGAATTGTTGTTCTGCGCAATCGGGGCAGTCCATCCAGCTTTCGCTTGGAATATGGGGATACGCCTCAGGGCCGCGGCCCCGCTCAAAGACCGGCCGAAACAATACATCCCCTTTCCGATGGGGCGTTTGGCAGGTATGGCAGGTAGTGTCCACGCCTGCTTCCACGGGTACATACCCTCGTATTATCCACCCCATGTGGCCTGAGTGTGCTGCCAGGCTCTCCAGAGCAGCGCGCACGGTTTTCGATTTGTTGCCCTTGTAGTACCGCCCGGCTAGCTCATTGAGAAGGGTTAGCGTCGGTTCATCAACGGTAAAGTTGATTCGTTTCATAGAAGGCTGCGTTTAAAAAGAATAATGACAGGCAATACGCTTTTCAGTTGAAAGAATGGTCAGTGTGTATTAATATACGCATAAATATCTCTCGATATGCTCTGGTCATGGCCTCAACGTTGATTCGATACTGCAATACAGTGCTGCTCGCCTGGGCAGTAATGGC
>CAZGHT010000117.1:0-13891 GCA_964525535.1 uncultured Rhodothermaceae bacterium
TTGCAAAGCCGCGTAAACCAGGCTGCTGTGCACAGTTCGCGTAACATCACTGATTAACGTTAAAACCTGATCGAAGAGGCTGCCCGTTCAGCGCGTTTGCGTATAGGGCCAGGGGCGGTTCCCGTTGCCGTAACGTGCCCCATCTTTCGTCCGGGGTGGGCTTCCTTTTTTCCGTATAGATGAACGGCGACGCCCGGTACGTCCAGGGCGTCTTGTATGTTGCAGCCCTGCCCGGGGAGAGACTCCTGGCCCAACACGTTCACCATCACGGCGTGGGGCGCTCTCAGGGAAGGATCGCCCAGGGGCCAATCCAGGATACCCCTGAGGTGGTTTTCAAATTGCGACGTATGGCAGCCTTCGATCGAATAATGCCCTGTATTATGGGGCCGGGGAGCGAGTTCGTTGACGAGGATCGTTCCGTCTTCACGCTCGAACAGCTCGACCGCCGTAACACCAATACCGTCAACGGCTTCTACGGCCTTCAGGCCGATCCGGCGTGCCTGCTCTTCGGTGGAGGCGCTGATCTGGGCCGGCACCTCGACCGCATGGCAGCGGTGGTCTCGCTGCTCCGTATAGGCAACCGGATAGGTCACCTGCTCTCCTCCCGGACGCCGGGCGATAAGTACAGAGAGCTCACGCACGAAAGGCACCCAGGACTCGACGAGCAACCCGCGTTCGTCAGCGAGTTTTTCCCAGGCGAGCTCGATACTCCTCCTGTCACGGACCGTGGCGTTGCCGTATCCATCGTACGAACCCTGAAAACGTTTCAATACCACGGGAAATGAAAATCGCTCTGCCGCCCCGATGGCTTCTTCGATCGAAGCGCAGCAGGCGAAATCGGGGACCGGTAAGTTGGCGTCTGCGAGCAGCTTCTTTTGCACGCCTTTGTCTCGGATTAGCGACAACGATCGGGGGGAAGGCCGCAACGGAGGGATCGGAGGGGGCAGGGCTTCGACGTGTTCCAGAGGAGCCCATTCACTCTCGACCGTGATTACATCGCATTTTTCGGCAAAGGCAGCGAGCACGTATGGATCGTTCCAGTCCCCCACATCGGTGAAGCCGATGCCTTCGACGGGTCCCGCCGATTCAGGGATCAAGAATCGAACCTGTATCCCCATGCGGATTGCAGCCAGCGCCAGCATTCTTCCGAGCTGACCGCCGCCGAGGATGCCTACGGTTGGAAGAGAAGGTCCGGGCATGGACGATGGTTCGCAGTAGGTTGAGAAAGGGTACGTGCAGTCACATGAATTTTGTCGGGTAAGCAGCCCGCTAATTGCACGTATCCCGAGCGTAGTCGAGAGCCTGCCCTCGACGGGATCTGACCAGGCTGACTGGACAAAACTCGTGTGTATATACTCAGAAACGGTTACAGCTCGTCGAGCACCTCGCGGAGTGTGAGTTCGTCTGATACGAGGACTTGCCGGGCTTTCGAGCCCTCGAAGGGGCCGACGATGCCGGCGTTCTCGAGCTGGTCTACGATACGAGCGGAACGGGTATACCCTATGGACAATTTTCGTTGAAGGAGAGAGACCGAGCCTTGCTGGCTTTCCACGATGATGCGCGCCGCTTCTTCAAATAATTCGTCCCGGTCGTTGCTGTTCGAGCTTTCGACCGTTAGCTGGGGTGTATCTTCGATAGAAGGGAGGTAATATGGTCCCGGCCCGGGTTGCTCGGCGATAAATTCGGAGATGCAATCCACCTCATCGACGGACACGAAGGGCCCTTGAAGGCGCGTGACCTGGCTGCCTTTCATGTACAGCATGTCGCCGTTACCGACCAGCCCTTCCGCGCCGTTCTGGTCGAGGATCGTCCGGGAATCCACTTTCGAGGCCACCTGGAATGCCACGCGCGCCGGGAAGTTGGCCTTGATCAGTCCCGTGATCACGTCTACCGAGGGTCTCTGCGTAGCGAGGACCAGGTGAATGCCAACGGCACGCGCCATCTGCGCCAGGCGGGCGATAGGCCCTTCGATTTCTTTGCCGGCCGTCAGCATCAGGTCGGCCAGCTCGTCTACCACAACGACGAGGTACGGGAAGTGGCGGTGGCCTTCTTCGGGGGACAAATCACCGTTTCTGAACTTCAGGTTATATTCGTGCAGGCTGCGCACCATGGCTTTCTGGAGCAGATTATACCTGAAGTCCATCTCCCGTTCGCAGCTTCGCAGCACGCCCAGCGCCTGGGAGACGTCCGTAATGATGGGGGACTCCGATTCTGGAGGCATCGCCAGGTAGTGATCGACGATCCGGCTGTATTGCTGAAGTTCGATTTTTTTCGGATCGATCATCACAAAACGCAGGTTCGAGGGGTGGCAGGCGTAGAGCAGGCTCGTGATCAGCGCGTTGAGGCAGACCGATTTACCGGAACCGGTGGCCCCGGCGATGAGCAGGTGGGGCATCGTGGTGATGTCGTGGATGGACACCTGGCCTTCGATGGTTTTGCCCAGCGGCAGGGGCAATCGCATCTTGTTGTCCCGGAATCGCTTGGTGGCGATAAGGTCGCGGAGCCGGACGACCTCGCGGTGCCGGTTGGGTATTTCGACGCCGATTGCCGACTTGCCGGGTATCGGAGCCACCATGCGGATCCCTCGCGCAGCCATGGCCATGGCCAGGTCGTCTTCGAGCGCTTTGATTTTGCTGATCTTGATGCCGGGCGCCGGCGTCAACTCGTACAGCGTAATCGTGGGGCCGACGATCGCGTTGATATTCGATATTTCGATGTTGTAGGTGGCCAGCTTGTCCAGCAGAATCTGCTTGTTTTCTTCGAGCTCGGCGTAGTCGATCGAGATCTCGGAATTGGATTTGTCCAGGAGTTCCACGGACGGGTAGCGATACCGGTGTTCAGCCAGTTGCACATTGGCTGCCGTGTTCGCGATTTTATCCGCTCGTTCTTCCTGTATCGGGCGCTGCACGGTGAGTTCGAGCTGCCCCGAGGGCGTCGTGCGGGTGTTGACGTCCAGGCCGACGGACTGCCCGGGGCGCGACCCCGGCCTCGTAGAGGAAGGCAGAGGGGCGATGGGGGAGGGACCTCCCGTTGCGTCGTCGCCTGATTTCTGGCTCATCTGCTGGCGCAGAAAGTCGTTGAGTCGAGGCCCTTCAGGCGGGAGCGGAAAAGCGTCGATCTCCTCCGGTTGCTCCCTGGGGGGAGCGGCCGTAGCTTCTCCGTGGGCGCCATCCCCTTTGGCTACCTTGTTTCGATAGGTCAGCAAATCCAGGGCATCGTCATCGTAGTTTTCGTCCTCCTCACGGTCGTCTGATGGAGGCCGCGGCGGGGGGGGACCGGGTTCCTCGAGGGCGAAGCCGGTCTCGGCATAGGCCGGCAACGTGCTGAGGTCGTCGCCTCCGGAGCGTTTGTCTTTGATCATCCGCATACTCGTTCGAATATACTCCACCAGGAAGCGGCCCATACTGACGAGCAGTTCCCAGAGCGCCCCTGTGGCTTCCTCGATACGCGCAATGGTATCGTCAAGGTCTCTATCGACGAGAAGGATCAGCGTGATGAGCATCGACATGAGGATGGCAATCAGGCTGCCGACGGCGCCGAGGGCCTTGGTCAGAAAATCCGCGACCATCAGGCCGAGTGCCCCGCTCCACTGGGTCAGGTTGACGTTGAACGTCAGGGAGGACCATCCGAACAAACAGGCGAATTCGAACGCGCCCAGCAAGCCGTAGACCGTATATATAGGCAGGTACAGGGAGGGGTGCCGGCGCACGAAAAGCCAACCCCAGAAAAAGGAGAGGATGGGTACGACGATGGAAGGCCTCCCCAGGAAGTTGGAAATCAGGCCATTTGCCACGAGCGCACCCATAAAGCCGAGCCAGTTCGTGGTGTTGTTTTCGGTCGTGAGGGCGTCCCAGGTGGTAAACGCCTGATCTTCTTTCGATTGAGCGATCAACGCGTAGATCGGGTCCTCCGGGTTGTAGCTCAGCATAGCCAGCAAAATGGAGATCGAAACGAATATCAGAATCAGCCCGAGCAGCTGGCCCCTGCGCTCGTACGGTATAATAGGGGCGGTAGCTGCCCCGGCGCCCACGGTATTTTTTGAGTCAGCCATTCCCTGAATCGTTAGGATTTATGAAAAGGGGGCTTGGCGATGAGTGCCGTATGGTTTTTTGAACGTATCGAGATCGTTATCTGCCGGCCCGGGGTCGTATAGGCCGGGTCGTTGACAACGTAGCCAAGCCCGATGCCTTTGTCCAACATGGGCGATTGGGACCCGCTCGTTACCGTCCCAATGGCTTCGCCCTCGGCGTTGAGGATGGGGTAGCCCTGCCGGGGGATGCCGCGTTCCTCCAGTATAAACCCGATCAATGTACGGGCGGGCGATTGTTCTTTCACCGCCAGCAGGGATGCACGGCCGACGAAGTCCCCCTTGTCGAATTTGGTCACCCAGCCCAGGCCGGCCTCTAGCGGGTTCGTGTCGTCCGTGATGTCATTTCCGTACAGGCAGAAGCCGGCCTCCAGGCGAAGTGTATCGCGGGCGCCCAGGCCGGCCGGCAGAAGCCCCGTCGTCTCCATGTCCTCCATCAGCTCATGCCAGAGGGTCACGACGTCCTCGGAGCGGCAATAAATTTCGAGGCCGGGTTCACCGGTATAGCCGGTGCGTGAGAGCAGGACGCCGTCGAGCCCGAGGAAGGCCTGTGCGTCCGCCTCGGTGAAGCGGTAATAGCCGAGGTCGGAAATCGGAATGTCCGTCAACCGCTGGACGAGATCGAAGGCGCCGGGGCCCTGCACGGCCAGCAGCGCGGTCTGGTCTGAGACGTCGCGGATGACGGCATTATGGCTGTTTTTGGACTGCATCCAGGCCAGATCCTTCTGGATGTTCGCCGCATTCACGACGAGCATGTATTTGGAGGCATGGAGCCGGTATACGAGCAGGTCGTCCACGATGCCGCCGTTGTCGTTGCACATCAGGGTGTACATCGCTTTTCCGTCGACCAGGCGCGACACGTCGTTCGTGAGCAGATATTGCAGGAACTCGGCCGCATGGGGGCCTTCGACGATGAATTCGCCCATATGGCTGACGTCGAACAGCCCCACTTTCAGGCGTACGGCGAGGTGTTCGGCTACAATCCCCGTATACTGGACGGGCATGACGTACCCTGCGAAAGGCATCATACGAGCGCCGAGTTCAACATGTACACTATGCAGTGGGGTTCTTTTTAACAAAGGAGCTCTATTTATTTCGCGTAATTCCATGAGCAGGTTGACTTCCCTGCGTTCCGATATTCGAATATATACATATATGATACGTGCATAGTTCATCATAATACAGCGCTACGAATCCATAATCAATGTAAACGCCGTATGGCCGTAACGTTTTGAATAAAAAGAACATAGCTCAAACGAAAATTCTTTTTTTATACACCCAAAGCGCCTCAGAAGATGCAAGGGGTCATAACGAAAACGCCTCGTATCCGGATTCGGACAGCGTCTCTATGGCCCGGCCGGCGGTGGGCTGATCTTCGAAGCCGATCCGGAAAACTCCTTCGATCCCTTCCCGGATTTTCAGAAGTTCGAGGTCTTTGATGTTGATCGAGGCCTCATGCAGTATTTTCGTCAGGTGATATAAAAATCCAGGTTTGTCTTCCGCATATACATAGACGTCCGCCAGGGGATGCAGGAACCCCTTGGAATCTTTGGGGATGAGATTTCTCGAAGAACGCGCTTTTTGAAACGCAGACCGGAGCGGCCCCGGGCGATCCTCCTCGAAGGTCTGGCGGAGCTGGTCCAGCTGGGTCGAAAACCCGGCAAGCGCATCCACGATCGGCCCTTCGTTGGCTTCGAGAATGTCTTTCCACATGTCGAACCGCGATGAGGCGATGCGCGTCATGTCTCTAAACCCCCCTGCGGCAAGCCTGAGATAGGTTTCGTCATGTTCCTGAAAGTTGCCGACGTAGTTCATCAGCGTGACGGCCAGCAGCTGAGGGAGGTGAGACACAGCAGCAGCTATACGGTCGTGTTTTTCCGCGTCAATGAGGATGACGTTGGCGCCGATGGCCTCAATGATGGCTGCGAGGGACTCAACGCCCGGGACGAGCAGGCCCGGCGTCGACGCCGCCATAGGAGCCGAAGGGCACAAGGCATAAGTCGCGTTCTCAAATAGAAACGGATCTGAATGGTGGATGCCGCTTTTCTCGGATCCGGCCATTGGGTGCCCTCCGATAAACGTCACGTTATCAGGAAGCACGTTCCGGGCGTGCACCAGTACGGGGCCTTTGACCGATCCCACATCGGTGACGATGCAGCCGGCCTTTAAGTGGGGGGCGATCTCTGTCAGAAAGAATAGGATTTTCTTGATCGGTAGCGCCAGTATGACGAGATCGGCATACCGTACCGCATCGTACGAATTAACACAGGGGGTGTCTATCGCCTTCCGTTCGAGCGCTTTGTCGAGGACGTCATGCCGGTCGAAGCCGTTGATATGAAGGTCCTTTCTGTGTTTCTTCAGGGCGAGAGCGATCGACCCACCTATTAATCCGAGTCCCAATACTGCGATACGTTTGATCATTGCCAGATTCCCTGAAGCGAATTCGAGCTTCTTTTTCGCGGCGGGCGTCTTCTTGTTGCTTTCTTGAGATGGTTATGCCATCTTAGGCGTGTGTACCGCGCTATACTTAACTACCTGTCGTTTGTTTTTGAATCCCCATGCTTTTTCCCATAGGAGATGACAATCGAAATCTACACGGAGTCGCTTACGTCACGATAAGTCTGGTTGTTATTAATATAATCGTGTTCGTTTTTTTTCAGCATGCCGGCGGCAATGAGGTTTTCACGCATGGTTGGAGCGTTATCCCGTATGAGCTCTGGAACGGGGTCGATCTGATCGCTCCGCAGAACGTCATGTTTAGAGACGAGATGGTTGTCATTGAACACTATCCGGGGCCTACTCCCATCTATCTGACCGTATTCAGTGCGATGTTCATGCATGCGAACTGGGTGCATCTGGTGGGCAACCTCTTGTTTCTCTGGATATTTGGGGACAACGTGGAGCAGCGATTCGGAAGAATCCCGTTCATTCTGTTCTACGTGCTCAGTGGGATCATAGCGACAGGCGTGCAGGTGTGGTTGAGCCCCGGCGGGGTGGTGCCAAACCTGGGGGCTTCGGGTGCGATCGCCGGTGTATTGGGGGCGTATATGATTCTTTTTCCGAGAAACAGGGTGCACGCGCTCGTGTTCTGGTTCATCATCTCGGTGCCGGCTTTTCTGGCCATCGGGATGTGGATACTGCTCCAGGTCGTGAGCGGTTGGGGCATGTTGACGATGGCCGGCGGCCCGGCGTCGGGGGGCGTTGCGTACGGCGCTCACGTCGGAGGATTTGTGGCGGGCGTTGTCCTCGCGATCGTTCTTCGCGTGATCATCAAAAAAGAGCCTGTAGATCCCTATCGCCGTTATCCGGTGTACGGCCGCTCCAAAAGGTACTGGTGATGGGCTTCTATAGGGAGATGCAGATCGCCGAAGAAGGATCCAGGAATGGTGCGGCGGCAATGTCATGGTAACCGGAATCAGGATAGGGTATTGATTAGATGAACAGATTCACAGGGAAAACGGCGATAGTGACCGGGGCGTCGAAAGGAATCGGAGCGGCGACGGCCGATCGATTTCTGGCCGAGGGGGCTCGAGTGATGCTGCTCGACATCGACGAAACTGCTTCGACAGTCGTCGAGGACAATCCCTCGGCGTCATTTCTTCGGTGCGATGTAACGGACAGCCGGGCGGTCGAGCAAGCGGTGATGCGCACCGTAGAGACCTTCGGCGAGATCGATCTTCTCGTCAACAATGCCGGCATTCAGCATTACGGCACAGTGACGACCACGCCCGAGGAAGAGTGGGATCGCGTGATGGCCGTAAATCTGAAGAGCGCCTATTTGTGCGCCCGGTTTGCGATCCCGAGCATGCAACGCAGAGGGGGCGGGGTGGTCGTCAACGTGGCCAGCGTACAGAGCTTTCATACCCAGGAGAACGTAGCACCTTATACGACCAGCAAAGCGGCGATGTTAGGCCTGACTCGCAGTGTGGCCGTCGATTACGCCCCGGCCATTCGCTCTGTGGCCGTATGTCCCGGAACGGTAGATACTCCTATGGTGCGTAAGACGGCAGAGCTGACAGGCAACCCGGAGGCGCTTTATGAGGAGGTTCGCGGGATGCATCTGGTGAATCGGATCGCGACGGCTGAAGAGATTGCCGCTCTGATCGCGTACCTGTGCAGCGACGAAGCGGCCTTCATCACGGGGCAGGCGGTCCGCATTGACGGTGGCCTGGGGATTCTGCTGCAAGGCACCGTCAAGTAAAATCCATATAGAAAACAAGGGATGCCGACGAGGCAGGCGGTCCCGCCCTCATCAACATCCCTCGTTTCGGTTTCCGTCGGCTTTAGCTATGTCAAAGCCGTTGTGGCTGAACGGTGGCGCACAAATGCGTAACACCGTTACTCCCGCGTTAGTCCGTGCTTTTTTCGGCCGTCTTCGGCTTCGATTTGTCGGAAGCGTCGTCTTTAGGGGGCTGTTTCGCGTTTTTCTTGGATTTCGACGAAGCCGGCTTTTCGGTTTTGGCGGCCTCGATCGACAGTTCGTTGGTTTCCTCGTTGCCGTCGTGGGTGATCACGATTTTGTCCCCGTTCGCCAGGTTATTGCCGAGAATAGCCTCAGCCATGGGGTCCTCGACATACTTCTGAATGGCCCGTCTCAACGGCCGGGCGCCGAACTTGGCGTCGTATCCTTTTTCGACCAGGAAGTTCTTCGCTGGTTCGTCCAGGACGACGTCGATACCGACGTCGTTGGCGCGCTGGAAGAGGTCTTTGGCCATGAGGTCGATGATCTCGTAAATATGATGCTTCTCGAGCGGGTGAAATACGATCACATCGTCGATACGGTTGAGGAACTCGGGGTTGAAGACGCGTTTCAGGGCGTCTTCGACCGTACTTTTCAACGAGGCGTAGTTGAAATCTTGCTCGCCCTGCGCGAAGCCGATGCCTTTTCCGAGATTCTTGATATCACGCGCCCCGATATTGGAGGTCATGATGATAATCGTATTCCGGAAGTCGACCCGGCGCCCCAGCCCATCGGTGAGAATGCCATCGTCGAGCACCTGGAGCAAGATATTGAACACATCGGGGTGGGCTTTCTCGATTTCATCGAGCAGGACGACCGAATACGGTTTTCGGCGTACTTTCTCGGTGAGCTGGCCGCCTTCTTCGTAGCCTACGTATCCTGGAGGCGCACCGACGAGGCGGCTTACGGAAAACTTCTCCATGTACTCACTCATGTCGATGCGGATCAAGGAATCCTGAGAATCGAAGAGATACTGCGTGAGCACCTTCGCGAGTTCGGTTTTACCGACCCCGGTGGGTCCGAGAAAGATGAACGAGCCGATCGGGCGTTTGGGGTCTTTGAGGCCGGCTCGCGTTCTTCGAATGGCGCGTGAGAGCTTGCCGATGGGTTCATCCTGGCCGACGACGCGGCCCTTGAGTTCATCTTCCATCACCATCAGCTTGGCGCTTTCCGGCTCGGAAATTTTATCCACCGGGATGCTGGTCATCATGGCGACCACTTCCGCGATGTTTTGTTTGGTGACGTCGTGCACCTCTGTTTCCGCCTTGCGCTCCCAGTCTTTTTTGGCGACTTCGAGCTCTTCCTGAAGTTTCTTCTCCGAATCCCGGAGGCGAGCGGCTTCTTCGAACCGCTGGCTCTTCACGACCCGATTTTTCTCCTCGCGGATTTTCTCGATCTGGTCTTCGATGTCGACAATCTCCTTCGGCACGCGGATATTAGAGAGGTGAACCCGGGATCCTGCCTCGTCCATGACGTCGATCGCTTTATCGGGCAGGAATCGATCGGTGATATAGCGATCGCTCAGCTGCACTGCCAGCTCGATCGCTTCTGACGAATAGCGTACGTTGTGGTGCTCTTCGTACTTGTCTTTGATGTTGTGCAGGATTTCGACGGTCTCTTCGGGCGTCGAGGGGTCGACGATAATTTTCTGGAAGCGCCGGTCGAGGGCGCCGTCCTTCTCGATGTACTGGCGGTACTCGTCCAGCGTGGTGGCGCCGATGCACTGGATTTCCCCGCGGGCGAGGGCCGGCTTGAACATGTTGGAGGCGTCGAGGCTGCCTGAGGCGCCACCGGCGCCGACGATCGTATGCAGCTCGTCGATGAACAGGATGACGTCCGGGCTTTTTTCCAGCTCATTCATGACGGCTTTCATGCGCTCCTCGAACTGGCCCCGGTACTTCGTCCCTGCCACGAGCGCGGCCAGGTCCAGCGTGACGATGCGCTTGTCATACAGCACGCGGCTGACATTGCGCTGGACAATCCGCATCGCAAGCCCTTCGGCAATCGCCGTCTTGCCCACGCCGGGTTCTCCGATGAGTACGGGGTTGTTTTTCTTGCGGCGACTCAAGACCTGGGCCACACGTTCGATCTCCCGCTCACGTCCAACGATGGGGTCGAGCTTGCCTTCTTCGGCCAGTTTGGTGAGATCGCGGCCGAAGTTATCTAATACTGGTGTTTTGCTCTTTTCCATTTTACTACGCTCTTTTCCGTATCCTGAGGACGAAGGGCTTCCCATGCGACCACCTCCCGACGCGGACGCTTTGCCGCTAATGATCGAATCGAGTTCAGCGCGAACCGCATCGTAGGTGATGGAGAAGCCTTGTTGTAAGATTTGAGCGGCGATATTTTCATCGTCACGTAAGAGACTGAGTAAGAGGTGTTCCGTACCTATGACGTCACTCTTGTACAGTTTGGCCTCGAGATACGTGATTTTTAAAACTTTTTCTGCTTGTTTGGTTAACGGGATATTGCCGACAGTAAGTGTGCCGCCTGTGGAGCGTACGGTGTCTTCGATCGCTTTTTTGAGCTTGAATAAATCGCAGCCCAGATTACGCAGAATTTTGACCGCTATCCCTTCGCCTTCACGAATGATGCCGAGCAGTAAATGTTCGGTACCGATATAGTCGTGACCCAGACGAATGGCCTCTTCTCTGCTGTAAGAGATCACGTCGCGTACACGGTTTGAGAAATTCCCTTCCATGCCTTATGCATTCTGAGCCGGGTATACGCTACCCAGGCTCGTTAAAAAAAGCTTGAATAATTGCTGTAGGTTGGCACGATGCAAAACTATTCGGTCCACGGCGAAGGCCTCTACTTCGTCTCATGGAGTTGTTCGTTCCAGTGCGACAACTCCGGCCATCAACGGAAACGTAGGTATGTTAACCGAACGCTACCGGGGCAGTTCCTTAGTTCGTCCGCAAAGACGATGCTTTTGCCCTTACCTGCAAAACCAGTGGGAATCACTCACCGGGTGACCGGTCGATGCATGTAGATCGATACCAGGCGCCCGTCAGGCTGCAAAACTGGAGCCACACCCGCACGTCGAAACGGCGTTGGGGTTCTCGAACGTAAACCCCCGTGCGTTTAATCCATCATGATAATCAATCTGCGTGCCGAACAGATATAAGCCGTGGCGCTTATCAACGTAAACCGAAATGCCATCCAGGTCAAACATGAGATCCTGCTCCCGCTTTTTGTCAAAGCCTAGGATGTAACTCATGCCGGAACAACCACCACCTCGGACGCCTATGCGAAGGCCGAACCCTTCAGGGATTTCCTTCGACGCCATGATGTGTTTGATCTCCTCAGATGCACGAGCACTCAAGGTTACCGGAGCAGTTTGACTATTGACAGCGGTATCGGACATCACGTCGATCTTTTGTTGTGGAACAGCTAGAGGACTTTTTTTCCAGATAACACTTTTGGAACGATAGGGCTATTTTGCTGTTCCCTGCGGATCGCCCGGCGCCCTTCGAAAAAGCGTATGCCACATCATCGCAAAGAACAAAAAACGGCAGCGTGCACCCCACCGATACGTTCACGGATCGCAACCTGATCCTGTATATCGGCCTTCCGCAGGTTTTCTTGAGCGCCCGGGGCGAAGTCGCACCCACCCATTCTGTTATTGTATCCTGTGCTCGTTTCGTGCGGTCATCTCAGGGCGCCCGTGGCCAGCACGGCTGTTTTTTTGAATGCGCGGACCCGGCCCTCGCCGAGGTCCAGGGCTTCGATCAGGAAAATGTATAGTCCAGGAGACAGCAGCCGTCCACTATTGTCACGCCCGTCCCAGACCAGGGTCGTCGTCGCGCCCCCGAGCACGTCCTGCGCGAGTGTGTGGACGTGCCGCCCTTCGCTGTCGAAGATTCGAACGCGGACGGACTGGGGCGGCTGGTCGAGGCGGATCAGGACCGTCAGTGCGTCGTCCAGGCCATCGCCGTCGGGAGAAAAGACGACCGGTGAGATGACGACTTCCGAGGGTGCGCTGTCGGATTCGGCGACGCGGACCGTGTTCGGTTGCCCGGGGGAGCCGCCCTCCGGAGCTGCGGAGCTCGACCAGTTGGCGCCGTCGTCGGAGGCGGCGAAGGGGGATCTCCGCTCCAGGGCGATGCCGCGCGTCGAGGCCAGGGCAGGGTGGTGCCAGTCCGGCGAATACGTGAGCTCGTCGATCGGCCCCGTGCCGGGCGTGGATAGTCGGACGAAGTCTCCGTTATTGGAAAGCGATAGGCTGGATCGGCCCACGGGCAAAAAGATTATGGACGGCTCCGGAAGCGGAGGGAAGGGAAAGGCGTCCGTGAGAACGGAGCGCTCTTCGATGGCCAGGCTCCTTCTCGCATAGAGCACTGCGAAACCGAAAGGGACGAGTACGGGATACGGGACGCCCGAGGCCAGGGTGTCTGCATCCCCTCGTTCATCCGGCATGCCGGTCAGCCGGAGGGTCCTGAGGCTGAACGTTCGGCCGGAGGGGTTGTGTATTTCGATATACTCCGGTTGGTCTGGGTGAAAGTCGAAGGGGTCAGCGAGCGGCTCGTACATGATTTCATTGATGACCAGATCGCCGGCCGACGGCACATACGACAATGGCGTTGTGGCTACGCCGCCGGCGTTGCCGGCCAGGTCGCTGATTTGCTGCGTGATCAACCGGTCGCCCTCGACGGGCGCCCCAAAGATCAGGGTTGCAGTCTGGGGGGAGAGTAGCCGGACGCTATCTGGAGCGGTACGCTGGATCCGGAAATTCTCCGGCGTGAGGTGCGCCGGCTCAACGGGTTCCGACCATGCGACGAAAACCGTGAAACGCGGTATGACCTCGGCAAGGAGTACCCGGGGAGGCTGGCGGTCCGGCGCATACCGGCTGTTGCGAACGCCTGGAGTTGCCCCCGATGGAGCGATAGATACCGCCCAGTTGAAGGCATGGCTGGAGGGCCCCGCGGGATCGACCCGTTCGATCGATTTACCTCGCTCGCCCCAGCTCGCCTCGAAGCGTACCTCGTCGATGAGAACGCCTGCCCGATCCAACGAGACCGAGTCTCCCGAGTTGTTGAGCGCCGGCCAGGAAGGCGGAACGATGGCTTCTACGCCCGGGAATCGAAGCGCGAAGGCCGGCCCATCTTGCGCGAGAACGACAAAAGCACCGGGGTCCAGAGCGTGAAATCCCTCGCAGACCGGTTGAAAGACGCCCCGGTTGTCTGACATGGACAGCTCGCAGGCATTGACCGTACGCGGCCCCGTGTTCAGCAGTTCTACGAATTCGGACTCGCCGCCAGCCGGGGCGAACAGGATCTCATTGATGACGACTCCCTCGGCGATCGAAAACCGATCCAGAGCAGGCAGGGCAGCGAGCCAAAGGCAGAGTACAGAAAAAAGCATGGCCGGGCAGGTATTCCGAGTAATCCTGAGGCCGCTCAAGCTATCGAGACCTCTATCAAGACAGCGAGCCTCATAACTACAAACACTTGATTCGTGATGATACGCAGGTTGTGCACAGCAGGCTGGTTTACCCGGCTTTGCAGGTATGCAAAGCCGTTGTGGCAAAACGATAACGCACAGATGCGTACCATCCATTAATT
>CAZGHT010000118.1:0-13535 GCA_964525535.1 uncultured Rhodothermaceae bacterium
TGCTGTGCACAACCTGCGTACCATCACTAAATGACAGATTCCTCGGCAGGCTCGGAATGACAATCTTATGAGCGACTGCGCAAGGTGAATCCCATTCATGAGGCGACTCAGCCAACCCCTGTGCACAGATGCGTAACATCACTCATTAATACGTATAATGCAGAGTTACTGAATCGCCGCCGGCTCGAGCCCCGGTTGGCAGGGGGGCCCAACAATTGTATCAATCCTTAGAGGAGGTCAGTGATTGGCTCCTTGGGCATGCCTCGCTGTCGCTGGAGCGTCAGCGCGTTTCTATGAGATAGATCGAATACCCACACAACCCATCATCGCTCATGTATTCCATCCGATACCTTTTCCTTTTTGTCGTACTCGCCCTTCCGTATGCCGGGTCGCGGGCCCAGTCGTGCGATCCCGCCGGCGCCTGGGAAGTCTACCAGCTCACCTTCACGGATCCGGACGGCACGGTGCGGGAGATCGACATCGGCGACCCGCCCGGCCTCAAGGTGCTCAGCCAGACGCACTGGGCCTTCGTCGAGCAAAACGAGGCGTCGAACGACATCCCCACCAGTGGGGGCGGCGGCTCGTATACCGTCCACGGCAACACGTACACCGAAGTCGTCGAATACCACGCCGCGCGCAGCTTCATCGGGCAATCCATCTCGTTCGACTGCCGGGTCGAAGGCGACTTCTGGTACCAGTCGGGGACGCTCCCCGACGGCACGAAACTCGACGAGGTGTATCGCCGCGCATCCTCCCCTGGGACGCAGGGGGACCACATCCAGCCCTATTCGTTAAACCCCCGCTTCTGGCAATACGAGGGGGAACCGGTCATGCTGCTCGGCGGCACGAAGGACGACAACCTGTTTCAGATTCCTGACCTCGAAGCGCACCTCGATCTGCTGGCCTCGGTCGGCGGCAATTACATCCGCAACACGATGAGCGCCCGTGACGAAGGCAACGTGCAGCCTTTCGCCCGGACCCCGGACGGCCGCTACGACCTGGATTCCTGGAACGAAGCGTACTGGGACCGATTCCGCCGCTTGCTGGAGCTGACCCGCGAACGCGACGTCATCGTGCAGATCGAGATCTGGGCCTTTCACGACTTTTACGGGTTCTGGGACGAAAATCCCTGGAATCCGGCCAACAACGTCAATTATACGGAGGAAGAAAGCGGGCTTCAGGCCGAAAAATACGGGAGCTACTGGGACACCCGTCACGACTTTTTCCTTACGGCGCCCGGTGTGGAAAACAACGAGGTCGTGTTGGCCTACCAGAAGCGATTCGTGGACCGGCTGTTGTCCGAAAGCCTCGCGTATAACAACGTGCTGTATTGCATGACCAACGAGATCTTCACGCAGTATCCGCCCGAGTGGGGGTGGTACTGGGCCGGCTATATCAAGGAATGGGCGGCTGGAGAAGGCCGGCCGGTCAGGGTCGCCGAGATGTACCAGAATCACGACCTCGACCACGAACAGCACCGGGCGACCCTGGACCACCCCGAGATCTACGACTTCGTCGATATTTCCCAGAACAGCCGCAAGCTGGATCAGGAGCACTGGGACAAGCTCCAATGGGCCCGTGCTTATATCGCCGATCAACCGCGGCCGATCAATCATACGAAGACGTACGGGGGGCCGCGTGGGGAGTGGACGGACGGACCGGAGCACGGCATCGAACGCTTCTGGCGCAACGTGGTCGGTGGGGCCGCGTCGACGCGGTTTCATCGACCGCCCTCAGGTATCGGACTGAGCGAAGAGGCGCAGGCCCACATCCGCAGCGCCCGCATGCTGGTCGAGGCGTTCGACGTCTTCAAGGCAACCCCGGACGTTGACAGTGACCGGCTGCACGAGCGGAGCCCGGACGAAGCCTACCTGTCCTACGTACCCGGGGAGCAGTATGCAATCCTGTTTCCGGCCGGGGGCGAAGTGCAGCTCGACCTCACAGAGGCCCGTGGGGCGTTTGTTGCCAGGTGGCTCGATATTCAAAACAGCCGCTGGTCTTCGCCGCTCGACCTCGAGGGAGGGCGAAGGGTCGATCTGAAGACGCCGGGGGCTGGGGGCTGGGTTGCCCTCGTGGACCGGCCCTGAGAAGACCGTTTCTCGCAGGAAAACCGGGCATGGGGAAAGAGAGGGCCCTCACGCTCCCAGACGCCCTTCCTCCGTGGGCGTTTCGATGCCCAGGCGCAGGGCGAGTTCGCCCCATCGGTTGCGGCTGACTTTGAGCTGTTTGTGGTTGCGAAGCCGTACGGCGTAGTCCCCGCCCGGGTTCACGATGAGTCGCTCGATCTCGTCCAGCCGTACGATCGAACTGCGATGGATGCGGTAAAATTGATCGGGGGGGAGCTTGTCGTCCAGTTTTTGCATCTGGTCGCGAACGAGCAACTTCTCTTCGCCGACGTGCAGGTAGACGTAATTGCCGCTGGCCGTGATGAAATCGATCGTATCCACCGGAACGATACGCAGTTGCCCGCGAATGTCCACCGCGATGCGTTCCAGGTATTTTGGCGTCGTCGTCGCCTGGGGAGGGTTCGTGTGTTCGAACGAATGAATCAGGGCTTCGAGGCGTTCCGAGAGGGCATGGCCCGGCGCTTTGACGAGGGCCCGCCGGGCGCGTTCGAGCGTCTGTTCGAAGCGTTCGTCGTCGAAGGGTTTCATCAGGTAATCGAGGGCGGCGAGCTCGAAGGCCTGAACGGCGTACTGATCGTAGGCGGTCACGAAGATGACCAGGGGCATGCGCTCCGCGCCGACGGTGCGCACCACGTCGATCCCCGACATCTTGGGCATCTGAACGTCCAGAAAGACGAGATCGGGCTGCTGTTGTTCGATGGCTGCCAGGGCTTCACGCCCCGTACCGGCCTGCGCCACGAATTCCACGTCTTCTTCTGTTTTTAGCAGCCGTTCCAGGCGCCGGCGAGCGCCGGGCTCGTCGTCGACAATGAGAACGCGGATGGTGCCTGTTGTACCCATGTTACTGTTCTACGGAGGAAAGGAAATAGTCGCTGCTCGTATGGTAGGGCAGCACCATGTAGGCGACGAACCCTCCGACCGGCGGCGACTCGGCCGAGAATCGCTGACCGGGCCCGTAGAGCGTCTCCAGGCGCTCCCGGGTATTGCGCAATCCGATGCCCTTCGTGTTGAACACCTGCCCATTCATCTGCGGTTGTCCCGGGCCGTTGTCGGCGACGCGTATATGAAGGTTCTCCCCGTCACGCCAGGCCCGGATCGCGATAATGCCCTGCGCTTCGATCTGATTTACGCCGTGTTTGATGGCATTCTCGACGAGGGGCTGCAAAATCAGGGTAGGCACCAGCGCCTCGAGCGCTTCGTCGGACACATCGATCTTCACGTCGAGGCGGTCCTCGAAACGGAACCGCTGGATGTCCAGGTACCCGTCCAAAAACTGGAGCTCCTCCCTGAGAGGGACTTCGCGCGTTTCGGTGCCTTCGAATGTATACCGCAGGATGTCGCTCAGGCGCGCAATCATACGGCGCGCCGTGCGAGGGTCCTCCTCGAAATGGTCGGAGATGATGTGCAGGGTATTAAAGAGGAAGTGGGGGTTGATTTGCATGCGTAAAGCCCGAAGCCGCGCTTCAGCCAGGTGCGTCTGCAGCCTCGCCGCGTCCATACGCAACTGCATCGCTTCCCGGTGATGCTCCTGGTACCGCAAGAAGTAGGCGCGCCCGAAGCCGGCCACTAGCAAGGCGATGTAGACGAAAAACTCGTTCAGAAAATGGAAATTGCTGAGAACCACTTGAACAGAGACGGGCCGATACCCTCCATCGGGGACCAGAGTATTCCACAACAGGTGATCGATCAGGTCGACGACGACCGCTACGACGACGCCGAGCAAAATGCTGACGGTCACCGTCCTGAACCATCCGACCCGGTCCGGCAGCAGGTGCGGTGTGACCCAGAAGATGAAGGGGGTGATCAGCGCCCAGACGCCGATCTCGAGAACCGCATGGAGTGCTTCGCCTTCTCGCAGGCCCAGATGTGCCTTGTGGGGGCTGAGAATTTCCCGTCCCAGTGTCAGCAAAGCTACCGCCGACCAGAAGAATACGATCAAACCTGCTTCGATCCATCGTCTCCGCAAAGATCGCTGGGGGCCGCTGGAAAGCCGGTATGTCGTATCTGGGGCTTCTGCCGTCATAGTATTGCCGTCATAGTATTGCCGTCATAGTATTCGGCGCATGAACTTGGACGTGTAGGCATTCATCTGCATCCGCCCTTAGGGGCTACAGGCACTTCATCGACCTATGATACGCACGATTGACGGGAAATGTCTGAAAGAAATGCTGGAACGCACGGCTCGTGTGCGAAATGCACGTGGATTACATAAGCTCCTGAAATACCGTTGAAATGTCGGTGGTGCCGTTCGTCACATGGACACACAACTTGAAGAATCCGTGCTGTTCATGTAATGCCTGCTTTAGGGCGTGTGGACATTCATCGGCATCCGCTCTTTTTCGCCGATGTTGTGCATCGCTGCGTACCATTCCTCGCGAGATACCCCGCATCGCGTCTCGGAATGCGCCTTGATCTGCTCAACATCCATCAAAAAAGCGCTGGCCGCCGCTAAATGTCCACACGCCTTTGTATCTTGGATCGTTTATTGGAAATTCCAGGGGGGTCTGAGGGATGTACAGAACCCGTGTGAGGGAGGACCCTGCATGAGAACCGATACCAGTACCCTTTTCTACCCCTGCCACTATGCCCACCACGAATGTGTTGAATTGGAATGCGCTGAATCGTCTGATTCAGGCCGTCTGCCTTGTTTGTCCTGTTGTGTTTTTAGCGGAGCTCCCGGTTGCGGTTGCACAAAACGTGCGGATCGAGCCCGACGAAGTCCTGGTGCTGGAACGGATCTCGGGCCCTGTATTAATCGATGGACGTATCGACGATGCCGGCTGGAGTTCCCTGACCCCTCTACCGCTCACGACCCACGAGCCGGTCTTCGAGGACCCTATGACCGAGGCTACGGAGATCCGTGTAGGATACGACGATCAATTCCTCTATGTAGCCGGCAAATTATACGATTCGGAGCCCGAAAACATCAGAGCGAACTCCATGTACCGAGATCTGTACAGCGGAGACGATACCTTCGCCATCATTCTGGACACCTTCAACGATCACGAAAACGGACTCTGGTTCATGACCACCCCGAACGGAGTCAGGCTGGACTGGGCCGTTTTTAACGACCTTCAAGGGGGAGGTTCCGACCCCTTTGGACGAGTCATCAACCAGAGCTGGAATACATACTGGGATGCAGCAACCAGCCGAAACGACCAGGGCTGGTTCGCCGAAATCCGGATCCCCTTTTCGAGCCTGGGTTTTCAGGATCAGAATGGACGCGTCGAGATGGGTTTGAGTGTGCACCGGTATATTTCTCGAAAAAACGAGCGTCACGTGTTTCCAGCCATACCGCCGAACTGGACGATGGCTTTCGCGAAGCCTTCTCTCTTTCAGCGGGTGCGCCTCGATAATGCCAGCAGCCGGCGGCCCCTCTATATCACGCCTTATACGGCCGGCGGCCTGTCGAGCGAGAACGTGCTGAACGAGGAAGAAGCCCTGTATGACCATGATAACGACATGACGAGCGATATCGGGGTAGACGTCAAATACAATGTGACGAACAATATGACGTTAGATCTGACGGTCAATACCGATTTCGCACAGGCTGAGGCGGATGACGAGCAGGTCAACCTGACGCGATTTTCTCTGTTCGTCCCGGAAAAGCGGCAGTTCTTCCAGGAACGAGCCGGCATCTTCGAGTTTCGCACGCAAGGCCGTTACGACCGCCTCTTTCACACTCGCCAGATCGGATTGTACGAGGGGGAGGCCATCCCGATTATTGGCGGCGGGCGGCTGGTTGGCAGAGCCGGCGCATGGGACCTCGGCGTCATCAACTTGCAGACGGCGAGGAGCTCCGTACTTCCTTCGGAGAATTTCGGCGTGTATCGCCTTCGGCGCAGGGTGTTCAACGCAAACTCGTATGCGGGCGCACTGGTGACTACCCGCCTCGGCGCCGATGGGAGCCGTAATGTAGCCTACGGCATGGATGGCATCATCCGGGTGGCAGATCGCGAATACCTGGAGCTGAAATGGGCGCAAACCTTCGGGGATGATTCGACCTATTCGAACTCGTACAGGCCCGATGTGAACGGATACGGGCGTGCTCGTCTCGAACGAAGGGGCGATCTGGGCCTCTCTTATATCGCTTCGGTCACCTGGGAGGGGCCGGAGTTTAATCCGGGCATCGGCTTTGTGTCCCGTAATGATTTCGTACAGCCGTTCGGCCGGTTGAAATATGGATGGTTCGCGAAAGAGTCTTCTCCAGTCCGTCTCTACCAGCCGGGCGTGTTTTCTCAAGTGTATTTGAGGAATGAGGACGGCAGCCTGGAATCGGCACGTATGCGGCACGACTGGGATCTGCAGATGAAATCGGGCGACATGCATACCTTCGATCTCGAGTACCAGTATGAAGATCTGCTCGAACCGGTCGAGTTTCCGGAGGATACCGAAGTCCCTGCGGGCAAATACAATTATTACGTTCTGGGATGGCAATATCAGATGCGAGACGGCAACCTGATTCGCACGAATGCGCGTGTATCGGCCGGGAGCTTTTTCGATGGCTGGAACGTGGAGATTCAGGCGGAGCCAACCTGGAATGTGACGCGCATGCTCGAACTGGGCGCTGTCTATCAATTCAACCGGGTCCGATTCCCGGACCGCAACCAGGAGTTCTACGTCCACCTCGCTCGCCTGAAAGCGCAGCTGGGTTTCACGACGAAGGTATCAGTCAGCTCCTTTCTGCAGTACAATACCGCCAACGACGCCTTATCGGCTAATTTTCGATTTCGATACAACTTTCGTGAAGGCAACGACCTGTGGGTGGTCTACAACGAAGGCCGGCACACCGATCGCTTCCGCGAGCGACCGGTATTGCCGCACCTGGAACGCAGGACCGTCCTGCTCAAATATACGTATACGTTTATCCGGTAGACGATTTTTGCATTTCTACGCGCCTTCGAGCACCGGTTTCTTTTTCGCCATCAGGGCGTCGATGCTGTACTTGCCCGGGCCGAGCGGCATGAGGCCGAGCAGCACGAACAAATTTTTGAAGGCATGAGCCGGCGAGCCCTCGCCGGTGACGAAATGGCGCGTCATCGCTACGAACATGGTGAAGGCGAGCAGGGCGACGGCGGGGCGATAGAACAGGCCGGCGGCGATCAACAGGCCGCCGACCGATTCGGCAAAGGCGGCCAGAAATCCAAAAACAGTGTGGCCGAATCCGATGCCGAAAATGCTCATGGCTCCGCCGACGTTGGCCCACGTTTCGGGGCCGCCGATCAATTTCCCCCAGCCATGGAAGAATAAAAAGCCTAATCCAAATCCGAGCCTGAAAACGAGCAGGCCCACGTCGCGGTACTTCGAGAGTTGATCCCAGATCATAGTGTGTGGTGGTTTGGTGGTATGGAATGGCCGCCGGCGGAGGTATCCGCCGGCGGCTCGTGGTATACTGGAACGATGAAAGCTCCTGTTACTGGTATTTCACGTCGCAGCCGTACGGCCTGGCCGTCTTAACCGATACTTCTTTGCCGTTCATGGCCTCAGTGAGCGCCGCACGCACGTAATTATTGGCGTTTTTCGTCTCAGACTCGCGAGCCCTCGGCTGGTCGTCGATGCCGCCTTTGTAGATCAACGTGCCTTCGGGGTTGATCACATACATGTGGGGCGTCGTCTGCGCGCCGTACATGCGACCTACATCCCCGGCAGGGTCGAGCAGGATCGCGGTCTGCAAGCCCCCCATCTTTTTGTTCTGTTTGTTCATCGCGTCGGCTTCGTAATACCCCTGCTTGCCGGGCGCTGACGAGACGACAGACAGCCAGACAACGTCTTTGCCGGTAAACTCTTTTTGCAGCTCAGGCATGTTGCCGGAGTTGTAATGCCGCTTCACATACGGGCATCCGAAGTTCAACCACTCCAGCACAACGTATTTGCCCTCGTACTCGTCGAGCGAATAGGTCTTTCCGTCCGTGCCTGGAAGGCTGAATACGGGCGCCGATTCTCCGACGACCGCATCGTCGGCAACACGACTGGCTGTCTCATCGAGCCCGGTGAGGAACAACAGCAAGATAGGTAATAAAGCTATAGAAAAAAGGTTTTGATATCGAATCATGGGTATGAGCGGGTTGGTTAATGGAGTTATGCGTTTACATGGGGGTAGAGGAGCTCCGATCCGGCAACGATGCCAGCGCGTCTAAAACGATGCTCTCGGTCAAGATCTCCGGCAGCAGCGTGAACGCGTCGTCCGTCGAACCGGTATAGAGCACATACAGAGGGACGCCGCTTCGACCATGCGCCTCGAGGGCGCGGGTGATCTCGGCGTCCTGGTTGGTCCAGTCTGCCTGAAAGAGGGCGACGCCTTTTTCTCGAAACGCAGCCTGGACGGTAGGGGTATTCAACGTGGTTCGCTTGTTGACCTGGCAGGTCAGGCACCAGGCGGCGGTAAAATCTACAAAGACGGGGCGCCCTTCAGCCCTCAGGGATTCTACCTGTTCGGTTGAAAAAGCCTGCCAGGCGGCATCTTCATCCTGGGACACGGTATCAATGAACGTTTTCTGGTACGAGGCGCCTGAATAGACGGCCAGGGCAGCGACGAGAACCGCTGCCACGGCGATGCCACGCGTAATGGCGCGCAGCCTCGACGAGATCTGAACCGCCGGCCACCGGCCGATGACCCACAGGGCCAGGCCCAGGAACAGCAGACCGATGAGCAGGAGAGCCGTACCGTCGATGCCCGTCTGATTGCCGAACACCCAGACGAGCCAGGTCGTCGTCGCCAGCATGGGAAAAGCGAGGACCTGTTTGAAGGTCTCCATCCAGGGGCCCGGCCCGGGCAGGCGCCGGACAAGGGCCGGCGTCATCGAAAAGACGACGTAGGGCACAGCCATGCCGACCCCGAGCGACGTAAAGATCATCAACGCTTCGGCGGCAGGCAGTACGATCGCGGCGCCCAGGGCCGCCCCCATAAATGGCGCTGTACAGGGCGTAGCGACCAGCGTAGCGAGTACCCCGCTGAGAAACGACTCCCGGTACGGATGCTGCGTTGATGCTCTCTCCATCCGGCCGCCCAGGCGCATCAGTTGCCCCCCGATTTCGAAGACCCCCATCAGGTTGAGGCCGATCGCGAAAAACAGGAGTGCCATGCCGGCGACGAACAACGGCGATTGCAACTGGAACCCCCATCCGATCTGGTTGCCGGCAGCTCGCAGGGCCAGCAACAGGATCGCCAGGACCCAGAACGACGCAATCACACCGAAACCGAATACGAATCCGTGCTTCGTCATCGTTGCCCGGTCCTGATCGCCATGTTGGGCGAACCCGAGAATTTTGATAGACAAGACCGGGAAGACGCAGGGCATCAGGTTGAGGAGGAGTCCTCCGAGAAAGCCGAATATCAAAAGCCAGCCCAGCGAAAACATCGAATCGGCCGAAGAGGTCGTTCCGGTTGCAGCCGAAGCGCTCTGGGCGTCCTCGACGCCGGCATCTACTCGTAATGCGCGTACTCTGCCTTCGGTGTCCCAGCTGTTGCCTTCTCCGGCTACCAGGGCGCCGCGCAGGCGGTCAGCGGTGCCGGCGGCATACTCCGACTGCTGAAGGGCCATCAGGAAGGTATCGCCGTCCCGGGTAATCGGTTGGGGGGCGGCGTGCTCCAGAGTCGTGTTGTCAGAGGGGAAGAAGTAGGCTCCTTCCATATCCACCGATGCGCCGGCCGGAGGGGTGATACGCAATGCGTAGCTGCCGGTGTTGCTGACCGCCTGGAATTCCCAGCCTTCGAGCGACGCGGAATGCCTGGAACGCGCTGTTGAAAACGCTTCAGAGTCCGGCCCCTTTGCCGGTTCCTCGTTTTTGACAGGGAGCGTGATCGATACCGCTTCCTCAGCGGGCAGGCAGATCTCTTCGCAGATAAGCCAGTAGGCCATCGCTTCGATATCGACTCGAGTGCCTGGCTGCAGGTCAGCGGGAGGGGTAATTTCGGTAAGCAGGAGAACTTCGTCGGAATAACCGTAGGTACGGAACGGCGGCGCATCGATGCGCTCGGGATAGGGCCACTGAATGTCGCCCGCAGCGTACCTTTCGGGCAGGTCCCATTCGATCTCGGTGGGTTCACCGGAGTCGCCCGGGTTCTCCCAGTAGCTGTGCCAGCCAGGATCCATCGAAAGACGCAAGCCCAGGGTGAAGGGGGCGCCGGGCTGAATCCATGCGTCCTCGCTGACGAGCATGGCGCTGCTGTGTGGGCTCGTATCCTCGCGTTCCTGGGCCATAAGCCCCCGGGGAATGAGGAGTAAGAGGGAGAAAAGAAAGATAAGTACGTGCCGGCTCATAATACCTTATAATACTTCGCAGATCAGACGGTAAGAACGCGCTTATGGTTACTAGCCGTTAAATAGTGCAACAGATCGACATAAAAATCATCAAGAAAATGTTAAGTCGTACAAGAATCGAACCGGGAGGGGTCCGGAGATCTGCACGGGGATGGCCCTTTAACCTGTTTGCCTGGTCCCTGTTTGCCTGGTCCCTGTTTGCCTGGTCCCTGTTGTCTCGTCGTCTGTTTATAGTCGTACGCATCAGTAGCCTGTAAGACGCATGCGAAGTGACGAACTGCATGAAGCCGTGATAAATGGCACTACGTGCTGCTCAAATCGTGCTGGTGCAATTCGCCACAAGGCGCACACATACTGTCCGATGTACCTTTTACATTACCCTGTACATACTGAGCGATTATCTCGCCATCCTGCGTTCGGCGTAGGCCGAGAGGTTCCCCATAAATACGCCGTGTTGTTACTCCATATTTTCGCCCGCCGTGTTAATACCAACAATCGATACACATTATGCGACGTTCTACCCCTCTTCTCGTCAAGACGTATTCCATTGCCTTTCTAGTCTTCGTGTATGTTTTTCAGGGCGTAGTCGGCATGGCGCAGACGCGCAACGTGTCGCTCGGCGAGCAAGAAAATGACAACGTGATGCAGGCGTCATTCGTGGAGGAGGATATATCCCTCGACGGCTCGCTCGACGAAGCGGCCTGGGAGGAGGCGATTGCCATCTCCGAATTCAAACAGTACGAACCGGTCGACGGAGCACCCGCTTCCCAACCCACGGACGTGTACGTGCTCTACGGAGCCAATAACCTCTACGTGGGGGCGATGTTGTATGACGATCGGCCTGACGCGATCGAACCGTCCCTCGGCCGGAGGGATGATTATAACCGGGCGGACTGGTTCCTGGTATCCATCGACTCTTATTACGACCGCCGTACCGCCTATACGTTCGGCGTCAACGCGGCCGGCATCCAGTTCGACGCCATACAGGGGGTAGACAGCGGCCGTCGCGGCGGTAACGCCCCCAGAGGTATGGATCCTTCCTGGGACGCCGTCTGGTATTCGAACGCGCGCATCACGGCCGAAGGGTGGGTCGTCGAACTGCGGATTCCCTATAGCATGCTTCGCTTTACCGATGACCGGATCCAGACGTGGGGCATCCACTTCACCCGCCGCATTCCGCGGCTGGGCGAAGAGTCGGAATGGCCGCACGTACCCCGTATTCAACGGGATAACCTCGTGGCGCAGTTCGGCCAGCTCGCCGGGATACAAAACGTGAAGCCGCGAAGAAATATCCAGGTGACGCCCTATACGGTGACCCGGTTGCAGACCGAAGAAGATCCGGATGCCCTCGGTACGGGGTTGCAGCACCGGTCGATGGATGTTGGCGGCGACCTCAAAATCGGGCTGGGCCCCAACGTAACGCTGGATGCAACGATCAATCCCGACTTCGGGCAGGTCGAGGCAGATCCGGCCGAGCTGAATCTAACCGCCTTCGAGACGTTCTTCGAAGAACGGCGCCCCTTTTTCGTCGAAGGCATCCAGATCTATCAGTTTGAAGCAGGGCCCGGTCAACTCCTGTATACGCGCCGCATCGGGGCTGAGGTGCCGATCATCGGGGCGACCAAACTCTCCGGCCGTACCTCGTCCGGGCTTTCCTTCGGCGTGCTCGGGGCCGCCACAGGCGACAACTTCAACCCGGCCAGAGGGTACGGGGTCGCAAGAGCAAGTCAACAGATCGGGGCGTACTCTTCGGCCGGCGGTATCGTCACCCTGTTCGATGATGCCGATGCAGGAGACGGGCATCTCCGGAGCCTGGCAGCCGGCGCCGACTGGGATCTCCGGCTGAACGACAACCAGTACGGGATCGAGGGATTCTTCGCATTGACCCACCGGGACTGGCTCAGGTCGGAACTCGATGCCGAAACCGGATTTGCCGGCAAGGTCTGGCTACGCAAGCGCCAGGGGGTGTGGAATGGCTTCCTCGGCCTGGATGTGTTCAGCGACCGCTTTAATCCGAACGACATCGGTCAGCTGCGACAGAATAACTTTTTCGCCTTTCTCTCTCGCGTCGAACACGAGATCAACGGCGGAAGACCCTTCGGCCCTTTTTTGAGAGGACGCCTGGATGGCTCGGTAATCCAACAAGTCTCCTACAGGGAGGGCCTCGACATGGGGCAATCCATCGAAGTCGGTTCTCGCTTCACGTTCCAGGGATTTCAGAGTACTCGCCTGGATGTCGAATGGAATAACCCCACGGGCGGCTACGACCTGTACGAAACACGCGGGTTATTGCCGTGGGCGCAACCGACGAGCCTCGAAATCTCGACCGATTTCGAGACCGACGAGCGCCGCAGCTGGCAACTCGAACCGGGCCTGAACGTCGCCTTTCTCGACGACGGAGGGCGGGAGATCGAATGGAGCCTCGAGGGCCTCATGAACCTCGGCTCCCGTCTATCGCTTTCGGGTGAAGTGCGCGGCGGCTGGGGCGATGACGTATCCGCCTGGTCGTCCAACGAGACGTTCCTGCTGTCCGGAACGAACTGGCACATCGGGCAGGAGTCCAATGTAGCCGAGGAGCTGCTGGATGCTGACTTTGAGGCGTTCGAAGGGGGAGACGTACTCCATGCGTTGCTGGCTGATGTCGAACCCTTCCGTCCAGGTCGGTATTACGTGTCTATCTTCGGTGAGCGGGACACCCGCACGCTCGATTTTACCCTGCGGAGCACGATTACGTTTACGCCGAAGCTGTCCTTACAGCTCTACAGCCAGTTGTTCACGGCACGGGGTCGCTACGATCGTTTCCAGATTCAGCAGAATCGAGACACCATGGCGGACTTCGATGCCTTTCCCAAGCGCGATGAATTCTCGTTGAGCAGCCTGCAATCCAACCTGGTAGTTCGATGGGAGTACCGCCCGGGCTCCTCGTTATTTCTGGTCTGGACCCACGGCCGACGCGCTGAAGAGGTGCTCAACCCCCTCGCGCCCTGGACCGGCTCGCCGTACAGCCGATCGATCAACGACCAGCTAAACAACACGTTCGACATCTTCCCGGATAACGTCTTCCTGATTAAATTGAATTATACATTCCTGTATTAGGGCGTGTGGGCATTTAGCGGCGGCCAGCGCTTTGTTGATGGATGTTGAGCAG